>CAZFYM010000068.1:0-15102 GCA_964523755.1 uncultured Wenzhouxiangella sp. | reverse complement strand
CGACATCAGGTGAATGCGGGCGATGCGCTTGCCGGGTGGGCGCGCCATGATGGCCACGCCGGCCGACAGCCAGTCGTCGCCGACCATTTCCAGGTGACCGTGACCGCCGCCAAACAGACGCGGAAACAGGGTTTCCATGTTCTTGTTGATCTGCTCGAAGGTTTCCTTGAACCGCGTGCGTGAATCCCGGTCGATGCGGGCGATCGCTTTTTCCAGCGTATCCAGCGCTTCTTCCAGATCGGCATGCTGGCGGTCCAGATAGGCCATGCGCTCGGCCTCGGCTTCAGCTTCTTCAATTGCCGCGAGATTGACCGGTTCGAGCTTGCGGATTTTCTCTTCGAGCCTTTCCAGCTCGTTCTGGTACTGCTCGGTGGCCGCCCCTTCGGGCAGATCAGCCAGCAGGGTTTCCAGGTTTTCTTCCAGCTCGTCAATGCGCTCGCTCAAGGACTGCGATTTGAGCTGGGTTTCTTTCAGCGCGAGCTGGCGTTGTGACTGTTCTTCGCGAATCTCGTCGGACTCGGACGAAGCGGCCTGGCGAGCCTGGTCCTGCTCGCGCCAGTTGGCTTCCAGGGTTTCCAGGTGGGCCCGGGCATCGCGCAGGCGCGATTCGATCGCCAGGCGCTGGTCCAGGAGGGCATCGCGCTTTTTCTGCTGTTCGCGTACCGGCTCATCGCCCTGGGCCAGGGCCTGACTCAATTCCAGATAACGCGTCTGCAATTGGCCGACCTGGTTGTCCATGCGCGCAATCGACTGGCGCAGGGATTCCAGCCCGGCTTTTCCGGACTCGAGCTTGAGTGACAGGCTTTCGCGCTGCTCGCGCGCGTCGCGCTGGTCTTTTCTGGCCGTATCACGGGCCTCGTCCAGGCGCGTTTTCTCGGCACGCAATGGCTCGCGGCCGGCTTCGGCCTTTTCCATTGCATTCAATGCTTCCTGCATCTCGGCCCGCGATTGTGCGACCGCCCGGGCATCTTCTTCCTGGCGTCCGGCCAGTTCCTGGCGTTCAGTGTCGGCAGCAAGCCGCTGGCGTTCCAGCGTTTCCAGGCGCGAATTGATGCCGGTCAGTTGACCATGAATCTGGGCCCGCTCGCGCTGGCGATCCTGGATGGCCGCATCGCCGTCGCGTGCCTGGGCTTCCTGGTCGGTCAGCGCGCTGCGTGCATCGGCCAGCCGCTTCTCGATGAATTCGACGGCTTTGGCATCGGCAGCAATCTGCTCGCCCAACTCGCGAATTTCCTGCTCGCGCTGCAGCAATCCGGCCTCGCCCTCGCCCGCTGGTGCCTGGCGCAACCAGCCGGGACCCAGCCAGATGCCATCCGGGGTGACGACGGATTCGCCGTCATTGAGCGAACCCAGCATGGCGCGCGCCTGGGCCAGATCGTCGGCGCGCTTGACCTGGGCCAGAATGGCGCCCAGCGCGCCGGCGTCGGCAACCACTTCCGACAATGTGCCGGAGACGCTGTTGCTGGCGCGCTGGTCGGCCAGCATCAGGCCGGCCTCGGGCAGATTCTCGCCAAGTACCGCATCGGTTTGGTCGACGCGCACGGCTTTCAGCCAGGACGACAGCACGGTTTCCACCGCCCGAGTCCAGTGACGGTCGCTGACCTCGATATGGTCGAGCACGCGTGCGTCGGGATCGATCTGGTTGTCGGTCAGCCAGCGCTTGAGCGATTTGGATTCATCGCCACTGCGATTGAGCACGCGCAGGGATTCCAGTCGGCCCTGGCGTTCGTGGCGGCGGGCACGCGCCTGCTCAAGTTCATTGCGCAGCGTTTCGATCAGCGAGCGCTGCTCTTCGATGTTGGCCCGGACCGTCTCGGCGGCCTCGCGCGCCTCATTGAGCTGGCGGTCGGCGGCAGCCAGGGCTTCCTCGGCCTTCTGCTTTTCCTCATTCAGACTGGAAGTCGCCTGTTCACCGGATTGGGCATCCAGCGATTTCAGGCGCTCGGCGGCGCGGTTCATGCGGTCGTCCAGGTGCTCGATGCGCTGGCGCAACAGATCGGCTCGGTTGCGTGCCTGGGAGGCCTGGTTCTGATGTTCCTGCCACTGGGTCTGCCAGTGATTGAGCGCGGTTTCGGCCTGCTCGACCCGCTCGACCGCCTGGCGTTCTTCATTGCGCGCGACTTCGAGTTTGGGCGAGAGATCAGCGATCAGGGCCGAGGTATCGCTGACCTGGGCCTTGTCCAGCACCAGGTGCTGCTTGAGTTCGTTGAGCTGGCCTTCGGTTTCGGTGTATTCAGCCTGCTGGCGCTGGCGGATTTCGCGCTGGTGTTCAATCGCCTGTTCGAGCCGGGCGATTTCGCCGGCGACTTCATACAGCTCACCCTGAATTTTCGCTGCCTTGTCCGAGGCTTCGTGCTGCCCCTGGCGCAAGGATTCGAGTTCCTTTTCCGCCGTGCGCTGGCGTGCCAGCGCTTCCTGCAGTCGGTTTTCGACGTCCTTGAGGGTCTGCGATTCCTGCTTTTCGCGCGCTTGCAGCTCGCGCCAGCGCAATGCGATCAGCCGGGCTTCGTCCTGACGATAGCGTTTTTTCAGCTTGCGATAGCGTTCGGCCGCCTTGGCCTGGCGGTTGAGCTTTTCGAGCTGCTTGCTGACCTCGTCGCGCAGATCCTTCAGCCGCTCGAGGTTTTCGCGCGTGTGCCGGATACGGTTCTCGGTTTCGCGCCGGCGTTCCTTGTAGCGCGAAATGCCGGCCGCCTCCTCCAGAAAGCCACGCAGTTCTTCCGGCCGCGCCTCGACAATTTGCGAAATCATGCCCTGCTCGATAATCGCGTAGCTGCGCGGACCCAGGCCGGTGCCGAGAAACAGGTCGGTAATGTCCTTGCGCCGGCAGCGGGTGCCGTTGAGGAAATAGCCGGACTGGCCGTCGCGGCTGACCTGGCGCTTGACCGAGATCTCGCTATAAGCGGCGTATTCACCACCGGCCCGGCCATCGGAATTATCGAACATCAACTCAACGGTGGCGGTCGCAACTGGCTTGCGCGAGCTGGAGCCGGCAAAGATCACATCGCTCATGGACTCGCCGCGCAATTGCCGGGCCGAGCTTTCGCCCATGACCCAGCGCACCGCGTCGATGATGTTCGATTTGCCGCAACCGTTCGGTCCGACAATCCCCATCAGATTGGACGGAAATTTAACCGTGGTCGGCTCGACAAAAGACTTGAAGCCTGAAAGTTTTATTGCGGTCAGTCGCATTGACGCCCTGATTCCTGCGTTTTTGTTTTAATCTACGGGCCCGTTCAATGATCCGAAGGTACTTGTCCAATGCCCAGCCATCCCAGCCGGGAACTTGAGGTTTTTCCCAACCCGCAGCCAGCGCACGATTATACCATTCGCATTCGCATTCCCGAGTTTACTTGTCTGTGTCCGAAGACCGGTCAGCCCGATTTTGCCGAACTGACCTTATCCTATGTGCCGGACCAGCTTTGTGTCGAACTCAAGGCCCTGAAAAACTACGTCTGGAGCTACCGTGACGAAGGCGCATTCCACGAGGCGGTGACCAATCAGATTCTGACCGAACTGGTTGCAGCGACCCAGCCACGCTTTATGCGCCTGACTGCCGATTTCAACGTGCGTGGCGGCATTTATACCGCCGTGACCGTGGAACACCGGGCCGAGGGCTGGCAGTCACCGAAGTCGGTCAGCCTGCCCTGAGCTGGATTAGTCGTCACCCGCCTCGTCCAGCGGCAGCATTGGCGTGATTTCGGCCGCTTCGAACAGTTCGTCGACGACGATATCCAGGCGTTCACGCGCCAGTGAACGGACAATGCCCTGGCGCACGTCCTGCAGCGGCGGAATCTCAATGGTGCGTTGGTCACTGATCCGAACCAGCCGCCATCCCTGCGGCGTCTGCAACGGCAGTTCCAGAACCTGACCAATCTCGGCGTCTGCCATCAACACCCGGATATCCGGCGGTAGCTGGCTGAGGTCAACCCAGATCGGCTGATCAACCATCAGACCGGCGGACTCAGCCGAACTGGCCAGGTCATCAAAGCTCATCTGGCCGTCATCAATGGCGGTCAGCGCTTCCAGGACACCGGTTTGACCGGGAAACAGGATGGTCTCGAGCTGGTACTGACGATCACCGGCCAGATCAACCTGGGCCTGGTAGGCGGCCTGGATCTGTTCGTCGGTCACCGGATAATCCCGACCAACCTGCTCGAAATAACGCATTTGCAAAGCTTCCAGCTCGCGGATCATCAGCCGGGCGCGAACGCCAGCCTCATTATCCATACCCGCTTCGCGTGCCGCATTGGCCACCGCCTGCAAACGGATCAGTTCATCGAGCGTGCGGCGCATGCCCTCGTGATCATCTTCGCTGATCCCGCGCGCTTCCATGGTCAGTTCCAGCATCGGCAAGGTGATCGGCTCACCATCAACCAATACCAGCAGCACGTCGTCTTCAGTCACCAGCCGATGATCAACACCGTCCTTACTCTGACAGCCAACAGCAAATACTATAACTATTAAAAACAGATAGTTAAATTTCATTTCTTGAATATGCCTCAATATTAAGCGCGTGAATATCGGTTTGCATCAGTTCGCCCAATGCCTGGTAGACCCGTCGATGCCGGGCCAGTCGGGGCAGACCATGAA
This sequence comes from uncultured Wenzhouxiangella sp., assembly GCA_964523755.1. Lineage (GTDB taxonomy): Bacteria > Pseudomonadota > Gammaproteobacteria > Xanthomonadales > Wenzhouxiangellaceae > Wenzhouxiangella. Next base: position 10,509 of record CAZFYM010000068.1, on the reverse strand, counting down.
ACAGGTCACTGACGATCCGGACCTTGAAATGGCCCCGTCCGTCGCGAGCACCGGCATGGCCAATGTGGCGGTGCGAATCGTCGATCACTTCCAGCTCGTCGGGCTTGATCGCCTGTTGCAGACGAGCTTCGATCATGGCCACCCGCTCGGCGGTCACGGCAGTACCTGTTTGAAGGGCTGAACCTCGGCGCCTTTCCAGGCACCGCACTGAATGTAAGGATCCTCATTGGCCCAGCGCCGGGCGTCGTCCAGACTGTCGAACTCGGCCACGACCAGCGAGCCGGTAAATCCGGCCGGACCGGGGTCTTCGGCATCAATTGCCGGCAACGGCCCGGCCAGTATCAGGCGGGCTTCATCGCGTAACGCCCTGAGCCGGGCCAGGTGAGCTTCTCTGGCACCGGCGCGCCGGTCCAGGCTGTTTTCAGCATCCATGCCGTGGATCATGTAGAGCATGTCCGGTGATCCGATTGGGTCAGCGGAGTATTGTACAGCTCACGCACGATTCAACCACAACCGTGAAGAACGCGCTACACTTGTCGGCTTATGAGCGAGACTCCAGAAATCCGCATTTCGCAGGCGGAAATGCCGTTTGCCGTTGTCCGGGGTCAGCCCATGCTGAAGCTCCCCGATGACTTGTATATTCCGCCCGACGCACTGGAGGTGTTTCTCGAGGCGTTCGAGGGGCCGCTGGATTTGCTGCTCTACCTGATCCGACGTCAGAATCTGAATATTCTCGACATTCCGATTGCCGAAATCACCCGGCAATACACCAGTTACATTGAAATGATGTCGGGCATGAAGCTGGAGCTGGCCGCCGAATACCTGGTAATGGCCGCGATTCTGGCCGAGATCAAGTCACGCATGCTGCTGCCGCGCCCGGAACCCGAAGAAGACGACGAAGGCGATCCCAGAGCCGAACTGATCCGGCGTTTGCAGGAATACGAGCGCTTCAAGCAGGCCGCTGAAGACCTCGATGAATTACCCCGGCTGGAGCGCGACTTGACCATGGCCTCGGCTGCGGTCGAGGAGCACGGCAGGATTCAACTGCCGCCGGACGTCGACCTGAAAGAAATTCTGCTGGCACTGCGAGATGTCATGGCCCGGGCCAACATTTTCGCCCACCACCATATCCAGTCCGAGCCACTATCGGTTCGCGAACGCATGTCACGCATTACTGACCTGGTCTCGAATCGTCAATACGTGGAATTCGGCGATTGCTTCGACCTGGAAGAAGGCCGGCTAGGTGCGGTCGTGACCTTTCTGGCCCTGCTGGAGCTGTTGCGCGAACATCTGATCGACCTGGTTCAGCAGGAGCTGTTTGGCAGTATTTACCTGCGCAGCCCCAACCAAACCCAAGCCTGACTATCAAGCCTGATTATGGATATCGAATATCTCAAGAAAGTTGTGGAAGGTGCCCTGCTGGCTGCCGGCGCACCCTTGAGCCTCAACCAGCTCAACGCGCTGTTCGTCGACGACGAAAAGCCCGGACACGGCGCGTTGAAAGAAGCGCTGGCTGCACTGGATTCCGATCTGGAAGGTCGCGCGGTGGAGCTGACTGAAGTCGGCAGCGGCTATCGTTTGCAAATCCGCACCCAGCTGATGCCGGTGATCTCTCAACTGTGGACTGAAAAGCCACCGCGCTATTCGCGGGCGTTGCTGGAAACGCTTGCCATCATTGCCTACCGACAGCCGATCACGCGCGGTGAAATCGAGCAAATTCGCGGTGTGGCCGTCAGTGCCAATATCCTGCGCACGCTGCAGGAGCGTGATTGGATCAAGGTGGTTGGCCATCGCGACGTGCCCGGTCGTCCTGAACTGCTGGGTTCGACCAAGGCGTTTCTCGACTACTTCAACCTCAAGTCGCTGGACCAGCTGCCGACACTGGCCGAGATCAAGGATATCGACAATCTCGAACCGGAGCTGGAGTTGACCCACCCGACCTCACCCGACACGGAAACCGACTCTGCGAAAACCGACACCACTGGCGAGCAGACGCACAACGAAACCGGCGACGGTAACGACGAGGACATCGACGATGAGCAACAAGCCCGGACCGAGCAGCAAGAAGTCGACTCACAGAACGATTATCAAGACGAGCGGCAAGGCGGGTCAGAAGAAGTCTGGCAGCCGGAAGAACCCGAAGACAGTGACGTCGAGCCGGAGCCGGACAGCGACAGGGCCGCGCTCGACGAGCTGGACGACGGGAACGAAGCCGAAGACCAGCCGACATCAGCGGACGATGGCGGGGAGTCGGCGACTCAAGCGCGCCGAACAGACGCCTGATCCGGCGTTTTCAGGCAGCGAGCGGCTGCAGAAAGTGATGGCCGCCGCCGGCCTGGGTTCCCGCCGCGGGCTGGAAAAGCGAATCGAATCCGGCGATGTGCTGATCAACGGCCAGGCCGCCGAGTTGGGGGCGACCGTGACACCGGGTGACCGGGTCGATTTCGAAGGCCGGGCTTACCAGGTCGGTGCCACGCACCCGACCCATCGCACCCTGATCTATCACAAGCCCGAAGGCGAGGTGACCACGCGCAGTGATCCCGAACGGCGCAAAACCGTATTTGATCGACTACCACCGCTCAATGACGGGCGCTGGATTGCCATCGGACGACTGGATCTGAACACCGCCGGACTGCTGTTGCTGACCACCGACGGCGAACTGGCCAATCGGATGATGCATCCCTCCGGCGGGGTGGATCGGGAATACCTGTGCCGCATTCGCGGGTCGGTGACCGACGAACAGATTGAACAATTACTCAAAGGCGTCAGACTCGACGACGGTATGGCCAACTTCTCTGACCTGGTGGTCGGCGAAGCCACCGCCGGCCATACCTGGTACACGGTCACCATTCTGGAAGGCCGCAACCGCGAGGTACGACGCTTGTGGGAGGCCGTTGGTGCCCAGGTCGCCCGTCTGAAACGAGTACGCTTCGGACCGGTTTTCCTGCCCGCCAGGGTCCGGTCGGGGCGCTACGAAGAATTAAGCCCGAAGGATCATCAGATCTTGCGCGAAGATGTCGGATTGAAGTCCAAAGCTTTGGAGTTGCAATTGAGAGCAGTTTCCGGGAGATAGCAGAAAACATGACTCGTATCAAAACACCACAGGCGCGCCTCGCGCTCGCCATGCTGATTGTCGTTTCCGCAACCTCAGCAACCACCCTGGCCCTGGCCGGGACCAGCGGAACAGTCTGCGCCACACCCAATCTGGCCATTCCTGACGGCGATGCCAATGGCATAGATACCACCATCACCTTGTCGGGTGGCACGATCGACAGCATCAACGTGCGCCTGGTCGGCTCTCACACCTGGGTGGGCGATCTGATTTTTCGCCTGACTCACCCGGACGGTCTGACCAGCGTTGACCTGATCAACCGACCCGGTGTGCCGGCCAGCACATTCGGCTGTCAGGAGGACAACTTCGATGTGTGGTTGGATGACTCTGGCCCTGACGGACCGGTCGAGAATCAATGTTCAAGCACCCCGCCAGCCCTGTTCGGCCGGGCCACGCCCAACCAGCCGCTGACAGGCTTCAGCGGCCTGGACGCGGATGGCTCCTGGACACTGACGGTGATTGATAGCGTCTCGCCTGATCCCGGAACACTGACCCAATGGTGTCTCGACGTCACTTTATCAGGAGATTTTACCGTCACCGCCATGGTCGGCAGCGGCCAGGGCAGCATCAGCCCGGCCAGTCAAACCATCAACGGAGGGGGCAATGCCGAGTTTTTCGTCATTGCCGCCCCCGGCTGGTCAGTGGGTTCAATCAATGGCGATACCTGTACCCCGGCTGACAATGGTGATGGGACCTGGACCGCAGCCAATATCAACGCTGACTGTGAGGTCATCGCCAACTTCATTGACGATGGGGGTGGCGAGACCTTTACGGTCACCGCTGTTGTCGAGGAAGGCAACGGCAGCATTACCCCGTCCAGCCAGATGGTTGAGGTTGGCGACAGCGCTCAATTCAATGTGGTCCCGGCCGCCAACTGGCGGATCAAGGAAGTTCGCGGCGACACCTGCAGCCCTGAACCTGCGGGCGGGGACAGCTATATCGCCAATAACATCAGTGCTGACTGTATCGTCAGTGCCAGGTTTGAGTTGATTACCTGGACGGTTACTCCGACCACCTTCGGGGGTGGCGGCAGCATTTCACCCAATCTCCCGCAAATTGTTCCCGATGGTGACCCGATCGTCTTCACACTCAACCCCAGCGCAAACTTTGTTGTCGATGAGGTCAGCGGCAGCTGCGGCGGCACCCTGAAAGGCACAAACTACACCACCGATCCGGTCACGGCCGACTGCGATGTGATTGCCACGTTCCGCTTTGTCACCACCTTTACCGTCACCCCCGGCGTGACCGGTATTGGTGGCAGCATCAGCCCCGACACGCCTCAAAGCGTCGAGGAAAATGCCAGTGCAGTGTTTGAAATTTTACCTAATCCCGGCTTTTCCATCGACGCGGTCACCGGTAGCTGCGGCGGCAATCTGGTCGACACCAGCTACACCACCAATCCGATCACGGCCGACTGCAACGTTGAAGCCAGCTTCACGGACCAGGGCGATGAGGTTTTCATGGATCAATTCGAGGTCAAGCCATTTGCCCGACCGAATCCATGATGAGTTGGTTGCTGGCACGGGAGCATTCCGACCGGCATTTCCCAGACTCCGGTCGCACCGCCGCCATTCCAGTTCACGCAGGCTCTATAGCACCCGATTCTCGACTACTATAACGATTGATCTTTTCTGTTAAGGAAAAGCGGGTGCACAGACTATACCCCCACAGCCAGAGGCTTTTTTGCGTGACTGTCGGCTTGGTGCTGATCGTCTTGCTGGCAACATCCGGGGTTGCGCTGGCCCAGCCAACATGGCGTGTCGGCTGGGCCAATGATGAATTTTTCAATTCGGATAACCAATTCACCAACGGACTGTTCCTGCAGAAGCACTCGGAGCTTGCCGATTCCCTGTCAGCCACTACGGGAACCCTAGCATTCGGCAAAGGGCTGGCCGCGCTGGTACTGCCGAATCGCAGTGATCTTCATTACCGCGAAACCTGGACGCTGGGTCACAATATGCAAACGCCAGACGACATCAAGGCACGTGAACTGATCGTCAACGATGTCCCCTTCGTCAGCATGATCGGCTGGAGCAGTTCATTTAACGCATTCAACGACCGCGAGTTTACGGGCTTCCAGACCTTGCTTGGCTGGGCCGGTGATTTGACCCTGGGTGAACAAATGCAGAAGGTCGCGCACAAAATTGTTGGTGCAAGCGATCCGAACGGCTGGGACAACCAGCTCAGCAACGAGCCTCTGCTGAACGTCTACGCCATGCGCAAACAAAAGTTTTTTCAAAACAACTGGATGGACGCAAGCTGGAATCTCGATGCTGCACTGGGCAACTTCTTCACCTTAGGCCAGGCCGCGCTGGAAATGCGCTTCGGCCACCGGCCTGCCGGATTCGCACCCATACCCACGCCAACGGGACGCAGCATGGACTACGACGCTCGAATTCAGTTGCCCGGCGAAAACTATTTTTATGGCAGCGCCATGCTCCGCGCCACCGGCCTGGTGCATGCCCTGCCCCGGCACGGCAATCTGCTTCGCCGCAACAACGCCTGGACCGAGAACGAACAAATCGAGCCGGAGAGGCTGATCGGCCAACTCGTGCTTGGCCTGCACTACGAACGGGTCAATTGGGGACTGCATTTCAACATCACCGTAGCAACGGATTCGGTCAACGATAATCCTGAAATCATAGATTCCAGCAATAATTTCGGCTTCCTGGTGTTCGAATGGAAAAGGTGAGTTCGCCCCATTCACCCTGATGGTTCTGATGATCGATGGGCGGATTGGCGATCGCTCAGAAAACCTGGCGCGAGATCCCTTCCCGATTGGGTGTGGTCGTGACGATTGTCGCCGGTAACGTCGCCAGTGACACCGCCAATCAGGCGCGGTGTCAGCCAGTCCACCGCATTTTGAACAATCACATATAAACACGGGACCAGCACCAGGGTGAGCAACGTCGCGCCAAGCAGACCGCCGATCACGCCGACAGCCAGCGGTTGCATCAGATTGGCGCCTGAGCCCATGCCGATGGCCAGCGGCAGCATGCCGAACACGGTCGTCAGCGTGGTCATCATGATCGGGCGCAGGCGAATCTTGCCAGCTTCAATGACCGCTTCACGCGTATCAAGCCCGCGCCGTCGGCCGCGCTCGATATATTCGACCAGCAGGATAGCATTGTTGACGACGATGCCGACCAGCAAGATCATTCCCAGCAGTACCGGGGCCGACACCGCAGTGCCGGTAACCAGCAACATGCCAACCACACCGATCAGGCTCAAGGGAGCAGCAGCCAGGATCACAATCGGGTTACTCAGGCGTTCGTATTGCACGGCCAACACCACAAACACCAGAAAAATCGCCAGCAGCACAGCTTGCAGCATCTCGCGGTCAGCCTCCTCGATGGCCTCGAACTGACCACCGAAAACCAGGCCATACTGCTCCGGCATATCCAGTGTGTCGGCCTGCTGGCGGATGGCATCAAGGATAGAGCCGGGATCACTGAGTGCAGTATTGAAATTGCCGGTAATGCGCTGAATACGCACCTGGTTTTCACGCTCGATATGGGCCGGACCCTCGCCGATCTCGAAGCTGGCAACATCGCGCAACTGAATCGGCCCGGCCGCTGTACGTGTGATGATGACATTGGCCAGGGCATCGGGGCTGTTGACCTCGCCTTCAGGCAGCCGCACACGCACATCGTACTCGGCATTGCCAGTCTGAAAGCGCGTCGGAATTGTGCCGGTGACGACATCACGCAGGGTCCTTGCGATCTCGCCGACGTTCAGGCCCAGGCTGGCCGCGCGTTCACGATCCACATGGATGCTCAGCAGCGGTGAGCGATCATCGCGCGCGATTTCCAGATCGACCAGGCCGGGAATCGGCTCGATCCTGGCCAGCAATTCGGCAGCCAGCGCTTCCAATGTTTCAAGGTCATCACCGACGATCATCAGGTCAACCTCGCTGCCTGATGAACCGAAGTTCAAGCCTGGAATGCGCGGTGGGCTAACGCGGAAGCGGGCACCGGGCAGGTCCAGCTCACCCAGACGATGTTCGGCTTCGATCACCCAGCGCCAGGCCGGCCAGTCGGGCCTCATGCGCGGATCACCCAGCGAAACATCCAGACTGATCCGCCCCGGACGCTCCTGTACCGTGCCGCCACGGAAATGCCCGCCGGTCATCGCGAACACGTTTTCTACATGTGGCAGCTGGCTGACCACTTGCTCGACCTCCTTCGAGATCCGGTTGGTCTCTTCAGGTGTCGTGCCAGTGGGTAGCCAGCTTGAGATACTGATATCACCGTCGTCAACCTGCGGCAGGAATTCATTACCCAGCGTGCTGTAAACCACCATGCTGCCGGCAAAAAGCGCGGCGGCAGATGCCATCACCAGCCAGCGCCAGCGAATCACCCGGCCGAGCAGGTTGCCGTAGCCATTTTCCAGTGTCAGCAGCATCCGGTCGAACGCGCGGTAAAAGCGACTGCGATCGAAACCCGAACGCCATTTCAGACGCGCCATCTGGGCAGCCAGCATCGGTACCAGAGTCAGCGCCACGGCCAGCGAGGCGATGACCGCAAACGAGATGGTCAGGATCAGTTCGCGAAACGTCAGCGCCGCCAGGCCAGTGATCAACAAAAAGGGCGCGACCGCGACCAGGTTGGTCAGGGTGCCGGCGGTGATCGCCGAGATGACCTCGTCGGCACCCTCGTGCGCGGCCTGGTCGGCCTCCTTGCCCAGGCGACTGCGATGCCGGGAGATGTTTTCCAACATCACAATGGCGTTGTCGAGCAACAGGCCCACACCCAAAGCCAGCCCGCCGAGACTGATCACATTCAGCGTCAGTCCACCCAGACCCAGCATCACGAAGGTCGCCATGATTGCCAGCGGGATTGACAGGCCGATGACAAAACTCTTGCGCAAGGAACCGAGAAAGCCGAGCACCACCACCATCGCCAGCAGCGCGCCGATGATTGCAGCCGAGGCAACGGCCTCGATCGAGTCGCGCACGAATTGCGAGCGGTCGGTGGTCTTGCGCCATTGAATATCCGGCGGGATAAACCCCGACTGTCGTAACCCGGCCATGGTGGCGTCGAGTTGATCGACCACAGCCACCGTATTGGCCGCCGGCAGCTTATAGGCCGAAAGCTGGACGGCCGGAACCCCATCCAGACGCACGAAAACACGTTGTTCGCGGAAACCGTCGCGAACCTGGGCGACTTCTTCCAGCCGGATGCGGCGGTTGCTGTCGGGGATGGCCAGTTGCACGGCGCGAATCTGATCGGCAGAAGTGAAGCGCGCGTCGGTGCGTGCCATCACGTCGAAGTTCTCCGAGGTGACACTACCGGCAGCCATATTGATGTTCTCGGCAGCCAGTTGATCGGCTACGTCGCGCAGGGTCAGGTTATAGGAACGCAACCGTTGCTGGTCGAGAATGACCTCGACCTCGCGGATCATGCCGCCGGCCGCCTCGATGGTGGCGACCCCTTCAATGGATTGCAGTTGCGGCAGCAGCCGCTGGTCGACCCAGTCACGCACCTCCAGCGGCGAGCGGATATCCGATGACAATCCACCGCGCCAGATCGACCATTCACCCGGGTCCCACTTATGCAGTCGCGGTGGCTCGATATCCTGGGGCAGTTGCTGGCGCGCCTGTTCCAGCAGCCGGGCCACATTCTGCAAGGCATTGTCCAGATCAATGCCGTATTCAAAGGTCAGGTTAACGTTGGTGCGGCCCTCGGAGGCACGGGAGGAAATGCCGCTCAGGTTCTCGGCCGCGGCCAGATTGCGCTCCAGCACCCGTGTTACCTGTTCCTCGATGACTTCCGGTGCCACGCCAGGGTAATTGATGGTCACACGCACCATCGGGTATTCAATCGACGGCAGCAAGTTGACCGGCAGGCGATCGATGAAGAACAGACCCAGCACCAGAATCACGCTGAAGATGGCCAGCGTTCCGACCGGACGGCGAATGGCACCGTGGGTCAGCCCACTGTAATAGCGTGTGCCGCGGGTTGGCTCTTCGCTTGCCGCAGCCGGCTTTTCAGCATCGTGTTGCTTGTGTTCGCTCATGCCATTGACTCTTGGGAATTCAGGACGGGAATTCAGGATGGGAATCAAAAACCCAAGGTTCAGGACACCCAGTCAACGATGCGCACCTGCTCGCCATCGTTCAAGTCCAGCGGATTGGTCGCAACTACGCGCTCACCAGCATCCAGCCCGCTCTCGATCACCCGCCAGGTACCGCGCGTGACGCCAGGGGTGATCACACGCCGCTGAATGCGTCCATCTTCGCTGATCACCATAACGAAATGTTCCCCGCCACTGGTACGGCCTGTCGCGGTCACCGGTACCACCAGAGCACCCTCAATACGTTCGACCACCAGTTCCGCGCGCGCCAGATAACCAGGACGGATACCCCGCTCCAGCGCATCGGCCGGCAGCGCGATTTCAACCGTGACCAGACGGCTGGCGCTGTCGGCGGCCGGAAAGATGCGCTGTACCCGCCCTTCGACTACGCCGTCGACCGGCAGAGCATCGATGGACATCGCGACCAGGTCGCCGACGGTCACACCGGCAATATCCAGTTCCGACACGCCCAGACGGACCACTTGTTGGCCCATCGCCGCCAGTGTGACCAACGGCTCCTGGCGCGAGATCGCCTCGCCAGGTTCGAAATAACGCTCTACCACGACCCCGTCCAGCGATGACCGGACCTCGCCGAATGAAACCCGGGTCTGCCAGAGTTCCAGCTCGGCGCGCGCGATTTCCAGCTCGGCCCGGGCCGTTTCGAAGGAGGCATCATCAATATAGTTGCGCTCCAGAAGCTGCTGCATGCGATTGAACGCAGTCTCGGCCTGATTCAGGCTGGCTTCGGCGCGTCGAAGTTCCGCCCTGGACTCACGCACGTCGATCTCGGCCAGCAACTGGTCGCGCTCGACCCGGTCGCCCTCCTCGACCAGCATGCGCGTGATCACGCCATCGGTACGCGAAGCCAGCCGCACCTGCTGGCGCGGTTCGACCAAGCCGGAAAGCTGGATCGTGCGGTTCAGATCACGTGGCGCGATTTCAATGGCCCGAATCGGCAGGCTGCGCTCGACCGTGCGCTCCGCCAGAAACGCGGTCGGATCCTGGCCGCAAGCGGCCAGCAGCAACAGCATACCCGCGCCTGAGGCGAGAACGCGAGCCGATTTCACAATGCAAGGTGGAAGCACGATTGGCAATTCTTGATTCAAGGTTGTAATCATCGTTCAGACCCTCGAAAACCTGCTTTGTTCAGGCCGTTCTGATTTCGTCGATTGCGGGCTGGGAAGATTGAGTAATAAAAAACCCCGCTCAAGGCGGGGTTTTTTATTTGATGGTGGAGGGGGTGGGATTCGAACCCACGAAGGGCTTTCACCCTTGCCGGTTTTCAAGACCGGTGCATTCAACCGCTCTGCCACCTGTCCGCT
>CAZFYM010000067.1:0-19334 GCA_964523755.1 uncultured Wenzhouxiangella sp. | reverse complement strand
ACCCACGGCTGGCCAGCAGGTAACGCCACTTCCCGCTGACAGTTGGGTGCAAGGGTTAGGTTTGCCCGCCCTCGAAGCTCTCAGTCTGCTGCATCAGGGGGTGTCGGGTGCTTCGGGCCGGTCGGCCCGAAGCACCCGGCACCACCGGATGCTCGAAGCGATCGATAGACACGGGAACCTGGATCAGCACAGTTCAACCCCCTACAGAATGACTGAGAAACGTGCGTAATCAGGAAAGGTTTTCGCACTTGAAACACCATTCATGCCGGTGCTGTGAATCCTGCTATTGCTTCTCCTTTGCAGGTTTCTCGGATTCTGGCGTTTTTGGTTTTTCAGTTGATTCGCCGGATTGCCGGTCGTGGGCGATCTGGCGGGGCGGTTCCTGATCGCGGATTTTGCTGGTGCCGTTGAACCGGGCACCCGATTCAATGACCAGTTGGCTGACGGTGACGGTTCCCGATACCTTGCCGTTGGCGACAATTTCCAGCCGCTCGGCGTCGATCGTGCCGTCAAATTGCCCGCTGACCAGAACGATGCCGGCGGTGATTTCACCTTCGAACCGACCTTCCTGGCCGATCGATACCTCGCTGTCGGATTTGACCTTGCCCTCGACCTGTCCGTCGATATGCAGACTGTCGCTTAAGGTGAGGTCGCCGACCAGGTTGGTCCCTGCAGCAATGACGGTCGTTCCTGTGCGCTTGCGGTCCGGCGCACTACCTCGACTAATGATTCCCATTCAACCCGATCCTCTTCAGTAAATACTCGATCATAGTCCGCCATCGACCAGTTGAGGAACGGAGACGGATCCAGCCGCCGGTTCAGATGGCGCACTTCGTAGTGCAAATGAGGCGCAGCCGATGCTCCGGTATTGCCTGAATAACCCAAAAGCTGGCCGCGCTTAACATAGTTTCCAACCTGGACATTAATTGAATCCATGTGTCCATACACGGTCGAAAAGCCGTAGTTGTGAATCAGCTTGACCATATTGCCCAGACCGCTGTTATGGTGCTTGGAGGCCCACTCAACTACGCCGTCTGCGCTGGCATAAATCGGAGTTCCGGTGGGCGCGCGCAAATCAACCCCGCCGTGCATGGCCGTGCGCTCCTGAATGGGATGACGGCGCATGCCGAAATTGCTGGTAACAATCTCGGATTCTACCGGGAAGCCGCTGGGAATGGACTCCAGCATCAGACGTTTTTCGAACGCCGTCTGACTGGCGGTGTTAATGCGCTGGGCCAGGGGACGTTCTGGTTCGGCGCGCAACCCAATCATGATTTCGATGTTTTCCAGCTCGTCGCTCAGTGCCAGCAGCGACCTGGCTTTATCTTCCATTTCACTTTGCAATATTTGACGCTCGGTGACCAACATTTCGTTGGTTGAGCGCATTTCGGACTGCAGCGTTTCAAGTTCGACGACTTCGCTGTTGAGCGTTTTGACCTTGGCGTTCAGACCATAAATCAGCAGCGACCCGGCCAGTAGAACAACCAGTAATCCCCCCAGCACGCCGGCAAGTGTCCGGCGCATAAGCTGGCTTAGAGTGAAGTGACGCGCCCCCCGGTAGTCTGTAACCGTAATCAAGTAACGATGGCGCATAATTTACTGAATTCTCATATTTTCTTTACAAAAAATTTCTGTATCGACCCCGTTTTTCAAAGCGTAAAAACGTCTCCGTCGGCCGACAGGGCGTCAATTATGCGAGGATGTCGCCCCGGATGCAAATCAGTACAATGAAGGCTTTGCCAAATTGCCTGGAGTCAAGCGTCGTCATGCGTCATTTTTCAAGCCTGTTAATTCTTCTGACTGCCATTTTGCTACTGCTCGGTTGCCAGTCAGAGCCTGAATCCGAGTCTGTATCTGACGACGATGTCACTGTGTTCAGTGAGTCCGATTCACCGGAGTTGCCGGATGTGGCCGTGGCACCAGTCCGACCGCAAATCTACTCAAACTTTCGCCTTGACCCGTCGCTGGATCATCTCGGCGACAGTGAGCGGGAAATGATCGGGCTGCTGATCGATGCAGCTGCAATCATGGACGATCTGTTCTGGCAGCAGGCTTACGGTGATCGCGATGCATTATTGGAGCTTATTGACGATCAGGCCACTCGCGAATTTGCCATGATCAATTACGGTCCCTGGGACCGCCTGGCCGGCAATCGATCTTTCCTGCCCGGGGTAGGGCCAAAGCCGACCGGTGCCAACTACTATCCGGCCGATATGAGCGATGAAGAATTCGAAGCGCTGGATGATCCGGACAAGCAGTCGCTCTACACGCTGATTCGTCGGGCTGACAGCGGCGATCTGATCGTCGTTCCCTACCACCAGCAATATGCCGCGCCGCTGGCCCAGGCGGCTGAGTTGTTGCGCGCGGCTTCCGATCTGTCCGAAAGCGAGGCTTTCGTCCGTTTCTTGCGGCTTCGTGCCGATGCCCTGGTCAGCGATGACTACCAGCCGTCGGATATGGCCTGGCTGGATGTGCGTGACAGCAATGTTGAACTGATCATCGGTGCCATCGAAACCTACGAGGATCAGCGCTATGGCTACAAGGCCGGCTACGAAGCCTATGTCATGGTCAAGGATCATGAGTGGAGCGAGCGCCTGAGTCGTTATGCGGCCTTCCTGCCTGATCTTCAGCGCAGTCTGCCGGTCCCCGATGCCTATCGCGTTGAATCGCCGGGCACCGACTCTGATCTCAATGCCTATGACATGCTCTACTACGCGGGTCATTCCAATGCCGGTTCCAAGACCATAGCGGTCAACCTGCCCAACGATGAGGAAGTCCAGTTGGCGCGTGGTACGCGCCGGCTGCAGCTCAAGAACGCCATGCGGGCCAAGTACGATGCGATCCTCAAACCGCTGGCCGATGTTCTGATTGCCAGGGATCAGCGCGAACATGTCCAGTTTGATGCGTTTTTCGGAAATACCATGTTTCATGAAGTCGCTCATGGACTGGGCATCAAGAACACGGTGGACGGGGCCGGCACGGTGCGTGAGGCATTGCGTGAGCATGCCAGCCCGCATGAAGAGGGCAAGGCCGACGTGCTGGGTCTGTTCATGGTTCGCGAACTGCTCGAACGAGGTGAAATGGAGGGGGAGTTGATGGACTACTACGTTACCTTCCTGGCTGGCATCTTTCGCTCGGTCCGTTTTGGTGCGGCCAGCGCTCATGGCCGGGCCAACATGATGCGCTTTAATTATTTTGCCGAAATGGGAGCTTTTCAACGCGACGAACAGGGGCACTACCGGGTGATCGAAGACCGCTTCAGCGAGGCAGTCGACGCCCTGTCGCGCGATATCCTGATGATGCAGGGCGACGGTGATTACGCGCGCGCTGGTCGAATGCTCGACGAGATGGGCATCATTCGGCCCGAGCTGCAAGCCGATCTGGACCGTATCGACCGAGCCGGTATTCCGGTTGATGTGACCTTCGAGCAGGGACGGGAATTGCTCGGGCTGAATTGACCTGCGGGTATCAGGACTTGAATTGTGACCGGCTGACGCCCATTTCCGGGGGCTGGAATCACTGTTATTCGAGACGGACATGAGTCAAGCCAACGCCCCTGAGACCCGACGCTTCGATACCGAGGTTCATCAGCTGCTCAAGCTGATGATCAATGCGTTGTATTCCAATCGCGAGATTTTCCTGCGTGAGCTGATTTCCAATGCCTCTGATGCCAGCGACAAACTGCGTTTCGAGGCGCTGACCAGCGATTCGCTTAAAGGGCTGGACCACAATCTCGGTATTGATATCAGCTTCGATGCTGAAGCCGGCACCTTGACCGTGGCTGACCGCGGTATCGGCATGAATCGCGATGAGGTTATCGAGAATCTGGGCACCATCGCCCGCTCTGGTACGCGCCGGTTTCTGGAGTCTCTGTCCGGTGACCAGCAGAAAGATGCTCGTCTGATTGGCCAGTTTGGCGTCGGCTTCTATGCGGCTTTCGTGGTCGCCAGCGAAGTGACGGTCGAAACCCGACGGGCCGGCGAGCCGTCTGAAGCTGGCGTTCGCTGGGTTTCCAGTGGCGAGGGCGAATACACCATTGAAACTATTGATAGGGCCGAACAGGGCACCTCGATTTCGCTGAGCTTGCGCGAGGAACACAAGGATCTGCTCAGGCGCTGGCAGTTGGAGCGGATTATCCGGCACTATTCCAATCACATCGCCTTTCCCATTCGGCTGCAGGAGCTGGGCAAGGAGAACGAAGCGGATAATCAGACCGACAAGCCGGTCAATGACAGTCAGGCGCTCTGGGCAAGACCGAAAAGTGAGCTATCTGACGAGGACTACAAGACTTTCTATCGCTCGCTGAGCGGTGATCAGGAAGGCCCGGTCAGTTGGGCGCATCATCATGTCGAGGGCAGTCAGTCCTACAGTCTGCTTCTCTACCTGCCGGGGCAGGCACCGTTTGACCTGCTGATCAACCGCGACGATCGTGAAGGCCTCAAGCTTTACATCCAGCGTGTATTTATCATGGACGCAGCGGAGCAGATCGTGCCACGCTACCTGCGATTCATGCGCGGTGTGGTCGATTCAAACGACCTGCCGCTCAATATCTCGCGCGAGATGCTTCAGGACAGCCCGCTGCTCAAGAAAATCCGGGCCACGGTGGTCAAGCGCAGTCTCGACCTGATCGAAAAGCTGGCTGAACAGGGCGGTGAGCCGTGGACCCGCTTCTGGACCTCGTTCGGCTCAATACTCAAAGAAGGCGTCATCGAGGACTTTGAACAGCGTGAACGTATCGCCTCATTGCTGCGTTTTGCCTCGACCCGGGATGACAAGAACGAATCGGTCAGTCTGGATGACTATATCGAGCGGATGGGCGAGAACCAGGATACGATCTGGTACCTGACGGCAGACAGCCTGCGCGTGGCCCGATCCAGTCCGCACCTGGAGGCGTTTCGCAAGCGTAATATCGAAGTGTTGCTGTTGTCTGATCGGATTGACGAATGGCTGGTTGCTCATCTGGAGCAATTCAAGGACAAGCCACTAAAATCCGTCACCCGTGGCAAGCTTGGTCTGGACAATGACGATGAAACGCCCGATGACGCTGCCCGGGCCTTGGCTGGTCGGATCAAGAAGGCTCTGGGTGAACAGGTTGGTAACGTGCTACCAGGTACGCGGCTGACCGAATCGCCTGGCTGTGTTGTGGCTGATGATCACGGAATGACGTTACAAATGCAGAAACTACTTCGCCAGGCCGGGCAGGAAGTGCCGGAGCACAAGCCGGACCTGGAAATCAATGTCGGCCATCCGTTGCTCGGCGTTATGGCGGCTGAACAGGATGACCAGCGATTTTCAGATTTGTCCCATTTGTTGCTGGACCAGGCCCTGCTGGCTGAGGGCGGCGAACTGGCCGACCCGGCCGGTTACGTACGCCGGGTCAATGAACTGTTAGTCAGCGCCTTGACGACGGTCGATGGCGGCCAGGAGTCATCGCGTGTCGAGCCCTGAAGCCTTGACCAGGCAATTGCCCGTGAACTGGCGGGCCCGATTGGGTAACTGGGTTGAAGGACGTGCTGTAACGCGTTTTATTATTGCTCTGATCCTGATCAATGCGGTGATTCTGGGAATGGAGACCTCCCCGGGTATCATGGCTCGCATCGGGCCTGCCCTGGCCCTGGCCAATGCAATTATTCTGGTTGTATTCGTTGTCGAAATCCTGTTGAAACTGGTGGCTTTCGGGCCACGTTTTTTCAAGTCAGGTTGGAATATCTTTGACTTCCTGATTGTCTCGATTGCGCTGGTACCGGCATCGGGGCCACTGGAGATTCTGCGAGCCTTGCGTATCTTGCGCGTTTTGCGCCTGCTGTCGCAAGTTCCAAAGTTGCGGGTGATCATTGAATCGCTGATGCGGGCCCTGCCGGGCATGGGCTGGACAGCTCTGCTGCTGATGCTGGTTTTCTATATCTTTGCCGTCATGGGCACAATGATGTTCTCTCAACAGTTTCCGGAGTACTGGGGCAATCTCGGATTGAGTCTGTTCTCGCTGTTTCAGATCATGACCCTGGAATCCTGGTCTTCGGGCGTGGCGCGGCCGATGATGGAAGTCTATCCCTGGATCTGGGTGTACTTTGTGCCTTTTATCCTGGTCTCCAGCTTCATGGTGCTGAATTTGTTTATCGCCATTATCGTGACAGCAACCCAGTCCATACATGCCGATGAGGAAGAAGATCAACGACAGCAGGTCCTGAAAGCTCTGCGCACCATTGATGCGCGCCTGGAGCGGCTCGAACAGCGTGGCCAGGCATCATCGTCGAAATCTTGAATGACTGACGCGGTTCGTCTGGATAAGTGGCTATGGGCCGTGCGGTTTTTCAAAACGCGCGGCCTGTCCCAACAGGCCATCAAGGGCGGCAAGGTTGATATCAACGACCAGAAACCCAAGCCATCGCGCCTGGTCCGTGTGGGCGACCAATTAACCATTACCCGTGGCGAACTGGTCTTTGAAGTGAGCGTCACGGGTCTGATCGAACGCCGTGTATCTGCCGAACAAGCGCGCCAGCTTTACCAGGAATCTGAAGCCAGCCGCCAGCGCCGTGAGGCCCGCGCCGCCGAACGCCGCCAAGCCGGTGTGGCCGGGGAAAGACTGGGCCGGCCCGATAAACGCCAGCGCCGAATTCTGGAAAAATTGCGGTCGCGAAACAGATAATCAACAAGCACCACCGATGTCTTCCGTGGTTAAAAGTGTTTCCCGATCACGCATAAACCTCAGCCACACTTTCCCTCTCTCCCTCTCCCCCTCTCCCAGTCCTCAGCTCAATCAAAGCCAACGAATATCGTAAACTCGCAAGCGCGGCTGAGCTTTACGCGTAATCAGGTGATTTTTTCAGTAACGCAGGCGAACACTGCGGATTCCCTTGAGGCCGTCAATGGCGGCCAGCAGGTCGGTGGAAGGGGCGACTTGCCAGTTTTCGCCCAGTTTGAGCAGGGCATGGGCGGATTGGTTGCGGTAGCGGACAATGATGGGGGTCTGGCCCGGTCGATACGGGTGCAGGGCGGCGGCCAGGTCGCCGTCGAAGTCGCTACCGGCATCTTCCAGTTCAATTTCCAGTCTCTGGGCAAATCGGACCCGGGCTTCATCGACTTCCAGAACTTCGTCGGCCACCATGCGAAATCCGCCGCGGAAGTTATCGATCTCGACCTTGCCACGTACCACGATGATTTCATCGTTGATCAGTCGATTCGAGACTTGCTGAAAGAGATTTTCGAATACCGCTACTTCGAGCCGGGCCGTTCCGTCGTCCAGTGCGATGAAAACGCCTTTGCCGGAGCGCTTGCGCACCGCTGTGACCAGGCCGGCCAGGGTCATTTCCACTCCGCGTTGGCGGCCCCGTCCGTTGTTTTCATGGCCATTGGATTCGCTGCCTGAAAGTCGATTGCTAATCTGATTCAGCGTTGTGGTTACGAACTCCGACAATTCCTCACGTATTTCATCCATCGGGTGACCTGACAGGTAGAGTCCCAGGGCTTCTCGTTCGGCACGCAGGCGCTGCCGACCGGTCCACGGACGAATCTCATGCAGTGCCGGCTGCGGGTCAGCCGTTTCGCATTGCGTATCGCTGGACATGCCGAACAGGCTGGTTTGACCGGCAGCGCGATCGGCTTGCAGCTGCTCGGCTCGGGACAGAATATCCGGCAGGGCGTTCATCAGGGCAGCACGATTATTACCGTGCTTGTCATCGAGATCATCGCAGGCACCGGATCGAATCAGGGTTTCGAGTGCGCGCCGGTTGAGGCGGCTCAAGTCCACTTCGCGACATAACTGGCTGAGCGAGTCGAAACGGCTCAGCCGCTGGCGGACCTCGACCAGGTTATCAACCGCGCCGGCACCGACGCCCTTGATTGCGCCGAGGCCGTAACGAATGGCACCCTGATCAACCTTGAAGCGATAAACGGACCGATTAATATTGGGTGGCAGAATCTCAAGCCCCATGGCTTTGCAGTCTTCGATCAGGTTGGCAATCTTGTCAGTCTTGTCGAGATCGGCCGACAGAACTGCGGCCATGAACTCGGCCGGGTAGTGCGCCTTGAGCCAGGCGGTATGGTAGGCAATCAGCGCATAAGCGACCGAGTGGGATTTGTTGAAACCGTAGCGGGCAAAGGTCTCCATCAGATCAAAGATGGGTTCAGCCTGTCGGGCCTCGATGCCATTGGCGGCGGCACCGTCGATAAAGATCTGGCGCTGGTGCTGCATCTCGTCGACGTTCTTTTTGCCCATGGCACGGCGCAGCAGATCGGCGCTGCCCAGGCTGTAGCCGGCCAGTTCCTGGGCAATCTGCATGACCTGTTCCTGATACAGGATGACACCATAGGTATCGCTGAGTATCGGCTCGGCCAGCGGGTGAGGGTACTTGACCGGTACCTTGCCGTGTTTGCGATTGATGTATTCATCGACCATGCCAGCATCCAGCGGGCCTGGTCGATATAGCGCGACCGCAGCGACGATATCATTGAAGCTATCGGGCTTGAGTTTGCGCAATAACTCCTTCATGCCGGGTGACTCGAGCTGGAAAACGGCCGTGGTATGGGCCGCCTGGAGCAACTTGAAGGCCTTTGCGTCATCCAGCGGCAGATCGTCCAGATCCAGCGGCGGCTTGTCCTCACCGGCCCGGGTTTCATTGATTGCCTTGAGCGCCCAGTCGATGATGGTCAGGTTTCTCAGGCCCAGAAAGTCGAATTTGACCAGGCCGACCGATTCGACGTCATTCTTGTCATACTGGGTCAATACCGAGTGACCATCGGGCTCGGTATACAGCGGGGTAAAGTCGGTCAGTGGCCCCGGAGCGATCACCAGACCGCCGGCGTGCTTGCCGGCATTGCGTGCCAGGCCTTCGAGCGAGCGGGCCAGGTCAATAACGGCTTTGGTGTCTTCCTCTTCTTCAAATCGCCGGGCCAGATCGGGCTCTTCTTCCAGCGCCTTTTCCAGGGTCATTTCCAGGCGGTTTGGAATCAGCTTGGCGATCGAGTCGACAAAGCCGTAGTTGTAGCCCAGCACGCGGCCGCAGTCACGTACCACGGCTTTGGCTGCCATGGTGCCGTAGGTGATGATCTGCGAGACCCGATCACGCCCGTAGCGCTGGGCGACATAGTCGATGACCCGATCGCGACCTTCGACACAAAAGTCAATGTCAAAGTCGGGCATGGAGACGCGCTCAGGATTGAGAAATCGCTCGAATAAGAGCTCATAACGCATTGGATCTACGTCAGTTATTCCTAGCGTCCATCCCACGACTGAACCAGCACCGGATCCTCGGCCGGGCCCGACAGGCACACCGTTGTTGCGAGCCCAGGCAATAAAGTCGGCCACGATCAGAAAGTAGCCGGCAAACCCCATGGAAGTAATCACGCCCAGTTCGCGCTCAAGCCGCTCGCCGTAATCCTGGCGCTTGACTTCGTCAGCCAGGCCGTGACGGTTCAGCCGCCGCTCCAGGCCCTGGACGGACTGGCGACGAAGATAGCTGTCTTCGCTGTCACCATCCGGGACCGGAAATGCTGGCAGCGCATATTTGCCCAGGGTCAGCTCCAGGTTGCAGCGCTGGGCCAGGTGCCAGGTGTTCTCCAGTGCGACCGGCAGGTCGGAAAAGGCCTCGGCCATTTCCGCGCTGGATTTCAGGTACTGTTGGTCGACATAGTCGCGCGAACGCCGTTTGTCATCGAGCAGGCGGCCCTGATGAATGCAGACCCGGGCTTCGTGGGCAAAGAAGTCCCCGCGCTCAAGAAAACGAACATCGTTGCAGGCAACGACCGGAGTCGAGGTCTTGATCGCCAGATCCAGCTGGCCGTTTTCCAGGGCGGCTTCGCCTTCCCGACCGGTTCGCTCAAGGGCCAGGTAGCAGCGTTCGGGAAATAGTTTCAGCCACTCGTTCAAATGCGAGTGGGCCAGGTTGCGGCGACCGTCGCTCAGCGCCTGACCGACGTTGGAGGTCCGTCCCAGCAAAATGATCAGGCCGTCGGTCTGGCCTCGTAACCAGGCCGGGTGGATCCGCGGTTGACCGCGGAATCGGCCCTCCAGAAAGCTGCGCGATAAAAGACGGCACAGGTTCAGGTAGCCGACATTGTCCTGGACCAGTACAGTGACAACACCGTGCATCTCGGGATGATCAGGGTCAGAGATTCGCAGATCGGCACCAGCGATGGGTTTGACGCCCTGGGCGATTGCCTGGCGATAAAACTTGACCAGTCCGAATAGATTGTGCCAGTCGGTGACGGCCACGGCCGGCATCTGCATCTCGGCAGTCCGCCTGACCAAATCGGCGATACGCACCGCCCCATCTTCCAGGGAATACTCGGTGTGTAGCCTGAGGTGGACAAAAGGTGTTATCTGGGAGGGCTCGCTGACCATTCGCAGGATTATAGCCCCGGCCGATCTCGACCGGGACCAGGATGCTATTGCCCGGTCATTTTACGGACGACGTTCTGGCACTTTTCAAAACGTTTGGCCAATCTGTTGTGATCCTCGGGCGGATGAGGCAGGCTGGTCAGCCAGCGATGCTGCAGCGAGGCCAGTTCGGTTGCCAGGTCCGGCTGTTGAGAGCGGTCACCCAGTCGACTGGCCAAACGCTTGACCTGATAGTCCATGCGCCGTTTCTGGTCTTCGGGCGGCGAGTCCATGCCGGCCAGAAACTCCATTTCGACCACAACCTGGCGCGCAAGCTCGGCATTTCTGTCCGCCGATGCCGTCAGTTCCTCCATGCTGGCATCCGGATCGGCAAAGCGAGCTGTGATGCTGCCAAGCTGTTGCTCAAGCTCGGTTTGTGGTTGCGCGTCAGGGGGTTCAATATCGACGGCTTCGCCTGCCAGTCGCTTCGCCCAGGCCTGCTGGATTCGGGCGGCCTGATCCGCCAGTGCCCGTTCGGCATGGCGACGCTCGCGCTCTTTCAGTTGCTCGATGCGTTCGGAAAATTGTGCCTGGGCCTGGTCAAAGCGCCGGATCAGTCGACCCGGCCGATTGGATTCGGCCAGCCAGTCACTGGTCAGGCCCTGCATGCGACCCTGGGCAGCCTCCAGTTCCTCGTCGCTGAGCTGGGCCAGCGCTTCGGCCTGTTCGCACAAGGCTTCCATGGCCGCAACGGCTTCCTGGTCGGCCTGCTTCTGTTCGTCGTGCTGACCTTTGAGTTGCTCAAACAATGGATCGATGGGTTGGCGAAATTCATCCCACAGTTTCTGCTCGATCTTGCGTCGTCCACTTCCGGCCTTTTGCCATTCGGCCTGCAGCGCCTTGGCCTTGTCAATCGCGACTTTCAGATCCTTCTCATGGGCCAGGGCGCGTGCTTCGGTAATTAATCGACGTTTGGTCAATTCCACTTTTTCAAACGCGCTGTCCAGGCGTGAGGAAACAGCGTCCATCATTGCCCGCAGACGAGCGGCGGCTTTTCCGCGCGAGCGCGGCGGCAGATCGTCCAGCCGCCGGATGGCCTGACGCGCCTTGCGCATTACGGGTGTCAGTTTGCCCGGATCGGCCTGGTCTTGTTCGGCCAGAGCCATGCCTTGATCAATAAAATTATTGAGTTGTTCCAGCGTTTGATCCTGCAGCTCCTGACGTTTCTCGAAATACGGCTTGGCCGTTTCGAATGCATTCTTGCAGGCGGTCTGGAATCGACGCCATTGCCCGGGTGGCGCAGCGTGCTGCTTGCGATCTCCCGGCAAAACCTCAAGGTTTTCCAGCCTTTGCCACTCCTCCCGCGCTTGCTTGAGGGCGGCCGAAATAGCATCCGGATGTTGACCAGAGTCAGGCAGCTGTTCGATTTGCTCAATCAGCTCGTCGCGGTGCTTGTTGTGCGACCAGTGCTGGTAGTCGCGCATTTCCTTCAGGCGACCTTCCAGGCGATGCAGGCGACCGGTCGCCGATTTCGGTCGTGCGCGGACAGGCAGTCGATCAATTTCGGAACGGATGGCACGAATTGATTCATCGGCCTTGGCGATGTCGCCTTCTTCCAGCGCTGCGGCAATGGTATCCAGTTCGGCAACGAAGTCGCGCGTCGGTTGAGGGGGTGATTTGGCCGTTTCGGATGGCTGGGTCTTCTGCTGAATCTGGGCCTGCAATTCACGCAGGATAGGCAGCATATCGTGTTTCAGCGCCTGCTCGGATGGACCGGGGTTACCGATTGCATTCCAGGCTCGGTCCCAGTTACCTAGCAGTTCCTGAGGCTTGAGTGAGCGCCTGGCCTGGCGCAGTGTCTGGCGAATGTTCTCGGCCGCTTCGACCAACGCCGGAGAGGCCTGTCTATCACTGTCATCGCTGACCGGCTCGTCGTTGAGGTCCACTGGCGGCGGCAGCGGACGGTTCATGCCGGCCTCGATAATGGTGACCGCCCCTTCGAACCGTCTTGCCAGGGGCTCTGGCGGATGAGTCAGCTTTGCCCACTCCTGCTTCAGCGCGCTTAGTGTCGCGGCTCGATTCTCACTGCCCTTGCCGCGGGCGAGGTTTTCGATCCGGGCAACCAGTTCGTCCGCAGCCATTTGATCGGGGTCAAGGCTGCCATCTGCGGCGCGCAGCGCGTTCAGGCGATCGATTGCGGCTCTGGCGCGTTGTTTGCTGGTTTTTCTCAGCCGCTCGGCGAGTCGTTCCAGAGTGGAGTGCTGATCGATTCGCTCAAGAATGCTGACGGCCAGTTCCGTGTCGGGTTCGGTGACATAGCAGTCGCCGAGAAAGCCCTGGGAGCGAATTTTCTCCAGGGCAGCTCGGCGCAGTGCAACGTCTTTGGCTGCCGTGGCCAGTTTGCGGATCTGATCGGGCGTTTCGATTCGGGCAAACCATTCGATTCGGGCTTTCTCCAGCGGCCCGCCCTCACTACGGGTGACGGCGCGCAAAAGAAACCGATCGGCGGCCGAAACAATCGCCGCATCGGATTCGCGCAGCCGCGCGTCCAGCCAGAAAGGCTCGGTATTGATTCGCTCAAGCGCCGCCAGTCTGACCACGGCTGACTCGTCATGCTGGGCCATTTCCGGCAGGATCGGCTTGAGTTCGGGATCATCGCTCTCGCGCACAGCACTGGCCCGTGTATCGGGGTCCTTGTGCTGCCACGGTTTTTTGAATAATCGTGACTTGATGTTCATTGTCGCTGTCGGTATTCGCTAAGTTGGCCATCATAGGGTACAGGGGACGTCGCACAACAACCAGACTGAAAGCGCATATTTTTAACCCCATTGGATCACTCAGTCAGTGGTGTACCATATGGACGCGCCGCACCACCAAGGAACCGGCTCGGTCCGGCCAGCGGTGTTGTCGGGGTCAAATTACGCAACCAGGGATGTTGAAACTCATGGGCAAGGACGTCAGGGAACCCTCGTATCTTCAATCATTGTTGCCGTTGCTGGCACTGATTGGCATGCTTGCCAGCTCGGTCTGGATGTTCGGCGACGACTCATCCTACGGTCCCAACCAGATTGCCCTGCTGATCGCTGCCGCCATAGGCACGCTGATTGCTCTGTTCAATGGGCATACCTGGAGTTTTGTTCAGGATGGCATCACCGAAGGCATTTCAGTAGCGTTGGGAGCGATTCTCATCATCTTGATGGTTGGCGCGCTGATCGGTACCTGGCTGCTGGCCGGTATTGTTCCGACGCTGATTTACTACGGGCTGGAACTGTTGAGCCCAAGCTGGTTTTATGCCGCCAGCTGCCTGATCTGCGCCATTGTCGCTTTATCGATCGGCAGTTCCTGGACAACGGCCGCCACCATTGGTGTGGCGCTGATCGGGGTTTCTGCAGGGTTTGATCTGTCGATTGCCATCACCGCTGGAGCCGTCTTGTCCGGGGCTTATTTTGGCGACAAGATGTCGCCGCTGTCGGATACAACCAACCTGGCACCGGCTGTCAGCGGCAGTGAATTGTTCAGTCATATCCGCTACATGTCATGGGTCGCCTTGCCGGCGCTCGGGATTTCCCTGCTGATCTACCTGCTCATGGGCCTTTCGGGCTCTGCCCAGGGCGATGTTGCCGGGCTGTTGCAGATGCAATCCGAGCTAAACGCACTGTTCAATATCAACCTGTTCATGTTAATTCCCCTGGCCGTACTGTTCGGGCTTGCGGTTGCAGGCCAGCCGGCGCTGCCCAGTATTTTTATCGGGGCCATACTGGGCGCCCTGTGGGCCATACTTTTCCAGCCCGAACGGGTGGCCGAGATGGCCAATGGGGAGCAATGGCTGGATTCGCTCAAGGTAGCCTGGCTGGCGTTGTCTGACGGGACAACGGTAAACAGCGGAAACGAGGGACTGGACAGCCTGCTCAGCGGTGGCGGAATGTCAAGCATGCTGAACACAGTCTGGCTGGTGATCTGCGCCATGACCTTCGGCGCAGTCATGGAATGTTCAGGGATGCTTAAAAAGCTGTTGAAAGGCATTCTGGGTATGGTCAAAGGAACGGCATCGCTGATCTCGACGACCATCCTGACCTGTTTCGGAACCAATGTGCTGACCGCCGATCAATACATGGCAATCGTGCTGCCGGGTCGGCTGTTTCGGGCCGAGTATCGTGCCAGGGGTCTGGATCCTCGGGTGCTGTCTCGCAGCCTGGAGGGGGGCGGAACGATCACCTCGCCGCTCATTCCGTGGAATACCTGTGGGGTATTCATGTTCGGCGTTCTTGGGGTGAGTCCACTCCAGTACGCACCTTTCGCTTTTTTCCTGTTTCTGGTGCCGTTGATCAATATCATCTATGCCGCCGTTGATTTCCACATTCTTCGGCTGAGCGACAGCGAGACTGAGTCGCACGCCGAACCAGTTTGATCAGTCGGATGGTCGTTCCGAAACATACAAGGTAATTACCCCTTCGACCACGACCGTGCCGTCGTCGCGAAATGCTCTGACCTTGACCGGCAGGTCGCCGGGCTTCCAGTCCTCAGCCTTTGTTTCGGCGGTAATCCGGATGTCCGATGTAGCCTTGGCGGTATAGTTGACCTCCATGCCGCGCGGAATCCAGCGCAGATGATCAGGAATGCTGGCCTCGGCCAGTGCTCCCATGGCCATCTCCAGACCATTGCAAATGGCAATGACATGAACCGTGCCAATATGATTTTGCACCCGGCGACGCTTGGCGAAGGTCAGCTCGCAGAAATTGGGCTCAAGTCGGTTAATTCGAGGCCGGATGGTGGCGAAGTAGGGTGCTTTGAAAGCAAACAACCGGGAAAATATCCAGCCACCCAGCGGCCAACGCTGGAGACGTTGATAAAGTGGCAGTATTTTCATCGAGGCTGGTTCGTATAGTCAGAAACCGGATCGGTATCGAGGTCGTCTTCATGCAACACTCTGTCTGCGTTGTCCTCTTCGAGTTCGGACGCCTCGGCGGTTGACTTGACGGTGTTGAATTCCTTGCTGAAAATCTGCCAGAACGCGATAAACAGTACGGCGATCAGCGGCCCAACCACGAAGCCGTTGATGCCAAACAGCGCCAGCCCGCCCAGTGTGGACAACAGCACCATCCAGTCCGGCAACTTGGTATCGCGACCGACCAGGATCGGACGCAAAATATTGTCGGCCAGGCCGATGATGAGAACGCCGTAGGCAATCAATATCGTGGCGGCAATCCACTGACCGGTGGCATACAGGTAGAGCGCAGCCGGCAGCCAGACCAATCCGGCCCCGACGGCGGGAATCAGGGACAAAATGGCCATGACCACGCCCCAGAGCAGGACGGCCGGCAGACCAAGAATCCAGAAGATGATCCCACCCAGCGCACCCTGAACCATGGCGACCAGCAGATTGCCCTTGACGGTCGCCCGTGAGACCTCGGAAAACTTGCGAAACAACATTCTTTCACGCTCATCGCCCAGCGGCAGTGCGTGGACCAGTTCGTCGGTCAGACGGCGGCCATCTCGCAGCAGAAAGTAGGCAACGTAAAGCATTAGCGCCAGCTTGAGCACGAAGCCAAAGGTGCTCTGCCCGACCGCAAACGCGTTCTGGGCAATCAGTCGACTGCCCGTTACGACCGCATCGGCAGCATTCTGTCGGATTTTGTCGGTGTCAATACTAAATCGCTCAAGCAATTCCTGGACGGCCGGAAAAGCACCCCGGATCTGATCCAGATACTGGCCAGGACGAATCTCGCCGGAGTCAATTCGCTGGTAGAGTTCCACCCCTTGCTGGAAAAACGAGCCGAGTACAAGCAGAACAGGAATGATCACCAGAATGATGCAGGCGAGCAGAGTGACCAGCGCGTTGACATTCGGACGCTCGCCCCAAAAGCGCTCCAGCCGCAGCTGAAACGGATGGAACAGCACGGCAATGATGCAGGCCCAGAGGATCGGCGCAAAAAATGGTTTGAGCAAAAACAGAAACAGCACCGTCACCAGTGCCAGGGCAATCAGGAAAGAGCGGTGCTCGAGCTTTTTCACCATAGGACCGAAGAATTCCCGGATATCAGGTCAGGCGCCACTATAGCCGCTAGGCGAATGCCGCGACAAGGCTGTTTTTGAATTGAAACCAACGTAGTACCATGTCAAGGTCAAGGCAACAAAATAATGGAGTTAACGACATGTCGAGATTTCTATTGATCCTGATGCTCTTGTTAATGCCGGTCAGCGTGCTGGCTCAAGGCATGCCGCGCACCCAGGCACCGTCCGAGGCTCGGGTTTACTTCATCGCCCCGAGTGATGGCAGCACGGTCGCCTCACCTGTGACCATCCGTTTCGGTTTGTCTGGCATGGGCGTCGCGCCGGCCGGCGCCGATATCGACAAAACCGGGCACCATCATTTGCTGATCAACGTTGACCATGACGACCTGCCGCCTATGAACCAGTCGCTGCCGGCAAGCGACCAGATCGTTCATTTCGGCGGCGGCCAGACCGAAACCACCCTGGAGCTCGAACCGGGCGAGTATCGCCTTCAACTCCTGCTGGGCGATCATCTGCATGTTCCGCATGATCCACCGGTCATGTCAGACGTCATCACGATCACCGTGGAGTAAGCCGAATTGCGTACTTACGTGACTTTGGGCACGTGCAAAGACGCTCAATTTGCGTTCCAATAAGGTTTCCACATGACGGAGCAGAGCCATGAGACCAGTTTCACAAACCATTTTTGCTGTTTTCCTGGTACTCGGTGTCGATTCGGTAGCAGCCCAGAGCATGGTTGTCGACGCCGGATCGGTACACGAGGGTGATCTCAGGTCTCGCAATGAATTGATATCAGTCGGCAACGGTGCCCGGATTAAGGGTTTGATTGATTCGCGAAATGCCCCGATTCAGATTGGAGACGATGTCGTCGCCGGGGATATTGCCACGCGAAATGGGCCGATTACGATTGGACGAAATGGTGAACTGGGTGCGATCAGCAGCCGCAATGGTGCCGTGAGCATCGGTTCGGGCACTCAGTGCGGGGATGTTGAATCTCGCAATGGCCGAATTGATATTGATCCAGATGCCATTACCGGTTCGATTTCCAACCGCAATGGCGTGGTTGATCTTGGTGACCGGGTCCATGTGGCGGGATCCGTCTCAACCCGCAACGGCGCGATACATGTGTCCGCCGAAGGTATCGTTGATGGCAGCATTGAAGCTCGCAATGGGGCAATCAGACTGGATCAGGGCAGCAAGGTCGGTGGATCTGTCGACGCTCGCAATGGTCAGATCGACCTGGATCAGGCTACAGTGGCTGGATCAGTCGCCTCTCGCAGCGGCAATGTGATCCTGACCAATGCCAGCCTGGTCGGGGGTGATGTTCGAATCGATCTTCAAGATTCGAACTCTTCAAGCGGCTTGTTTGGTAGCAGTAGTCATTCAGACGCAGGAAGCATTTCGATTCTGACCGACAGTCACGTCACAGGCGACGTCATCCTGCTGCTTCCGGAGGACTATGACGGTGAAATTCCAAGTGTTACGGTGGAGGCTGGCTCCAGTATCCAGGGCACGCTGAAAGTCGACTCCCGCGTTCAGCTAAACGTCGAAGGTGATGTCGTTGGCGGCATTGAAAAAGTCTAAGTCATATGGTTCTTCGACCGCCGCCGAAACAGCAGCCCTGGAGTTTTGATCAACTCATAGATCAACAAGGCCACCACAATACCAACACCTGTGTAAACCAGCGATGCCGTATCAACAGGGATGGCGGGATTGAAAGCCTCCCAGGCGCGCTGGGCAATCTCGGATTCTGAATGGCGCATCATGACGAGTGGTTGGATCAGCGGCGGTGCCTGGGCGATTGCAGCATAGGCCTGCTCCAGGTGTTCGACCCGTGCACTGAATTCGACGATGGCTTCCTGCCGATCAATGATTTCAAGGCTTTTCAGCAATTGGCCTTGTTCGACCAGGCCGAGGGTGCGACGTGCTTCATCCAGGTGCCCACCCAGGCGCTGCAAATAGGCATGGGTAAAGGCCGGTGCCTGCGACAGGCTCATGCCGCCGGCGCCACCGCTGATCGCGCTTCCCAGATTGTCGAATTTTCGGCTAGCCCAACTCATTGACTCAAGTCTCGCCACTTGTTCTGTCCAAGTCAATAGCGCGAAGTCTTTGACAGGTCGGCAGATGGCTCGTGGCATTTGACGCTGGCATCCGATACCATGGTATCGGTTTTGATCTTCATCCGGGAAGATCCGGTTTCTGAAGATCGGTTCGAAAATTAATGACCCGCGACGCGAAAAAAGGATTGACTTGAAAACTCCAGTGTGGCTCTCAATCATTGCGATGCTTCTGGCTTTTACACCAGGCCCGGTTTTTGCGGAAGCCGAGGCAGAGGAGAGCAATATGCAGAAGGTTTTGGGCATTGGCGGGCTTTTCTTCCGCTCCGAGGACCCTGAGAATCTTGCCAAGTGGTACGAGACTCATCTTGGCATATCACTGGTGCCAACAACTTACGAGCAAGATCCCTGGCAACAGGAGGCGGGGCCAACGGTATTTGCACCGTTCGGCAAGGCCACGACTTATTTCGGCCGGCCAGAACAGATGTGGATGGTCAATTTCCGCGTCGCTGATCTGGCGTCTATGATTGCCCAGCTCCGCGCTGCCGGCATTGAAGTTGACGAAATTCAAAGTCATCCCAATGGTGAGTTTTCCCGACTGTACGACCCGGAAGGTAATCCCATAGAGCTTTGGGAGCCCAGACAGCCTGAATAAGTAAGTGGCATGGATTGGACGGATCGGAAGATTTGGATGACGAGGGAGGCATCCGAACAGATATATGATCAATCAGCAGGGAAAGCGCGTAACC
Organism: uncultured Wenzhouxiangella sp.; assembly: GCA_964523755.1. Taxonomy (GTDB): domain Bacteria; phylum Pseudomonadota; class Gammaproteobacteria; order Xanthomonadales; family Wenzhouxiangellaceae; genus Wenzhouxiangella. The sequence goes on along the minus strand of CAZFYM010000067.1, from coordinate 201 downwards.
GGGACAGGGTGTGTTCGTCTCGATCCGACCGGGTCACCGGGGTCGATTAGGAGATTGGCGTAAAGACAAGCTTCTGTGGCAATACCGGCATCCATCCAGGCCGGAAATCCTTCAGCACGGGCGAGGCGAATCGCATTGTGTGGCACCTAGTACCGTGACCCATAGATTTCGGAACAACCAGAGCCCCCCGGATGTGCCGGG
>CAZFYM010000066.1:18685-19622 GCA_964523755.1 uncultured Wenzhouxiangella sp. | reverse complement strand
AAGAAATTCAGGAACTTGGGCCGATTGAGAAGCGTGAATTACTTGGACTGCTAGTCGAGGACCTCAATCACTCGGAGGACGGTAGCCTCGACCAAGTGTGGCTTCATGAAGCACAGAATCGCTTCAAAGAACTGAAGCAAGGAAACGTTGAAGGAATTCCAGCGTCACAGGTATTTGCCAAGGTTGAATCTCGGCTTCGTTGATGCGCTGGGTATTTCACCCAGAAGCCGAGAGTGAATTTCTCGAGTCTTCACTTTTCTACGAGCGTGAAGTCCCAGGTTTGGGACACAGATTCTCCCACCAAGTGAAGACGGCACTCGAATTGCTTATTGAAAACCCTGAGTTGGGCACGCGTCTTGACGGGGAAATTCGCTCTTTTGTCATTGGGAGCTTCCCGTTCTCAATTATTTATGCCATGGACGAAGGTAATCCGTTTGTACTAGCGCTGGCGGATTCACGCCGTAAGCCAGGTCACTGGAGATCTCGTTCTTTCGCATGACAATGCGGTTTCGTTGGCTTTCAGGATTTCTTGGGTAGGTCAGCCGAATGGTGGATTCGGCGACATGGACCGTCGGGGATGTCACCCCGACCTACGGTTTTCCTGAACCCTGAAACCGGAAACCTGAACCCGTCGTTTCGGCCCTATCGAAACGATCATCTTTTCATATAATTGAAGAATTCTTCGTTGGTTTTGGTGACTTTGAGTTTGTCCAGCATGAATTCGATGGCCTGGGCTTCGTCCATGGGTTGGAGGATTCGGCGGAGGATCCACATTTTCTGGAGTTGGTCTGCGCCGACCATCAATTCTTCGCGGCGGGTGCCGGAGCGGTTGATGTCGATGGCCGGATAGGTGCGTTTTTCGGCGATTCGGCGACTCAGGTGAATTTCCATGTTGCCGGTGCCCTTGAATTCTTCGTAGATCACTTCGTCCATCTTC
>CAZFYM010000066.1:18434-18675 GCA_964523755.1 uncultured Wenzhouxiangella sp. | reverse complement strand
GGCGGTGGCGATGATGGTCAGGCTGGCACCGTCTTCGATATTGCGTGCCGCACCGAAGAAGCGTTTCGGGCGCTGCAGCGCGTTGGCATCCACACCACCGGTCAGAACCTTGCCGGATGAGGGCACCACGGTATTGTAGGCGCGCGCCAGTCGGGTGATGGAATCAAGCAGAATGATCACGTCATGCTTGTGCTCGACCAGGCGCTTGGCTCGTTCGATCACCATATCGGCAACCTGGACG
>CAZFYM010000066.1:12241-18424 GCA_964523755.1 uncultured Wenzhouxiangella sp. | reverse complement strand
CGTCGAAGGTCGAGGAAATGACTTCAGCGTCAACACTGCGCTGCATTTCGGTGACTTCTTCCGGGCGCTCGTCGATCAGCAGGATGATCATGTGCGATTCCGGGTTATTGGCCCGGATTGCCGTGGCGATGTTCTGCAGCATCATGGTCTTGCCGGCCTTGGGCGGGCTGACCACCAGGCCGCGCTGGCCCTTGCCGATCGGCGCGATCAAGTCGATGATGCGCGCGGTGATGTCCTCGGTTGATCCGTTGCCGCGCTCGAGCTTCAATTGCTCACGCGGAAATTCCGGGGTCAGGTTTTCGAACAGGATCTTGTTCTTGGCATTTTCTGGCCGGTCGAAATTGAGCTCTTCGACCTTGAGCAGCGCAAAATAGCGCTCTGACTGCTTGGGCGGCCGGATTTTGCCGGAAATGTAGTCGCCGGTGCGCAGGTTGAAGCGCCGAATCTGGGAGGGCGAGACGTAGATATCGTCTGGCCCGGCCATGTACGAGGCCTCGGAGGCGCGCAGAAAGCCGAAGCCATCCTGCAGGATTTCCAGCACCCCGTCGCCGTAGATGGCGTCTTTATTCTTGGCCTTGGCCTTGAGGATGGAAAAGATGACGTCCTGCTTGCGCGAGCGCCCGATGTTTTCGATGCCGAGTTCCTCGGCCATCTCGATCAGGTCCTTGACGGATTTTGTTTTGAGTTCTGTCAGATTCATGGAAGTGTGTTCCAGGGTTGCACACAGGGATACCTTGGGCAAACGGGGAGGTTCACCGGTGAAGGCACCCGGAAATCGGGTTGTGTAAGTTAATATTTAGTCGTTTGCCCGGTACGTCGGGAAAAATGAAAAATGGGGTTTCATTCGGCGGGTCCCCGCCTGAGATACACGTACGGTAGCACTAATTGATCCGAGAGTCCAGACGAAGTCAGCAGTTTGGCACTGGGCAACTCATGGCAGGTCGACTCGCCGGGCAGTGCCCGACGATGCCGTGGCGTGAAATTCTCCCAATGACGCTCAACCATCGATTGGATACCCGATTGCGGGAGCAGTCTGATTTAGACGGTATCGTCGACGAAAGATTTGAGTGCCGACTTGGTCAGTGCACCGACCTTGGTTGCCTGATGCTCGCCATTGTCGAAGATCATCAGTGTCGGAATACCGCGAATCTTGTACTTGGCCGTCACCTGCTGGTTTTCGTCGATATTGACCTTGGCAATCGTTAGCTTGCCGTCATATTCGTCGGCAATTTCGTGCAGGATCGGGTCAATCATTTTGCACGGACCGCACCACTCGGCCCAGTAGTCGACCAGCACCGGGCCATTGGCCTTCAGTACGACCTGATCGAAATCACTGTCGGAAACATGAACAATCTTGTCACTCACGGTTGCAAACTCCTTCGGGAATTCTGGATGGAATGGGTTAAGGCAGGCAGCCGATGCCAATACCCAATATACTACGCGATGGTACTCATCGTGCAGTCTTTGTGTTCATTCGTCCCAAGTTCAAGGCGGCACCCGCATTTTTCAAGGAACCACACCACCTGTGACCGACAATCCCTCTACTGAAGTCGTCCTGAGCGAGACCCGCTTCGACTCTTTCGATCTCGACCAACGCATTCTCGACGGCCTGAAAGATGCCGGTTTTGAGCGCTGCACGCCCATCCAGGATCAAACCCTGCCGCTGGCCCTGGCCGGACGCGATGTGGCTGGACAGGCCCGCACCGGCACCGGCAAGACCGCCGCCTTTTTGCTGGCCATCTTCAAGCGCCTGCTCAGCCCCGACAGTGCCGGCCCGGGACCCAATCCGCGATCAATCATTATTGCCCCGACACGTGAGCTGGCCATCCAGATCCATCGCGATGCCGAGCTTCTGGGCAAACACACCGGCCTTCGGTCCATGCTGGCCTACGGCGGCGTGGACTACGCCAAGCAGCGCGACCAGATTGCCGACGGCGTCGACCTGCTGATCGGCACCCCTGGCCGCTTGATCGACTATCTCAAGCAGGACATCTACAACCTCAAGCATATTGAAGTAGCTGTGCTAGACGAGGCTGACCGGATGTTTGATCTGGGATTCATCACCGACATTCGCTTCCTGTTTCGCCGCATGACCCCGGTCGGCAAGCGTCAGACGCTGATGTTTTCGGCCACTTTTCCGCTGAAAGTCACCGAGCTGGCCTACGAGCACATGAATGAAGTCGAAACGGTGCGCATCGAAGAAGATCAGATGACCACCGACCGGGTCACCCAGGTGGTCTACTACCCGGCCAATCGGGAAAAATTACCGCTGCTGGTCCATCTGCTGGCCAACAAGGAAGACAAACACATCATGGTGTTCGTCAATACCCGCCATGCCGCCGATCGGGTTGCCCGAGTGCTCCAGGCCAACGGCTTCGACGCGGCCATGCTGGCCGGCAACGTACCCCAGATCAAGCGCCAGAAGCTGATCAAGCGCTTTCATGACGGCGATCTGCCGGTGCTGGTGGCCACCGATGTCGCCGCCCGCGGCCTGCACATTCCGGATGTCAGCCATGTCTTCAACTACGACCTGCCCCAGGATGCCGCCGATTACGTTCACCGCATTGGACGAACAGCACGCCTGGGGGCCAGCGGAGACGCGATCAGCTTCGCCTGCGAAGACTATGCGTTTCACCTGCCCGAAATCGAGCAGTATATTGGCATCGAGCTGCCAGTGATGTCGCATGATCCGGACGCCCTGCCCAAGCTGAAAAACCCGCCGCCGCGCAAGAAATCCGACGATGACCGACGCCCGCAGCGCGGCCGGAGCCGCAGTGGCGGTGGTCGGAGCAGCGGTGGCCGTCAGCGGCGCGGTTGAACCGGCCCGACGACCGTTCGATCTTGTGCTAATCTCCCGGCAGGTCACCTTCACAACCTGAACGGAGCCCCTTGGCACAGTTACTTTCATCCCAGTGGTCCGGCCGCCTGGCCCTGGCAAGCACCAGCCTGCTTGTGCTGGTCGGCCTGTGGCTGATCATCCGGATGATCTGGCTGATCGCCGCCGGTCCCGATATCCCGTCAGCACCCGTGCCCCCGGTGCCACGAGCGATTCAGACCACCAGCAATGAGACCGATTTCCGCTGGCAGTTGTTCGGCGAATCCCGCTCGGCCAGCACGCCGGTTCGTCCGGTCACCACAGTCAGCCGTTCCAGCCTGCGCCTCAAGGGTGTCGTCAGCGGCCAGAACGGCTATGCCATGATTGCCGACAGTCAAGGTCAGGAAAACGTCTACCGGGCCGGTGATGAACTTCCCGACGGCACCCGGCTTGAATCCATCGAGTCTCAGCAGGTCATTATTTCGGTTAATGGCCGAGATGAAATCCTCGCTCTGGATCGCGACCGGAATACGGCTGCGGCCAGCCCGTCGAGCAATCGATTGGCACCCCAGGTCAACGTCAATCCGATTCCGGGCTTGCGGGGTTTTCAGGCCCCGGCCGGGATCAGTATCGCTTCGCTGCCCGAGGTGGCCCGTACCAGCGGCCTCGATGCCAATGCCCTGTCCAACAGCATTTCGGTCATGCCGGTCTCCAGCGGCGGTTTTCGTGTCCGGCCCGGCCGTAATGCCCGCTTGTTCACCGAACTTGGCCTGCAGATGAACGATATCGTCACCGCTGTCAATGGTCAGCCGCTGGAATCCGAAGCGGCCGCCCAGGCCCTGTTTGCCGATGTGATACAGCGCGGCGAAGTCGCGATTACCATTAACCGCCAGGGTCGGGAAATGACCCTTAGGCCCGATCTTGAACAAGTCATCCGGAGTCTGCAAAACCCATGACCCAGCGCCTGCATCTGCTGATCCCCTTCCTCGCCATCCTGGCTGCCCTTTCCCGGCCTGGTCTGGCCCAGGACGACAATGGCCATGTCCTGAATTTCAAGGACGCCGATATTCGCTCCCTCATTACCGCCGTGGCCGACATGACCGGCAAGAACATGATCGTCGATCCGCAAGTCAGCGGTCGAGTAACGGTGATCTCCAGCCAGCCCCTGGCAGCGGACGAGGTCTACGAGATGTTCCTGTCGATCCTGCGGGTGCATGGCTACTCGGCTGTGGCCGACGGTAATGTGGTCAGGATCCTGCCCGATGTCAATGCCCGGCAGGACGGGCGGGTGCCGGTAGATGACATGCGCGGCAGCGGTGACGAACCGGTGACCCGGATCATTTCGCTGGAGCATGTCAAGGCGTCCGAAATTTCCCAATTGCTGCGCAATCTGTTGCCGCAATCCGCTTTCATGGTGCATCACGAAGGCTCGAACAGCCTGATCATTGCCGACCGGGCCTCAAATGTCCACCGGATCGAGTCCATCATCAAGCGACTGGATTCGGTCACCGACCAGGATGTCGAAGTCATCGCCCTGCGCCACGCCGACTCGTCCGATATTGTTGGACTGCTCAACCGGGTGTATGCCGACAATGGCCAGGAGTCGGCCGTGGCTGACGAGCGCACCAATTCAATCATTCTGGGCGGCGATCCCAGCCGGCGCCTGCGCTTGCGCACCCTGATCACCCATCTGGACACGCCGCTGGAATCCGAAGGATCCACCCAGGTCATTTACCTGCGCTACACCACCGCCGAGAGTCTGCTGCCGGTGCTGGACGGACTGATTCAGTCTGGCGAGGAAGGTGGGCAATCCATCCGCCTGCAGGCTCACGAGGAAACCAACGCGCTGGTAGTGACCGCCCCACCCTCGGCTTTTCGCGGTATCCAGTCGGTCGTCAACCAGCTTGATATCCGGCGGGCCCAGGTGCTGGTCGAAGCGATTATTGCCGAGGTGGCCGTCGATACCAGCCGCGAGCTGGGCATTCAGTGGCAGGCCTTTTCCAGCGGCGATTCCGGTCTGTTTGGTGGCACCAATTTCCAGAGCGGCGGGCGCAATATTCTCAACCTCAGCGCCGCGGCTGGCAGTGCGGGCGAAAACGGCTTGTTGTTGCCGGGTACCGGCCTGAATCTGGGCTACGTGCGCGGCACGACCAGTCTTCTGGGGGTGGAAATTCTCGAGATCGGTGCGCTGGCCCGGGCGCTGGCCAATGACGCCAACACCAACGTGCTGTCAACGCCCTCCATCGTTACGCTGGACAATCATCAGGCCAGTATCAACGTCGGTCAGGAAGTGCCCTTTCTGTCGGGCAGTTTTTCGACCCAGGGCATTGCCAGCGGCGATGGACAGGTCAACCCGTTTCAAACCATCAATCGCGAAGAGATCGGCATCAAGCTCAACGTTACCCCGCATATCAACGAAGGTGACACCATCATCCTGGATATCAGCCAGGAAGTCTCAACCCTGGCCCCGTCAGCCGGTGCCGTTGACCTGATCACCAACAAGCGCACCATCACGACGCGCGTCATGGTGCGGGACAATTCCATGCTGGTACTGGGCGGCCTGATCAGTGATGACCTTCAGGAGCAAATGGAGAGTGTGCCGGGTCTGAGCCGGATTCCACTTCTCGGCGAGCTGTTCAAGTACCGCACGACCAGCAATATCAAGCGCAACCTGATGGTATTCATTCGCCCGCGGATTCTGCACGACGACACCATCATGGATGACCTGACCCGGGCCAAGTATTCCAGTATCCGGGACCAGCAATTATTGCAGCGCGAGCGACCGGCCGGACTGACCCGGCCCGACGACATGCCCTTGCTGCCCGAGCTCGATGCCTTCCTCCAGTCACCGCCGGATGGAAACTGATTTTCGACCGGCCTATGGCTTTGCCCGCCGCCGCGGAGTTGCGGTCTCCGGCCGGGCAAGTGATGGCCAGATTCGCCTGGCCGTGCGCGAGCCGGTCGATGTCGCCGCCGTTCAGGAGGTCCGCCGACGCCTGAGTGCCCCGGTCATTGTGGAGCGCCTGCCAGCGGCCGATTTCGACAAGCTGGTCACCCGGCTCTATGAGACCGGTGATGAGGCCGCCCGACAGGTCGCCGAAGACATGGGCGAGGATTTGGATCTGGCACGCCTGGCCGACGACCTGCCTGAAACCGCCGACCTGCTGGAAAGTGAGGACGATGCGCCGATCATCCGGTTGATCAATGGAGTACTGACCCAGGCAATTCGCGAAAATGCCTCGGATATTCACCTGGAGCCCTTCGAGGACCGCTTTTCAATCCGATTCCGAGTCGATGGCGTGCTGCGCGAAGTGATGGCCCCGGCGCGCGGCCTGGCCGGCCTGATTACCTCGCGCATCAAGGTCATG
>CAZFYM010000066.1:0-12231 GCA_964523755.1 uncultured Wenzhouxiangella sp. | reverse complement strand
CCCGACTCGATATTGCCGAAAAGCGCGTTCCACAGGATGGCCGAATCGGCCTGCGCATCGCCGGTCGCCCGGTCGATGTGCGTGTTTCCACCCTGCCCTCCAACCATGGCGAACGCGTCGTCCTGCGGCTGCTGGACAAGCAGGCCGGTCGTCTTGACCTGGCCGAACTGGGCATGGACCCGGATACCGAAGCGCGCATGGCCCAATTGATCACCCGTCCCCATGGCATTTTATTGGTCACCGGCCCGACCGGCTCGGGCAAATCAACCACGCTGTATTCGGCCCTGCTGCGACTGAATGACCGCAGCCGCAATATCATGACGGTCGAAGACCCGATTGAATATGACCTGGATGGTATCGGCCAGACCCAGGTCAATCCCAAGGTGGACCTGACCTTCGCGCGCGGCCTGCGCGCCATTCTGCGCCAGGACCCGGACGTGGTCATGGTTGGCGAAATTCGCGATCTCGAAACCGCCCGGATTGCGGTTCAGGCCAGCCTCACCGGCCACCTGGTGCTGTCGACGCTTCATACCAATACCGCAGTCGGTGCCATTACCCGCCTGGTCGATATGGGCATCGAGCCATTTTTGCTCGCCTCCAGCATGATCGGCGTGCTGGCCCAGCGCCTGGTGCGGGTGCTGGATCGGGACTTGTGCGAAACCTATTCCATCAGCGCCGAGGAACTGGGTCGCATGGGCCTGGGCAATCGCGGCGACGCGACCTTGTACCGGCCCCAAGACGAGCTGCCGACCGGAACCTCAGGCTACAAGGGTCGGACCGGTATTTACGAACTGGTGCCGGTCAATGAGCGGCTCCGGGACCGTATTCATGACGGTGCCAGCGAGCATGAACTCGAACGCCTGGCGCGCGAACTTTCTCCGGCCATTGTCGAAGATGGCTGGCGCAAGGCGCTGAACGGCATCACCTCGCTGGAAGAGGTGTTGCGAGTCACCAGAACGGCCTGAACCATGGGGGCTTTCGAATACCAGGCACTGGATGCCGACAACAAGACATCGCGTGGCGTCATCCAGGCGGATACCGCCCGCGCAGCGCGTTCTCAACTGCGAGAGCGCGGGCTTTTCCCGATTGATATTCAATCGGTTGAATCAACTTCCAGAAGTGACTTCTCATTTCGCTCCCAGGGCCGGGAGCGGGCCCTGCTGCTGCGTCAACTCGCCACGCTGCTGCGTGCCGGACTGACCCTGGAAGAAGTGCTGAGTGTGCTGGTCGAACAGACCGATTCCAGCGCCCAGCGTCGCCAGCTCGGTGCCATCCGGGCCCGGGTCATGGAAGGTCAGAGTCTCTCCGTCGCGATGGCCGAGCACCCGGCCCTGTTTCCCCGGCTCTACAGCGCATCGGTCGCGGCCGGAGAGCGGGCCGGCCAGATCGAAACCGTACTGGCTCGCCTGGCCGACTACGCCGAACAGCGCGAGGAAACCGCGCGCAGCATCGGCCTGGCCCTGATTTATCCCCTGCTGCTGGCGGTGATTGCCATTGCCGTGGTCTGGGGGCTGATCGGCTTTGTCGTTCCGCGCGTGATCGGGGTGTTCGAAACCGCCGGCCAGGAGCTGCCGCTGATTACCTTGAGCCTGCTGGCAATTTCCGACCTGGTCTCGAACTACGGTTTGTGGCTGTTGATTGCACTCGTTTTACTCGGCACCGCACTGGTCGCGGCCTGGCGCAGCCCGGGGCCACGGCTGACCATGGATCAAATGTTGCTCAGAACTCCGGCGCTGGGGCGCATGATTCGCGCTCGCCAGACTGCCACTTTCACCCGCACCCTGGCGATCCTGACCAACAGCGCGGTGCCGCTGGTCGAAGCGTTGCAAGTGGCCGGCAGTGTGGTGACCAACCGGGTGGTTCAGCGCGACATCGAACGTGCCGCCGCCCAGGTCCGCGAAGGCCAGTCACTGTCAGGCAGTCTCCAGGCTTCCTCCTGGCTGCCGCCGATGGCCCGGCGTCTGATCAGCGGCGGTGAACGCAGCGGCGAACTCGCCCCCATGCTCGAACACGCCGCCGATATCCAGGAACGTGAACTGCAATCAGCCACCGCCGTACTGTTGGCCATCATGCAACCGGCCCTGATCCTGATCGTCGGAATGATGGTCCTCTATATCGTCCTGGCCATCATGCTGCCCATCCTGAACATGAGCCAGTTATTGTCATGATCAGCTTCGAGCATGTCGCCAAACGCTATCCTGGGGGCATTCAGGCCCTGAGTGATGTCAATTTCGCGCTGGAGAAAGGTGAGTTGGCATTTCTGACGGGACATTCGGGAGCCGGCAAGTCAACCTTGCTGCGTTTGATTGCCTTGCTGGAACGCCCCAGTCGTGGCCAGGTGCTGTTCGATGGGCGCAATGTCAGCAAACTGGCGCGGCGCCATATTCCCTATCTGCGCCGCCGCATCGGCGTAATTTTCCAGGACCATCGCCTGCTGTCCGACAAGCGGGTGTTCGACAATGTCGCGCTGCCGCTGATGATTGCCGGGGTGTCGTATGGCGAGATCCAGCGCCGGGTCCGGGCCGCACTGGACAAGGTCGGCCTGCTCGACAAGGAAAAAATGTATCCGCCGATGCTGTCGGGTGGACAACAGCAGCGGGTCGGTATTGCCCGGGCCATTATCGGCAAGCCACCCCTGCTGCTGGCCGACGAACCCACCGGCAATCTCGACCCGGACATGTCGGCCGAGCTGATGAATTATTTTCTTCAGCTCAACGAGCTCGGTGTGACGATTCTGATCGCCAGCCATGACCTGGAATTGATTCGCCGGCTCGGCAAGCGCGTGCTGGTGCTCAAGGACGGGCAGATGGTCAATGACCTGCCGGCACGCGAGACGATGACCGGAGGTATCCGTGGCTCGTTCTAGCAAGCGCGCCGGCGTCGAGGGCATTCCCGGTGCCGCCGGCTTTCGGGCCTGGGGCCGTCGTCACGCCTTCAGCCTGCTGTCTTCGCTCGGCTCACTGACACGCCAGCCCATCGCCTCCAGCATGACCGTTATCGTGCTGGCGGTCGCGCTGACACTGCCCACGGCGCTGCATGTCACGCTGGATAACGTCCAGCGCATCAGTGACAACTGGGAACGCCTGGACACCTTGTCGGTGTTTCTGAAGAACGACACTGACGAAAGCAGCGCCTTGCGCATGGCCTCCCGTCTGACCCTGTGGGACGAGATTGCCGCGGTCGATCCGATCAGCCCGGAAGCCGGCCTGGCGGAAATATCGGGCCAGCTTGATCTGGATGATCTGACCGATACCCTGCCCGAGAATCCGCTGCCCTGGGTACTGGAAATCACCCCCGAAAGCGGTACCGCCATTTCCACCCTGGTCAACCGCCTGGAGCGCGAGAGCGGCGTGGAAACCGTGGTGGTTGATCTGAAGTGGCTGGAAAGACTGGATGCGATGGTCGCCGTGATCGGTCAACTGGTGATTCTGTTGGCCGCCCTGTTTGCCATCGGCGTGGCCTTTATCATCGCCAATACCATCCGCATGGATATCCAGAACCGGCGCGAGGAAATCGAGGTCATGGCCCTGGTCGGCGCTACCCCGGGTTTCATACGCCGCCCCTTTCTCTACACCGGGCTTTGGTACGGACTACTGGGCGGCACGCTGGCCTGGCTGCTGGTCCGGGTCGGTCTGATTGCCCTGTCCGGCCCCATCGCCTCCTTGAGCGGCAGTTACGATGCCGGTTTCGCCCTATCCGCTCCCTCAATCGAGGTCACCACCCTGCTGATCATAGGCAGCGGCCTGTTCGGCATCCTTGGGTCCTGGCTGGTGGTTGGCCAGCATTTGAAACGTATCAATCCATAATACAAACTGGACCGGGTCGCCCGACCAGTCCAGACACTTTGGGGTATCGGTAACACGATGTTTGGTCTTCCTGTCATTCAGCGCCGGGCGAGGGATTGTTCCAGTCAAATTGAGGGATTTGATCGGAATCAATGCGGGTTGGCTGCGGTCTGGATAGACTGTTGGGCAGACACGCGATTATCTGGGCGGAAGCGTCATGGAGTTTTCGGCAACTTCGATCACAATTGCCATTGATGATGCTGGCAGCGCGGGACGCGCACTGGACTATGGCCTGGAGATGGCCGAAACCTTGAAGCTGCCGGTGCGTCTGGTGCATGTGGCGCGAAGCCGGACCGATCACGGTGCGGAGGTTCGACGACTGGACCTGGCAGAGATTCAGAAGGCCGCCGGTGGCATACCGGAATACGAGATGGGTGCGGCGTTACTGGACCGGGCGCTGCAGCGGGCCGGCCAACGCCGCGTCGATGTCGAGCCGGTACTGTTGGGCGGAGATCCGGTCAATGCCTTGCTGCGTTACCTCGATGACTGCGACAAACCCATGCTGTTTGTTGGCCGCCGAGGTGGTGGGCCGGTTCGGCAGATGTTGCTGGGCAGTGTCAGCGATGCGCTGGTTCGGCATGCGGCCTGTCCGGTCGTCGTGGTTTCGTAGGGACAAGCCCGATTTCAGGGCTAGGGAACTCAGCCGTCAGTCTTCGGGGGTCGGTGGACTGACGGCGCTTTTTTAGCCGTAGAGATCGACCAGGGCGCCCAGGCGCTCTTGTACCCATTGGCTGACCGGGGTCAGTTTGATGTTCAGGCGACTTTCCAGGGCTTTGGTGTCTACCCGGGGGCCATTGTCGGGCAGTTGCTCGATGCCGGCATACAGCGCGGAGATGGCTCGGCCGATCTGGGCACTGCCGGACAGGTGAGTCAGCGTGTCGGCGAACTCATCAATGGTCTGGGGAGCGAAGTGAACCTCGCGGTCGTACACCCTGGCCAGCATCTGGCACAGTTCGGGAGCGGTGACCGCTTCGGGACTGGCAATATCCAGGGTTTGCCCAACAACATCAGCCTCCAGGCAGGCCACGGCGATGCGGCCCTGGTCTTCGGTGGCGGTCCAGTTCAGGCGACGCCTGGCGCTGATCGGCGGATAGCTGAGCGTGCCGTATTCGCGGATCTGGCGAATCAGATGCGGCCAGACCAGGTTGGCAAGGTAGAGAGTCGGTCGCAGGACGACAGTGTCGATGCCGCTGTTGAGAAAGGCCGCACTGGCCAATCTCAGGCCAGTGACGAAATCGCCTGGTGGCATGTCATCGCCGCAGTATCCGCTGGTGGTGAACACCATTCGCTTCAATCGGGTGGTTTTTGCCGCCCGGATGACGTTGTCGACCATGCTCATGGCCTGGGCAGCGTCCGGCAGAGCGGGCAGATGGAAAAACGCCGCGTCGACCTGGGCCATGGCCTCGCTCACTGATTCGCCGTCCAGCAGGTCGGTTTGGAGCAGGTGCACCCGGCTGGACAGCACCTCGGCGGCATCGTCAGGCTCTCGCGTGGCGGCAAACACCTGCAGCCCGGCCTCCAGACCCGCATCCACAACCGGATGCCCCTGGGTCCCCGTTGCTCCGAATACCAGCAGTTTGGTGATCGCGCTCATCATTGGTCTCCTGTCGGCCTGACTTTCAGTCGATGACGATGCCGTTACATGGACCGCCGGGGGTGTCACCCCGACGGCTTCAGCTATTGATTTTAGCCTCTGCGTCTCCGCGCGCTTTGCGAGAAATACAGGTTTGATCTTTTAAGCCAATGGCTCATATACCGGGAAAGCCACCGCCGCCGGGCAGACGTTTCATCATTTTGGCCATGGCACCCTTGCTGCCGACTTTTTTCATCATTTTCTGCATCTGCTTGTGCTGTTTCATCAGGCGGTTGACATCCTGGATCTGAACGCCGGAGCCGGCGGCGATGCGGCGCTTGCGTGATCCCTTGATGATGTCGGGGTAGCGGCGTTCATTGGGGGTCATGGAGTTGATGATGGCCACCATGCGCCGGGTCTGGCGGTCGTCCATCTGGGCCCTGGCCGCCTCGGGCAACTTGTTCATGCCCGGCAGCTTGTCCATCAGTGAGCCCAGGCCGCCGAGGCTTTCCATCTGTTTGAGCTGGTCGCGCAGATCATCCATGCCGAAGCGGCGTGAGCCCTTGCCGACCTTGCCGGCCAGTTTTCTGGCCTGGGCCTGGTCCACCTTGCGCTCAACCTCCTCGACCAGGCTGAGCACATCGCCCATACCCAGAATGCGCGAGGCCAAGCGGTCCGGATGAAACGGCTCCAGGCCGTCGAGCTTTTCACCGGTACCGAGAAACTTGATTGGCGCGCCGGTAATCTGACGAACCGATAACGCGGCTCCACCCCGCGCATCGCCGTCGGTTTTGGTCAGTACCACGCCGGACAACGGCAGGGCCTCGTGGAAGACACGGGCGGTGTTGGCCGCATCCTGGCCGGTCATGGAATCGACCACGAACAGTACCTCAGCCGGATTGATCGCGGCGTTGACCCGCCGGATCTCGTCCATCATCATCTCGTCAATTGCCAGGCGGCCCGCAGTATCGACAATCAGTACATCGAAAAATTGTCGCCTGGCCTGGTCCAGCGCCTCGCGTGCAATCGCCTCGGCATCATCGCTGCGCTCGGAGCGAAAGAACCCGGCATTGACCTGCCCGGCCAACGTTTCCAGCTGGTCGATCGCGGCCGGGCGGTAGATATCGCAACTGGCCAGCAGGACTTTCTTCTTGTGGCGCTCCTGGATCAGACGGGCCAGCTTGCCGGCGGTGGTGGTTTTACCGGCACCCTGCAAGCCGGCCAGCAAGATCACCACCGGTGCGGTCTGGTCGAGCCTGAGTTCGGCATGATCGCCCCCCAGCACCCGCTTGAGCTCCTCGTGAACAACCTTGACCAGCGCCTGGCCCGGCCTGAGACTACCGATGACTTCCTGACCCACTGCCCGTTCGGTCGCCTGGGCAATGAAATCCTTGACCACCGGCAACGCGACGTCGGCCTCCAGCAGTGCGATGCGCACTTCGCGCATGGCCTCACGGATATTGTCTTCGGTCAGCTTGCCACGACCGCGAATGCGCTCAAGTGAACCGGTCAGGCGTTTACTCAGTTGGTCAAACATGGGTCAATGACTTTGTCTTAAGGTTGTTCCAGTAAGACATTATACTGTTGTGGTGTTTGACTTCGCAGCAGGCTGCTTTTAGTGCAATCCCTTTCAATGATCGCTCCGCTGACCGTGCTGGCTTACCTGACCTCGGGCCTGGCGCTGGCCCTGGGTTTTCTCAATGGCAAACCGGTTCTTCGGGTCAGCGGCGTGGTGCTGGTCATGGTTGCTGCCACCCTTCATGCCGTGCTGTTGTGGCAGGTTCTGAACAATCCGGCCGGCTGGGACGTCAATTTCTTCAACACCCTGGCCGTCGCCGCCTGGATGATTGTGGTGGTGCTGCTGGTCAGTGCATTGCGATCACGGGTCCTCGAAGCCGGCATTGTGGCCTTTCCCGGTGCGGCCGTTACGGTTGCCCTGCTGTGGCTGGTCGGCAGCGAACCACTGATTCTGAACACGCTTTCGCCGCGTCTGGAAATGCACGTATTCAGCTCGCTACTGGCCTACAGCCTGCTCAGCATTGCTGCCATCAATGCAGTGATGCTGGCGGTGCAAGACTACCTGCTGCGCCATCCGCGCACCATCCGCCAACTTGAAATGCTGCCGCCGTTGAGCATGCTCGAAGCGGTAATGTTCAATCTGATCATGGCCGGCTGGATGGTGCTGACCCTGAGCCTTGTGACCGGCCTGATGTTTGTCGACAACCTGATGGCCCAGCATCTGGTCCACAAAACCGTGCTGTCACTTGTCTCCTGGCTGCTGTTCGGGCTGCTGCTGTTCGGGCGCTGGTGGTATGGCTGGCGCGGCCGACGGGCCATTCAATGGACACTGGCGGCCATGTTCGCTCTGGTGCTCGCCTATTTCGGCAGCAAACTGGTGCTCGAAGTGATGCTTGACCGATCATGGTCTGACGAGAGTCCTGCAGTGACATTTCGCCAATGACCGAAATTCCGCTATCGACGCTGTTTCTGATTCTGGGCGCACTGATTGTGTTGTCGGCATTTTTTTCCAGCTCCGAGACCGGCCTGGTCGCACTGAATCGCTACCGGCTTCGCCACCAGGCCGACAGTGGCCACCGTGGCGCACGCCTGGCCCAGGCCCTGCTGGCTCAGCCGGATCGCATGTTTGGCCTGATATTGCTGGGCAACAACCTGGTCAATATCATGGCCGCCTCGATTGGCACCGTTATTGCCATTCGTTTATTTGGCGAGGCCGGTATCTGGATCGCCACCCTCGCACTGACCGCCATCATCCTGATTTTTGCCGAGCTTGCGCCAAAAACCGTGGCCGCCATGCATCCGCACAGGATCGCCTACCCGGCCAGCTATATCCTCACGCCGCTGCTGAAAATTCTTTATCCGTTCGTCTGGGTCATCAATCTGCTGGCTTCGGCACTGTTGCGTGTGTTCGGTATTCGCAAGGCCGTCGGACACCACGATTCACTCAGCCGCGAGGAATTGCGCTCGCTGGTCAAGGAAGGCGGGCGGCATATTTCACTCAACCATCAACAAATGCTGCTCAACATTCTCGACCTGGAGCATGGCAAGGTCGACGATGTGATGGTGCCGCGCCAGGATATTGTCGGGCTGGACCTGGACGGCGACTGGGACGATATCGTCCAGACCCTGACACAAAGTCTGTACACCCGCATGCCGGTCTGGCGCGGTGATCTCGACAATATGGTCGGGCTTTTGCACATCCGTACCGTCGTCACCCAACTGGCCCAGAACCGGCTCAATCTGGAATCGCTGATGAAGGCGATCCGTCAACCCTATTTCATTCCCGAAGGCACGGCGCTGACTCAGCAACTGCTGGAATTCCAGGAACGTGAGCGACGCATGGGACTGGTCGTGGATGAATACGGCGACATCCAGGGCCTGGTAACGCTGGATGACATTCTGGAAGAAATTGTCGGCGAGTACACCACCGAAGGCGGCACCCGCCAGAAGCGCATGCGCCAGCAGGAAAACGGCACCTGGATCATCGACGGGGCAACCACCGTGCGCATGCTCAACCGACGCCTGGACTGGAACCTGTCCACGGCCGGTGCCAAAACCGTCAACGGCATGATTCTAGAACAACTGGAATCCATTCCTGACGGCCGCACCAGCCTGCGCATCGGCGACCAGATCTTCACCATCGTCGATATGGTCGACAAACGCATTCGCAAGGTGATGGTGAAGCCAGTCGTCGAGGACGACGACTGAAGGGTTCAGGGAAAAGCAAAGTCAGAAGCAAAAACCAAGATCATTTTTCTCGCGGAGCACGCAAAGTCGCAGAGAAAGTCAAAGAAGGACTTAGGGATAGATTTTGGATTTGCCTTCCTCTGCGCCTCTGCGCGCTCCGCGAGAGGAATGGTTTTGACTGTGCTTTTCCTGAAACCTGAACCCTTGTTTTTACCTTGTTGCCGCTTCCAGTCGGGCCAGTAGCTGGGGCCAGTCGACCAGGCGGCGGTAGCCGATGATATCCAGCCTGGGCAGCAGCCGGCCTTCGACGATATAGAAGCCACCAGACTCGTGCGGGGCAACGCCGTCGATGTGGCAGATATTGTTTGACAGGCGGCAGGCCAGGCCAGCGCGGCGGTACGGGAAATCCTCGAAAAAACCGAGTATGGTGCCGCCGATCAGCGCGCCCCCGAAACCACCGCCCAGATTGGACAGGTTGTCGACGGCACGCTGACTAATGCGGCGGCTTGGCGCATCTTCGTGAGTAAATAATCGGGTATCCATGGCCACCGGTCGCCAGTCAAGCAGGCGCAAGTCACGCATCCAGCCCGACACCTGGCCCTCCATGCGGCCAAAATTGAACGCGCCGGTCAGTTCCAGCAGGTCCAGGCGATGGATCTCGACCTGGGCCGCCAGTGCCGGCAGTGAACCGAACGGACGTTCAACCGACAGATTGTCGAGGCGTATCTGTCCGGAAAACGCATCGATATCGATGCCCCCGGTAAATTCGAGTAAATCCCGATCCAGTGTTACCCCCGGAAATTCACCGGCAAGCTGGCCCCGGAACTCGGGAAATCCCAACAGCCGGGTGAGCTGCTGCAAATCCAGCGGCTCAATTCGCGCATCCAGATCAATACCGCTTTGTTCGCCCGCCGTTTCGATCAGCAGTCGATCAATAACCAGTGCGCCATCCAGTAACGGAAGGCGTAGCGGCTCAAGCAGAACAAAGCCGTCCGGCACGCTGCCGGCTCGCAGTTGTGTGGCACCCAGCGGCAGACCAAACAATGACAGACCCTCCAGATCCACGCTGGCCTGCAGGCTGCCATCACGCCAGATCACCTCGCCGGAGGCAGGATGCAGTGCAAACCGCCCGCCCGGATCACGCAGTGCCAGGTTGTCGAGCAAAGCATTCTGACTAACCAGCGCGCCGTCACGCCATGACAGGTGGGTCAGCAGACGACCGGATGCCTCCAGACCACCAAACCCGGCGGCGGCGGCATGCCCATCGGCCCATCGCTGCCATCCCAGCGGCAGGCTTAACTCGGCTTGATCTATATCGAGTCGCGCAAGCTGCCAGGTCTGCTCGACTTGCTTCAGTTCGGCACTGGCCGCGATGTCCAGTGCATTGGGATCATTCAGTCTGATCGAATCAATCATCAACCGACCGACAGCCTGCCAGTCGAACTCCATCAGCAGGGTCAGCGGTTCTTCGGGAGACGGCAAGTACAGTGATCCGACCAGCAGCTCACCGGCCTGCTGGGAAATCGTCAATGTCGCCCTGGGCAGCCAGTTCACGAGCTGCCCGGCCAGCTCCAGGGACAGGTCCAACCCGTCCCCGGCCACCTGGCCATCAAAGCCGTCAAACCCGCCTTGGGTCAAATCAACGGCCGCGTTGATCTGGCCCTGATGATAAACAAGCGTTCCGCTAAGGTCACCGACCAGCAGGTTCATTGAAACCGAGGCCAAAACCGCCTCAGGCAGGGTTTGCAGATCGAAGCCGTTCAATTCCAGCACCAACTGGCTGGCATCGGGCTGATCGCTGTTGAACAGACCGGACAAGGACAACGCCCCGGTGGTTAGTTCAAGCTCCCATCCTTCGGCGACCGGAGCAAAGTTCACGCTGGCTGACAACGCTGGTCCATCCGGCATTTGCCAGGTGACCCGGCCATCGGCGCAGGCCGGCGCGGCGGCCAGCTCCGAACGGCGACAATGCAACTCAAACTCTCCCAGGTACCAATCCGCACCCAACCGAAGACCTTTCACCTCAGCCCGCCAACCAGACTGATTAGCCATCGCCGGACGGTAGTCGAGCAAGATCGCCTGCCATTGCACAGGCCCTGCCCGACCGGGGCCACTGCTGATCACCAGCTCGGCACCCTGCAGCCCCCCGGCCAGCAATAGCAGCAGCAACAGTTGGCTCAGGCGCTGGAACCGGTTATGGTGGCCGAATGTCATCATCAGAATTTCAAACCACGCTCGCTCCGCTTCGCATCCTGGTTGTTGATGACCATGAAATCAACCGCGAATTCCTGCATGCCGGACTGCGCGGCCTGGTTCGTCAAGTGGATTTGTCCGAGTCCGGTCAAAAAGCGATCGAACAATGTCAGAGTGCCGAGTATGACCTGATCCTGATGGATCTGCACATGCCAAACATGGATGGTCTGACAACCAGTGAACGAATCCGTGCGCTAAAAAGCCCGTCGGCACAAGCCCCGATCATCGTCCTGACCGCCGATACGCGTCCCGAAGAACGCGCCCGATTGAAGGCAGCCGGCTTTGGCGACTGTCTGACCAAGCCGATCACGCTGACCGACTTGATCGCAGCCATCAGTGATGTCGCCCGACACGGCCGACTGACAGATCGCAATGCCAGACACACTGACCCCAGGGACCTCCTGATCAACCAGGAGCGGGCGCTGGCCGCTGCCAACGACGATGCAGCATTGGCAAGGAAACTCCAGTCCATGCTGGTCGGCGAACTGCAAGTGGGCCTTGAAGAGCTGGATCGAATGATTGTCAAAGGTGACTATGAAAAGGTCGCTGCCCGATTGCACCAGTGGGCCGGTGCCGGTGCCTATGCCGGCGCAGATCAACTGGTTCAGAGCTGCCGTGCCTTGCGCAACAGTTTGCTGAACGACCTGGACAGCTCACCAGGAACGGTCTATGCCGATTTTCTGCGAGTGGCACATGCCACTCGACTGGGCTTGAGCTTGGAGGATTGAAAGGATTTCTGCAGATCAAAGGCTGTCTCTCGCGGAGAGCGCGGAGGGGAAGAGGGGAAGAGGGGAAGAGGGGAAGAGGGTGAGAGGGTGAGAGGTAAGAAGAAAGTCGAGGGCTCGCCGGGGCCGA
>CAZFYM010000065.1:0-19714 GCA_964523755.1 uncultured Wenzhouxiangella sp. | reverse complement strand
GTAAGACCATGATGGAGCAGTGTTTTTGCAAAATAGGCGGTAAACTCGGGCTAGGAAACCTCTGGCGGGTAGTCGGTGCCGGCGAATGCGGCGAGGATGTGCGATCCAGCGAAACGCAGCAGATACGGGGCATGGCAATGCCGCAGCAAATGGTGATTAAAGCCGGCTGATCGTGATACGCTATAGCGGCTCATATTTTGGAGTCTTCATGGGGCTTCCGGAACCATCAAACTGAGAAAGCCTCTCCCGCAGAGCTGGGGGTCTGCTTTTTGTACATTAGGCTTTGGAGGGAAGGATGTTGGTTTTGCGCATATTCACGATATCTGTTCTGTTGTTATTTCCCGCACTGCTTCCAGCCCTTGCGGATTCTGCCAGTATCCACGGTGACCCGGAGCAAGACCCGGTTTTCCATGATCGGTTCGAATGTCCCGAGATTGCTGTAGCGGATGCCGGAGACGATCTTCAGGTCGAAGTTGGCGTCCCGGTGTTTCTGGATGGAAGCGGTTCCACTGGTTCGGAATGCGATATTTTGTTCTTGTGGAGCCTGGTCAGTCAGCCTGCCGGTAGCAGCACCAGGCTCTTTGATGACGCCACCACCGAGCCGATATTTATCGCCGACCAGGCGGGCACCTACGAAATTGAACTGGCGGTTTTTCAGAACGGAATTATCAGTGATTCCGATTCAATGACCATCGTTGCAACAGGAGAACTGGAGAGTGAGGCCGAGATCGGCCCGGATGGTGGCGCGGTGGGATTGCCTGATGGGGCTGTTGTGCTGATTCCGCCTGATGCGTTGGACACAGCAGCGACCATCGCCATCGAAGAAGTCGGACTGCCGCCAGGATCGGTCGTGCCGCCGACCGCCGAGGTGGCTGGCGGGGTCTACCAGCTGACCCCAAGCGGACAGGTCTTCCAGCGTCCGGCGCAGATCGTTATTCCTTACGACCCCAGCCTGCTGCCACCGGAATTTGAGGAAGGGGGAATCAGGATCTATCGTCAGGACGACAGTTGGCCCGAGTTCCACATGCTCGGCAATGATGAAACCGGCGACAACGAACCGATGTCCGACAGCGGCCAGCGCCTGGACACCGAAAATCGCCTGCTCTCAGCGTTCATCTCGACCTTCTCCCACTATACGCCCGCCGGTACATACATCGGATTCCTGGTCTCGCAGGTGACGCTGACCTCCCCCAACGCTGAGATCGAGGTGCTGCGGCCACCCAGCCTGCGCAGCACCCGTCCGCAGGTTCATCAGTGCAGAAACAACAACAACACGCAGCTTGCACTTGCCACGAGGACCGCAGGCCAGATCGATGGAATCGTCGCCCACAGCTCCAACGGCGGCAACCATCAGGGCGTTTTCTCCGGTCCCGTGGCCTGGGCCATGGACGCCTGCGTTCGATTCTTCGCCCACTATTACATCGACCGGAACGGCGAGATCGTCCAATTGGTTGATGATCTACATTCGCCTGAGCACGCCGGCGCCGGCAGCTTAGGGTTGACCAACGCCAACACCATCGGCATCGAGCTGTACCTCAACGTCGGCGAACCGTATGACGGTCGCCAAATCGCGGCATTGATCCGGCTGGTGGACTACCTGATGGACCAGTATGCCTTACCCAGGCCGCAACGCGATCCAGCGACGGGCCTGGTGAGCCGCAATCGCGTCGACATCGGTCAGGGTGGGGATCGCATCGTCGCCCACGTTGATCTGGATCCCGACAAATGCGATCCGTCCGGCACCTTCATGGATTCCGGGTTTATCAAACCTGAGCTCGTTGGCATTGATTGCCGCGATTCAAGTCGGCCTGAAGTGGCCGAACGACCGCTTTCCGTGGGCAGTTCCAATGCCCCAGCCCTGATGGACGTACTGCTGGACGCGATCGCCGTCCTGGACCGCGATGGCCAGCACACCGGCATCATCAATACCCACGGCGGCGACGCCTTCGAGTTCGGACTCGCGGGTGCCGGCGGCCTGGTGACGCTGAGTGAGGATGCGGCGCTGGTCGCCAGCGAGGTCGGCACGCAGGAGCTGACGCGCTGGCAGCAGAACGAGCCGGCCTTGCTCGGGCCGGGACCACTGATTGTCGCGCCGGGTACCACCGTGAGCCTGGCCGGCCCGATGCACGCGTACACCGACGTCATCATCGACGGCACGCTGAATCTTACCGACGATGTCGAGTTCCGGCTGACCGGCACATTCTACGTGTCGCCCAGGGGCCGGATCGTCGCCCGCAATGGCCGCAATGGCGGCGACCTGACCGTCTACTCACGCGGGGTTCCAATCGTCCAGGGTCTGATCGACGCGCGTGGCGAGGACGGCGTTTCCGGTACGCCGGACGGCGGGCACGGCGGCAACGTCGAGTTCGTCTATGCCCATCCCGGCCTCATGCTGGCGCCGACGCTGTACACGCGCGGCGGCGACGCCGATTACGCCGACCTCACCCTGCCGGGCGGCGGCCCGAAGGGGGGCGACGGCGGGGATGTCACGATCCAGGTCGGCCAGAGCCAGGTGTTTCTCGGCGGCGGCATCGGTCCGGTGATCGGTAACGCCACCGTTCCACCCTGGCGCTCCGGCCCGATTGATCCGATCCTGCTCGAGCCTGGCAGGTGGGCGGGGGACTTCCTGCCGCCGCCACCACCGTTTACCCGCTCAAGTATCGACGTCAGCAGTCCTGCATCCGGTGAGCGAGTCCGCAAGTGGACGACAGCGTCTCAACCCGGCTTCCAGCGTGGCTTTCTGACGGCTGGCGGCATGGGCGGCTGGGGTCAGTCGGCCCTTCCCCGTCATGGTGGACCGGCCGGAAACGGTGGCAACGTACAGATCAATCTGGACAGCACTACCCGGCTGACGCTGCGCGATATCGATATCGCCACCGGGGCCGAAATCGAGACGCTCAGGCATGCGTTCTTTATTGACGGCGGCACACAGTCACAAGTCGTCTGCACCGCGAGCGGGGCACATGGTGGGTTCGGTTCGTCCAACGGCAACGGCGGTGCGGGCGGCGACGCGGGCAGTTTCATCCTGACTGGTGGCGTACTGAACCCAGCGCCGAGCCAGCATGTCAATACGCATGAGATTCGCGGATTCCCGGCGGGTGACCCAATGCAGGCAGGTGACAACAACTGTTCAACTGGCCGAATCACAGTCGGGCAAGTGATCGAGGCGCGCGATGCGAACGGCATACCACTGTACCGGGTCCGCCTGTCGGCTTCGGGCGCGAGTCTGCTCGGCGGCCTGGGCGGCATTCCCAGTCAATCGGGCGTTGTCGGCACCTTCGGTGCGAGTGGTACGGTCACCGGGCTGCCCCTGCCATGAACGCACGCATGACGAACCCGAACGGCTTGCCGCGCGGTCTGGCGGCGTCCTCACTTCTTGCCGTGTTGCTGTGGATGCTGGCGATCCCAGCCATGGCGAGCGAACCTTGCAGCGAGGATGTGGTGGCCGACGAGCCGGCCCTGTCCCAGATTTGGTTTGGCGAATGGCGCGATGACCTGCCAGCGACTGTCAGCCGGGTCGTCGCGGGCGGCGGACTGATCAACAACGCCTTTCCGGCGTTGTCCGCCGACCGCTCGCAGATCGCACTCCTGTATTTCGCGGGCCATCCGTTGGAATTAGGCTACCCGCGATTTGAGATTCACTCGACGGCAGCCCTGGAGTTGCAGGAGCGCATCGAACTGTTTCCGGAGCATGAGCAGCAACAGATCATCGACAGAACGCGTCGATCCCCCAATCTGCGTGATCCGCAGTTGCTGGCGCGGATCGAGAGTCTTCTGGACGAGATCAACGCTCGTCTCCGGGAGGGCGGCTTTCGTCCGATGGAGACGCTGTTCAGGCTGGAACGCGACCACAGATTGAATGGCGTGGAGAAGTTCGGAAAACGGATGGATTATCCGAGTAGCGCGAACAGACGGGCCCTGACCATCACGTCCCTGTCCACCGGCCAGATCGAACTGAATATGGAGATGCCGAGCGGTGTGGAACCCTACGGACCTGAAGGCCAGTGCGGTTGGGGCGGCAATCCCCGACAGGCCTGGTACGAACCTGAGCTTCGGATCGCAGTCCTCCGTATGACTTTCTCCTCCTCAATACATGGTTGCGAGCAGCCGGAACGGTGGTTCCTGAAACGCTTGGGCGACCCGTGATGCCAACCCGCATCGCCGTACTCCGGCGCGAACTATGGGTTCCGCAGATGTTTGTCATGATGTTGTGGCTGCTGGCGATTGTGGCCGTGGCGAGCGACCCTTGCAGCGAGGATGTGGTGGCCGACGAGCCGGCCCTGTCCCAAATATGGTTGGGCGAATGGCGCGATGACCTACCTCCGGGCGTTACCCTGATCGTCGTGAATGGGGGACTGATCAATAATGGTTTCCCAGCGCTGTCATCCGACCACTCGCGGATAGCCATCCTCTACAAGGGCGGAGATCCGGTGATCCAGGGCTATCCGACGATTGAGATTTACTCGACCTCGACCTTGGCACTGCAAGAGCGCATTGAACTGTTCCCGGAGCAGGAGCAGGAGCAGATCATCGAGAGAACGGGGCGATTCCCTGACCTGCGTGATCCGCAGTTGTTGGCACCGATCGAGGGTCTTCTGGAGGATATCAATGCTAGTCTCCATGAGGGCGGCTTTCGTCCGATGGACACACTATTCAGTCTGCTGGAACAGAACCACAGATTGGACGGCGTGGAGAAGTTCGGAAAACGGATGGATTATCCGAGCAGCGCCACCAGACGCGCCCTGGCCATCACGTCCCTGTCCACCGGACAGGTCGAGCTGGACATGGAGTTGCCGAGTGGTGTGGAAGCCTATGGACCTGAAGGCCAGTGCAGTTGGGGAGGCACTCCATGGGAGGCCTGGTACGAACCTGAGCTTCGCATCGTGGTGCTGAGGGTGACTTTTATGGATGCCGTCGTTGGCTGCGAACGACCTGAGCAATGGGTTCTGAAACGCCTGGGCAATCCGTGATATCACTTGCCACCTGCCACTGAATCAACCCCTCTCGGCGATGGCTGAGGTATATGCGTAATCAGGAAAATATTTCCGACACAACGCTCGCCTTTCTTTTGCCAAACCGGCTACCATCTTGATGGATTGACCATCCATCATTAACATCATTTACCGATAACCGAGAGATCATGACCTCCTGGATTGCCCACAAGTTCGGTGGCAGCTCGCTGGCCGATGCCGAGTGCATTGCCCGGGTTGCCGGTTTGCTCGTCCAACGCAATGACTCCTCGCAGATTGTTGTGGTTTCGGCCATGGCCGGGGTCACCAATGCGCTGATCGAGGCCAGCCGCCTCGCCGCCAATGGCGATAAGGCATGGATCGAAGAACTGGCCAGATTGCGCGAGCAGCATCTGGCCGCAGCGGCCAAGCTGACCGGTGATCATCCGGCCAGAAAGGCGCTGTCTGAATCGCTGGCGTCGCGTTTTTCCCATCTGGAACAACTGCTGGGCAGTTTGAGCCTGATGGGCAGCGCGCCGGTCGAAGTGGTTGAGTTGATTTCCGGTCTGGGCGAAGTGTTTGCTGCCGAGCTGCTCAGCGCCCGGTTGGCCGCCCTGGATGAACCGGGCCAATTTATCGACGCCCGCGATATCCTGCGAGTCAAGCCCACTGCGCTGATGGTCGCGGTCGACTGGGCCGACAGCCAGGCGCGTATGGATGACTTCCGCCGACAGCATCCGAGCCGACGGTATATTGCTACTGGCTTTGTCTGTCGCCGCGTTGACGGGCGCATTTCCACGCTTGGACGTAACGGTTCGGATTATTCGGCCAGCATTTTCGGACGACTGTTCAACGTCCAGGAAATCCAAATCTGGACCAACGTCGACGGACTGCTGTCGGCCGATCCCGGCAGAGTACCCGATGCTTTTCTGCTCGACCACCTGTCTTACCGGGAAGCCTTTGAACTGGCCTATTTCGGCGCTCGTGTCATTCATCCACAGGCACTGAGTCCGGCGCTGGAATGCGGCATTCCCGTATTTGTTCGCAACACCTTCAATCCGGACTGTCCCGGCACGCGGATTGATGCCAGGGGGTCTGCCGAACCCCCGGTCAAGGGCTTGTCAGGCCTGGCCAATATGGCCCTGATCACGATCGAAGGAGCCGGGATGATCGGCGTACCGGGCACCGCCGAACGGGTCTTTTCAGCACTTCATGCCGCTGACATTTCAGTTGCCATGATCTCGCAGGGCTCGTCCGAGCATTCGATCTGCCTGGCCGTGCCCAGTCAGGATGCCCATGCCGCCTGCCATGAACTGGAAGAGGCTTTTGCGCGCGAACTGCGGCACGGCCAGATTCAGCGCATCTTCAGCCTGCCCGATATCCGTCTGCTGGCCATTGTGGGCGACGGCATGACCGGCACTCCCGGCGTTGCCGCCCGCCTGTTCGCTGCGCTGGCCCGAGCCGGCATCAATGTGCGCGCCATTGCCCAGGGTGCCTCGGAACGCAATATTTCGGTAGCCGTGGATGAAGTCGATGCCGAACGCGCACTGCGCGCCGTGCACTCGGGTTTTTACCTGTCCGAACAAACCCTGGCCATTGGCCTGATCGGCCCGGGCAACGTCGGTCGTGCCTTGCTGGACCAGATCCGTCAGGCGGCTGAAAAGCTGCACAAGGAGGCCAATCTGGATCTTCGCCTGCTGGGCGTGGCCACCTCGCGCCGCATGCAACTGTTCAGCGACCAAGGTGCACTGGACCAGCTTTCTCTGCCGCTGGGCGACAACAGCCTGCCACTGGACCTGGATGCCTTTACCGACCATATCGACAACCACCACCTGCCCCATTCGATTCTGATCGACTGCACTGCCAGTGACCGGGTCGCCGAGCACTACGGCGACTGGCTCAAGCGCGGGATACATGTCATCACCCCCAACAAGCACGCCGGCAGCGGACCGCAGGAACGCTATCAGACAATCCGTGAGGCCACTCAGACGGGAACCGCGCGCTGGCGCTACGAGGCCACGGTCGGGGCGGGATTGCCGATTATCCAGACCCTGCGCGACCTGATTGATAGCGGTGATCGTATTCATCGTATCGAGGGTATTTTCTCCGGCACGCTGGCCTACCTGTTCAATCGCTTCGAACCTGGCATGTCGTTTGCCGAGCTGGTCGCAGAGGCGCGCCAGGCAGGCTACACCGAACCCGACCCGCGCGATGACCTGTCGGGCATGGATGTGGCACGCAAACTGGTGATTCTGGCGCGTGAAATGGGGCTGGCCATCGACCTGGATGACATCGCCGTCGAATCGCTCGCACCGGCTGAGCTGAGCGACGGCACGATTGACAACTTTCTGACCGGCCTGGCCGATTACGATCAGACCATGGCCCAACGTCTGACATCAGCGCATGAAGCCGGCCAGGTGCTGCGTTTCGTTGCCAACCTGGACGCTGATGGTCAGGCCGAGGTATCGCTCAAATCGCTGCCGGCCGATCATCCGTTCGCCCATCTTGCCCTGACCGATAATGTGGTCGCATTCACCACTGACCGCTACTGCGACAATCCGTTGATCATCCAGGGTCCGGGTGCCGGCCCGGCGGTCACCGCCGCCGGTGTGTTCGCAGACCTGCTGCGCGTCGCCAGCCATCTGGGTGCCAGGCTGTGAGCAAGACAACGGCAGCCGCTTTTGCCCCGGCCAGCGTCGGCAACGTCGGGGTCGGCTTCGACCTGCTCGGGCACGTCATTGACGGGCCAGGAGACACCGTCACAGCCACACGCTGCGATCAACCAGGCGTGGAGATCGAATCCATCGAGGGCATCGTCACCGATCTTCCACTGATTCCGGAACGGAATACCGCCGGGCGTGCGGTGCAGGCGCTGCTCGAACACAGTCAGGCAGATTTCGGCGTTCGCCTGTTGATTCAAAAAGGTATTCCACTGGGCTCCGGCCTGGGTGGGTCAGCGGCCTCGGCAACTGCGGGGTTGGTAGCGGTCAATGCCTTGCTCGACAAGCCATTGGAGCGGGCCGCACTCTATCCCTTTGCCCTGGCCGGCGAAGCCGTCGCCAGCGGCTCGGTGCACGGCGACAATGTCGGACCGCAACTCCTGGGTGGCCTGGTTCTGGCCACGCTGGATCGCCTGATCACGATTCCGGTACCCGACGGTGTCTGGGCCGCCGTGGTCCACCCGGACCATGTGGTGGAAACCCGCCGAGCCCGCAAATCCCTGCAAACGCCATTCGATATTGCCACGATCGTTGCCCAGAACGCGAATCTGGCCCAGTTCCTGAGCGGCTGCTACCGCGACGACCTCGACCTGATTCGTGCGGGCCTTGTCGACGTGCTGGTCGAACCACGCCGTGCCGGACTGATTCCGGGCTTTCATGCGGTCAAACAGGCAGCCTTGCATCACGGCGCACTGGGTGCTTCCATTTCCGGTGCCGGCCCCAGCGTATTCGGCTGGTTCGAGCATCACGCGACCGCGGAACAAGCCCGTACCGCCATGATCAAGGCCTTTGAGCAGAACGGACTGAGCGCCCAGGGCTGGGTCAGTCCGGTCGATGTACCAGGCTGCCACCTGGTCCCTACGGACTGAGCTACACTGATTCACTCTATTTTCACCGCATTTTCTGGAGTTACATCATGCTCAAGCTGATCTGCATTGCTTTACTCACTATCGCCAATTGCTGCAGCCTGAGTGCCTGGGCCAGTGACCGGCCAGACCATTTCCAGGGCGAGCCGGCTGAAACCATTGAGCAGGCGCTGGCCAACTTTTCCGAATACAACGCGCGCCTGGCCACCCTGCTCGAACAGGACGAGCTTTCAATGGCTGACCTGGCCCTTGTTCATCAACTGACCTACACCCTGGAGAATGCGCTGGAGCGCATTGAAATCGATCTCGACAAGCTGTCCGAAGCGCTGGAAGCCCTGCATTTGTCATCTGAAACCGCCAACATTGAAGCAGCGCGCAACAACGCTGAAAACTACCTGAAAGCCGCACGCCGGTTCCGCGATTAAGGTCGCTATGCGCTACACCAGCACACGAGAGCACGCTGAACCGGTCAGTCTGGAGGCGGCACTGCGTGCCGGGCTGGCATCGGATGGCGGCTTGTTTGTTCCAGAGTCACTACCCTCGTTTGCCGGCGATACCTTTGCCAACTGCCCGGATTTGTCGACCACTGCTTGTGAGCTGCTGACCCCGTTTTTTGCCGGCAGCGCTCTGCAATCCCGGCTGGCCGATATTTGTGCCGAATCGCTTGACCTGCCACTGCCTGTCGTGCAAATGGAGCCTGGAGAAAGCTGGATTCTGGAGCTTTTCCACGGCCCGACCGCCGCGTTCAAGGATTTCGCCGCGCGCTTTCTGGCCGCTTGCATGCAGGAATTACACAAGCAATCCGATCCGGTTCAGACCGTCCTGGTCGCCACCTCGGGCGACACCGGCGCTGCCGTGGCCGCCGCCTTTCATCGCCGCCCCGGATTTCGCGTTGTCATTCTCTATCCCGATGGCAAGGTCTCGACCCGCCAGGCTCACCAGCTCGGTGCCTTTGGCGACAATATTCACGCCTTCAAGGTCCAGGGTAACTTCGACGACTGCCAGCGCCTGGTCAAACAGGCGCTCAATGATCAAACCCTGGCAAAGCAGTTCGCCCTGACTTCGGCCAACAGCATTTCCATTGGACGTCTGCTGCCCCAGATCAGCTACTACGTGCATGCCGTCTCGCAGCTCAACCAGGCAGGTCACAGGCCGATCGATGTTATCGTGCCGACCGGCAATCTCGGCAATGCCCTGGCCTGTATCCTGGCCCGCGATATGGTCTCGGACATCGGCGACATCATTCTGGCCACCAACGCCAACCCGACCCTGGCCGAGTATTTCTCCGGCAGCGAGTACCAGGGCCGCCCTGGTATTCAGACGCTGGCCAATGCCATGGACGTCGGCGACCCTAGCAACTTCGAACGCCTGGCCTGGTTCTACCGCGACAGGAATCTGCGCCAGTCTCGTATCAGCGCCGTCAGCATCGACGATAAAACCATCCAGTCCCGCATCAAACAGACCTACGCCGACACCGGCCAGATTGCTTGCCCGCACACCGCCTGTGCCCTTGAAGCCCTGGCCCGCCGCCGAGATGCCGGAAACACTCATCCCCACCTGATCGTCGCAACCGCACACGCGGCCAAGTTCGAAGGCGTGGTCGAACCCCTGCTTGGCATCAGCGTTGCCCCACCCCCTGCCCTTACCCAATTGCTCGAACGACCCAGTCATGCACAAACTCTTTCCACAGAACTGGCGGCTCTGGTTGATGCGCTGGATAAGGTTTGAGGATCCCCGCCATGCAAAACAGATTCGATGTCTGGTTTGTCTACGACGGTCAATGCCCGTTGTGCTGTCTGGCGGCAGAATCCCTGGCGATCCGCAGGAGCGTAGGACAGCTGCATCTTCTCGATGCCCGAGTCAGTCAGGACCATCAATTACTTCAACAGATCAACGGGCTGGGACTGGATCTGGATAAAGGCATGGTGCTGCGGATACTCTCACTGGATGGTACGGTAGAATCCACACGGGCTTACATAGCGAGCTGAGGGAGGCGACCCATCCTGTTACGATTGCTGATTTATGCGCTTGTTGTATACGGGGCCTTGGTGCTGCTGATTTTCCTGATGCAGCCTCGACTGCTTTTCCTGTCTGGCGTTGGCGGTCGGGATCTGTCGGTCACGCCCCGGGCCGTCAATCTGGCATACACGAATGTTTCGCTCCAGACCGAGGATGGTGAAACAGTTCATGGCTGGTGGCTACCGTACGAGCAGCACCAGGAGGCAGCCAGGGCCACTGTGCTGTTCTTTCATGGCAACGCGGGCAATATTTCCCATCGTCTCGACAGTCTCAGGTTTTTCCATGATCTCGGACTAAATACCCTGATCATTGACTACCGAGGTTACGGCCAGTCAAGCGGCAAACCGTCCGAGATCGGACTCTATCGCGATGCCAGCGCCGCCTGGGCCTGGCTGATCGACGACAAGGGTTTGGAACCGGAAAGCATCATTCTGTTTGGTCGCTCACTGGGTGCCGCCGTTGCCAGCCAGCTGGCCAAGCGAGTTCCGGCCGCCGGGCTGATCGTGGAATCTGCCTTTACGTCGGTTCCGGACCTGGGTGCCGAGTTGTACTGGTGGCTGCCAGTGCGCCTGCTTGCTCGCCTGGAATTCAACACCGCCGACCATATCAGTCGAACCAACCTGCCAACTCTGGTCATCCACAGCCCCGACGACGAAATCATTCCCTATGCCCATGGCCGCAGACTCCATGAAGCAGCCGGCCAGGATGCTGCCTTTCTTGAAATACGCGGCAGCCACAATATCGGCTTTCTCACTACCGGGGATCATTATCGCGATGGTCTTGATCAATTCATTACAGCGTTGGTGGCTCGACCTCAAATTAGTCCTGATCAAGACTGACTGTCACTGTTGAGAAAGCGCAAGGATATTCAGGCCATCTCGATGCGATTGCCGCCGGCACGTTTGGCACGATACATGACCTCATCAACCCGGTTGACGCATTGTTCCCAACCTTCCTCACGATAGCGGAATTTGGTTGCACCCACACTGACTGTCAACGGTGGCTGACCAGCTTCTGCCACGCCACGGGCAATCCGCTGGCACAAGCGCTGGGCGACGCGTTGCAGGTTCTCGCCCTCGGTCGCGGGTAACAGAATCAGGAATTCCTCTCCGCCATAGCGAAATGCCACATCATCACCTCTAAGCTCGGCCAGGATAAGCCTTGCAACCTGCTTCAGGGCCTGATCTCCGAGCAGGTGACCATGGAGATCATTGAGCTGCTTGAACTTGTCAATATCCAGCAACAACACGCCTAACGCTGTGCCCTCGGTGCGGGCATGCTGCGCTTTCCGGGCAACAATTTCGTCCATGGTCAGGCGATTCTTGATTCCGGTCAGCGGATCAATTTCGGCCAGTTCCTGAAGCTCCATCTGCTTTTTGCGAAACATCACCAGTGCCAGCGCAACCGCAATGAAGAATCCAAACAGCATGGCACTGACAAAGGTCAGTGCCTGAAAGGGATCCTGGACGAAGGAGGTCGTCAACGATTGACTGACCAGCGAATACAGCCATCGTGTCCAGAGAAACAATGCATACAGCGTAAAGATGATCGAGGCCAGTTGATGGAATCGACGCATGCCCGGTTCGCGCGCTTTCCACAGCAGACCCGCAGCCAGACTGAGCACCACCGCATACCAGAAGGAGTGGAAGATGACCCGCAGGCGAAGGCTGTCGCGCATTTCCGGAAAGACCAGCGGAGAAAGCAGCATTCCCAGCGTCACGACAAGTACCAGCCAGGTCCAGCAGGAGCGTCCCAGATAACGCTGCACACCGATCAGCAAAAATCCATGCCCGAGAGCGATCATGGCATTGGCGGTGCTGGCCACAATCCAGCCAGGCAAGGGGAAGCTGATGGTCTGAAACAAATGACCAACAAGAAAGCCGCCGCCGGTGGCCAACCCAGAAGCAAACCAGTCCAGCAGACAGCGTTCGCGCATGCCCGCCAGGTAGATTCCGAGCATGGCCATAGCCAGCAGAAAACCGCCAATCGACGAGACAAAGGCCAGGGTCCGCACGTCCAGCATCAGGAATTCATTCATGGTTTAACTTCTGGTCAGGGATCGAAACTTGGATATCGACCTCGGGTTTTAGAATTCAACAATCGTGCCACTTTGTCCCGCGCTGGCATTTTGCCACATATCCGTCGAGCCGGGGATACCGCTAACTCAACCGCACGCCAGCCACATGGAGCCATAAAACAAGATCGATCCGACGATGTAAGCGGCATAAGCCAGACGACGGGGAGCAGTGAACCATTTCTGTCGATGCCTACGCTTTATCGGTTGAAGTGACCCATTCCCGAGGATGCGTAGACCTGACCATGTATTCTAATCGACTGATTTTGATCGTGATCTTTGGCCTGGCTTGTCCGGGTCTTTCGGCCCAGGTGATTTTCGGCGCTGATATTGGCGGCGGCTCCGCGCCCCAGGGTGCCCTGTTCCGGGTCGCCAATGGCAGCGTGACATCAATCCAGACCGGCCTGCCGAACCCGCAGTTTCCGAGCCTGTCACCGTTGGGCAATCTGCTGGTGATCTCCAGCCCGGACCCGGCCCAGCCGGGTGAAGCCAGCACCGATTTGTTTGCCCATGACCTGACCAATGGGCAGACGCGCAAGCTGGTCGACAATATCACCCAGCAGCAGCCTGATGGCACGTTTCTGTTTGCCTCACCACTTTTCAGCGGCACCGAGGTCAATGGCCAGCGCGTCGCTTTCGTCAACCAGCTTTCGAACTCCAATCCCGAAGGCGGCGGTTCGGTGCGCCAGCTCAGCGTGATCCGCGCCAGTGATGGCTTTAACCTGGCCCTGGCCGAGATCGGCAATGGCAATGCCATAGACTTCTACCAGTCCGAGTTCGTCGGTATTTCCTGGTCGCCCAATGCGCCAGTCTTTGCCAGCCCGGCGTACGTGCCGGTAACCACCAATACCGGCCGCGAAACGGTGGCCGCCGGTATCGTGCTGTTCGGTGAAACCGGTGTTGGGCAATTCGGACGGGTTGGCCAGTTGACCGTACCCGTGGTTACTGACCTGCCCGGACAGATCATTGCCGCAACCCATGCCTTCCCGGCCTTTTCACGCAATGGTCAGCGATTGGCGTTTTTTCGTATCACGTTTCCCTCGCCGCTGATGGACCAGCCGGCCCAGGCCGATTTGATCGTAATCAACCCGTCTGCCGGAACCGGTCAGATCGTGGCCAGCTTCAATCCCGGCAACTATCCGCTGGGCGTGAGCTGGTCGAGCAATGATCAAACTCTGTTCTTCGCCGCCGGCACCCAGGTTCAACAGGGCGGTCAGTGGCCACCACTGGCAATCCCGACCACCGCCCAGATGTTCACAGTCAGTCCCGACGGCGGACCCATCGGCCAGATTCCGGGCGCACCTGGCGGCTATTTTCCCAATGCCGTGCCGGCTTCGCCAGTGATTTTCCGGAGTAGTTTCGAAGGCTGACATTTACCACGCAACCACGAAAGCGCGAGGAGGCCAGTCCGAAGCAATTTGGCAAGGGGCTTTTGGTGGGGGGGCTTATGGTGGCACCCTCGATACGGACCGACAGGGTTGTCACCCCAACCCAGAATAAATTCCTCTTGACTGGCCCGCCAATCCGTATATACTGTGCATACTCAACATGTACAGTTATCTCAGACAACGTGTCCAGCCAGCTTTTCCTTTCCGCTACCGATCCACGCCCGATGTACCAGCAGATCGTGGATCAGATCATGGCGCGTGTAATGGCGGGCGACTGGGCACCCGGCCAGGCCCTGCCCTCAATTCGGGAGCTGGCGGCCGACAGCGGTGTCAGCGTCATCACCGTCAAGCGCGCCTATGAAGATCTGGGCCGCGCCGGGGTGATTGTGACTCGTCAGGGAAGGGGCTCGGTCGTTGCCGATCGCCCGGACCAGGCCCGCCATCTCATCGAAAAAGAACTGTTCGAATCACTTGAAGTCGCCGTCATCCATGGAGCACGACTGGGGCTCAGCCGTAATGCCTTGCACCAACGACTGGACACCGTCCTGGATGGCAACGATTTACCAACCGACTCAACCCGAGGATCCCAATCATGACCGCCGCGTTCGTCGTTTCCGGTGCCTGCAAGCGCTATCCACAATTCGAGCTCAACGACCTGTCGCTGAGCCTTCCCGCTGGCGAGGTGATGGGGCTGGTCGGCATCAACGGGGCCGGCAAAACCACCCTGCTGCGCCTGGTCTCCGGTCTGGCCAGGCTCGACGCTGGCCATATCGAGGTGCTGGGCCATCGCCTGCCGGAAGGCCAGGTGGCGGCCCGGCGCGAAATCGGCTTCGCCTCCGAAGACATGCGCTTGTATCGTCGCCAGAACCTGAGCTGGCATATGGCGCTGATTCGCAAGATCTACCCCGGCTGGGACGATGCCTACGCCCAGGCCCTTGTCCGGCGCTTCGACCTCAGGCCCGAGCAGGCAATCGGCGGCTTCTCTCATGGCCAGCGTGTCAAGGCGTTACTGCTGCTGTGCCTGGCCCGACGCCCTCGCTTGCTGCTGCTTGACGAGCCCACCACGGGACTCGACCCGGTCGCTCGCCTGGAGTTGCTTGAAGCACTTGGTGAGGTTCTGCTCGACGAGCGCTGCAGCGTGCTGTTTTCTTCGCACAATACCCACGACATCGAACAACTGGCCGACAGCATTGCCTTTCTTCATCAGGGCAGACTACTGGCACATGCCGACAAGGAGCAGTTTCTCGACCGATGGCGACGCGTGCTGTGCCTGGGCAAAGTGCCGCCGGCCCTGTCCGATTGGCCCGAACTCGGTCAGTTGCGTTCGGCCGGCAGCCAGATCGAATTGAAGTTTCGTGCTTGGCAATCCGACTTGCCCGACCGCCTCGCCGCAGAAGGGCTGCAAGTGCAGCGGGTGGATCCCATGGGTCTGGAAGATATTTTCGTTACCACCGTTCGCACGGGAGTTGCGGCATGAACTACGCATTGAACCGACCGCTGATCCGGATACTGGTTGCCAAGGACTGGCAGTTGTTCCAGAAGCAACTGGCCACCTATGTATTGATCGCGATCATCGCCCTGGCGCTGGTCGGCCTTGGACATCCATGGACTTTCTACCTGGGTTCGCTGCTGCTGATCGTCATCCTGGTGGCCGCCGCCTGTTTCGCGATTTCGACGTCGCTGTTGAATGAGCGCAAGGAGCAGACGCTGGCCTTCGTGATGAGCCTGCCGATCACGCCGCTGGATTTCACCGTGGCCAAACTGATCGGCAACCTACTCACCTTTGGCGGGCCGTTTAATCTGATCCTGGCCGGTACAATCGGCGTGATTCTCTTTACGCCCCTGCCCAATGGACTACTGGTACTGGCGGCGCTGGTATTCGGCCACATCCTGCTGGCTTACAGCTTCTCTCTGACCATTGCCATGCAAGTCCAGTCAGAAGGCTGGAATACCTTTGTCATGATTACCAGCATGGTACTGATCAACCCCTTTCTTATGCTGATCGGGCAGATTGAATCCATCGGCCCGGCCGCCAGTGGACCGGACATCATCTGGAGCGCTCCAGCAATCTCGATACTGTGCGCCCAGATTGGGCTGAGTCTCGCGCTGATCATCTTCACGGCCTGGTGGCAAGGCCGCAAGGCCGCCTTCTATTGAGCCTGTAACAGCGTGATGACGCCAGACCAACCCGGCGTGTCGCCAGACGTGCCGCAGACCCAGCGTGAGCACGCATTCGACCAGCTGCGCGCACTGGCCATGCTGGCCGGCGTGCTGTTTCACGCTTCCCTGGCCTACAGTCCATCCCTGAGTCCTTATTGGCCGACGGCTGATCGCCACAACTGGACCGGGATGGATGTGCTGATCTGGCTACCACACCTGGTCCGCATGCCGCTGTTCTTTCTGGTCGCGGGCTATTTCGCTGCCCTGCTCCTGGGTCGTCGGGGCATGATTGGGCTGGCCAGGCAACGCATCCGACGTATTCTTGTGCCCTTTCTGCTGGCCTGGCCGCTGGTTCATTTCAGCATGAATTTCAGCGTCGACTGGGCACTTGCCACGGTGACGCATCCATCGAACTTCTTGCTCATGGTGCGCGAATGGCTGGCCCTGCCTGAACGGCCGCTGCTACCACCGCGAACCGGACATCTTTGGTTTCTCTATTACCTGCTGATATTCAGCCTGCTGTTATGGATCGCCCGCAGCCTGGAGCTGAACAGACTGCTTGATAAGTGGGTGGCCGCCGGCCTGCCAGTCATCGTGCTCAGCCTGCCGTTGATGGTTC
Organism: uncultured Wenzhouxiangella sp.; assembly: GCA_964523755.1. Taxonomy (GTDB): domain Bacteria; phylum Pseudomonadota; class Gammaproteobacteria; order Xanthomonadales; family Wenzhouxiangellaceae; genus Wenzhouxiangella. Next base: position 2,919 of record CAZFYM010000065.1, on the reverse strand, counting down.
TACCCGGATTCGCGCTGACCAGCGCTCCGCATCCGGCACCCGAAGGACTGCTGCCGCAGTTCTGGGCCATCGGCATTTTCGGTCCGTTCTTCGCCCTGGGTGTAGTCCTGCACGGTCGGCTGGAACTGCTGTGCCCGTTGCAACGCTGGCTGTTACCCGGTCTGTTGGTCTGCCTGATACTTTACGCGTTGTTTCTGCTCAGCCTCCATCAGCAAACACCCGGCGCATCGAGAGTCCCGATATTGACCGCAGGTCTGGAAGCCATGATCGCCGCCTGGGGCACCCTGCTCTGCCTGCTGGCCGGCCTGCGCTGGCTTTCCCACCCGCGCACCTGGATGCGCTATCTCAGTGCCAGTGCCTACTGGACTTATTTACTGCATCTGCCCGTGTTGTTCATGATCCAGTTCCCGCTGATGGACCGCGCCTGGCCATGGCCGCTCAAGCTCAGCGTCTCCGTCACCCTCACCATGCTGATCTGCCTGCTGAGCTACGAAGTCGTCGTTCGTCGGACCCGCCTCCGGCGTTGGGTGGGCTAGCAATTCTCAAGCACATCCCGAAGGGCTTTGGCCAGTTCAGTCCGTCGGTAGGGTTTTTGCAACAGGTTGATAGGTTCGCCCTGCTCGATCCGGGACACAATGGCGTCTTCCGGGTAACCGGAGGTAAACAGCACCCGGATGTCAGGATTCAATCGCTGGATCTGATGGGCCAAGTCAGGCCCGCGCAACTTGCCCGGCATGATGACATCGGTAAACAGGAGATCGAATGAAGGCTGACTGCGAGCCAGCTTGAGTGCTTCATCGTCGTTTGTCGCCGTGCTTACCTGATAGCCAAGCTGCTCAACCAGTCGGCAAACATGCTCGAGCGCCATAGGATCGTCCTCAACCAGCAGGATGCGCTCCGTTCCTGTCACTCCTGTTTCGACCGCACTGGTTCGCGACAATGGCATATGCTGGCCATCAGCACGTGGCAGATACATACGCATCGTGGTCCCGACGTCAACCCCAGCAGCGCTGCTGGGTGCACAAGACGGCCAATGTCCTCGACAAGTTGCCAAAGCGGGTGCAGCCGCAGGCCAAGTCGATGATCCATGAGATCTGGCAAGCCGATACGCAAGAGTCGGCCGAGAAAGCCTTTGAGCGCTTTCTTGCCACCTTCGGAGACAATTACCCCAAGGCTACCGAGAACCTGGCCTCAGATCGTGACCGGCTGCTGGCGTTCTACGTCTTCCCGGCAACCCACTGGCAACACCTGAGAACGACCAACCCGATTGAATCAACCTTTGCCACAATCCGGTTGCGAACCGCCAAGACCAGAAACTGCTACAGCGTCGATACAGGTCTGGCGCTGATGCATCAGCTGGCCATGAGCGCGCAGAAGCGCTGGCGAAGAATCCGAGGTTTCCAGCAAGTGGCCGATGTCATTGTCGGCGTGAAGTTCATCGACGGAATTGATGAGCGTGAAATCAGCAGGGACGCCGCTTGATGAGTCAATGTTGATACACCAGACTTGACAGTAACTCGCGAGTGTGGTTACCCTCGTTGTGCCTGGTTCTCTGCTGGAGCTTAATTCAATGAAATTCAAGCCCGCGCATACTTCCGCACTGTCCATCGCGATCGGGTCTCTGCTCAGCACCGGCAATCTCAGCGCGACCGTTATTACGGTAACTACAACGGCCGACGGTGCTATCGGCTCTCCTTCTGATCAATGCACCCTGCGCAGTGCTGTCGCTACAGCCAACAGTGGCACGCCGTACGGTACCTGCACCATCGACGGAGGCATTGGAGAACCTTATGACATTCAGTTCGATTCCGGCCTGATCGGTGAGACCATCACCTTGAGCGAGGGCGAGATAGGAATCACCTCTCAGGTCACCATAGCCGGCCCCGTCCCCGGCGATCCGGCCGGATTGACCATTGATGCAGCCGGTCAATCGCGCATTTTCCTCATCACAGGCCCAGACCCCGGTGATGGCGCTGTGGATTTTGATGCAGGTCTGGAGAATTTGACGCTGACTGGTGGAACGACTACTTCGCAAGGGCAATATGGCGCAGCCGTTCGTGCTTTCCAAGCCAATCTTTCCATTGACAGTAGCATCATAACGGGAAACGCTGTTGAAGGTGATTTTGCCGGAGGCGGTGGTTTGAGTGTGCGCCGAGGTAATCTTGTGATCAACGACAGCAGCGTTGAAAACAACACAACTAGTGGCTATGCAGGCACCGGTGGTGGCATTGACGTACGTTTGGGCGATGCCACTATCACAACAAGTCTGGTGGCCGGCAATTCAACCACTGGAGGTGGTTACGCCAATGGTGGCGGCTTGTTTATCAATAATGGATTACTGACAGTGATCAATTCGACGATTTCTTCAAATGCCGCAGGCAGTGAGGCGTTTGGAGGTGGTATTGGCGCATTCAACGCCACAACCCAAATAACCCATTCGACTTTTGCATACAACACAGCACCCAACGGTGCCGATGGCCTATGGGGTGGCGGCAGCACTACTCTGGTCTTGATCAACAGCCTGTTTGTTCAAAATGACGGGCAGTTGGCTTGCAATGGTAACTTTGCTTCGCCTCCAATCAACACCCTGGCCACCGATGCGTCCTGTTCGGGAACAACCACCCCGTTGGCTGCCATTGACTTGCAGGGCCTGGCTGACAACGGGGGCCCCACTCAAACCCATGCGCTGGGAGCCAACAGCGTGGCAATTGATCAGGCCGGTGGCTGTAACGCGATTGGCATCACGATTGACCAACGTGGTCGCAGTCGGCCTGGAGAAGGCTCCAGCGCCTGCGACATTGGTGCCTTCGAAGTACAGACCGAAGACGGAGTTTTTGCCGACCGCTTTGAAGCGGAATTTTAATCTAGTACCGTGACCCATAGATTTCGAAACAACCAGCGAGTCGCTGAGCGGTCAGA
>CAZFYM010000064.1:0-19762 GCA_964523755.1 uncultured Wenzhouxiangella sp. | reverse complement strand
AGCGGCCGCTGCCACTATTGCCGAGCCATTGTTGTGTTCCTTTGGCGGTGGTGCGCTGGCCATCATTCACCAGGACGGAAAGCCCGCGCTGGCGCTGGATGCCTTTACCCAGACCCCGCGCCGCCGACGGGTGGATGCGCTGGATTTCTACCCCATCATCGGCAACTTCGGCACCGATTGCCAGGAGTTTCATGTCGGCCTGGCCTCGATCGCCACCCCTGGCGTGGTCGCCGGCCTGGCCGCGCTGCATCAGCGATTCGGCCATCTGGCATTCAGCGAGATACTGCGACCGGCCATTGACCTGGCCCGACGCGGATCAGCCCTTAATGCGATCCAGCGTTACGCTTTGTGCATTCTCGATCCGATTGTTCGTGCCACGCCGCAAAGCGCCCGGTTATTCGGTCTGGACCATCAGCAAGCACCCATCCCGCCGGTCGGCGCTCGCATCGGCAACCCGGACCTGGCCGCGTTTCTTGATGAACTGGGGCGCGATGGACCAGAGGCTTTCTATCATGGCGAGCCCGCACGCAGACTGGCGGCAGATTCCGTTGCCGGCGGTGGTCACTTGAGCCTGGCCGATCTGGCTGGTTATCGCGCTCGCTGGCGTCGACCCCTGCACTGGCGCTATCGCAACGCCGAGATCACCTCGGTTCCACCGCCGGCGTTTGGCGGTATGATGTTGAGCCTGGCGCTCAGCCAGCTGGCGGGCACGAATCTGGCCCGGCATCCGCATGCCAGTCCGGGCTACTGCCGGGCCATGATCAAAGCGCTCAGCCACTCCGACCAGTTGCGTCTTCAACTGGAAGCCCCGGATCTGCTGGCCTCCGAACCGGCGCTGCGCAGTGCGTTTCATGGCTTGTGCAGCAGCACGGCAATCACCCGTCGCGGCACAACGCATATCAGTATTGATGACGGCCAGGGGCTGGCCGTGGCCATGACCCTGTCCAATGGCGAAGGATCGGGCTATGTGCTGCCCGGGACGGGTATTTTGCTCAACAACATGCTTGGTGAGGAAGACATCAACCGGAGCGGCTTTCATCGCTGGCCAACCAATCGGCGCCTGGCCTCGATGATGGCACCATTGACCATTCGCCTGCCGGGCAAACGCTACCTGCTCGGCAGCGGCGGATCGAACCGGATTCGCAGTGCCCTGACCCAGGTTATCGCCTGTCTGGTGGACTACGGAATGCCGCTGGACCAGGCCATCGAAGCGGCGCGCCTGCATGTGGAAGCCGGTGCGCTGTCGGTCGAGATTCCGCCTGATCGCTGGCCCGACGAAACCATCGACTGGTTTCTGACACACTATCCGCAGGCCCGGACCTGGCCGGAGCTTAATTTGTTCTTTGGTGGCGTGCACGCGGTCGGACCGGATATTGCGGTGGCCGATCTACGGCGGGCCGGCCAGGCAAGCTGGGCTTGATTTCCGGCTCAATTCAGGCGTATTTTAGGGGGGCTTGATCCAGTAACGACAGGAGCTGTCATTATGAAACGCTTCAAGATTGTTGTTCTATCCTTGGTCACGCTCTTGGTCTGCGCCTGCGCAACCCCCACCGCGCCGCAACCATCCACTAACCAGGTCAATCAGAATTATATCGACACGGTTGAACATCGTGCACGTCGCTCGGGTGTGCGGGTTCAGTGGATCAATCCGCCAAGAGACGATGCAGGCGTGTCAGAAAACGGTTGAAACCGTCAGGCCCGGAGACTTCAGAACTCCACCGGGTCCATATCAATATGCCAGCGCACCTTGCGGGCTTCGGGTAGTTTGTGCAGCAATTCCAGATGACTGGATAGCTGATTGGCCAGCGCCGACCGTTCGGAACTTTGGGCCCAGAGTTGAAAACGCCAATAGCCGCGGCAGCGGCTCATGATCGCCGGAATGGGTCCGGCAAGCGTCAACTGCCCGCCACGCAACAAACCCGCCGCCCGAGTCAGAAACGCCCGCGCCGGTTCCGGTTGATGGGCTTCGGCGCGAATCAGGGCCAATGCTGTGGCTGGTGGCAAGGCAGCGGCCTGGCGCTCAGCCAGTAATCTGGCCGCAAATTCCGGATAATCACCTCGGCTCAACTCGGCCAGCAACGGGTGCTCAGGGTGTCGGGTTTGCAGGATGAATTCACCCGCTTTCTGGCCACGACCCGAGCGGCCCGCAACTTGACACACGGCCTGGCCAAGGCGTTCCGGGGCGCGAAAATCCGCACTGAACAGGGACTGGTCCACGTCCATCACGGCGGCCAGGGTCACACCCGGCAGGTGGTGGCCCTTGGCCAGCATCTGGGTGCCCACCAGAATACAGGGTTGGCCCTCCCGAACTTTTTCCAGCAAGGCCTCGAAATCATGCCGTCCTGTCATGCTGTCCCGGTCAACCCGAAACACCGGAATCTCCGGGAATTCTGCAGCCAGCAAGGTTTCCAGCCGCTCGGTACCGGCCCCCAGTGGAACCAGATCCGGTGCTCCGCAGTCCGGACAACGTGGCGGTTGCGCACGGGTGGCGCCACAATGATGGCACTGTAGACGTGCGCCGGTACGGTGCCAGGTCAGATGGGCACTGCAGCGCTGGCAGTCGGCTTGCCAGCCACAGGCATTGCACATCAACACCGGCGCATAGCCACGGCGATTGCGATACAGCAGCACCTGGCCCTGCTGGTTCAGGTGCTGCCGGATCGCCTTGACCAAAGTGGCATCCAGCTCGCCCTGGCTGCCACGCTGGTCCATGATGCGCCAGTGCGGCTCGACGGCCCCGCCCGCACGCTGACTCAGACCGAGCTGCCGGTAGCGACCCTGCGCGACGTTGTGCAAACTCTCCAGAGCCGGTGTGGCCGACCCCAGCACGATTGGCACCTGGTGCATCCGGGCGCGCAAAACGGCCACGTCACGACCCTGATAGCGGGCACCATCCTGCTGCTTGAAGGACCCATCGTGTTCCTCGTCAACCACGATCAGGCCGGGTCGCTTGAGCGGCAGAAAAACGGCTGAACGCGTGCCGACAATAATCCGGGCACTGCCGTCGCGCGCGGCCTGCCAGCAGGCCAGCCGATCACCGTCGCTCATATTCGAGTGATAAATCATGGCCCGATGCCCGAGACGCGCTTCAATGCGCCGTACCAACTGTGGCGTCAGGCCAATTTCGGGCACCAGTACCAGTACCTGCCGCTTGCCAGCCATCAACAGTTGCGCGGCACGCAGATAAACTTCGGTCTTGCCGCTGCCGGTCACACCCGCCAGCAAAAACGCACCGAATCGACGACGCATCCTCAGTAGCGCGGCGACCGCCTGGCGTTGCTCGCTATTCAGCTCCGGCCCGGCAATCCGGCGGCGTTCCATCGGATCAGTGACCGGCTGAATCAGACCGTCGGCCTGCATCCGGCGCAGCACGGCGGTACTGACGCCTTCTGCCAGCAGCTCGTCGCGCGATTGGGGGCCGAGCGCCAGGCGGTCCCGGACTTGGGCCTGCTTCGGCGCGTGCGACAGGTTGGCGGCGATTCCTGACTCGGTCAGCGCCAGCCCGCCGGGCGGCGGCGGACGAAAGGGCTTGACGCGTCGCAGCGCCCCCGGCAACAGCAGATTGACCAGCTCGCCTGGAGGAAAACAGTAATAGTGTCGGCACCATTGCGCCAGTTCGAGCAGGTCCGAATCGATCAGATCCGGGTCGAGCACCTGTTCGATCCGTTTGAGTTCGATTCCGGTTTCAGCCGAGCCATGACCGAGCACCAGCCCCACCAGGCGACGGCGCCCAAATGGCACTAGAACGCGGCTGCCCGGCCGGGGTGCGGCGGCATTGTCGATCGGCAAATAGTCGAACAGGCGCGGTACCGGCACCGGTACCGCGACCTGGATACTGACGCCGGACGGTGCCAGCCTATCCGGCATGAGAAATCAGTTGATGTCGACGCCCGCTGGCGATTCGTTGCGATGAGCGATGCGTTTCAGACCTGCATCCAGCTCGATCAGATCGGACATGATGCGCGCCGATTCGATCAAGTACAGATCGCGTTGCTGTTCTTCGTCTTCGTCTGATTCCCCGTTCTCAGCAACTGAATCGCCATTCCCGGACGCGCTGACCAGGCTCTCCATATCGTCGGCATCGCTGCCAGACGAATGAGCGTAGAGGTTGCTGCGGCGGGCTTCTGCGGCTTCCATCTGTTCGCGTCGGACGCTTTCTACCAGCGAAACCGTCTTGCGATCACTTTCTTTTTCGAAGGCTTCGATCTCGGCCAGCATGTCCTTGAGTTCTTCATCGCTCTGCAGCCTGGCCTCGTGACGCTCCCGCGCCAGTTCCAGCAAGCCGTCCAGACGGGCAACCGGCTTATAGTCGGTCGCACCGATCTCGCCCCAGGGCAAGGCGTTCTCGAGTGCACTTTCACCACTGTCTTCCGGGTCACCGGTGGTGGGCAGCATGATATCCGGCACCACGCCACGTCGCTGCGTAGAGCCTCCACTCACTCGATAAAATTGCGCCATGGTCAGCTTGATCTGGCCGAGGCGGGATTCTTCGCTACGGGAAAACTCGTCCAGGTCGATCAAGTTCTGAACCGTGCCCTTGCCGAAAGTGGTCTCGCCAATAATCGCACCGCGACCATAATCCTGAATGGCGGCAGCGAAAATCTCCGAGGCCGAGGCACTGCGGCGATCCACCAGCACACTTAATGGACCATCCCATGCCATGCCCGGCTCTCGATCACGCTCCAGGCTGACCCGACCCTGCGAGTCCCGGACTTGAACCACCGGGCCCTCATCGATAAACAAGCCGGTCATGGTGGTCGCTTCAACCAGGGCTCCGCCGCCGTTGCCCCTGAGATCAATCACCAGCCCATCAATGCCGTCCTCAACCAGTTCGTTGATCAGTCGACGCGTGTCGCGAGTGCTGGAGCGGTAGTTCGGCTCATTGCGCGCCCGGCCCTGAAAATCGACGTAAAACACCGGCAGCTGGATCACCCCGATGCGACGGACTTCATCGCCAGCGGGGATCTCAATGACTTCACTTCTGGCCGCCTGTTCTTCGAGTTTGACCTCGTCACGCGTAATGTCGATGATCTGGCTGGGGCCGCTCAAGCCGGTCTCAGTGGGCAGGACCTGGAGTCGCACCAGGGTTTCACGCTCGCCGCGAATCAGTGAAACCACATCATCGAGCCGCCATCCGATCACATCAACGAAATCCTCGTCGCCTTGGGCCACACCTACGATGCGATCACCCGCCTTCAGCCGACCATCCAGATCCGCCGGACCACCGGGCACAATTTCCATCACCGTGGTGTATTCGGTTTCTCGCTGCAGCAGAGCACCGATACCATCCAGCGACAGGCGCATTGAAATCTCGAAATTATCGACACTGCGGGGCGACAAATAGGCCGAATGCGGTTCGATCGACCGGGTATAGGCGTTCATGAAGAACTGAAATACATCTTCGCTGTTGAACTCACTGATGCGTCGGTCAAGACTGGTATAACGCTGGGTCAATCTGTCCACGATGTCTTCGTCGTCCTGATCAGCCAGCCGCAGCAAAAGCCAGTCATTCTTGACCCGCTGGCGCCAGACTTCATCAAGTGCCTCGCTGGATTCCGGCCAATCCAGCTCTGTGCGGTCAAATTGATACTCTTCCTCGACGGTGAAATCAAAACCCTGCTCCAATACCGCCAGCGCATGAGCGGTTCGCTCGTTCACTCGCTTGACGTAGCGATTGAATATATCGAACGCCGGTTCCAGATCCGCTGATTTCAGCGACTCATGCAAGTGGGGACGGTAACGTTTGAGGTCGTCAATATCGCTCGTCGTGAAATACAAACGATTGCCATCCAGCAAGTCCAGATACTGATCAAACATGCGTTCTGACAGATTGTTTTCGCGATCACCACCGTAGTGGTAGGCGTTGATGATCCGGGTCGCCCAGCGGCTGGCGAAACGATGCTCGGTCTTGGGCGCCAGCTGCTGCTCGAAGCCGCTGCCAACAGGCGAGTTTTCCGTTGCGCTGCCGGACGAGACCAGCAGCGTTGAAATCGCCAGCCCGACTGCCGCGCTGAGGGAAAGAAAAAGCGTTATCGTTTTTGCGTTCATGATTTCTAGGACCTGTCGCAACAGCATTAGTTTTACGGCATTACCCGCTCAGATGCAATCTCAGGTAGTGCAGGAGCCTCGCCGATCATCGGATGGTAACCCAGGCACCGACAGATTTCCGTGGACAGCTGTCTGGCAGCGTCTTCCCAGCTCGCGTCGGGCACCAGTTCACTCAACTGGGTCATGACCAGGCCGGAAAATCCGCACGGGTTGATCAGTGAAAACGGTGTCAGGTCCATGGCGACGTTGAACGCCAGCCCATGGTAGGTGCAGCCTCGACGCACTTTCAGCCCGATCGACGCAATCTTGGCCCGGTCAACATAAACCCCGGGCGCACCCTGCTGACGACCAGCCTGAATACCCGCCGAGGCCAGCAGCTCGATCACCGCTTGTTCCAGCCGGTCCACCAGGCAGCGCACCCCCAGACCAGAGCGATTCAGATCGAGCAGCGGGTAAGCCACCACCTGGCCTGGCCCGTGATAGGTTACCTGGCCACCGCGATCCGTCTGGACTATCGGAATTCGGCCCGGATTGAGCACGTGCTCGGCCTTGCCCGCCAACCCCTGGGTAAATACCGGATCGTGCTCCACCAGCCACAACTCGTCGGGCATTTCCGGCCCACGCAGATCAGTCCATGCTCTCATCGCCGCCCAAACCAACTCATAGGGCTGCCGGCCAAGATGACGAATAATGATGCTCTGTGACATCTATTCCCTGATCCGCTTCCGGAGCCACCCCTGAACCCTGAAACCTGAACCCGGAACCCAGAGCCCGTTATTTTTCATAACATCATCACCACCGCATCCAGGGCCTGAATATCCGTATAAATGCGCTCGAGATGATCGCGCGAATCGACGCAGACGGTGATCGTGAGGCTTTCATACCGTCCATTGCGGCTGGGACGGACGCGAACATCTTTACCCCGATTGATCGTCACGTGCTGCTCGATCACCTGCAAAACCGCCTGGCGAGCCGCATCATTGCACTTGACCATGGCCTTGACCGGGTAACGGCACGGAAACTCCAGGGGCGTGTTGTCAGCGTTAATCATCCGCCGAACAATCCACTCAGCCACAGCCTCAGACCGTCGCTGGTTCGACCAAAAAAGCCGGCCGTCTCGACCGCCTGCTGCACCAGCAGCGGCCGTGTCGCCACAACATCGCCGTCCAACTCGACAACCAGCCGGCCAACCACCTGGTTCTCGCTGAGTGGCGCAATCAGGGTGCCATCAAGTTCCAGACGTGCCTCCAGCGCATCATAGCGACCGCGCGGAATGGTCACAAACAGGTCCTCACCAATGCCCAGAACGGTCTCGTCGGACTGACCCTTCCAGACGGTTTCAGTTTTGAGTTCATCGCCCCCCGCATAGAGCTGGTAGGTCTCGAAGAATCGGAAGCCATAGTTGAGCAAGGCCTGGGAAGCGGTCGCGCGCGCCTCCTCGCTGTCGGTGCCCATCACGGCACTGATCAGTCGCACACCATCGCGGCTGGCTGAAGTCACCAGACAATAGCCGGCGGCATTGGTATGGCCGGTCTTGAGCCCGTCCACGGAGGGGTCCCGCCACAACAGGCGATTGCGATTGTGCTGGCGAATGTCATTGTAGGTGAATTCGCGCTCGGAGTACCAGGCATAGTAGACCGGAAAATCGGCAATCAGCGCCCTGGCCAGCAAGGCCGAGTCGCGAGCCGAGGTGTACTGATCGGCATCCGGCAGCCCGGTCGCATTGACGTAGTGGGTGTTGACCATGCCAAGCTGACGCGCCTGCTCATTCATCATGCTGGCAAAAACCTCCTCGGTGCCACCAATGTGCTCGGCCATGGCAACGCTGGCATCATTACCGGACTGGATGATGATGCCCTTGAGCAAGGTCTCGACGGCAACCCGGGAGCCGACTTCGACAAACATGCGTGAGCCCTCGGTGCGCCAGGCTTTTTCAGAAATCAGCACCTTGTCATCGAGGGCCAGATTGCCCCGCTCGAGCTCGCGGAACACCACGTAGGAAGTCATCAGCTTGGTGATACTGGCCGGCTCTACCCGATCATCCGGGGACTGCGCGGCAATCTCAGTACCGGAATGAAAATCCAGCAGGATGTAGCTGCTGGCTCCAGTGGACGGCGGGGCCGGCACCGGTGTCTGGGCGGCAGCGCTGAAAGTCAGCAACACCAGCATGACCAAGCTCCAGCGAACCGTGGCTTTCATCACAAGATCGTTCATGATCAATCCGAGTTTTCCAAGTAGACATATTGGGGGCGTCCGAAGCCGAGTGCAACGACCCGTCCGGCGATGTCGATCGCTTCGTCAGCATGGTTCACCGGCCCGACTCTGACCCGCCAGACTCTTCCTGCACCGGTTCGGGCACGCTGTGAACTGACCGGTCCCAGGCCGGCCCGCTGCAGACGTTTGACGACCGCCTCAGCCCGCTCCCGCTCGCCGAAAGCCCCTACCTGAAGCAACACCGGTAACCGGGCCGGCCGGATGGCAACGACCGCCGGCTCGTCGAATGAGATGGCCGTGACCTCCACCGGGCCGGTGCCCGACTGGTCAATTCCCAGCTCGACTGCCGCCGCCCAGGACAAATCAATAATACGATCAGGGTGAAACGGACCCCGATCATTGATACGAACAATGATTCGACGGCCATTGCCCAGATGGCGTACTTCGGCCCAGGTCGGCAATGGCAGGCTTCGATGAGCCGCCGTCAGCTTGTACATATCGTAGGGCTCGCCAGACGAGGTCAGACGGCCATGAAACTTGGTTCCATACCAGGACGCTATGCCGGTCTCGCGGTAACCTCGGGAGGTGGGTAAAATCTGGTAGGTCCGACCGAGAACCTGGTAGGGCGAACGATTGCCGTATGGACTTCTTGGTTCGGCTCTGGGCTCGGACTGAATGATACGGCTGGTATCGAATTTGCCGGTTGGCGGCCCGTCCTGCGGCTCACGCACCCCTTTGCTGCAGCCAACGGCCAGCATCACCAGCAACATCACCAGGCCAGCTCGCATCATCGCGCTCGTGAGGCGATCGCCTCAGCCAGCTGGATGACCGCCATGGCATACAATGGCGACCGGTTGTAGCGGGTAATGACATAGAAATTGTTCAAACCGACCCAATATTCGTAGCCATCTGCGATTTCGAGTTTGACCAGCGTCGCCGGGGTGTCATTCGATAGTTCACCGGAATCGAATACCACACCCATCGCCCGCAGCCCCTCGAGCGTCTCATCCAGGGCCGTGGTAAATGGCTGATCCAGATCGTCCGGTAGCGACGCAACCGGCAAGACAGCCGGCTGATCGACTTGCCAGCCGTGGACCTTCAGGTAATTGGCCACCGACCCCAGTGCATCCGGCAGCGAGCGCCACAAATCCCGCCCGCCGCTATCGTCGAAATCCACAGCATAGGCTCGATAACTCGACGGAATAAACTGACCCAGGCCCATGGCCCCGGCATAGGAGCCGCGCACTTCCATCACCGGAAGCCCCTCTTCGTTTGCCAGACTGAGAAAATGACCCAACTCGCGGGCAAAGAATTCCGCACGCCTGGGGTAATAAAAGCCGAGTGTCGCCAGAGCATCTATCACCCGATAACTGCCGGTGATAAGACCGTAATTGGTTTCCACACCGACGATGGCAATCACAATTTCCGGTGCCACCTTGTATTCGGCCGCAACCGCCTCGATCAGCGCACGATTGGCCCGCCAGAATTCGACCCCGGCAGCGATACGGGTTTCGGTCAAAAAAATCGGACGGTATTGGTACCAGGGTTTGGCCTCGGCCGGACGGGTGATCGCATCGATAATGGATTGCTGAAAGCGCGCCTCCTCCAGCACTTCGCGGACAAAATCCGGGTCGAGCCCGTGTTCGGCAACCACCTGGGCCACGAACGCCTCCGACCCCGGATGGGGTTCATCAGCCAAGGCTGGAACAGCAAGCCAAATCAACGGGAGGAGCAACAAGCCAACAATTTGCATAATCGATACCGTTCGAAGAATTCGAAAAAATTTAGAAACCCTTCCCCTGAAAAGGTTTCGCCAAGCTGCCACTTCATTCTACCCTTTCCCCATCACCCCATAAATCGCCGCCGACTGTGAAGCCCCATGATAAAACCGAATCCGGCCAGCAGCGTTGCGGCCGATGTTCCTCCATAGCTGATCAGCGGCAGTGGCACGCCTACCACCGGCAACAGCCCCGAGACCATGCCGACGTTTACCGCTAGATAGACAAAAAACATGAAAACCATAGCGCCGGCCAGCAGGCGGCCAAAGGCATCACGGCAGCGGCTGGCCAGATACAGGCTGCGCAGAACGATACCGGCGTAAAGGATCAGTATCGCCAGCACACCGATAAAGCCGAATTCTTCGGCCAGTACCGAAAAAATGAAGTCAGTATGCGGTTCGGGCAAGAACTCCAGATGGGACTGAGTGCCGGAAGTCCAGCCCTTGCCCGTCAGGCCTCCCGATCCAACAGCAATCTTGGACTGAATGATGTTCCAGCCCGTGCCAAGCGGATCCCGTTCGGGATCGAGAAAGGTCAGTACGCGATTTTTCTGGTACTCGTGGAGGTTGATCCAGAGCAGTGGCAAAGTGGCAGCACTCAAGCCCATCAGGGACAGAATCAAGCGCCAACTCAGACCGGCCAGAAACAAAATGCACAGGCCACTCAAAGCCACCAGCATTGAGGTACCCAGATCCGGCTGGACGACAATCAATCCAACCGGCAATGCAATCAGAACCAACCCCAGTAGCAGCTCCAGCCAGCCCGGCGGTAACGGTCGGCGGGCCAGCACGGCGGCCAGCATCAAGGGTAAAGCCAGCTTCATCGCCTCGGCCGGCTGGAATCGGATCAGCCCCAGGTCCAGCCAGCGCTGGGCACCACGCCCCACCCCGACCAGATCAACAGCAATCAGCATCAACAGCACCAACAGATAGAGCCAGGGCGCCAGCCATTGCAGATAACGCGGCGGCAACTGAGCGATTACCAATAAGGTAAACAACCCGGCAATCAGCCGGACAGCCTGGCGCCAGACAGTCCCGATATCCTGCTCGGCGGCGCTAAACAGCACGAGCAGGCCCACGACCATCAAAGCCAGCAGCATGACCATCAGCGCAGGATCCAGCCGCAGGCTGTTCAACCAGCCCGGTCGATTGATCAAAGCGGCAGTCAAAGTCCCAGCTCCGTCGCCCGCGCTATGATCCAGGCTGCCACCGGTGCGGCAACGCTGGAACCGCCCCCACCGTGTTCGACGATGACACTGATCGCAAGCGTGGGATTCTCCAGCGGGGCAAATCCAATAAACAAGGCATGATTGCGCAGATGCCGGGGCAGTTCATCCTGTTCTCGTTCATCTTCCTCGGCCAGATCATCGGGTCGCCCGAACACCTGTGCGGTGCCGGTCTTGCCTGCCATCCGGACCGGCAGTGCCGATGCAATGGCCCGAGCCGTGCCGGTTGGACCGTGAACCACTGCCTCCATTCCGCCAAAAACAGCCTCCCAGATCCAGTCATCGTGATCCACCATCCGAACCGGCTCGCCGAGCTCTGCCAGGGCCGGACGCGCCGTGACACCCCGGCCTGCCAGAGCCGCCGTGGCATGTGCCAGCTGCACCGGTGTGACCACGGTAAAACCCTGACCGATCCCGGTAATAACCGTTTCGCCTGGAAACCACGGCTCACCGAATCGGGCACGCTTCCAGCTGCGGGTCGGCAGCACTCCCTGGCCTTCTCCAGGCAGATCCAGGCCGGTTGCCCGGCCAAAACCGAACAGCGCCAGCTCACGCGAAATGCGATCAATACCCAGTTCGACTGCCAGCTGATAAAAATAAACGTTCACCGATTCGGCCAGAGCCTGTTCCAGCGTGACCCAGCCGTGCCCCCCGCGACGCCAATCGCGATACTGCCGCTGATGACCCGGCAATTGATAAGTGCCACTGGAAAAGACCCGGGTCTGCGGCCCGATCACATTGTGCTCAAGTCCGGCCAGGGCGATGAATGGCTTTATTGTGCTGCCCGGTTCGTAGCCGCCTGATAAAAAGCGATTGAACAGTGGTCGCTGGGGGTTCATCAGCAACAGATTGTAGTCATCCTGGGCGATTCCGTGGACAAACGGGTTGGGATCGAATCCCGGGTGACTGACCAGGGCCAGTACTTCGCCGGTCTGGATCTTCAGGACCACGATGGCACCGGCCTGATCACCCAGCGCATCGATGGCGGCTTGTTGCAGATCCAGATCCAGCGTCAGGCGAAGATTCTGACCGGCCACCGGGTCGGTTCGCTCCAGCACGCGCAGAACCCGGCCCTGGGCATTGGTTTCCACGCGCTCCAGACCGGGCTGCCCGTGCAAGCGATGCTCGAAGTGACGTTCGATGCCGATCTTGCCAACATGGGTTGTGCCACGATACTGGTCCGGTTCCAGTCGTTCAAGATCGCGAGCATCAATGCGCCCGACGTAACCGACCACATGAGCCAAATCACTGCCATGCGGGTAGTGGCGCATCAGGTAGGGCTCGATTTCAACGCCGGACAAATGGTGACGTTCGATTGCCAAGCGCGCAACCTCCTGCTCACTCAGATTCGCCTTGAGGGTCAGCGCTTCGAAGGGTCGTGATCGAGCCTGCTGACGCTCAAAACCGGCTTTTTCCGCGGCACTGATGGAAACCAGCTCGCCAAGCCTCCCGATGGTTTCGGTCAGTCCGCGCGTCCGTTCGGGCACGATCACCAGGCGATAGGCCGGCCGATTGTCGGCCAGAACACGGTCGTGTCGATCAACAATCAGCCCGCGATTGGGTGGCAGTGCGCGCAGCCGAATCCGGTTCTCGTCCGCCCGGGCCACATATTGTTCGTGATCGCCGAGCTGAAGGTGAGCAAAGCGGATCCCGAGCACCACCAAAACCATGATCATCAAAATCTGAAGAATGCGAAATCGGCTGTCCGTCAGACGCTGCTCTGCATGCTCATCGCGAACCGGTTGGCGCGAGATCGGTTTCACGGATGCCTGAGCCGCTGACGCTGACGCAAAGCGTCCATCAGCAAAAACAGCCAGGGCCAGATGAACACGCCAACAGCCGGGGCAAGCCACCATTGCCAGGAAGGCCAGCTCTGCCCTTCAAGGGCCAGAATCCACAAGTGAATCACACGGTCATTCAGTAGCAAGGCGAAAATGGCGGCAGCCTGCTGCCACAGCGGGAAAAAGCGGATACGTGCGCGAAAACGCTCAAGCAGAAAAGCCATGATGACCAGGCCGAGTGCGTGCTGCCCAAGTAGCGTTCCAGTCGCAAGGTCCAGCAGCAATCCGAGCACAAACGCCTGACCCAGTTGGCGCAGTCGGCCAGCTTCCAGGTTCCAGTAAATGATGACCAGTGCAACCCAGAATGGCCGAAACGGAGACAGCCATTCCGGCAACGGCATCAGCGTCAAAACAAACGCCAGCACCAGACTCATGATCAACAAAACGCTGCCCTGCTCACGCGTGCTCATGACCCATCATCCTCGGTCAATTCGGTCGCGGTCGATGGCGTGTCCGGAACTGCGGAATCTGATACGCCGGGCCGGGTAACTATCAACAGATGTCGGGTGTCATTCAATTTTGAGCGCATCTGCGCCCGGGCCACCGCGAACGCCTCACCAGCGGAGCGTTCAACGCTGATCACATCGGCCACTGGCAGACCCGGCGGAAAACGACCGCCCAAACCCGAGGTCACCAGCACATCACCAATCTCGACATCCGCATTCATGGGTAAATCATCAAGACGCAGTTCGCCACTTCGACCGCTGCCATAAGCGATGGTGCGCAATCGACTGCGAGCGATTTCGACCGGCAGGGCATGGTCCGGGTCCGACAGCAGGATCACGGACGCCGAATGCACCAATACCCGATCGACCTGGCCAACCAGGCCTTCAGCGTCCATCACCGGCTGGCCGACGCGCAGGCCATCACGCGCCCCACGATCAACCAGCACACGATGGGAATACGGATTCAGGTCAATCTGTCGCAGTTCAACGGCCTGAAAGCCTCGCTTGATCGCAACCGACGCGTCAAGCAAGCGTCGCAACCGTTCATTTTCAAGTCGCAACTCATCCATCAGCAGCAGCCTGGCACGGCTTTCATCCAGCTCGCGTGCCATTCTGGCATGGTCGGCCAGCAATTCCTGACGATCACTCAGCCGCTGTTTCAGGTTTTGCCCGAGCGAAAACGGTGCCTCGACAAGCACCCAGGCCGGTTCGATGATCAGGGTACCGACCTGGCGAATCTGATCTACCCAGCGGCCCCGAAAATCCAGGGTCATCAGAACCATGCACAACAGGATGTAGAACATCAGTCGCGCCATGCGCCCACTCACATCCCCGGACAGGCCGGCTGAGCGCGAGTTGCCGGTAGGCATCAGCGATCAACGCAGTCAGCAGGTTGATGGCGCGCCGACCACACGATCAACCGGAGAAGAAAAAGTCGCCGCGATTTTCGTCCATCATTTCCAGCGCACGTCCACCGCCGCGAGCGACGCAGGTCAGCGGGTCATCGGCAATAATGACTGGAAGGCCCGTTTCTTCCATCAGCAGTTTGTCCAGGCCGCGCAACAGGGCACCACCGCCGGTCAGCACGATACCGGTTTCGGCCACATCGGCGCACAGCTCTGGCGGGGTCTGCTCCAGCGCCATCTTGACCGCGCCGACAATCGAGCTGAGCGCCTCGGACAGGGCTTCCAGCACCTCGTTGTTGTTCAGGGTGATCATCTTCGGCACCCCCTCGGCCAGGTTTCGGCCCGAAATCTGGATTTCCGACAGCGCTTCCTGGGGAAAGGCACAGCCGATTTCCATCTTGATCCGCTCGGCTGTGGATTCACCGATCAGGGTGCCGTAGGAACGTCGCACGTAGTTGATGATGGCCTCGTCGAAATGATCGCCTCCCACACGTACTGAATTGGAGTAGACGATTCCATTGAGCGACAGCACCGCCACTTCGGTTGTGCCACCGCCAATATCAAGCACCATGGACCCACGTGCTTCATGAATCGGAATACCGGCCCCGATGGCGGCCGCCATCGGCTCTTCAATCAGGAAAACTTCCCGGGCACCGGCCCCTTCGGCTGATTCCTTGATCGCGCGCCGCTCGACCTGGGTCGACGAACAAGGCACGCAAACCAGCACGCGCGGGCTGGGACGCAGGAAGCGCGACGCGTGAACCTTCTTGATGAAGTGCTGGAGCATTTGCTCGGTCATGTTGAAATCGGCGATCACGCCGTCTTTCAATGGCCGGGTGGTGCGGATATTGCCGGGTGTGCGCCCCAGCATCTGCTTGGCTTCGGCACCCACCGCCGCCACTTCCTGCGGACCACCGGGGCCGCGCTGCATGCGCACCGCAACCACCGACGGCTCATTGAGCACAATGCCCTGACCGCGAACGAAAATCAGGGTATTGGCCGTACCCAGGTCAATGGAAAGATCATTGGAAAAAAGACCGCGTAAGCGCTTGAACATGACAGAAAAGGGGGGTTCGCCCGTAAGGTTTACAAAAGACCGACTAATGTAGCAATGCTGGCCTTGCACAGCAACAGCAATCATGACCAATTCAAGCATATTCCACTCATTTGCGGGAATCCGGCGGTCAATTCGTTACAATTCGGGGCTGTTCTGAACGACTTCTCAAGGAAATTTTAATGTCTGTGCTGATTTGCGGCTCGCTGGCCTATGACAACATCATGGTCTTCCCCGAGCGCTTCAAGGACCATATCCTGCCCGACAAGACCCACATGCTCAACGTGGCCTTTCTGGTACCCGAACTGCATCGCAATTTCGGCGGCTGCGCGGGCAACATCGCCTACAGCCTGCAAAAGCTGGGGGGCAAACCCTTGCCAATGGCCTCCGTCGGGGCAGATTTCGACGACTATGCGCGTCATCTGGACCGCCTCGGCATCAGCCAGGATCATATTCGCGTCTGCGACCAGCTCTGGACCGCACAGGCCTACATCACCACCGATATCGACGACAACCAGATCACCGCCTTCCACCCTGGCGCGATGAACGAAAATCACCATCAGAAGATCAGCGCCGACATGGGCATCAAATTCGGCATTGTTGCTCCGGACGGCAAGCAGGCCATGCTGGACCACTCGGCCCAGTTTGCCGCAGCCGACATTCCGCACATCTTCGATCCTGGCCAGGGGCTGCCGATGTTCTCCGGCGAGGAACTCGAACAGATGATCGACAATGCCAACTGGCTGACGGTCAATTCCTACGAATGGGAAATGCTCAAGAAGAAAACCGGCCTGAATCATGCCAATATCAGCGCACGCCTGGACGGCGGCCTGATCATTACCCACGGCGGTGACGGTTCGGAACTGCACACCGGCGGTGAGAAGATCGACATCCCGGCCGTCAAGCCGGAAAAAATCGCCGATCCCACCGGCTGCGGCGACGCCTTCCGCGCCGGCCTGCTGTTCGGTCTGGAAAAAGCCTGGGAACCGGCCGACGCCTGTCGCCTGGGCTCACTGCTGGGCTCGCTGAAAATCGCCCACGCCGGCCCCCAGCACCACGACTTCACTCCCGCAAGCATCGCCGATCGCTTCAAGACCGAGTTCGGCCATGCTCTACCCGGTCACTGAGGCCCGGTCTGACGCCCGGCCAGTGAATCACCGCTCCGGGCTTTCAGTACTCGTTAAATAAAAAAATTGGGTCATTAGCCCGATATGGCCAACGTTGCGATTGTCGATGCGATTGTCGGTCGTCACAACGCAGTTTTTTGATCTGGCTCAAGACCCGCAAGCGAATTTCCGCATCTAATCAGGTGCAACATATACCTCTTTACAGTCAGGGCAACATCAACCACGGAGTTGGCGATGAAATCGGTGATCCCTCAGGTAACAGCCCGATGCATCAGCATTGAGGTTCTGCAACGTGGCCTGGCCCGCCTGATGAAAACATTGGCAAGAACAAGCTGCCAGGTTCTGATGGGTTGTATTTGTGCATCCGGCATCATGGCTGCATCGGAAGCGTCCTCGGACTGGCAACATTCGATCGATCTGCGCTATCGTCTGGAAATCGTTGACGATGACCGCCTGGACCGCACTGGCACGGCATCAACAGCCCGGCTGAGACTGGGGTTGACCAGCCCGAATTTCAGCGGGTTTCGGGCCGGCGTCATGGTTCACGGCAATCAATCAATCCTGCGCGAACGCTTCAATTCCACCGCCAATGGCAAGACAGCTTTTCCGGTTGTTGCCGATCCGGATGACGAGGGCGTCTCGCAAGCCTGGCTTCAGTATCAAGCCGGAGAGACTCTGACTGCGATTGTTGGCCGTCAACGCATTACCGAAGACAATCACCGCTTTATCGGCAATGTCGGCTTTCGACAGCTGGAGCAGACTTTCGATGCGATCACGCTGGCCTGGAAACCCGGATCGCAATGGCAGATTGATCTGCGTTATCTGGATCGCGCCCGTCGCGTGTTTGGTCGCTCCAATGCCAATCGCTTGCTGGCCCGGGCTGATCTCGATGCCTGGATGACGACGATCAGCCGTGACCTGGGGGCACACAAGATTGCGCTGTATGCGCATCGACTGGTGTTCGATGATCGTCCAGCCTCGCATCGGAACCTGGGGCTGCGCTTTACGGGTGATATACCCGGCAGCGATAAACTTGAATATCGGGTCGAACTGGCCCGACAGAACGGATTGAAACAACTCTCCAGCACATCCGGGCAGAACTACCTGCACTTGCGACTGGCTGGCCGGCACGAAGGCTGGCACTGGTTTGCCGGCCACGAACGACTTGAAGGTGATGGCGAGATTGCCTTCCAGACGCCGCTGGCGACCCTGCATGCCCACAACGGTTGGACCGATCAGTTTCTGACCACCCCGGCCGATGGTCTGATTGACAGCTATGGTGCAGCGGGGACTCGTCTGGGCCAGTGGACCGCTTTGCTCAAGCTGCACGATTTTCGCGCTGATCGCGGTTCTGACCGCTTTGGAAACGAGTACGGCCTGATGCTTAGCCGTCCGCTACCGGTCGGTCTGTCGCTGGAAATCAAATCGGCCTACTTTGACGGACGCCAGCGCCCGGATGTCGGCAAGCTGTGGCTGGCTGTAATGGGCCGCTGGTAAGGGCCCGCGCAACAATAACTTCCGAGTTTGCGCGCCCAGTGGTGCGTCGAATGCGGTTGCGACGACCGAGCGAAACCGCAGGCGTAGCCAGGCCTACGTTGAGGATTTCGCGACCAAGGAGCGGCTGCAGGCGGCGTGCCTGCTATGCCGTGAACGGGTTGACGACTTCTACTCCGGCAAACCGGCGTCCGGTCTGCATGTCTTCAGAAAGCAGGATGTCGCAGTCGGCCTGCAAGGCCATCTGCACGACCATCGCATCCCAGAACGCAGGCTTGTGCTCGGCAAGACAAGCGCCCGAGACCACCTCGTCGGCCAAAGGAGTCATGACGTCAGCCTTTGCAAACAGCATCAAATGTCCGCTCAGTGAGAGCTGTCGGCACCTTCCGTCATTGCCAGCTCGCTACGCACCAGTCCGGCCAGATGGTGACAGTAACGGTCAAGATAATTCAGCCCTTGCTCACGGCCGGACAGCCACGGATTCATCAGGGTATGGCGCAGCAGAAAGATGCTATCGGCCTGGTCACCGGATTCATCCGGGCTTTCCACGAAGGTGGCCGGGTCCAGGCCCAACTCCCTGACCAGCCTTGCTGCAACCGTGGGGCTCAGCGCTGATCGATGCACCAGGGTACGTGAGCCGAAAAACTCGCGCTGGCGTAACTCATCGACATGATCGAAGAAATATTCGTTAGGAAAATAGGCGAACTGGCTTTTCAGCGCTTCATGCGAAACCAGGGCACCATCAGTACTGCGAAAAATGCTGGCCAGATAACCACCCCCGGGCGGCATCGATGTGAATCCCGAAGTCCAGTCCTTGCCGACGCTCACGTTGGCGAGCCGAAACGATCTCGTCGACCGGATCGATGCTGCCGTACTCGGTCGTCCCCAGAACAGCGATCACCGCCAGCACCGATTGTTGTCGCTCACGGCAGCGAACTAGTGAGCGCGCCAATGCCTGACTATCCATACGCATGCGCTCATCCACATCAATACTGACCAGATTGGCACTGCCCAGGCCAAGCAACTTGAGCGCTTTCTCCCAGGAATAATGAGCCGTCACCGGCACCATGATGCACGGTGTTCTCAGCTCCGGATGGCGTTGATGAAACCCAGCCATGCCCAAGGCCTCGACGCGCTGCGCTTCGATCAGGCCGGCCAGTCGCGCGGCCTTGGTGCGGCCGAATTTCTCGGCCAACAGGGCTAACAGCTCGCGCCGCAGGCGAATGATCCGATCAAGGCCCAGATTGAACAACTGCCAGTCCGAGGCCCGAAGGCAGTCCATATCCGGCCCCTGCAATTGACCGACTTCCACCCCCGCCTCACGCAAGGCTTGAGCGGCTGCCAGCGGCCAGTACCGTACCGCTCGCAGATACCACAAGGCTTCGTCATTGGCCAGCGTACCTCCCGACGTCACATGCCCCCAGGCGCAAGGGGTGTTCCTGGGGTCGGTGTTGAATCCGAACATCCGCGCCAGTTGCAAACCCACCTCCAACTCCAGCTCCAAAGTTACCGGCGCCGCCTCATCGGTGACATGGTTGGGGTTGTACAAGGTGGTAACCAATTGGGCAATCAGTCCCGGAAGCAACAGATCCGAGGCCATATGCCCGATATAGCGCGGATTGAAAAACGG
>CAZFYM010000063.1:13566-20238 GCA_964523755.1 uncultured Wenzhouxiangella sp. | reverse complement strand
CGGGCCATGGCCTCACCAATCGACATTGAGCGATTGAGTTCACGCAGCTCGGCGATCGAGACCCGCTGGGCTTTCTCGAAGCGGGCAAGTCGCGATTGATGCTCGGCGATCTGGTCGGCATAGTCGCGCAGCGCACGGCCCCACTTGGTCTGGCGCTTGAGCAAACCGGCCAGCCACTCGGGATCGGATTCGTTGTCCTGGAAGCTCTTGATGAACTCCTTGCGCGGCATCCCGGCACGATCGACACAGATCGTCATGATGCGGCGTTCGATATCGCGAATAATGGCAACATGAAAACGCATCCGGTCAATCAGGTGATCGAACATCCGCGGCGGCAGCTTCAGGCGCATGAACTGCTCGGAAATCAGTTCCTTGTACTCGTTGGTTTTCTTGCCGTTCGGACCATAACGGTCATACAGCTTGATAAAATGATCCTGTAGTCGGGCCATCTCCTCGAAAAACTGCACGACCTGCTCGGGATCCGGGCCGGTGTTGACGGTAGGCGCCGGCTTGTCCTCGTCTTCTTCAATCTCTTCCTGGTACTCGGCCTCTTCGGCAACTGCTGCTTCCATGGTGTCTTCGGAAATCAGATCCATCTCGGCCAGCAGCGTCGGGTCGATAAAACCCGAGACCAGTTCATTCAGGCGCTGATTGCCGGCTTTCCAGGTTTCGGCCTCTTCGAGCAAAGCCCCCACGGTGCCCGGGAAACGCGACAGGGCCGTATTGACCTGATTCAGGCCATCCTCGATGCGCTTGGCGATGGAGATTTCGCCTTCCCGGGTCAGCAGGTCGACCGAGCCCATTTCGCGCATGTACATGCGCACCGGGTCGGTGGTCCGCCCGAGCTCGGATTCAACCGCGGCCAGGGCTGCCTCGGCCTCCTGCTGCGCGGTCTCGTCGTCGGTGTCAGCGCTGGCCGCATCATTGAGGATCATGGCATCGGCATCTTCAGGTGCTTCTTCAAACACCTTGATACCCATGTCATTGATCATGTTGATGATGTCTTCGATCTGCTCGGGATCGACAATGTCGTCAGGCAGGTGATCGTTGACCTGGGCATAGGTCAGCCATTGGCCTTGTTCACGGCCTTTTTCGATCAACTGCTTGAGCTGGGAGGGGCGGGGTGCGTTTTCCATATCAACCTGATGGTGTCTGATTGTCAGTGTCGTCGAGACGCGAATTCAACAGATCGCGCAGTTCGGCCGCTCTGGATCCATCCAGCCCCCCTTCATTCATTTGGGCCTGTTGGAGCTCGCGAACACGTGCCTGTACTTGTAAATGACGGATTCTGGCCATGGTCTGCGCCATGGCCGCCGGCATTTGTTCTGCTTCCTGACAGACCTCGCGACCGGCCAACCGGGCCAGCCAGGGTTGTTCGGGACGACCACGCCACCGTTCAAGAAGCTTAGCCGTCGATAGGTTGGGCCTGTCACGGCAAAATTCAATCAATTCTCGCAGGAAATCCAATCCCTTGATGGCAACTGGAATTTCCAGCAAATAGACCGCATCCAGAGCAGCCAGTTCAGGGCGCTGCACAATCAATGCGACCGCGTATTGTACAGGGGTTAGCGGACGATCGTTCAAGGGCTGATTCGACCTCGTTTGCCGGGCCTTTTCAACCCTGGTCCTGGCCCGGCCGGAATGGCCGGCCCGGCGCATGAGTTCGGCGCGCATCAGATCGGAAAACGGGCCAGCGGGCAACTTGTCCAGGTAGGGCTCGGCCAGTGCAACCAGCCGAGCGCGACCGTCCAGACTGCTCATATCGACCTGCTCTGCCAGATGATCGAAAAAAAACGACGACAAGGGACGCGCCTGATCGATCAGTTGCTCCATCACCGCCGAGCCGCCGCGGCGCACCATGGTGTCAGGGTCTTCACCATCCGGCAGAAACAGAAAGCGCAGTTCGCGATTGTCCTTGATCTGCGGCAGCGCAGCCTCGAGCCCGCGCCAGGCCGCCTGGTGACCGGCCCGGTCACCATCAAAACAGAAAACTACCAGGGGTGTGGCCCGAAACAGGGCTTCCAGATGGTCGAGCGTGACGGCCGTTCCCAGTGTGGCAACCGCATCGGCAAAACCGAACTGATAGAGCGCGGCCGCGTCCATGTAGCCTTCAACCACCACAATGCGATCCGGCAAGCCGCCGCGTCGGACCTGAAACAGCCGGTACAGCTCTCGACCCTTGTGAAACACCGGCGTTTCCGGCGAATTCATGTACTTGGGCTGAGCATCCCCGATAACCCGGCCACCGAAGGCGATGACGCGACCCCGGCGGTCGTGAATCGGGAACATGATGCGACCGCGGAATTTATCGGTTGCCCGCCCGTTGCGCTGATTGATCAGACCGGCGGTCTCGAGTTCATCAGCCTTGAATCCGGACTTGATCAGATGATCCGACAGTCCCTGCCAGGACTCGGGCGCATATCCCACGCCAAATTCATCAACGGTGGCTTTGTCGAAGCCGCGATCCTTCAAGTACTGTCGGGCCGGCTCACTGGCCGCCAGTTGACGACGAAACCAGGTTTGGGCCTCACTCAGCGCGGCATACAGGCGATCATGCGATTTGGCCGGTGCCGCACCCGCTTCGCGCGGCACTTCCAGGCCGGCGGTATGGGCCAGTTCTTCGATGGCGGCCGGAAACTCCAGCCCGTCATGAGCCATGACAAAGCCCACCGCCGTCCCGTGGGCCCCGCAGCCAAAACAATGGTAGAACTGTTTTTCCGAACTGACCGTAAACGAGGGAGTTTTTTCGTCGTGAAACGGGCACAAAGCCTTGAATTCGCCGCGACCGGCCGATTTCAGATCCACCCGGGCACCGATGATCTCGACGATATCAATGCGTTCCAGCAGTGATTCAATGAAATCTTCGGGGATTCGACCGGGCAACGGTCCGCTTCCGGCTAGACCGGCGCTTACTGCGCCAGGCGGGCGCGCACTCTGGCCGAGACATCACGCATCTCGGCGCGTCCCTGAACGCTGCTCTTGACCTCTGCCATCACCGCGCCCATGGCGCTTATATCGCTGGCACCGGCGTTGGCAATCGCCCGATCAATCAGCTGATCAAGCTCGGCTTCGCTCAAGGGTTCGGGCAGGTAGGCTTGCAGGATGGCAATTTCGGCTTCTTCGGCCTCGGCCAGTTCGGGCCGGTGACCGGCTCGATACTGCTCGGCCGACTCACGCCGCTGCTTGATCATTTTCTCCAGAATAGCCAGCGTCTGGGGGTCATCGAGCTCGATTCGCTCGTCAACCTCGCGCTGCTTGATCGCCGCCGTTACCAGTCGCAGGGTCTTCAGGCGCGACTTATCGCCGGCCCGCATGGCCTGTTTGATATCGTCGGAGATTTGATTCTTGAGAGACATAGCGGCGTACGCTACGAGCTTCTAGTACAATCGACGGCGATTGACGCGCTCTCGAGAAATCTTGCGCAGATGGCGCTTGACGGCCGCTGCCTTCTTGCGCTTGCGTTCCTGGGTGGGCTTTTCGAAAAATTCGCGGCGACGGCTTTCAGCGACTACGCCAGCCTTTTCGCACGAGCGCTTGAAGCGACGCAGGGCGTACTCGAACGGCTCGTTTTCTTTGACCTTGACACTCGGCATTAATGTTCCCGATCCATTTCTAAAGTGGAAAGTCGCCCATTATAGCGTGCAAACTTGAGACGATGCAAAGCATTATCGGCAACATTATTGGCATAGAAACCTCCTGCGACGAAACCGGTGTAGCCATCTACCGGCCCGGCGACGGTATTGTCGCCGATCTGGTGTATACCCAGGCTGATCACGCGGCCTATGGTGGCGTGGTCCCCGAACTGGCTTCCCGCGACCATGTGCGCAAGCTGCCGGCCATGATCCGCGAAACCCTGGACCGGGCCGGCCTGCAGCCGACTGACCTGGCCGGGGTCGCCTACACCGCCGGTCCGGGCCTTGCCGGAGCGCTGCTGGTGGGCGCCTCGACCGCCGTGGCCTTCGCTGCCGGTATCGGCATTCCGGCAATTGCCATCCATCATATGGAAGGCCATTTGCTCTCGCCACTGCTGGAAGATGACCCGCCGGACTTCCCGTTCGTCGCCCTGCTGGTCTCCGGCGGTCACACCATGCTGATCGAGGTTGCCGCGGTCGGTCGCTATCGGCTGCTTGGCGAAACCCTGGATGATGCCGCCGGTGAGGCCTTCGACAAGACCGCCCGGCTGATGAGCCTGGGCTATCCCGGCGGCCCGGAAGTGGCGCGCCTGGCCGAAAGCGGCGATCCTGAGAGATTTGATTTTCCCAGACCCATGGTCAACCGTCCCGGCCTGGATTTCAGCTTCTCGGGACTGAAAACCCACACCCGCGAGCTGGTCAAGCGCTGCCAGCCTGATGACTTTGCCGACATTGCTGCTGGCTTCGAGCAGGCAGTCGTCGATACCCTGGTCATCAAGTGCCGCCGGGCGCTGGAACACACCCGCCTGGAACGCCTGGTTATCGCCGGCGGCGTAAGCGCAAACAAAAACCTTAGACAGGCGCTCAACAAGGCTTTGCCAGGCCAGGTGTATTATCCCCGCCCGTCGCTATGCACCGACAACGGCGCCATGATCGCCCACGCCGGATGGCACCGCCGCAGCGAGGGAGTAACTGATGGACGAATCGCCGTCAGACCCCGCTGGCCCCTGGAAGAACTCCCGGCACTTGCCCGTCCTGAACCCTGAACCCCGAACCCGGAACCCTATATTTCAAATGGACATCGTCTTCATCTCCGACCTCGATATCGATACCGTGATCGGCATTTACGACTGGGAGCGCGAAATTCGCCAGACCGTGCGCCTGAACCTGGAAATGAACGCTGACGTCAAACGGGCAGCACTGACCGACAGGATCGAGGATACTCTGGACTACAAGGCTGTATCCAAGCGCCTGATCAGCTTCGTCCAGGCATCCGAATTCGGCCTGGTCGAAACCCTGGCCGAACGCTGCGCCGAGATCGTGCTGGATGAATTCCCGGTCCAGTGGTTGCGATTAAGGCTCGATAAACCCGGTGCCGTGCGCGGCTCGCGTTCGGTAGGCATTCTGATTGAACGTGGACACAAACCCGCATGATGAAGACGGTCTATCTCGGTCTGGGCAGCAATCAGGATGCCGAGCGCCATATTGCCGCAGGCATTCTGGCCTTGCGCGAGGCCTTTGGGCAACTGGACATCTCGCCAATGTACCGTTCAACCGCGGTCGGCTTCGAGGGTTCGGACTTCATCAATGGTGCCGCCCGGATTCAGACCGACTGGCCGGTCGGCAGATTGAAACAATGGCTGACCAAACTCGAAGACCGCCACGGACGCGACCGCAGTCAGCCGAAATTTTCCGACCGCTCTCTCGATATCGACATTCTGCTTTACGGCGACCAGGTTGGTGTCGTTGATGACCTGGAACTGCCGCGTGGCGAAATCCTGAAATACGCCCACGTCCTGAAACCCCTGGCCGACCTGGCCCCTGACCTGACCCACCCCGTCACCGGCCGAACCTTCGCCGACCACTGGAAAACCTTCAAAGGCGACCGCAGCCTGGAGCAAATCGAGTGAACCAGCAACGACGGTGGGTCATCAAGAAAATCTTTCTGTCGCAAAGCAGCAAAGCAGCGAAGAAGCAAAGAGAAAAAATAAGTTTTAATGCTTTTTCTTGGCTGCTTCGCTGCTTTGCTGCTTCGCGTCCAAAAGATTTTGACTTTAAGATCCTGGAGTTCAGACTGTGAGCAAGATCGAGAAAAGTGAACAGGAATGGCGCGAGGAGCTGACCGACGAGCAGTTTCGGGTCACGCGCAAGGCCGGCACGGAGCGGCCGTTTACCGGCGAGTACAACGCGCATTTCGAGGACGGGGTTTACCATTGCGTGTGCTGCGACCACCCGCTGTTCGATTCGAGCTCGAAGTTCCACTCCGGTTGCGGCTGGCCCAGCTATCACTCCGAACTCAGTGATGCCGGCATCAAGCAACGCTTCGACGACTCCCTCGGCATGCGCCGGGTCGAACTGCTCTGCCCCAACTGCGACGCCCACCTCGGCCACATCTTTGACGACGGCCCACCTCCCACCGGCCAGCGCTACTGCATCAACTCCGCCTCACTGCTATTCCGGCCCCGCTGAAACCATTCGGGCATCGATAGAATCTTTCTGTCGCAAAGCAGCGAAGCAGCAAAGATGAAAAGAAAGACGAAAAGCCTTTTCAATTTTATTTCTTGGCTGCCTGACTGCTTCGCGTTCAAAAGATTTCCTGATTACGCATGTACCTCAGCCACGCTTTCAGGGGCCGGGATCGCGCTATCGACAAGATGGGGGAAGGGGAAAGGGAAAGGGAAAGGGAACGGGAAAGAGGGGGAGATGCAAGAAGGAAGCCAAAGGCTCGCCGGAACCGATTACTCGCCTGACTGAATTTCTGGGCTGCCACACACTTTTCTTCTCCCCTGCTCCCCTGCTCCCCTGCTCCCCTGCTCCCCTGCTCCCCGTCCCGAGCTCACTCAAAGCCAACTGATATCGTATACCCGCGAGCGAGGCTGAGGTTTATGCGTTATCAGGTAGGTCTATTGAATAGTACGCAATCGGTAGATCCTCTCGTGTGGCGATCGTTTCACGCGCGCTCTTGATGCAATCAAAACGCATGCCCAGCTTTTCGGCGACCCGGATCGACGCTGCGTTGGGCGGATCAATGACCGCGACC
>CAZFYM010000063.1:0-13556 GCA_964523755.1 uncultured Wenzhouxiangella sp. | reverse complement strand
CAGACGGGTCAAGTTCATTACTTCGCGGGCATGGTCGACGAACGGTGCGATGGCTTCAAAAGCAAGACCCTGACCCCAATAGTCCTTCCAGATCCACCAGCCGAGTTCGAACTGGCCATCGTCATGCGGCTGCATACCGGCCAGGCCGATAACCTCACCATCCGACGCCAGCACCACCGCGCCGAAACAGATGCCATAGCGCTCAAGATGGCGCGCCTGACGTTTCAGTAACTCATCAATACGATCATCCGACCAGACCTGACCCTGGGTGACATAGCGCATCATTTGCGTGTCCTGGGCCATCCGTGCCAGCGCCGGGCGATCATCCCCAGCCCAGGGCCGAATCACAAGACGATCGGTTTTGAAGTTGAATGACATCACGAGTTTCCGGGTGCAGAATGCGTATTGTGCGCGAACAGCGCAGAGGATAATGCGCTGTTTTGGGTAGTCGGGGGTGAGCTCCTCGACTACGGTGAAAGAATACTGCGACCTTTTGCCCCGCCCGGGCGTCTATTGTTCAACATGAACTTTTCCACCCCTATTGATGACATCAGCCTGGCTGCCCTGAAAAAGGACTGCCGGCGTACGCAGGAAAAGGTTTACCGGATGTTTGCTCCGGCGGCCTGGACCCTGGCGATGCGCCTGTCCGGCTGCGAGGCGCAGGCCTGGGATGCGGTTCAGGCGGGCTTTGTCCGCGCTTTTGAGCACGCCGGGCAGTTGCGCCAGGCTGACCGCTTTGGTGCCTGGCTCAAGCGAATCATCGTTAATCAGGTGATGGACCTGAACCGGAAGCGTTTCGATCCATTGCCCGACAACGACAGCGGCGCTGCAACGAATCAACCCTTCAGCCACGAGGTCCTGGACCTGGAAATGGCGCTGGATCGGCTGGACTCCATGGACCGAACAGTTCTCTGGCTGCACGATGCGGAGGGCATGACCCACGCCGAAATCGCCGACCTGGCAGGTCAGACCGTGTCCTGGTCGAAGTCCCGTTTGAGTCGTGCGCGTGCTCGAATCCGTCCCTTTCTCGAAGATGTTGACCGCAAACCACTGGTCAAGGAGATGCTCCAATGACAACGGGCGACATGAATACCCTGAAATCCCTGCCGCCGCTGGATCCACCACCAGCGCTGTGGGCCTCAATCCGGTCCGAACTGGATCAGCGCCGGGCCACACGGCACCATCGTCGCGGCGCCTGGGTCGCCTCGGCTGCAGCTGTTGTAGCAGTACTGGCGCTCGTAATCAACCTGATTTATCAACCCGAACGGGTTCCGAACGGCACGAGCAGCGTGGCTATCACGACAGCCGATGACTCGGCATTGATCCAGGCCCGTCAGATATCGGCCATGCTCGAAGCCAAACTGCGCCAGCACAACCTTGGTGCGGTCAATACCGCGTCCGTCGAGAGTCTGGTCTGGCTGGAAAACGAGCTGGGCTGGCTGGACATGCGGTTGGCCAGCAACCCCAACGATCTCGAACTTTGGCAGCAGCGAAATCAGCTGCTCGATGAAATGAACCGGCTATACGGACGAAACAGCTGGCAATCCCAGATGCAGATGACCAGTTTCTAACTCTTTAAAAACATGTATCAATCTGACCGTTTGCGTTACAACCCGATATGGAGAAACACGAAATGATGATCCGACTGATATTCAGCTTTTTTCTGATCCTGGCCTCCGGCCTGGTTCAGGCTCAGGAATCCGACCCGACGGATATCGATACCCTGCATCAGCAGCTTGAACAAGCACGCCAGGATATGGCGGAGGCCGCCCAGCGCCTGGCACGACTGCAACGTGAGCTGGTTCAGTCCGGCAGCAATGCCCAAGGCTGGGTCTGGCATAGCGACGAGGGCAAAATGCGCGAGATTGAGTTCGACTTCGATTTCGATGGAGGTCAGACCCGCCATATGGTGCTCGCCAGCTTTCCTCCCCGCCTGGGCGTGCTGCTGGGCGATCCCGACGACGGCCAGGGAAACCAGGTGGTTGGCGTGACACCAGGCAGCGGCGCGGAGCAGGCGGGCATTCGCAAGGACGATCTGCTGATTTCGGTAGGCGGACGCAACGTGACCGAAAACACCGCCAGCCAGATTCGCGAAATCCTGGCCGAGGCCAAACCAGGTGACAGCGTGGATGTGGTGATCCAGCGCGGCAACAACAACGAGCTGATCATGCCTGTTGTCGTAGGCTCGGCACTGCGCGACCTCAGCATGCTGGGCGAGCGGCTGGCGCCGATGATGCAAAACATTGAGCGTGAAATCATCCGCGTCCACCCGGGTGGTAGAAGCATGCCGGCACCACCCGCTCCGCCCCTGCCATCGCGACTGGCAGGCCTTGGGCATGACACCGACCTGATCAGCAACCATGCCGGACTGGAATCGTATTTCGGAACAGCAGACGGCGTACTGGTGTTGCGGATCGCCGACAGCAACCCGCTGAACATCGAATCCGGGGATGTCATCCTGTCCATCGACGGTGAAACAGTCAGTCGTCCGGTAGACCTCGGAAGAATACTGCTGAATCGCGAAACGGGCGATCAGGTCGTGGTCGAGGTCATGCGCAACCGATTGCCCACCGAAGTCTTCGGCAGTATTCCGTAGGCAAATAAGCACCCTGGGGGGGCAGGGATCAAAGCCATCATCCAGCATTGGACACATACCTTGGTTTTCCTGTATAAATACCGCCATTGGGACCTAAACTGAGGAGAGAACCATGAGAATGCTGACATCAGGATTTTCCGTGAGTTGTTTTGGCTTGATTATTGGACTGGTTGGGATCGGGCCGGTCGCCGGGGAGCAGTCGCTTGATGCTGAGCAAGCGGCGACCGCAGTCGCCTTAACGCAAGGTGAAAGTGTTGAAAACCAGCAGCCATCCACTGCTTCCAGTGCGCGCGCAAATGAGGACAACAACCGAACGGCCATCGAATCGGCGCGTCTGGAAGACTTGATCGTCGTCACCGCTACCAAGCGTGAACAGACCTTGCAGGAAGTGCCCTTTTCCATTAATGCCCAGACCCAGCGGGATATCCAGCGAACCGGGGCCGGATCACTGGAGGATTTGTCACGCAACGTCGCCGGCCTGACGATTCAAAACCTTGGCCCGGGGCAGAGTCAGGTTGCCATTCGCGGGGTATCTGCCGGACAAATCGTTCGCGATCAGCCAGGCGTCAAGGAGCAGGTCGGCGTATACCTGGACGAATCCGTGATTTCCCTGTCACTATTTACACCCGATCTCGACTTGTATGACCTCAACCGGGTCGAAACATTGCGCGGCCCGCAGGGCACGCTTTTCGGCTCGGGGTCCATTGGTGGAACCATTCGCTACATCACCAACGCACCTAATCCGAATCAAACCGAGGCTTCCATTGAAGCTGAGCTGAATACCATAGACGGGGGTAGCGAGGGTGGCCACTTCAAGGGCATGTTCAATATCCCGCTGGCCAATGGCACCGGGGCATTTCGGGCGGTTGGCTACCACACCGAATACGGTGGCTATATCGACGCCCTGCGAGAGGATGGTAGCGTCAAGTCCAACGTCAACAGCGGAACCCGCTCCGGTTTGCGGGCCGCACTGACCCTGAACCCAAGCAATAATTTCACGATCACACCGAGGGTGATCTACCAGGAGATCGAGACCGACGGATTCAACCGCCAGGAAGTCTTCAACCTGTTCGCCAATCCGTTTACAACTGAACGCCCCGCTGTCACTTTCGATGAGCGTGAGCAATTCCTGCTTCTGGATGAGGAATTCGAAGATGAATTTCTGCTGCTGGATCTCAATGCGACCCTCTCATTCAACCGTTTTGACCTGACATCGGTCACCAGCTATACCGACCGCAGCATTCTGGTCAGCCGTGATGCCAGCGCCTTGTCCGGAAGTGTTTCGGTTGATCTGGGCTTCCCCGATGCAGGCGTACTCCTGCCATCCAACCTGCGCGACAACACCGACGTCGAGCAGTTTACCCAGGAGATTCGCTTGAGTTCCAATACACCGGGGCCATTCGACTGGCTGGTCGGTGCTTTCTACTCGGACACAGACCGCGTCTATACCCAACGCCTGCCGACCCCTGGTTATGATGCCTTTACCGACGCAGTTCTGGGTGCCGGGACGTCCGAGGCCGTCCGCAATGGCTTTCCAACGGATTCACCGTTCAATTCCGACCTGCCATACAACATCGAGCAGTTCGCCCTGTTCGGTGAATTCACCTGGTATGCGACCGACCGCCTCAGCCTGACGGCCGGCGGCCGTTACTACGATTTCGATGAAGTGCGCACCATCACCACCGGCGGTTTGTTCGCAGCTGGTGACACCGGTGTGGTGGACAAGACGTCCTCATCGGGCTTCACGCCCCGGTTCCTGGGTCGATATCAAATCAATGACAGCGTTTCTCTCAATGCCCAGGTGTCACAAGGCTTCCGGCTGGGTGGCGTCAATGACCCCCTGAACGTAACCTTGTGTACCCCACAGGACCTGGATATTTTCGGCGACTTTCAGGATTACGATGATGAAACCTTGTGGAACTTCGAGTTCGGCGTCAAGGCACAAACGCAACGCCTGACCTTCAATGCCGCAGTCTTTCACACCGAAATCGACGATCTTCAGGTCACCCTGGATGCCGGCTCCTGCTCCTCCAGAATTTCATTCAACGTGCCCAATGCCGAAACCACTGGCATCGAAGCGGAGCTTTCGTTCCGCGCCACTGACAATCTGACCTTCAATCTGGCCGGTAGTCAGGTCGATGCTGAGTTCAAATCCACTGTGCTGGATGCCGAAGGCAATATTCTCGGTGGGGTAGAAAGCGGTAACCGCCTGCCATCCGTGCCGGAGACACAGTTCTCCGCCAGTGGTTTGTTTACCTTTCCGTTGAATTTTGGCGGGTTTAATGCCGAAGGATTCTTTACCGCTTCCTACCAGTATGTCGGCTCGCGCTTTACCCAGCCGAGTGATCAGGTACCCGGTGCCGGTGCGTTTGCTCATGGATTGCCTTTTGGTGGCATGACTGGCGATGAGGTCACCATGATCGACCTCAAACTGCCGTCCTATGACATTGTTTACCTGAGCACCGGGTTGGAGTTTGACCGCTACACCTTCACGCTGTTCGTCGACAATGTCTTTGACGAGAACGCACTACTATCGTTTGACCGCGAACGCGGCGGACGCGCTCGCCTCGGCTTTCGCACCAACCAACCGCGCACAGTCGGGCTCAATTTCCGCGCCCAATTCTAATCGGCGTGCGTTGGCAGGCCAAACCACCCTCCGGGTCTTCCGGAGGGTGGCAGCTTCGACTGTCACCGAATGAACCTTCCTTCTCCCCTTCCAGAGCTCAATCAAAGCTAACCAATATCAAAATACCCGCGAGCGTGCCTGAGCTCTATACCTAATCATCTAAGGGCCCGCGCAACAATAACTTCCGAGTTTGCGCGCCCAGTGGTGCGTCGAATGCGGTTGCGACGACCGAGCGAAACCGCAGGCGTAGCCAGGCCTACGTTGAGGATTTCGCGACCAAGGAGCGGCCGCAGGCGGCGTGCCAATGGGATGCGAAAATCGGAAGTTATTGTTGCG
This sequence comes from uncultured Wenzhouxiangella sp., assembly GCA_964523755.1. Classification (GTDB taxonomy): domain Bacteria; phylum Pseudomonadota; class Gammaproteobacteria; order Xanthomonadales; family Wenzhouxiangellaceae; genus Wenzhouxiangella. The sequence goes on along the minus strand of CAZFYM010000063.1, from coordinate 7,998 downwards.
CGGGTCCTAAGTCTTTTTGCATGCGGATCAGTGGTCTTGGTCCATCCCACAGGATTTCCGGACTGTCAGAAATGATGCGAAACCCGAGTTGCTCGTACAGTCGGCCGGATGCTTCCAGACCATCGGTAGTGTCGAGAACGATTTGGCGGTAACCCTGATCCCGGCAATGGTCAATGCTCAGTTCCAGCAAGCGCCGTCCCAGACCCAGTCCCCGCAATTCTGGCGCCAGCAACACCCAGCGCAATTGGGCCGTTTGGCTTTGCCGGTAAACAATCGCGCAGCAACCGAGCAAGGTCTGGTCGCGCTCCAGCAACCAGAGCCGGCCATTGAACCGATCATGCAATCCAAATTCCGCCATAGTCTGGGCGACGAAAGCTTCAAATGGCAGACCAAACCCAGTGCAGGCATCATAGACTTCACCGTGCAGCGCAATCATTCGCCCCAGATCACCGGGCTTTAATTCGGTGCGCAGACTCAATCCGACCGGCCACATTGCGTTGGCTGGATTTCTCGATCGGCTCATGCAGAAAACCTTGATAATGCAAAGGCCGGCTCGGCGATAGCGTCGTTCAAAACGCTGGCAGCGGCCAGCTCGCCCAAGGCCGGGGCATGCTTGTAGCCATGACCCGAACCGCCGCCCAATAGCCACAGATTGTCGGCTTCGGGATGGCGATCGAGAATGAAATCAGCATCGATCGTGTTGCTGTACTGGCAAACACGGGCATCGATCAGTGGCGCCCCGGCCAGTGCGGGGAAGCGTTCGGCAACATATTCCCGGGCTGCGGCAATACCGGCCGGTGACGCGACCCGATCGCTGCGCTCCGGATCGATTGATGGCCCGTGCGTATCATCGGCCACCTTGAAACCGCGCCGCTCACTGCCAGGAATGCCATACCAAAGACGCTGGCCGAAATCGGCCCAGACCGGCAGGGTCGTTTCCTGATGCGCCAGATCACCGGCCGGTGTGCCAAAAAAATAGACTTCCTGACGTGACACCTTCAGCACCGGACCGATCAGTTCGGAAAACAACTCGGCCAGCCAGGGTCCGCAGGCAAAAATAAAAACATCGGCGATCAATTCCCGACCATCGCCAAGGACAATACTGCGTAGACGACCATTGCGCATCTGGCCGGGTCTGGCGGCAGCGATTGAGTAGTCACCGCCAAGCGCCTCAAACGCCTCAACCACCTTGTGGCAGGCTCTGCGCGCCAACAAATACCCGCCGCCGGGCTCGAAGATCGCCTGATCAATACCATCAAGCCTGATCTGAGGGAAGCGGCGGGCGAGCTGATCCGGCCCGAGCGATTCAAAGCTGATCGCAGTTTCACTCATGGCCTGTCTGGCCTGGCGAAAATACGCTTCAGCCTCCGGCTGGCCCATAAACAACACGCCGTTGGCGAACAGCAGTCGTTGCCCCCAGGACTGCTCGGCTTGCTGCCAAAGCTGCAAGGAACGAGCCGCCATTCGAACATAGAGCGGCTTAGAATACATTGAGCGGATGACCCGGGTCTCACCCCCTGAACTGGAGCGAGGATGTCCGGCCGACCAGCTCTCCAGCAAGCTTACCTGAGCACCAGCGCGCTGCAATGCCAGTGCGGTCCAGCCACCGAATGCTCCGGCCCCGACCACCACGATTCGGCGCTTGTCGACTGGCGTGTCGCTTGCCCGAGCTTTAGCAGCCAACGGCCACAGCACCGGTAGCGACAACATCGATTGCAATAATTCACGACGTTTGATCATCGCGTTTCCTTGTTCATCGGATCTATCGCATGCCACGCTGCAGCTCAGCCAAAGCCGCTGCGCCAGGATTGAGCTCGTCGAATTCGAACGTAGTGAGCGGCTTGCTTGCGGTGCCGGCGACCGCATGAAAATCCGGCAAATCGCGGTTGAGGTACAAAAGACCGGTAACGATTTCGCGTTTGGCGCGGGCAACTTCGAGGTACTCAAGGGCATGAGCGCGGTTGGAAGGGTCGTAGTCACCAGCCAGTTTCTTCAAGCGAATCATCGCACCGTCGTGCAAGGCCACATCGGTAGTTTCGCCCTCGGCGTAGTCCACCGCAATTTCGCTGGATGAGTGAACATAGTCGGCCTCAACCACGGCGTGCAGGTGCGAACGGGTGTAGGCGTAGGACTTGGTCGAGCCCTCGTGATCGTTGAACGTCACGCACGGTGAGATCACATCGATCACGGCACAGCCGGGGTGCTTCAGGCCGGCTTTGATCAGCGGCACCAGTTGCGCCTTGTCGCCGGAAAACGATCGTGCGGCAAAGCTGCCGCCCAGCGTGATCGCGACTTCGACCGGGTCGATCGCCTGGTTCCTGTTTTCCAGCCCCTTCTTGGCCTTGCTACCGGGATCGGCCGAAGCCGAGAACTGGCCCTTGGTCAGACCGTAGACTCCATTGTTCTCGATGATGTAGAGCACATTGAGATTGCGCCGCACGGCGTGGGCAAACTGGCCAAAACCGATCGACAGCGAATCACCATCGCCGGAAATACCGACCGCGATCAAATCCCGGCGGGCCGCCTGGGCACCGGTGGCCACCGATGGCATCCGGCCGTGGACCGAGTTGAAACCGTGCGAGCCCGACAGGAAATAGGCCGGCGTCTTGGACGAACAACCGATACCGGACAGCTTGATGACTTGCTCGGGTTTCAGCGCCAGCTCCCAGAAGGCGCGGACCAGGGCGGCGGTAATCGAATCATGCCCACAGCCGGCGCACAGGGTTGACAAGCCACCCTCGTAGTCGGCCAGGGTCAGGCCCAGTTCATTGGTCGGTTGACCTTCCCACTTGACGTTCGGTTTGGCGATCCAGGTCATGCCACGGCTTCCTGTCGAAGGTAGTCTGAAACAGTTTGGGTGATCTTGTCGGAGGGCACCGGCAAGCCGTTGTAGTGAAGGATGGAAATCAGCTTGTCCGGGGCCGCATCGAGTTCCAGCAGCAACAAACCGCGCATCTGCGCGTCGCGATTCTGTTCGAGCACAAATACCATGCGGTGCTCGTTGATAAAGGTCGCCACCTCGTCGCCGAACGGGAAGGCCCGCAGACGCAGGTAATCGATGGAGATACCGTTGTCGGCCAGCCGATCCAGCGCCTCGACCGTGGCCCCATGCGAGGATCCAAAGGCGATAATGCCGATTTCGGTGCGCTGGCTGGCCTTGCGTTCAAGGGCGGCTGGCACCAGTGTTTTGGCCGTCTCCCATTTCAGGCTTAACCGGTCAACCACCTGCTGGTATTCGGCCGCATCCTCGGTATAGCCGCCAAACTGGTTATGGCCCGATCCGCGGACAAAATAGCTACCCTTGGGCACTGACCCAGGCAGGCTGCGAGCGGCAATGCCGTCGCCATCGGCATCAAGATAACGATAAAACCGGGCCATGGATTTCAGCTCGGAATCATTGAGCACCTTGCCGCGATCAGGCCGGTAGCCATCGTCCCACTGGATTTCGTCAACCATCCAGTCGTTCATACCGATGTCCAGGTCGGACAGCACAAAGACCGGCGTCTGCAGGCGCTCAGCCAGATCGAAGGCGGTGACCGCCATGTCAAAACACTCTTTCGGATCAGACGGTAACAGCAGCGGATGACGCGTATCACCATGCGAGGCATAAGCCGCCGGCATCAGGTCGCACTGCTGGGTGCGCGTGGGCATGCCGGTGGACGGCCCGACCCGTTGAATATCGAAAAACACCGCCGGAATCTCGGTGTAATAGGCAAAGCCGATAAACTCGCCCATCAGCGAAATTCCCGGACCGGAGGTTGGTGTGAACGCCCGTGCCCCGGCCCAGCCCGCGCCAATCACCATACCCGCCGCGGCCAATTCGTCCTCGGCCTGGATGATGCAGTAGCGGTTTTCTCCGGTCTGCGGATCCTTGCGGTACTTGCCGCAAAAATTATCGAACGCGTCCATCAGCGATGTCGACGGCGTAATCGGATACCAGGCTCCGACCGTCGCGCCGGCATACAGGCAGCCCAGTGCCGCCGCGACATTGCCCTCGATCAGAATCTTGCCGCGGGTACCCTCCATGGGCGCAGCACGCACCGGCAGCGGGCAATCGAAGCGCTCAACGGCATAGTCATAACCCAGGGTCACGGCCTTGAAGTTAGGCTCGACCAGCTTGGGCTTGGCGGCAAAAGTCTCTTCCAGCAAGGTGCGGACAATGGCCCGATCGATTTCCAACAAGGCACACAACGCACCAACGTAGGCAATGTTCTTCATCAAGGTGCGGATGCGCGAGCCGTCAAAGTGCTCGTTGACCATCTTTGCCAGCGGGATGCCGATAACGTTTACACCTTCGCGCTGGAACTGACGCTCGCGTGGCCAGGTCGAGTCGTAAATCAGCGTGCCACCCTCACCCACTTCAGCCAGATCCCTGGCATAGGTTTGGGCATTCATGGCGACCATCACATCGACATGCGCCACCCGCGCGTTGTAGCCGTCGCGACTGGCCCGGATCTCGTACCAGGTCGGCAAGCCCTGGATATTCGAGGGAAACAGGTTCTTGCCGGTCACTGGAATGCCCATGCGAAACAGCGCTTTCATCAACAGTCCGTTGGCACTGGCCGAACCGGTGCCGTTGACCGTGGCAATCTTCAGTACGAAATTATTGATTCGATCAGTCTGGGACATTTTATGGGAACAGGGTAAAGGGTAAAGGGCTCAGGTTTCGGGGTTCAGGGTAGGGCTTTGGGGCAGCTTTTTGGCATGACGTCGTGGTCCTGGGCCAGCGGTATACCCAGGATCGACTTTTGCATGTCCCAGGCAGCGGTGGGACAGCGTTCAGCGCACAGGCCGCAGTGCACACAGACATTTTCGTCCTTTACCATGATCCGACCGGTGTGCTTGAGCGCATCCGAGATAAACAGCGGCTGCTCGGGTACCCGGCGCGGCGCGGTCAAGCGAGCTTCGATGTCGGCCTGCTCGCCGTTGGGCGTAATCGTCAGGCACTGGGTCGGACAGATATCAACGCAGGCATCGCATTCAATACACAAAGAGTCGGTGAACACGGTCTGGATGTCGCAGTTCAGACAACGCTCAACTTCGCAAGCGGTCTGCTCGGCGGTAAAACCCAGTTCCACCTCGGTGTCGAGCTGGCGGAAGCGCTCGACCAGCGGCACATGCTCCATCTTGCGCCGTGCCGACGGATCAAACGCATTGGAGTAACTCCATTCATGGATGCCCATCTTGCGCGAGCCCAGGTTCATCGTTGGCGGCAACCGGTCGGTGACGGGTTTCCCATAACAGTGGTTGTGGATGGAAATCGCTGCCTGATGGCCATGTTCCACGGCCCAGATGATGTTTTCCGGACCAAACGCCGCATCGCCGCCGAAAAACACGCCGGGTAGCGTGGATTCGAAGGTTTTGCGGTCACAAACCGGTTCGTCCCACTCATTGAATTCAATCCCGATATCCCGCTCGATCCATGGAAACGCAGTTTCCTGCCCGATCGCCAGGATCACATCATCGGCCTCGAACAATTCCTCACCGACCACGCGCGTATCGGTGATCCGCCCCTGGTCGATGTCATATTCCATGACCTCGAACAGCATGCCCTTGAGTTTACCGTCCTCGACCACGAACGACTTCGGGCTGCGGTTGATGACGATCTCGACCTGCTCTTCCTCGGCATCTTCAAGCTCCCAGTCCGAGGCCTTGAAGAACTCGCGCGGTTTGCGCGCCATCACCCGGACTTCGTAAGCACCAAGACGCAGGCTGGTCCGGCAGCAGTCCATCGCGGTATTGCCGACGCCGATGATCAGCACCTTTTTGCCAATCGACTCGGTGTGCTTGAAGGCAACCGATTCGAGCCAGTCAATACCGATATGAATATTGGCCGCACCTTCCTGGCGGCCAGGCAGATCCAGCTCCTTGCCCTTGGGCGCACCGGAGCCAATAAAGATCGCGTCATAGCCCTGCTCCAGCAGCCATTTCATCGATTCCACCGGCGTATTCAGACGCAGGTCCACGCCCATATCCACGATATAGCCGATTTCCTCGTCCAGCACGCGGGCTGGCAATCGGAACGACGGAATATTGGTGCGCATCAAGCCACCGGGTTGGCCCAGTTTTTCAAACACCGTGCACTCGTAGCCCAGCGGCATCAGGTCATTGCAGACTGCCAGTGACGCGCAGCCGGCACCGACCAGCGCCACTTTCTTGCCGCTTTTCTGCTGCGGAATTTTGGGCAGTTGAGCGGTTATATCATCGCGATGGTCCGCCGCTACCCGTTTCAGGCGGCAGATCGCGACCGGCTTCTCATCAAGACGCCCACGTCGGCAGGCCGGTTCGCAGGGTCGATCGCAAACCCGTCCGAGGATACCGGGAAAAAGGTTGGACTCACGGTTGACCAGGTAGGCGTCAGAAAAGCGCCCCTGGGCGATCAAGCGGATGTATTCAGGCACATCGGTATGGGCCGGACAGCCCCACTGACAATCGACAACCTGGTGAAAGTAGTCGGGGTCTCGCGTATTGGTCGGCTTCATGCTCATGCCTTTCGCGGCGTCGCCGCGCAGTGCTGTTGCGCCCAAGCATAGCGCAAGCGTTGATCCGGGAAAACCACCGCTTGCCAGATCACAAGCCTATCCCACCAAAATTCCTGCCCAGGCCGCATTCAACAAGGACACCAGGGCACCGGCAAGGACGGCTTTAAGACCCAGCCGGGCGAGATCGGGGCGGCGCGAAGGGGCGATGGAGCCGATGCCGCCGATCTGGATGGCGATGGAGGCAAAGTTGGCGAAGCCACACAAGGCATAGGTGGCGATCAGGACCGATCGGTCGCTCAAGTCCACCTGGATGTCGGTCAGGGCGACGTAGGCAACGAATTCGTTGGCGACGATCTTCTGGCCGATCAGCCCGCCCACGGCCACGCATTCGTCCAGTGGCACGCCGACCAGAAAGGCCAGCGGCGCGAACAGCCAGCCCAGCATCAGGGCCAGGTTCAGAGGCTGTCCCAGCAAATCCTCGAGACCGGTAATACTGCCCAGCCAGCCCAGCGGCCAGTTGATTAGGGCAATCAGCGCAAGAAAGGCCAGCAGCATGGCGCCGACATTGAGGGCCAGCTTGAGACCTTCACCCGCCCCGCCGGCTGCGGCTTCGATCAGATTGACATGGGGTCGGTCAATGGCGGTCTTGACCGTGCCCACGGTTTCGGACTCGGCGGTTTCGGGCAGGATCAGCTTGGCCATGACCAGCGCCGCCGGGGCGGCCATGATCGAGGCCGAGATCAGGTGCTTGGCAAAAAACGCCTGTTCGGCCGGATCGGAACCGCCGAGCAGCAGCACGTAAGCGGCCAGCACGCCGCCGGCAATGGTCGCCATCCCGCCGGTCATCAGGGCAAACAGTTCCGACCGGGTCATGCCGGCAATAAACGGGCGCACCACCAGCGGCGCTTCGGTCTGGCCGACAAACACATTGGCTGCCATGGCCAGCGATTCCGAACCGGAGACTTTCATCAAGCGGGTCATCACCCAGGCCATGACTTCGACCAGCTTTTGCATCACGCCCAAGTGATACAGGCAGGCCATCAGCGAAGCGAAGAAGATAATGGTCGGCAGCACCTGGAAAGCAAACACAAACCCGAAGCTCCCGGCATCAGCCAGGTTACCGAACAGGAAACTGGAGCCCGCCGCAGTAAAGCTGATCAGGGTAACGAACAATTCACCCAGGCGATTGAACAACTCCTGGCCAAACGGTATCCAGAGCACGAACACCGCCAGCGTAAATTGCAGCGCAAGACCGACCAGGACGGTCTGCCAGGCAATTGCCGAACGTCTTTCCGACAGGGCAAATCCGATACCGAGGATAACGACTATCCCCAGCAGACCGTGCAGAACGCCCAACACGCCGCTCAGCCCGGACTATTCATGACCCAACCGTCGCGAGACGGTTCCAGGTCCTGAAGGTGTAAGGTTTCGCGACCGAGCGCACCGGAGGCGTACTCGCCGGTACGGTGAGGATGAGCGACCGAGTGAAACGTCGCAGATTCGGGGCCTGGGGGCG
>CAZFYM010000062.1:0-20681 GCA_964523755.1 uncultured Wenzhouxiangella sp. | reverse complement strand
AGGCGACGGCAGGCGGCCGATACCCGATCACGCGCATCAACGACTTCAAGCCCGCCTTCGGTGGTCAACTCTTCGCGTCGCTCCGGCACCAGACAGACATCCGACGGGCTGATCGCTTCAGCAATGGCCAGCATCGGGTCGACCACGGCCAATTCCAGGTTCATACGCGTGGTAATCAGCTCGGCAAGCAACTGAACATCGCGATCCTGAATATGGCGACGGTCTTCGCGCAAATGAATGGTAATGGCATCGGCACCGGCCTGTTCGGCAACGGCGGCAGCTTCCACCACGGACGGGTACTGACCACGACGGGCCTGGCGCAGGGTGGCAACGTGATCGATATTGACGCCGAGCAGCAGTCGGTTCATTGACGGTCTCCTTATTGGGTTTGCATCATCGGCCGGGCACGGCCAGCCCACATCAATTCTCTGGTTTTCAATACTTTGCCGGCCAGTTGATGATCGATCAGTCGGCGAGTCAGCAGGCGCGCCTGCTTGCGCGTCTCGCGGTCACCGTCCGAGTGACCCGTCAGCAGCAAGACAGCGCGGCCCGAAACCACTCCCTGACCCGCTTTGGCAACCGCCACCAGCCCGGACTCTGGGTCAATATGGTATAGGCCGTCGGGACTGATCGCTGAGCCGGTCCGCGCATCATGCTCGAGGTCCGGCAATACGCCCAGGGCGGACAGTAAATCGATTTCGAAGCGCCGCAACGCCAGGTTTCGGGTCGCCGGGTCTTCAAGCGACTGCAAGGCCTGACCGTAGGATTCAAACAGCACCGGGACCGGATCATCGCGACCGATCAGGGTCAGCACCAGTTCATTCAAATATAAGCCGCACCACAGTGCCTGATCGCGCAGCCCGATCCGCTTGGCACTCGGCTCCAGACCGGTCAGGGTTGCCATTTCACCGCGCCGGGTCCAGGCCGCGATCAGCGGCGAAAAAGGCTCGACGATGCCGCGCCAGGTCGAGCGTGCTCCACGCGCGCCGCGCGCCACCACGCCCAGTCGGCCATGGTCACGGCTGAACAGCTCGATCAGCAGACTGGATTCACGCCACGGGCGGCGATGCAACACCCAGCAAGCCTGATCGGCGATTTTCATCAGCGGGCATAGCCGAGTTCATCAAGCAGGCTGTCGTCATCAATCCAGCCCTTGCGGGTTCGAACATGCAGCGTCAGGTGAACCGGCGCATCGATCAGTTGGGATATGCCAGCGCGTGCCCGCGTTCCGACACGCTTGAGGACCTGACCCTGGCGACCAATCACCATGCCCTTGTGGCGTTCTTCGGCAACCACGATCAAGGCATCAATCTCAACGCGCCGGTCGGTGCGCTCGAAGCGCTCCACCACGACGGTCAGGCCATAGGGAATCTCCTGATGCAGCTGTAACATCAGCTGCTCGCGCACCATTTCTGCCGCCAAAAAGCGCTCTGATCGATCCGTGAACTGATCTTCCGGGTAAGCCGGCGCACCCTCAGGCAGGGCTGAAAAAACCTCGTCGAGTAGATCATCAATGCCGTCATTTTTCAACGCCGAAGCGTAGACGACAGCCTTGAAATCCGCCTTGGACGCCAGGCTTTCGGTCAGTGTCAACAAAGTGGAGCGATCATCCAACAGGTCAATCTTGTTAATTACCAGAAGACTGGGGCCCTGGTGTTGCCGCACCTGGTCCAGCGCCAGGTCATCCTCCTCAGTCTGGCGATTGGCGTCCACCACGACCACTAGCACATCCACACCACGGCTGGTATCGGAGGCGATTCGATTCAGACGTCGGTTCAACGCATGATCGCGCCGCTTGTGCAGCCCGGGCGTGTCGACAAACACGGCCTGGCCGCGCGCATCGGTATGAATGCCCATAATGCGATGGCGAGTGGTCTGGGGCTTGTGAGTGACGATAGCCAGCGGGGCGTCGACAATGCGATTGAGCAGCGTCGATTTACCGACATTGGGCCGACCTATCAGGGCCACATGACCAAAACGCGTTGCCATCAGTGTTTGCCTGCTGACCGAACCGATGGCTCGGTCGACGAAGGTGTCGATCGCTTCGGTTCAAGCAATTTGATCAATTGTTCATGCATCAGGCGCGCAGCCGCCTGCTCGGCCTTGCGCCGACTGCCGGCCTCGGCCACGACTGGCGCGACCAGATCACCTACCCGGCACTCGACCCGGAATTGCTTGATGTGATCCGCGCCGCTCTCGGCGATCACCTGATATTCCGGCAGTGGATGGCCGTGTCCCTGAAGCAGCTCCTGCAGCCGGGTCTTCGGGTCCTTGAGCCTTTCGGCATCCGGCAGCTTGCGCTCTCTTTCATCGAGCAGCGCAATCACAACTTGTCGGGCCTGATCAAATCCCCCATCAACAAAAACTGCACCGATCAACGCCTCCATGACATCGGCCAGGATGGATTCACGCAGAAAACCGCCGCTTTTTCTCTCGCCCTGGCCCAGTCGAAGGTGATCACTCAAACCCAGCTCGATTGCGATCTCGGCCAGGGTGCGATCGCGTACCAGGCGTGAGCGCAGCCGGCTCAGATCACCCTCGCTGGCGTGCGGACGACGCTCAAAAAGCAATTCGGCAGCCACCAGGTTCAGCAGACTGTCGCCAAGAAACTCCAGTCGTTCGTAATGCCCTGGACCATGGCTGCGATGAGTCAGTGCACGAGTCAGCAGGTCCGGATCAGCAAATTCGTAGCCAATGCCTGGAAGACTAGTTGCGCAGCGGGTAGGCACTTCGGAACTTGACTACGGCATCAATATTGCCGATCAGGTGGGTTTCAACCTGGTATTCAACGATCAGTTGCGGTGGCGGACCACGCTCGATGGTGACATGCTCGGCACGAACATTTTCGACATAGCTGACGTCAAGCCGGGTCAACAGATTGCGCCGAACGGTATTTGGAGGCTGATTGGCCGTCCCGGGCTCGTCCGCTATCGCCTTGATTTCGCTGACGACCGACATGTGATTAAGGTAAATCGGTACCAGCTTGATGCCGATATACACGGCGAACAGCACGAAAACGAGCAGAAAGATAAAGCCGATCAGGCTCATGCCGCGCTGAAAGCGAGCGATGGCTGCAGGCTGCTTGATTTGAGTCATTGTTTGTCCCTCGACAGCGATCATAATATCCCCAGTGGAGTCTGCTTAGCCTACCTGGCTCACTGGATTTTATCACCGATTCGATCAAATACCACGCAGCCGCGGCTGCAGTCCCAATGCATCCATATCCGGGTCGCCTTGCCGACCAGGTTTTCCTCCGGAACAAAACCCCAGCGTCTTGAATCATCGGACCGGTCGCGGTTGTCACCCATCACGAAATAGCTCCCCTCAGGCACGGTCCAGGTGAGCACCCCGCGCTGTGGACGGTCGGGATAAACCAGAATATTGTGTTCGACATCCCCGAGCTGCTCGGTTCTCAGCAGCGGACGTTCACCGGGTTGATTGCGATTGATACCCTCACCCGACCACAGACCTTCGTTTTCCTGCACCATGGGTTCGCCATTGACAAAGAGTACTTTGCCGCGATAGGTAATGGTATCGCCAGGCAGTCCAATGACTCGCTTGATGAAATTGGTTCGCTGATCGACCGGGTAGCGGAAAACCGCCACATCACCGCGCTGGGGTGAGCCGGTCGAGATGAATTCCTTGTTCAGCACCGGCAGCCTGAGCCCATAGGAAAACTTGTTGACGACGATGAAATCGCCAATCAGCAAGGTTGGAACCATCGAGGCCGACGGAATCTTGAACGGCTCGAACAGAAACGAGCGAAAGACCAGCACCAACAGAAGAATCGGAAAAAAGGAGCCAACCACTTCGATTGATTTGGTCGGTCCCTGCGCCGGTTCGTCCTTGGCGCGCCTGGGCCGGAAATAGAAGCGCTCCAGGGCCCAGAACAGGCCGGTAGCCAGCGTCAACAGAGTCAGGATCAGGGCATAATCAATATACATGCTTATTTCTCATTGTCGTTTCTGAGCACGGCCAGGAAGGCCTCCTGGGGGATTTCAACACTGCCGACCTGCTTCATCCGTCGTTTGCCGGCTTTCTGCTTTTCGAGCAGCTTGCGCTTGCGGGTAATATCGCCGCCATAGCACTTGGCGGTGACGTTCTTCCGATAGGCCTTGACTGTCGAACGGGCGACGATATGTGAACCGATCGCTGCCTGGATGGCAATATCGAACATCTGGCGCGGAATCAACTCGCGCATCCGCTCGGCCAGTTCGCGGCCCCGGCGCTCGCAGAACTCACGGTGAACAATGGTGCTGAGTGCGTCGACGCGCTCGCCGTTGATCATCAGGTCCAGGCGTACGAATGGCCCGGCCTGGTAACGCTGAAAGTTGTATTCAAACGAAGCAAAGCCGCGACTGCAGGACTTGAGCCGGTCAAAGAAATCCATCACCACTTCCGACATGGGCAACTCGTAGGACAACTGAACCTGACCACCCAGAAAACGCATATCCTTCTGCGCACCCCGCTTCTCCTCACACAAACCGATTACTGCACCGACATAGTCCTGCGGCACCAGAATATTGGCCAGGATAATCGGTTCGCGAATTTCGGAAACGGTATTGACCGGCGGCATTCCGGCCGGATTATCCATGGTCCGAATCTCGCCATTGGTCATGGCCAATTCGTAGATCACTGTCGGAGCCGTGCTAATCAGCTCCAGGTCATATTCTCGCTCCAGTCGCTCCTGAACGATTTCCATGTGCAGCATGCCGAGAAAACCGCAACGGAATCCGAAACCCAGTGCGGCCGAGGTTTCGGGCTCGAAATGCAGAGCAGAATCGTTGAGTTGGAGCTTGTCCAGAGCTTCGCGAAGATCCGGATAGTCGCTGGAATCAATCGGGAAAATACCAGCAAACACACGCGGCTGCAGCGGCTTGAAACCCGGCAACGGCGCGTCGGCAGGGCTGCGCGCATGAGTGATCGTATCGCCCACCGGTGCACCGTGGACTTCCTTGATACCCGCCGATACAAAACCGACCTGGCCGCAGCCCAGCGTTCGGGTTGTTGTTCGCTTGGGGGTAAAAATACCGATCTGATCAGCCACATGCTCTTCGCCGGTGGACATGATGCGGATCTTGTCGCCTTTGCTCAGCTGCCCCTGTTTGATCCGGACCAGCGAATTGACTCCCAGGTAGTTGTCGAACCAGGAATCGATGATCAGGGCCTTGAGCGCTCCCTGTCTGACTTCCGGAGGCGGAATGCGCCTGACCAGCGCTTCAAGCACCTCGCGAATCCCCAGGCCGGTCTTGGCGCTGACCAGCAAGGCATCAACAGCATCAATCCCGATGATGTCTTCGATCTGGTGCTTGACCCGATCCGGGTCGGCCGCCGGCAGATCGATCTTGTTAATCACCGGAATCACTTCCAGGCCCTGCTCGACAGCGGTGTAGCAGTTGGCCACCGATTGGGCTTCCACGCCCTGAGCGGCATCAACGACCAGCAGCGCACCTTCACAGGCCGCCAGCGAGCGTGACACTTCGTAGGAAAAATCCACGTGCCCCGGCGTGTCGATGAAATTGAGCTGATAAACCTGGCCGTCGTCAGCCCGGTAGTCAAGCGTCACACTCTGCGCTTTGATGGTAATGCCGCGCTCGCGCTCGATATCCATTGAATCAAGCACTTGCTCGGCCATCTCACGTTGGCTCAGGCCGCCACACAATTGGATGAATCGATCCGCCAGCGTGGATTTGCCGTGATCAACATGGGCAATGATGGAGAAATTTCGAATACGCGAGGTGTCGGTCATGAATACATCGCCAGCTCTGGCCTTGGGCCGGAGCAGACAAACCGGCGGTTAAACGATGATTATACCGGGCCGACAAGGTTGCTGTCGGCCCGGATAGGGCTCTTGAGGGCGGCCGGCTCAATCAAATCGGCACCGGCCAGATCGATTACTCGTCGGTACTCTCCGGCGTGTAGGCAACGAATGTCGTGACACCGCTGCTCAGATGAAGCAGCAGCGCCACGGTTCGTCCCGGCGATATGTCATCCACAATGGCATTGAAATCACTGATGCCATTGACCGGCTGGTTATTGATCATCAGAATGACCTGACCGCGGCGCACGCCGGCGCGGTAGGCGTTGTCACTCTCGACATCTGAGATCAGAACCCCACCTTCAGGATTACCGAGTCGGCGACGCGTCTCATTATCCAGTGGTTCAACCGAAAGCCCGAGCGCATTGCTGGGAGGCGCGTCAGGTGCCGGGCTGCCCGTCTCCATATTGCCTGATTCCTCGCGCTCATCCAGCACCACATCCAGCGACATCGGCTCGCCCCAGCGAATCACCTCGACCTTGACTTCGGTACCCGGTCGGACCATGCCGACCAATGGCGGCAAATCGGTGTGGACGTCGACCACCTTGCCGTTGAAGCGGACGATGACATCGCCGACTTCAATGCCGGCCCGGTCTGCCGGGCTGCCGGGTTCAATCCGGTTGACCAGCGCGCCGGCCGGCCGATCCAGGTTCAATGCATCGGCTTTTTGGCGAGTCACGCTTTCCATGGTCACTCCCAGAAAACCGCGCACCACCCGACCAAATTCGAGCAATTGTTCGACCGACGATTGTGCAATCTCGATTGGTATGGCGAACGACAGACCGATGTTGCCGCCGTGCGAGCTGAGTATCCAGGAATTGATACCCACCACAGTGCCATCGGTGCGGATCAACGGACCCCCGGAATTGCCGCGATTGATCGCCACATCCGACTGGATAAAAGGGACGTACTGCTGCTGATTCTGAGCCCGACCCTTGGCGCTGACAATGCCAGCCGTTACCGATTGTTCAAACTGAAAGGGTGAGCCAATGGCAATCACCCACTCGCCCGGCCGCAACTCGGACGAGTCGCCAAATGACAGCGTTGGCAGATCATCGGCGTCGATTCGCAGTACGGCAATATCGGTCTCGGCATCCGAACCGATCAACTCGGCCTCATACTCGCGCCGATCAGCCAGTCGCACGGTAATGCTATCGGCACCGTCGATGACATGATGATTGGTCACGACCAGTCCATCTTCAGCAATGATGAATCCGGAGCCTCCGCCGCGCCGGTCCGGCTGACCGCGCTGCGGCCCACGCGGACCAAAAAATTCGCCAAAGATATCCGGCAGACCTTCCGGCAACTGACTGCGAGGCCCGTTCGAGCTGCGGTTGTCAGCGTCGGCCCGGGTGCCGTAGCGTACGGTTTCAATATTGACAACGGCTGGAATCGAATCAGCCACCAGGCCAGTAAAGTCGACCGGGGTCGATGCCGACAAACTCTGGAACACCATGCCAGTCAGCAACACAGTGGCAATAATGAATCGGTACATTCAGTTTTCTCCTGACAAGTTAAGTCATCAATCTGGATTCGGGAGCCTCAGCATTCAAGCCTCACACCCGATTGAGTTACAGGACAACGCTTCCAACTCGGGGTTCATTCCCTTCCAGCGCCCCAGACCGGCAAAACGAATGACAAACGCCGCGCCGCTCAGTCCCAGTATCAGCGCTGCCAGATCGCCAGCCCAACCCGCCGGTACCAATGCCTGACCAATCACGGCGCCGGCAATAAAAGCCACCAGGGGCAAGCCGTAAAGGCGCAATGCCGCGCCAGCCAGCGCGTGCGGCGTCAACCCGACCCGCACTCTCTGACCGACCCTCCAGCTTTGGTCACTGGCCAATTCCAGCAGGCCGGGGCGAGTGACAAACAGCCGCGTAAACACACCGGCCCCGCAACCCTCGCCGCGCAGACAGCGTCGACACTGATCGGGCGAATCAAAACGTAGCGTCAGGTGGCCGGCCTCAACTGCAACAACCGTCGCCGGCTGCCAGAGACGAGTTCCCGACATCGGTCAATCACCGCCGACTTGACGAGGGCGTGCGGCGCAGTGAACGTCCGACAAACTCCACCGTTGCAACCGGTACTTCGCCGACCACGGTAATCTGGCGACCTTCCAGTAAACCGGTAAACACATGCACCGAACCAATCACTTCCAGACGCGAGCCCTGGTAGCCTTGCATTCCGTCCTCAATATATACCGAGAAGCTGGCTAATCCATCGCTGTAGAGCAAATGCTCAAAATCCTCGCCACTGACCGACTCCCCTTTGCCGGTCCGAGCCAGCCGAAAATTTTCCGGGACACGATGCGGCAACCAGGATGGAGCATGCTGCTCAGATGACCACGTGATCGGCAGATTCTGTTTGATCCGGGTTTCCAGCGTCACTTCCGCATCGATTTCGGGCTCCAGTTCGGCATCGCTGATTCGAGCTCCCAGTTCGATATCGACAAAGGTCAATTGCTGAATGGCAACGCCGGACCGGTCGAGCAGTGCTGATCGCAACAGCATACCGCTGTTTTCTTCCAGCCAGAATCGGTGACCGTAGCGATACTGGTCTCGCGGCGTGATCTCGATAATACGGGTTTCAAATCCGGCCACCCGCTCACGCCCCTTCATGCGCATTCGGTAGGCCCGTTCAGTCGCGCCCAGACGATGAAGGGGCAAATTCGGCATCAGACGGGCAGTGAGCTGGGTTTGCACGACCAGCGGCTGATTGTCGGCCAGGAGGCAGCGCACCTGGTCTCCGTTTCGGAGAATTTCCCGCGGCTCTCCACTGACCGAATACAGACGCTCCCGAACGCCACTCTCGTCGGCACGGTGGATGATGCGCAAGGTATCGATCTGGTCATCGCGCCAATGGACCAGTGTGCCACGATAGTTCAAGGTTTCGACGGCACGGGCCATGCGATCCAGCCAGTGCGACACATCCGCGTCAGAATCGTCGGCAGCTACCGGATAAACGGCAAGGGTGGCGACCAACAGAGCACTTAATCGTAACATCGCGCTGAGCGGCTGCATACTCAGTCTTCTCGGGCGGGTTGTTCCTGCTCAAGCGACTCGGGTGGTCGCGGCGCTGCCTCACCGTAGGTCCCAGTGACAATGGGCAGATAGGAGACAAAACCGCTGCCACTGGCTGCTTGATTGTGACGCAACACATAGGTATTGATGCGTTGTCGATCTGCCGGACTGACTTCGTTGAAACCAACCGGAACCGGTTGCTGTGAAAACGGCTGGTCGAGCACGGTGGGCTGGGCGACAAAGCCGGGCTGGTCATCCTGTAGGCCGGGCTGGGTTCGTTCAAGCAGGCTGTTGTTGATGGCCACGATGGCAAACAACGCGGCGCTGGCGGCAATTGCCGAGCCGGCCAGTGGCTTGAACCAGCGCGGCATTGTGCGTTCAATCGATGGCAGAGGTTCACTGTCAAGTGCGGCTGACACTCGCTTGGCAATACAGCCGGCCGAAGACATTTCCTGGTGCAGACAGGCACGAACCAGATGATATCGTCGCCAGGTCGCGCTCATGCCGGCATCGTCGGCCAGCCGGCGAAGCAGAAAACGTTGCGCCTGGGGTTCAAGTTCGCCGTCCATCAGGCAGGAGAGATGTTCCTTGGATTCGGTCATCGGTTCAGTGTCCAGTGTATTGTTCGTCAAGCAGCGGTCGCAGCCGGTGGTCAATGGCCTCGCGGGCCCGGAAAATTCGCGACCGCACGGTACCGATGGGGCAATCCATGCTGGTGGCGATCTCTTCGTAGCTCATGCCTTCCATTTCTCTGAGGGTGATAGCAACCCGTAAATCATCCGGTAAATCGGCAATGGCCTCATGAATGGTCTGTTCAATTTCTTCTCGCAGCAGCTCATGTTCTGGCGAGCCTCTATCCTTCAGACGCGTGTCAACCTGAAATTGTTCCGCATCTTGTGCATCAACATCGGATTGCGGTGGTCTGCGGCCCTGAGCCACCAGATGATTCTTGGCCGTATTGATGGCAATCCGGTAAATCCAAGTGTAAAAGGCACTGTCACCTCGAAAGCGCTTGAGCGCCCGATAGGCCTTGATGAACGCTTCCTGGGCGACATCCTGGGCCTCTGAGTGGTCAGAAACATAGCGCGAGATCAGGCTGATAATCTTGTGCTGGTACTTACCAACCAGGACATCGAATGCCGTCTTGTCGCCCTTCTGTACTCGCTCAACGAGTAATTGATCTACTTCACGTTCGCCCATCAGGGCCGTCCTTGCTCCGTCGGTGACGGCCGGGCCTGATCCAGTGGACCGCGCCTCGGCCGGATAGTTTCATTCAGGGTGCGTTCAGTTACAAAAATCCGCGCATTCCGGTTTCCCGGCCCCAACTCAACGCGGAAGAATACCACGCAGACGGCTGAATCCGCGCCGGAAGGATGCGATAATGACCGGCTTTATCAGGATTCAAGGATGCGACCCGCTATCATGAGTAAGCAGCAGCAGATTCTCGACCAGCTTGGACTCAAGGACATCAACTCCGGCGCGTGTTTCGGGCCCGGCCAGTGGGCCTGTGTCAACGAACAGGACCTGGTCGAATCGATCAACCCGACCACCGGATCAGTGATTGCCCGGGTCAGCGGTGCCAGCGAAGCCGATTATGAAAAGGTGCTTCGCACCGCCCAGGAAGCGGCCGAAGCCTGGAAAATGGTACCGGCCCCGATCCGTGGCGATGCCGTGCGCCGGGTCACCGCCGCCCTGCGGGATTACAAGGATTCGCTGGGCTCACTGGTCGCCATGGAAATGGGCAAAATCAAACCCGAAGGCGACGGTGAAGTTCAGGAAATGATCGATATCGGTGACTTCGCTGTCGGTCAGTCGCGCATGATGTACGGCAAGACCATGCATTCCGAGCGACCCGGACACCGCATGTACGAGCAGTGGCATCCGCTGGGCGTGGTCGGCGTGGTCACCGCGTTCAATTTCCCGGTGGCGGTGTGGGCCTGGAATGCCCTGCTGGCTGCCGTTTGCGGCAACGCCACCGTCTGGAAGCCCAGTCCCAAGGGCGTGCTTTGTTGCGCCGCGGTTCAGAACATTGCCAACGAAGCGCTCGCTGGCACGGATGTGCCGCCGATCTTCACCTCGTTCATGGAGTCAGGTCACGCTCTGGCCCAGCGGTTTGTCGCTGACGAGCG
Organism: uncultured Wenzhouxiangella sp.; assembly: GCA_964523755.1. Classification (GTDB taxonomy): domain Bacteria; phylum Pseudomonadota; class Gammaproteobacteria; order Xanthomonadales; family Wenzhouxiangellaceae; genus Wenzhouxiangella. The sequence continues at coordinate 9,714 of CAZFYM010000062.1, read as the reverse complement.
AGTGGCCCTGATGTCATTTACCGGCTCCAGCCAGATTGGCCGTCAGGTCGGCGAACGGGTTGCTGCCAGAATGGGCAAAAGCCTGCTGGAACTGGGCGGCAACAATGCCATCATCATGGACGAAACGGCCGATCAGAAGCTGGCCATCCCGGCCGTAGTGTTCGGCGCCGTGGGTACCGCCGGCCAGCGTTGCACCACGACCCGGCGCCTGTTTGTTCATGAATCCATGATCGACGAGGTCTGCGAGACGCTGGTCAAGGCGTATGGCCAGGTCCGGATCGGCGATCCGCTGGATGAAAAGACCCTGATGGGACCACTGACCGACGCCGCGGCAGTAACGCGCTTCGAACAGGCAATCAAGCGGGCCAGGGAGGCTGGCGGCAAGGTATTGACCGGTGGCAAGCGCATCGAAGGTCGGGGATTTTTTGTCGAACCCACTATCATTCGCGCCGAAAACCACTGGGACATCGTTCAGGAAGAGACCTTTGCACCGATCTTGTACGTGATCAGCTTCAACACTCTGGAAGAAGCCATGGCCATGCACAACGACGTCAAGCAGGGTTTGTCTTCGTCAATTTTCACCACCGACATTCGCAATGCCGAGTACTTCCTCTCGCATCGCGGTTCGGATTGCGGTATCGCCAACGTCAATATCGGTACCTCCGGGGCCGAAATCGGCGGAGCTTTCGGTGGCGAAAAGGAAACCGGCGGTGGCCGTGAATCCGGTTCGGATGCCTGGCAGGCCTATATGCGCCGCCAGACCAACACCATCAACTGGTCCACCGAACTGCCGCTGGCCCAGGGCATTAAATTCGATCTTTGAAGTCAAAAGCGAAATCGCTGGCTCACGCAGAGTCTTCAACCCCGTAATCTGGGCCCGCTGTCGCGCAGCGAACAGTTTGTTCGATGAGAGATGCAGATGAAATCCAAAGCCAATAAATCATCTCCCGCAGAGGCGCTAAGGCGCAGAGGAAAGCTTCAAGAGCGAAAGGCTTTTGAGCGCGAAGACGCCAAGACGCCAAGTAAGAAGGGGTTTGAAATAAAACCTTTGCGTCTTTGCGTCTTTGCGTTAATAAAGTTTTTTGTTTGCTCACGAGAGCGGCCTCAGAATCGTGCCGGGTTTCTTTACGTGAGATAACGAGCATACGGACGCCCAGGAAATGTATAGCTGGCTCAGGAAGGGCTTGTTTTTGCTGCCGCCGGAGGTAGCGCATGATATTGCGCTGAATGCGCTGGCGCGGGGGCGCTGGGTTGGGTTGCCGAGGCTATTGGGCGGTTGTAGTGTCTCGGAACCGGTGAGGTTGCTGGGCTTGCATTTTCCCAATCCGGTGGGTCTGGCGGCCGGGCTGGACAAGAATGGGGATTATATCGATGCCATGGGGGAGCTGGGCTTCGGGTTTGTTGAAGTGGGCACTGTGACGCCCAGACCCCAGCCTGGCAACCCCAAGCCGCGGATGTTCCGTCTGCCCGAACATCAGGCACTGATCAATCGACTGGGTTTCAATAACAAGGGTGTTGACCATCTGGTCGAACGGCTCGAACGCCGACGCTTCAAGGGAATCGTTGGCGCCAATATCGGCAAGCAAAAAGAGACTCCGGTCGATCACGCCGCAGATGATTACCGCTACTGCCTGGAACGGGTTTATCCCCACTGCGACTACATCACCGTCAATATCTCATCGCCCAATACCGCAAACCTGCGCGAACTGCAGGACACCGGCCCGCTGACCGAGCTGCTTGACGAACTCACCACCCTGCGCGATCGCCTCGCCATCGAACAGGACCAGTACCGACCGGTACTGGTCAAGATTGCGCCGGACTGGCAGGATGATGCACTGCTGAAATCGCTGGATGTTATCGGTCAATCCGGTATTGACGGACTGATTGCGACCAATACCACTCTGGCACGCACTGCCGTCAAAGATCATCGCCACGCCGACCAAAGCGGTGGCTTGAGCGGTGGCCCAGTCAAGCAAGCAGCCAACCATGTCCTCAGGCTTGCTCGCCAGACTTTGGGTGAAGATTTCCCGATCATCGGCCTTGGCGGTATCACCAGTGGTGCTGATGCCGCTGACAAGCGCTGTCTGGGTGCCGATCTGGTGCAGATCTATACCGGATTTATCTATCGTGGACCCGCTTTGATCAAAGAGTGCATCCGCGCCTGGGCCAATGCTGTTGTTGATGCCAATGAAGGTATCTGACATCCAGCATCGAGTCGACCTGTCAGCGCTGAGTACTTTCAGGTTGCCTGCACAAGCCGCCGAGCTGGTCACCATTACCCGACGCGAGCAACTGCCCGATCTGCCCTCGCCCGAATCCGACCAGCTCATTCTGGGCGCAGGCTCGAACACGGTTTTTCTCGCCGACTGGCCGGGCCGCATTCTGCTGAATCGCCTCAGCGGCATCCGATTTGAATCCGCTGGCGAACAGGTGTTGGTCCACGCTGCCGCCGGCGAAAACTGGCATCGCCTTGTTCTGCACTGCCTCAAAAACGGCGTACACGGCCTGGAGAATCTGGTTCTGATCCCCGGCAGTGTCGGTGCCGCACCCATTCAGAATATCGGCGCCTACGGTGTCGAACTGGCTGATGTATTCCACTCACTGACCGCCTGGGATCAGCAAGCCAGGCAATTGGTCGAATTCGACCGCGAGGCCTGCCACTTTGGTTACCGCGACAGCTACTTCAAATCGGGTGAGTCACATCGCTACTTCATCACTGAAGTCCGGCTCAGGCTTTCGCATCAATTCCAACCCAACACCACGTATGCGAGTCTTTCCGAAGCGCTTGCGCAAGCCGGGATCACCCATCCCACGGCGCGCCAGCTTGCCGCCACCGTTATGCGCCTTCGTCGTCATCGCCTGCCTGACCCGGCTCGGCTGGCCAATGCCGGCAGCTTTTTCAAAAACCCCATCGTCGACAAGACTCAGGCCGACGCCATGCTGCAAAGCCACCCAGACCTGCCACACTGGCCCATGGCCAATGGCCAGATCAAGCTGGGTGCCGGCCGCATGATCGAATTACTGGGCTGGAAGGGAAAAAACCTGGGCGGTGCCGGCGTCTATGCCAATCATGCGCTGGTGCTTGTCAATCACGGGGGCGCGTCCGGCAATGACGTTCGCCAGCTTGTCGATGCTGTCACCCAGGCGGTTGCCGCCGAATTTGGAATTGATCTGGAGCCTGAACCATTGCTGCTGCCCTACTCTTCATCGGTACTAACGCCCAATCCCAGCGCAGTACGGTTGGCATAGGCGAAGTAGGCAGCCACCTGATTAATTTCGAGTATTTGCCCATCGTCCCAACCGGCCACGCGCAAAGACTCGATATGCTTTGATGACAGGTCTGCCGGCCGCCGAGTCAACTGACCGGCATATTCGAGTGCCACGACCTGGGCCGGCTCGAACACCGAATCCAGTTCACCACTTTTCAAGGCATGCAGCCATTGCGCCGCCTTCGCATCGTCGGCCAGTTCACGTTTCAATCCCCGTGCATGATGGCTGACACAATATTGACAATCATTAATATGACTGACAAGCACGCCTATCGCCTCGGCAAAGGCCTTGTCCAGAACATTGCCTGGATGGTGCAACACGGCACGATACAAGGCCATGTGCCCATCGAGCGTGTGGGCTCGCTCGCTGTGGGCAAGGATAATCTGATCCAGTTTTGCCGGGGGTGCGCCGAGCTTACGGTAGCTGGTCGCCAGGGCTCCCTGGGCCAGTTGTGGTGAGGTGATTCGAATCCAGACCATGTGCAAAATCTCCATTTTTACTTATACATGCAATCAAAATTCACTTCCAGCGGTCTATCCTTTCCCTGATTTTCTCCATTACAAGCATTCTGACTGACTCATGCAAGCACTTTCCGAGGGCCGGCTCAAGCCCTGTCTCATCCCATTGGTGTTGATCCTGATGACCAACATCTCCAACGCCGATAGTAATGAGATCCATCTGATCTATCAGCCTTACGCGCAATTGCTGGCAGATTTCGTGGTCGAGCACGACCTTGCCGACCAGGGACTGATCACCTCATTCGATTACCGTGCCGCCCTGAACCATCCCGACACCACTGAACGGCTGGAGTCCCAACGCCGCAGACTCGCCAACTTCAATACCGACGCGCTAACGAAACGCAATTCGACCATCGCGTTCTGGATCAATGCCTACAATTTCTTCATGATCGTTCACATTCTGGAAAATCTACAGGATGGTGCACTGATTTCCAGCGTGCGCGATTACGGTATCCTGTTCAACCCTTACCGGGTTTTCAGACGCGATTTATTCACCATCGGCAATCGGAAATATTCCCTGAGCGAGATTGAAAACGACATTCTGCTCGGTGAATCTTTCAATCGCAAGGGCTGGAAGGATGCGCGCGTGCATTTTGCGGTCAACTGTGCCTCGGTCGGCTGCCCGCCGCTACGTCGCGAGCCATACACCGGCGATAATATCGAGCGACTACTGGAAGAAAATACCCGTCGGGCATTGAACACGCCGATTCATCTGAATTTCAAAAATGATATTCTGTACCTGACCCGCCTGTTTGACTGGTATTCCGCCGATTTCGTTGAATCAGCTGGTTCAGTTCGAGGCTTTGTGACTGAAAAGGCCGACGAAAGCCTGCGCCCAAGAATTGAAGCGACCCGGGATATTCGCTTTATCGATTACGACTGGAACCTCAACTCACCGGAAAATCTGCAACCATGGATCGAGTGATCATCTTCACCCTGCTGGCCGGGCTGGTTAGCACCGCCACCAACGTCATGGCCGACGACGAAACTGAAGTAACGCTGGATCGCATCACGGTCATCGGCTCCCTGGCCCAAGCGCAAGCCCAGGAGGATTCATTGGTACCAGTCGATGTTTTCAGTGGTGATCAGCTACGCGCCACGGGTGCCGTTGGCAACGAACTGGGTGAAGCGCTGGCCGTGCTTGCGCCGTCCTTCAATTTTCCGCGCCAATCCAATTCGGTGACCTCGGATCACGTCCGTGCGGCCCAATTGCGAGGAATGAATCCAGATCAGGTACTGGTACTGGTCAACGGTCAGCGGCGTCATGTCTCGGCGGTAGTCAATGACAACACCAAGATCGGCCGCGGTACTAATGCCTTCGATTTCAACACCATTCCTTTGAGTGCAGTCAAGCGGGTTGAAATTCTGCGTGATGGTGCCAGCGCGCAATACGGTTCCGATGCCATTGCCGGAGTGATCAACATCATCCTTGACGACTCGATCGAGGGGCTGGCCCTGGGTGCCAGCTACGGTGCTCACCACAGCCGGGTCAGCCCGGTCAACAACACGGTCACCGACGGCAATACCGCGACAGCCTGGTTGAATCATGGCTTTCAGCCACGCCGTGGGGGTGCGGTTCGCTATGGCATCGAAGCCTCGCGACGCGGTGCCACCAATCGGGCCGGTTTTGATCAGGTCTCGCCTTTTATCCCGCAGACCGAGGCCAACCTGGCGTTTCGGGGTCAACAGACTCACCGGGTTGGCGACCCGGAAACCGATGCGGTTGGCCTGTGGATCAATGCCGAGCTTGATTTCGATACCCTGGATCTCTACGCCTTCGGCACGTTCGCCCAGCGTGAAACTCGTGGTGCTGCCGTCTTTCGCCACCCCGAAACCAATCAGAATGTAGAGGCCATCTTTCCCGACGGGTTCTTGCCGGTCACACGCGGTGACAACACCGACATTGGTCTGACCGGCGGCATTCGCCATCAAGTCTCGGCCTGGTCACTGGATCATGCAGCCAGTGTCGGACACAATCGTTTCGAATTTGGCGTATCAAACTCACTCAACCCCTCGCTGGGACCGGCCAGCCCGACCCGATTCGACTCGGGAACCTTTGAGCTGACCCAGATCAATCTCAGCAACCGGGCCAATCGCCGCTTCGACGCCATGGTATTCGGTCAACCACTTTTTGTTGCCGTTGGGCTCGACTATCGCTATGAGCGCTTTGAAAGTGAAGCGGGCGACCCCGCCTCGTTTGCGGCCGGCGACTTCGAGTTCCCGTCTGATCTGGCTGAACTGGTCGGTTTCCCCGATATCGGATCACAGGGTGCCAAGGGATTGGCTCCGGAAGACGCCGCCAGTGAGGATCGCCATGTCTTTTCCTTATTTACCGAATTATCAACCGATCTGACTGACCGGCTCCAGACTTCCCTGGCCGGGCGCTTCGAAAACTACAACGATTTTGGCAGCACTTTGACCGGCAAGCTGGCTGCCCGCTACCGATTCAACGATGGTCTGGCCGCAAGAGCTTCAGTCTCAAGCAGTTTTCGCGCGCCATCAGTCAGCCAGATCGGTTGGGGTCGGCGTGACAATACCTTTTCGGCTGAGGGTGGGCGTATTTCATCTCGCCTGATCCGCACGGGTTCTGAGCTGGCCGAGCAACTTCAACTGCCCTCGCTGGAAGAAGAAACATCAATCAACGCCAGCGCCGGTCTGGTCTGGAGTTCCCGTTTTGGTCTCAATGCGTCGGTCGACCTGTTCGAAATTCGAGTTGATGATCGTATTACCCAATCGGAATTCATTACGGATTCGGCCATTATCGATTTCGTTCAGCAGCTACCGGGCGGCCAGGGTGTTCAGTCAATCGCGCTTTTCTCCAATGCCATCGACACGCGTACCCGCGGCATCGAAGCCGTGCTTGACTACGCTCGTCCTATCGGGGGTGGCCTGTGGCGAATCGACAGTGCCTGGACCTGGGCGAAAAGTGATATCCGCTCGATTGCCGAGCCACCCAGCTTGCTCAGTGAAATCAGCCCCGAGATCTCTCTGGTCGATGTTGCCCAACGCAACACCATTGAAACTGCCACTCCAAAACATAGCTGGATTACCACAACGACCTGGCAGGGAACGCATTGGAGCACACTGCTGCGCGGTCGCTTCTTCTCGTCAGTGGTGCGCGAATTCAGTTTTGCCCGGCAGCGCTTTGGCAGCCAGTGGGTACTGGATGCCGAGCTTTCCCGTCGAATGGGTTCGGCCTGGTCAATCACTGCCGGGGCCAGCAATCTACTGGATGAATTTCCGGATGAGTCAGCCAATGCCAATAATTTTTTCGGCAACTTCGCTTTCGATCCGATCAACCCGATCGGGCTCAACGGCCGCTTTGTCTACCTGCGTGCCGAGGCTCAGTTCTAAGGGTCCGCCGAACCACCCCGGATCACAGCCCTGCAAGCTCTAAAGGATTTTCCCGGTCTAACTACTGACGCAATCAACCAACAAGGAGTTCCAATTTCATGCACTCATCCGCGATACGCATGTTTGTCCTGGCCTTGTTCACCTGCTTAATTGCCCTCAACAGCGGTTCCCTGCGGGCCGAGGAAGATGATGTTTTGCTGGGGATTCAGGGCTACAGTCCGGTATCCTATTTCGAACATGGACGGGCTGAAAAGGGCAGCCCGGAATATACTGCCACTTACAATCAACGGATCTATCAATTTACCAGCGCCGAGCAACTTGCCCGGTTCAATGCCGATCCCCGCAGCTTCGAACCCATGTTTCCGAATCATTGCCCGTTTAATCTGGCCCTGGGCCGACAGGCTTCCATCGACCCCGAGAATTTCAAGATCGTTGGTGGCAATTTACTGCTCTTTCACCGCAGTGAAGACATGGATGGACTGGAAGAATGGGAGGCCGAGAATAATGATGATGAACTGCTGGAGCGAGCCAAGGCACAGTACACCCTGTTCCGCTTTTGACCCACATCGTTAAACTTGTTTGATGCTATGATATCGTCAGGTCAGTTATTAGGAATAACTAGGCTAATAACAAGTGCCGCTGCTATCTTGTGGCTAAGCGGTTGCGTGATGCTGCCCGGCCAGCCAGACCTGGAACGTCTTTACCAGACATCAGAAACTGATCATTATCAACCGCCGGTCATTCTCATTCCCGGCTTGATGGGGTCTCGGCTGACCAGCGATTCAGAAGGGGAGGTCTGGCCAGGCTCGCTGGGCAACCTGATGTTTTCCAACTACCGGAATGTCGAACTCGACATTGATCCTGAAACCCTGCTGCCGCTGCCTGGCGATATCAGAGCGGCCGATATTACCGGCAAGTTTGCTGGCCGCAATTTTTACAGCTCCATCATTGAAGCCCTGGAAAATGCAGGCGGGTTCAAGCGAGCCGAGCCGGGCCAACCGCCCGTTCATCAAGGGCGCCTCTATTATATTTTCACTTATGACTGGCGCATGGACAACGTCCAAAGCGTACGCCAACTGGATCAACTGATCGAGCAGATCAGGATCGATCACAACGACCCTGATCTGAAAGTCGATATCGTGGCTCATTCAATGGGCGGATTGATCGCCCGTTATTATCTGCGCTATGGCACAGTCGATGTGACCACGAACAATGAATTTCCCATCAACTACCACGGCGAGGACCGGGTCCGGCGGATCGTGCTGCTGGGTACGCCCAATCTTGGCTCAGTCGAATCACTCAAGGCTTTTATCATTGGACGCAAGATCTGGCTGCGCACAATTCCGGCCGAAGTTTTGGTCACCTTTCCCAGCTTCTACCAGCTATTTCCCCATCCGCTGAACGAATGGCTGATCGATATTGATGGTCAACGTATCGATGCCGACCCATTCAATCTGAGCACATGGAAACGCTTCGAATGGTCAATTTTTGATCCTGAAATGCGTCAAAGCATCGTGGATGACTACGATGATCCGGCCGAGGGGCAGGCAAGGATCGAGTTGCTTGAACGCTATTTCCACAAGCATATCGAGCGTGGACGACGATTCATGTGGTCATTGACCGTCGCCCTGGAACGATCACCCTGGCAATTGATTGTCTACGGCGGAGCCTGTAGCCTGACTCCCGCACGCATGGTCATCGAAGAAACCGAGAATGGCTACGAACTCCATCTCGAGCCCAATGACATCGCTCGTCCGAGACCTGGTATCGATTATTCGAGTCTGATGCTGGAACCGGGCGACGGGGTTGTCACCAAGGCCTCTTTGCTGGCACGGGAATCATTGAACCCGGTTTTCCGGAGACACAAATGGAGTTACTTCCCACTCCACTATCCGCTATTCCTGTGTGAAAAGCACAGCCAGTTGACGAACAATCTGTTTTTCCAGGACAATTTGCTCAATGCCCTCCTCAACCGCGATTGATAATGCAAGGCCGTAAGCCCCATCCACCCTTCCAAGTGATTCGAAGTAAACGACGCAAGGGAAAATTTTACCGCAGTGACTCGATCGCGTCCCAGTTCAGACGTCATAGCGTTGCCCTGATCAGTTTGGCCATCGCGGTCGTTTCCCTGGGTTACAACACCTGGAGAAACGAGACCTCTGAACTGCACCGCAACTGGCGACAGGCAGCCTTTCAGGTGACGGTGGAAGTGAACGAACTGCAGCAGATCGTTCTCTATCGACGCTATTTTTTCGGCCGTGAAGAACACCCTTTCATACCAATGCAAGATGCCCAGACCTGGATTGGTGGCTGGGGAAAAGCTACCAGCATTCGCGATCTGACATCACTGTTACCAGAACCTCTACCGGAACGCGGCCAGGTACTGTTCGAAACCTGGCAGAAGCATGCCGGCAATCTGGACCAGCGTAATGAAAACGCACAGGAAGCCGAGACGGCCTTGCTTGAATCCATTGATCTGACCCGCCAGGCGATACTGGATCTGATCCAGCAGTTACGCTAGCCCGAGTTTACCGGGTTCAGCAGTAACAGGGCACTGAGTGAGCGCGCGAGG
>CAZFYM010000061.1:6731-20741 GCA_964523755.1 uncultured Wenzhouxiangella sp. | reverse complement strand
CCCGGCACATCCGGGGGGCTCTGGTTGTTCCGAAATCTATGGGTCACGGTACTAGCCTTTCTTTCAGCAGTCGCCGATTCGTTGACCAGTCAGGGTGACATTCATCTGCATGGCACCCATCGGAGTCTGCATGTCACCTTTGATCGTGCCTTCCAGACTGTCGCCCTTAAACTTCATGCTGGCTTCCATGGTCATGCTGGTGCCATCGGGTGAGGCGCAGCTCAGGGCATAATCCATGCCGTCGCTACGAACATCGCGGCGGGTGACTTCGCAGTCGTCCATTTCCTGGATAAAGGCATCACCATTGGCAATATCTTCTTCAGTAATGCAATTGGTCGAGGTATCGGATTGATCCGGGATGGGAAATTCAGAGACAAAGGTCACCGTACTGGTTTGTTCCCAGTTTCCGGGCTGCAGGTTCGGGGTTTCGGCAATGGCCGACATGGCAAGACCGGCACTTAGAGCGGCAACGGCAATTCGTGACAACATGAGATTCTCCGGGAATGTCGAAAGGGTTGATGGGGTCAAGGCCAACGCCAATGGCGCAGCCTCAGACCGTCATTGTAACGGCCATTGGGCACCACTGCGAGTCTTGTTGCGCGTACGGGCCCGGAGCTTTCTTTCTCCGGGCCCGGTCCGATCAGAAGCGCCCGCGCAAACCGGCGCGGACGTTACGCCCGGGCAGGGGCGCGAAATCGCGCAGAAAGGAAGTATGCACCCGTGCTTCATTATCGCCAAGATTATGGCCGGACAAGTAGATCTCCATTGGAACCTGGCCAAGAGCAAATGAGTAGGTGACTTTGGCGTTGATCAGATTGTAGCCGGGTGTTTCGGTTTCGAAGTCGGCGACCTGGTCCTGACGGAAAACCCGCTGCCATTCCACCCCGGCACGCCACGGCCCGGTGTGCCAGTCGATCCCGCTGGAGAGTCTTTCGGGCGAGATGCGAGGAAGATTGCCGCCGTCGTCGAGTTCGCCGCGGACCAGGTCGTAGCCGACCCGGAAGTCGAAGTCACCCCATGTCGTGCCATGCAGTTGCCAGGTACCCTTGGCCTCCAGCCCGTAAAACTCGGCATCCTCCTGGATGGCCTGCCGAACGACCAGGCCTTCGATTTCCTGATCGGTGTTTGACAGGAAGATGAAATCATCCACTTTTTTATGAAACAGGTTAATGTCCAGGTCAAACTTCTCGCTGTGGCGATGCAGGCCCCAATCCCAGGCGACGGTAGTTTCAGTATTCAGATTGGGATCGCCAATTTCGAAGCTGAAGGTTGCCAGGTGGACACCGTTGGAAAACAGTTCGGTCGCGTTAGGCGCGCGCTCCGAGCGCGACAGATTCAGGCGGGAGTGCCAGGTGTCGGAGAGCTGCCAGATGGCACCGATACTGGCTGACCAATTGGTAAAGCTGCGGCTGTCACGATCAAATTCGACCCCGGATTCATGGTCACTATCGTGATCACTATCGTGATCGCTATCATGGTCACTATCATGGTCACTATCATGGTCACTATCGTGATCGAGCTTCGCATCGATCTCGTGGCGCTCGACTCGCCCACCCACGCTCAGAGTCACATCGCCGAATTGGCGTTCCTGCAGTACAAATAAACCCACTGAATCGGTTTTATTCGGGGCCACAAAGGCTTCTTCGCCGATGGCCTGGAAGTCCTCATTGTCAATCTGAATGCCAATGGCCCCGGCAAAACCCAGCACCGGCTGGTTTTCGAGCTCCAGTCTGGCCTGCCAGGTTTCGATGTCAAAGGTGGTGGGTACTTCATCCTGATCGCTGTCATGATCGTTGTCATGATCGTTGTCGTGGTCGTCATCATGACCGTTATGGTCGGCGTCCAGTTCGATTTCGCGGTGGATGTAGTCGTTATAGCCCAGGCGCAGCGTGGCCCGGTTGAAGCCGGGCAGTGGATCGGTCAATCCGGCTTTGATGTCCCAGCTTCGCTGTTTCATGTCGATAAAAGCAAATTCTTCTTCTTCATCAGCTTCGCTGTCATGATCGTCATCATGGTCATGGTCAGCTTCGCTGTGACCGTGCGGGGCCGGAATGCCGTATTCGGTTTCGAACTGGCGAAACGACGCGCCGATAAATCCGCGCTGGCCGATCCAGCTGGCACCAATGGTGCCGGAGCGCGATTCGACAAAGCTGTTGTTCAGCCGGCCGCTGGATTCGCGGTCACTGTCGTGATCGCTGTCATGGTCACTATCGTGATCACTATCGTGGTCACTGTCATGGTCATCGTCGAAATCACGTACGGCGACACCGGGAATACGGTAATCGTCAGTGTCGCGCCAGGTGCCGTCGATATGCCAGGCGAAGTTTCCGCCACCACCATCCAGGCGCAGCACGCCGGATCGTTCATCCGCAACCGAATCGCCACGGACTTCGAAGCGTCCACTGATTGGTTCCGACGGTACCTGTTCAGGAATTCGGTTATCAATCACGTTGACCACGCCGCCGGAGGCACCCGAACCGTAAAGCAGCGTGGCCGGACCACGCAGAATCTCGATCTGGTCAACCAACATCGGGTCCAGACTTACCGCGTGGTCGTCGCTGGGGGCAGAGGCATCGCCGGTTGACAGTCCGTCTTCCAGAATCCGTACCCGTGGACCGCCCATGCCGCGAATGATCGGGCGCCCGGCACCCGGGCCGAAATAACTGGAATGTACGCCAGGCTGAGATGACAGCGTTTCGCCCAGCGTCATCCCGCGCCGATCATCCAGGGCCTCGCCAGCCAGAACGTCAATGGGTTGAGCGGATTCCAGGGCGTTGCGCCGAAAGGGCAGTGCCCAGACCGTGATTCTTTCCAGGTCAACAGCATGTTGAGTGGTCTCACCGGACGGCTCTTGTGCGGCAGCGGGAAGGGTGCCAAGAGCGATGGAAATGGACAAGGCCAGAATGGACTTTTGCATGCGATTTGGGGGCCGTAAAAATTTGGAGATGTTATATCATAACATTCAAACGCCGGTATGTGAATACGAATCGACCTCAGTTCATGGGCTCGGCGGCGATAATGTAGTCGGCCCCGTGGCGCAAGCCATCGTTCTTGTCGGCAAACGCCAGTGCTCGCTGACGAACCGCTGCAACATGGGTGGTCATGCTCTCACCCAGCTCCTCTGAACCGAAACGCTTGATCCGATCCAGGCACATGTCCAGTTGTCCGTTAATAAACCGGGCTCGGTGGATGATCGGAAAGTGTCGAGATTCAATAATTCGGAAGCCGGCCATACCCAACTGCCGAAGTATCCAGTCCAGAGGAAACTCCCGGTAGGGCCGCTCGCCCGCCAACAGCAGACAGGCATCACGCAAGCAACCGATTTCACGGACCAATTGACCGGCTTTGTCCATGGCCGGGAATGGAACGTACGGTTCAACCCCGATCACGTAAACCCGTCCCGAGACCAGCGGTCGGATGCGCTCGAAGACCCGGGTTTGCCAGTAGGGTGAAAATCCTTCGATCGCCCCGACCAGATAATCCATCAGGACGGTGTCGAAGGTTTCACCATAGAGCAGGCTGTCATTGATCCAGTTGCCGACCAGAATACGATCGCATTCGCGCACGCTCGGGCCGACCGACTCGCGAACCTGACTGGCCATGCGTTGCGACGCGGTGATGGCGGTCCAGTCGACGGTATCTAGCTTGCTCACCCAGTTCAGGGAGTGACGCCCGGTGCCGGCGTCGAGAAAGCGGCCCCAGGGTCGGTCACCCTGAAGTTGCTCAATGTAGCCAAACAGACCCTTGGAGAGTTTTGCCATTGAATGCGCCTCGATACTTTTCGTTATTTTATAACAGGGACGAAGAATCGGGTCAGCGCTTTCTCGTTGCTTTGACGCCATCGTTGGCCAATGCAATCAGCGGGTCTTCCGGCCAGGGGTGTTTGGGATAGCGGCCGCGCATCGCCTTGCGGACCTCGGGGTAGGCGTTGGCCCAGAAGCTTTCCAGGTCAGCGGTGACCGCCAGCGGGCGACCGGCGGGTGAGAGCAGGTGCATCACGACCGGGATTTGACCACGAGCCAGGCGGGGTGTGGCCGACCAGCCGAACACGCTTTGCAGCTTGGTGGCCAGTACCGGATTGCCTTCGGTGGTGTAATCCAGGCTGACGCTGCGGCCGGTCGGAATGGTCAGGTCGGGCGGCAGCAGTTCATCGAGCTTTTGAATTTGACAGTGGTCAAGTCGGGTTCTCATTGCGCTCAGCAGGTCGATGCTTTCCAGGTCTTTCCAGCGGCGCTTGCCGGCCAGAAATGGTCCCAACCAGTTCTCCAGTGCCTCGATCAGCGCCTGGTCACTGAAGTCCGGCCATTCGTCGGGCCAGAGCGCATGCGCGCGTCGGGCTCGCGCTTGCCACTGTCGGGCTATATCGGTCCAGTTCAGGGCGTTCAGTCCTCGGCGCTGTATCGCATCGAGCAGGCCGGCTTCGAGTGTTGCGGCATCCAGATCGGTCAGCCGTGTTTCTGCCAGTACCAGGGCACCGAGCAGGCGCCGTTCGACGGCGACGACCGCGCCACGCCTTTCATCCCACTCGGCAACCCGCTGGTGCTGAATATGCCCGGCCATTTCCCGCTCCAGATCGCTTCGGTCAACCGTAGCGGCCAGAAAAATGTTGGCCTCGTGCGCCTGACCGTCGAGCTCGGCGGCGACCAGGTAGTCGCTGTCGGCCAGAACATCATCTCCAAACAGGTTGGCCCCGCGACCATTGCTGAGTAGAAATTTGCCGCGCTGTTTGCGGTTCTGGCCGATCCGGTCGGGAAAGGCCAGCAACAGTAGTCGCCCGATATGGTCGGCGTCATCGCGGTTGGGGCCGGATTGGTCGTCAAGTGACCTGAACAGCTTGCGAACCTGGGCCAGGCGGCCGCGATGGACCGCGCCTTTACCAGTGCGCAAGGCTCGATGGCGCAAGGCCAGGTCCGAGCCAGGGCGGTCAGTGAGAAGATCACGCTCGCTCAATAGTGCTGTGAGTTCTGCGGCCAGCGTGCCCCGTCCGAGCTTGCGCCCGCAAATCAATAAATGGGCCAGACGTGGATGTAGTCCGGGTTCCAGCATTTGTCTGCCATGGCGGGTTAGTCGACCCTGCTCATCCAGCGCCTGAAGTGACTCCAATAGTTCAACGGCCTGTTGCCAGTGAGCTTTTGGCGGTGGATCCAGCCAGACGAGTTGTTCGGGTTGCCGTGCTCCCCAGCGCGCCAGTTCAAGCACCATCGGGGCCAGGTCGGCCGCAACAATTTCGGCTGGCGTGAATGGCGCAAGGGTCCGCTGTTCGCTTTCCGACCAGAGGCGATAGCAGGCGCCGGGCTCCAGTCGTCCGGCGCGACCGGCGCGCTGCTCGGCACTGGAGCGGGAAATGCGCGTGGTGACCAGGCGCGCCATGCCGCTGTTGGGATCAAACTGCGACCGTCGCTGGAGGCCGGCATCGATCACCACCCGTACGCCTTCGATGGTCAGACTGGATTCGGCGATGGCGGTGGCCAGTACGATCTTGCGCTGACCTTCGGCGGGCGGTGCGATCGCGGTGTCCTGGTCATGGCCGGCAAGGTCACCATAAAGAGGTGCCAGCAAGACAGTGTCCGGCAACGAGCCTGCCAGGGCATCGGTGACGCGCCGGATCTCGCCTACGCCGGGCAAAAAAACCAGTATCGAGCCGGTTTCCTCGGCCAGGGCATGGCGAATGCTGGCTGCCACATGGCCAAGCAACTCCTGCCTGGCCGGCACCGGTCGATAGCTGACTTGAACCGGAAAGCTTCGTCCTGCCACACTCAGTACCGGCGCATCATCGAGTAGTCGGGCCAGCGGTTCGGTATCCAGCGTGGCTGACATGACCACGATCCGCAGGTCCTCACGCAGTGCCTGCTGTGATTCGCGGGTCAGTGCCAGTCCGAGATCGGTATTCAGGGAGCGCTCGTGAAACTCGTCGAACAGGATAGCGGCATAGTCGCTCAAGGCCGGATCGGACTGAATCATTCGTGTCAGGATGCCCTCGGTCACCACCTCGATGCGTGTTGCTGCCGACACCTTGGTATCCAGTCGCACCCGATAACCCACCGTTTGACCGACCGGTTCACCCATCGCCCGGGCCAT
Organism: uncultured Wenzhouxiangella sp.; assembly: GCA_964523755.1. Lineage (GTDB taxonomy): Bacteria > Pseudomonadota > Gammaproteobacteria > Xanthomonadales > Wenzhouxiangellaceae > Wenzhouxiangella. Next base: position 14,663 of record CAZFYM010000061.1, on the reverse strand, counting down.
GAAGCGTGCGGCCGATCGTGCTGCCAGTCGCCGCGGTTCCAGCATCAGAATTTTGCGATCATCGCGCCATGCCGCGCTCAGCAGAGCCGGTGGCACCTGGGTAGTCTTTCCCGCGCCGGGAGGTGCCTGGAGCAAGACTGTGGTTTGAGTATTCAGGGTGCCCAGCAGGGCGGGGAGAACTTGTTCGATCGGCAGGCGCATAGCGTTCGACCGGGGTACAGAATCAGTCAAGGAGTCGGTTTGGAGTCTCGAGCCTTCTTGAACGCCAAAGGTGGCACAGTTGCCGAAAGCCTATCAAGATGAAGCCGGTATCGCAGTGATACCGGCTTCGCCTTTTTTTTGAGACTTGGCCCTGCCTTACTAACGAGATCACGGCACCCATGGCGGCAAGCAGGTCTTTGCAGAGGCCGTTGCCGGACCGGGACTCACTCAACTATTGATAAAACCGAATTTACCCTGAAAAATCGGGCCAATCAGAGGAATGGGTTCCTGCTTTTCATTGATGGCATTGAGCAGTCCCAGCACCCAAAGCACCAAAATTGCAAGATTCACGACCAGCATGATCAAGCCGAATATTGCGGCGATGGATGCCAGGATCTGACCAAGAATCGCGGCTGCAATGGCCGTAATGATCAACCCCAGACTTTGTTCAATATGAAATCCGGCGGCGGTTGATTTGTCGTCTTTACCCTTGTGGATAATTAGAGCAATCAACCAGCCGATGATGGTGATGTAGGCAACGATGCCGATGGCTTTGTTGGACATGCGTATTCTCCCGATGATTTCCAGTGGTTAAAACTGCCCTGTCGCCAACGCTTTTCTAAAATCGGTCAGTGGCGATGTGCTTCTCGATACTCCGATAGTGGCACATAAATGATGACATTTCACTAACCTGACACGCATTTTTTAGCGGAATCGCTCAGCCGAAACAGAGGTTGCCAGGGCTTGGGCCGGAACCACGATAGCGGTTTCCAGGCTGTTGCCGAAGTCGTGATCCCGGGCCGTTTGCCCGAACCAGATCGCATTGCTCAGACCCAGGTAGGACTGGAGAATGGGGGGGATGGGTTGGCCAAGTGGGCGCAGCAGATCACGCAGGATACGGATACGGTCGTTGGGCTGGGCCTGGCGGGCGGCAGCATCAATGGCTACCGGTTGGGAAGCCTCGAAGCGTAACCCGGGTCTGGCCACAAGCAGTGGCTGGGGTGCCTGGTAGAGTTGCTCGAGAAAACTGACGATCAAATCGCAGGCGGCATCAGGTACTTGCTGATAAAGGGTCACGTTGCCGAAAAAACAACTCAGATCCGGGTGCTGATCGTACAGGGCGCGAAGACCGGTCCACAGCGCAAAAAGTCCCAGCGCCCGTCGCCGCGCGGTCGGATTGATGACCGAGCGCCCCAGCTCGATGGCTTGAGGCAACAATTCGCTGACGAATCGCTGGCTGTACTCGAACAACTGATAAGTTCTGAAAACGCGCACACCATGGACCTGGCCGTGTTGACCGAGTTGATAGCGATACAAGGCCACAATTTGGCGCTGATCGGGATCCCAGGCGATTAGCTGACGATACGCGCCGTCCCCGTGATCCAGATCATCCAGATCGCAGGCAACGTTACGACCGGCCCCGGCTGCACGAAAGCCAAGTTCTCGCAGGCGACCAATTTCACGCAGCGTCTGCGGGCAATCGTCACCGGCAAAGCTGTAAATTTCCAGCCCGCGAAAACGGGTCATTGGGGTCTGTGTGCTCAGTTCATGGGCAATATGAGCCGGGTTGACCGGTTCGATCAAATCCGTCATGCACTTGAATCCGTCGGTGAGGGAGTGGTTGGCCGGGTCTCCAGAGCGAGCACCTGACTGCGCAGCCACGCCGCCCGCTGTCGATGATCATGGGCACTGGATTTTAACCGCGCTGGTGTAACAGGCTCGCCAACGCGCACCCGAATGTGGCGGCAACTGGGCCTCATCAACTCGTCGATCAACAATAACAACTCCAAGTTGGCACGAATGCCCAGCGCCGATCGAACTCGGTGGACAAAGTAGAAGCGGCGCGAATTATGGCCGCTGATATGGACGGGTACGAGCGGGCGATTATGCCGCTCGGCCATGATCGCCGGCAATTTTTGCCACTCGGCCTCAAGCAATCGCCCGGCTTTCCGGCGAGCCGTTCGGCCGGCAGGAAAAAGCAGCACGACCTTGTCCGCGGCAAACAATGCATCCAGTCCCTGCTGCAAATCACGTCGGGTGCGAAACTTGTCGATGGGGAACAACAGCGGGGCCAGATGCGGCAGGTTGAGCAGGATATCGTTGACCGGTGCACGCAGGTCGCTATAACGGCTGAGCAGCCAGTCGACCATGACCAGTCCCTCCAACCCGCCACTGGGATGATTGGCGACGAAAATTGGGCGATCCTGTTCGCCAGGCGGCAGGTGGCCACTGAGTTCGTAATCGACCCCCAAATGCTTCAAAGCCTGACCTGCGAAGGCGCGGCACGGCAGGTCACGCCATTGATAAAGCGTCTGGTTGATTGTTCGACGGTGGCTTAATCGCTCAAGCACCAGCCATACCGGTCCGGGCAAACGACGCGCCAGCACCGGATTCTTGGCAGCGAACAATGCCGCCAGATCAAAGCAGTTTTCGTCGACAACATCGGGGGGACGATCGAGGTGGTTGTGTTGTGCGTCGTCCTGCTGCGCATCAGTCTGGCCGGCCAGCTCAACCGGCATGGGCCGCTTGCTCCGCACGATAAAGCAGCGTGGAATCAGCGATGCCGAATTCGGGTTTGACCTCGGCACCACGGGCGCGGGCGAGCAAAGCGATAACGGCCATATGATGCACCGTGTGGCTGGCCAGGAACATCAACTCTCGACCGATTGTGCTGATGATTTGCGCCGTGTCAGTCACACCGGGAGAAGGCTCGGTATTGAGTATCAGAATTCGGGTTAACGGAGCCGTCAGCCGTTCAGGTTGCAGTCGCTCGAGCAGAGACTTGATACGGCCCAGAGCCTTGTGCAGATCGACCTCCAGTGACTGATCGCGCTGACGCGCGCTGTAGTCAACCCGCCCGCCCGGGCCATCGTCGAGCAGGCGGTCATAGTGTTCGATGATATGACGAATATGCCCGCCGATAGAACCGCCAAGATGGTCATCGGTGGCGTAGACCAGCGGGTCAATATGCTCGAGAAAATTGACCAGCTGCCTTAATTGCCGGTGATTGGCAGCACACAGGTTGATAGGGCAGCCCGATGGGCGTTCAGCGTTCAAATGGCGCATGTCGGAAATGGGTTAGCGGGTTGGCTGACGGATTTGAAGACTCAGGCATTTAGACCGAGCCGCTGGCAAAAAGCTTGCACGAGTGGCTGATATTCAGTGCCCGGGGCACTCCTTCCATTTGATATTGCAGCCAATACTGGGTTTCTGGTTTTGTGCGATTGACTGACCTGATATCAGGGCATCCATGGCAGCACGCAGGTCCCTGCCGGTCACCGGACGGCCGTTGCCGGGTCGGGAATCATCGAACTGGCCGCGATAAACCAGCTTGCGGTCGCCATCAAACAGGAAGAAATCTGGCGTGCAGGCGGCTGAATAAGCGCGGGCCACGTCCTGGCTCGGGTCGTACAAATAGGGAAACGGAAAGCCTCTCTGTTCGCCCAGCTCTTTCATGCGTTCGGGCCGGTCCTGAGGGTAGCCGGTGACATCATTGCTGCTGATGGCCGCCATGCCGATGCCTGAATCCTGAAAATCCCGACCGACCTGGACCAGTTCATCAAGTAGATGTTTGACAAACGGGCAATGGTTGCAGATGAAGATGATCAGCGTGCCTTTCTCGCCGGCAATCTCGTCAAGTGACATCTGGCGGTTGCGGATCGTGTCGCTCAGAGAAAAATCCGGTGCCGTTGTATTCAGCGCCAGCATGTTCGATTCAGTCTTTGCCATCGTTAACCTCGTCGGTGGAGTCTGATTCCGGGGTGACCACGATTACCGGCGAGGGCTTGGTCGCCTCGCCGGAGTAGATTGTACGATGCCCGAAGGGGATTTCGCTGACGACCTGGTCGAAAGCGGATTAAGGAATCGAAGAGTGAGCGGTTGAGTGGGGCTTTTGTGAGGCTTCGGTGTACAACGGATCAGGCGGGTTCTCGCGGGCAGAGCAGGCCTGTTTGAGCAGAGACGCCAGCCGACGTGCTCCCGGGCCAGCCGCATCCGAGTCCGCATAGACCAGATAGAGCATGGCCCAGCGCTCGGCACCTTCGATCAGCGGCAGGGGTTCAAGGGCTCCGGTATCGAGTTCGCTTCGAATGATATTTTCAGCGTACCAGGCAAAACCCAGGCCCATGCAGGCGGCGCGGATCGAGGTTGCTTTGGCACTGACGGTCCAGCGTTGATCGGTGACACGGAATGCTTCATCACCGGCAGGTTGAGTGCCGCTGTCGCGCACGATCAGATGACGATGATGTCGCAGATCATCGGCGGTCAATGGCCGACCGAGTTGATGCAGCGGATGGCAGGGCGAGGCAGCCGCCACGAAACGGACCGACATCAGCGGATCACCGATAAAGCCACCGGGGATGGACGAGGCGATGGCCAGATTGACGCGCCCCGAACTCAGTAGCTCGGCCGTGCCGCCAAGCACGGATTCATGCAATTGAATGCGCATGTCGGGTAGTTCATTCGATAACGTGGCCAGACACTCCAGCAACAGCCAGGTGGGAAAAATGATCTCGGCCGCGACGCCCAGTTCCGCCTCCCAGCCCTGGGCCATTTGTGCAGCCGCACGCTCCAGTCGCGATGCTTCGGCCAGCAGCGCCTTGCCCCGTCGGTAAAGCAATCGCCCGGCCGACGTTAGCTCGGCCTTGCGCCCCTTGACCACCAGGGCATCAATTGCAAGCAGGGATTGCAGCTTTTGAACCGCGTAACTGACGGTCGACTGTGACTTGTTCAGCCGCTCGGCTGCTTGCGCATAACCACCCGCTTCCACCACGGCCACCAGCGCCCGCCACTGCTCAAGACTGATCTTGGGATGTTCCATACATCGAATAAACCGAATGGTTTGCCCGATATTTTGCGCTTTTTATTCGATAAAAACAAACGGATACTGGGGACCACGAAAGACGGCCAAAGGGCCAAAGGGCCAAAACCCCTTAACCCCTTAGCCCTTTAACCCCTTAACCCCTTAACCCATCAATCTGTGAGGTTGCCATGAAAACATTGCTTGTGATCAAATCCAGTCTCTTCAACGGTTCCGGACAGTCCAGCCTGCTGGCCGACGAGTTCACGACACGTTGGCAGGACGCCAATCCCGGTGGTCGTGTGCTGTGTCGTGATCTGGCGCTGGATCCGATTCCTCACCTGACGGCTGATGCTTTCAATGGCTTCCGGGCCGAGGCTGCCGAACGAACGCCGGCACAGCAGGCAGCGGCGGCAGTGTCGGATGCACTGATTGCTGAACTCAAAGCGGCCGATGCCGTTGCCATTGGTTTGCCGATGTACAACTTCTCCGTTCCGTCCACCTTCAAAGCCTGGATGGATTACGTGGCGCGGGCCGGTGTGACGTTCCGTTATACCGAGAAGGGCCCTGAGGGCCTGATTGACGACAAGCCCGTTTACGTCTTTGCCGCTCGAGGCGGGCTTTACCAGGGAACCAGTACCGATACCCAGACCGGGCTGATCGAGACATTTCTTGGCATGCTGGGTCTGAACAAGTTGACGTTCACCTATGCGGAAGGATTGGCAATGGGCGAGGAATCAGCCAGGCGGTCGTGGGCTCAGGCCCAGGGTCGAATCCTTGAGTTGGCTGCCTGACTGCCGGAATCACAATTTGGAATATGGAGAGTTTTTAAATGACTGAGCGCAAATTACAACGTGTAATCCCGTCGGTCGCAACATCTGATGGTGCCGGCGTCAAGCTGCGTCGCAGCATCGGTTCGAGCCAGTTTGCCCGGCTGGATCCGTTTTTGATGCTGGATGAGTTTTTTTCCGACAATCCGGATGACTATATCGCCGGTTTCCCCTCGCACCCGCATCGCGGTTTCGAAACCGTGACTTACATGCTCGAAGGGCGGATGCAGCATCAGGATCATCTGGGCAATACCGGCGATCTGGGCCCGGGTGGTGTGCAGTGGATGACTGCCGGGCGTGGCGTGATTCATTCGGAGATGCCGCAGCAGCGCGATGGGCGCATGCGCGGATTTCAACTCTGGATCAACCTGCCGGCCGCCGAAAAAATGAAGCCGGCCGGCTACCGGGATATTCCGGCTGCTGACATCCCGCAGATCGAAATAGATGGCGCTCTGATTCGGGTCATTGCCGGCAGCCTGGATGTCAACGGCGAAACGGTCTCGGGGCCGATCAATGGCCCGGATTCACGCCTGTCGACCGATCCGGTGTTCCTGGATGCAAGGCTGGAGGCTGACCGGGACATCGAAGTGCCCATCGCAAGTGGTCACCAGGCTTTTGTCTATTTGTACGAAGGTGAGGCAAGGGTTGGCGATTCGACCGTGCCCCATCGTGCCGCTGGCATACTTGGCGATGGCGGGCAGGTAAGCATTCGGGCCGGTCGCGACGGCGCTCGCCTGCTGTTGCTGGCCGGCAAGCCGATTGGCGAGCCGATTGTCCAGCACGGTCCGTTCGTGATGAACACCCGCGAGGAAATCGAACAGGCGATGTGGGATTATCGTGACGGCAGGCTGACCGATCCGGCTTGACTGCGGAGCCATTGATCAATGGCGGCTTTGGGAATCGGGAAATAGCCATTGATGGTCTCTGCGGCAGCTCGATATTGCAGCCATCAGCGCGTCCGCCGAGCAGGACGGCAAAAAGATGGCGGGTAGAAGTTGGCTGTTGGACGTTCATGCTCAATCCCGATTGTTTGGTGCCTCCATGCTACTCGAAGCGGTCGCGGAAAAGCAGGTCAGGGTCGATGATCAGTCCTTCTGCATTGCGTCCGTCGAGCTCCAGCAAATAGGCACGAAGCCGGCTGAGGTCGGTGGGGCTGAGACTGGCAGCGACTCGGTGGGGTTGAGCCAGGGCCAGGTCATTGGCGGTTGAAACGGTAATGTGGTCGAGTGCCGGACTTTGCCACTGGGCGATTGATTCGCGTGTCACCACCACCGTATTCGTGGAGCCGGCGTTGAGCGGCACATTATCGAAGCGTAATCGACGCCACTGGAAGGCCACCTGTTGCTGGCTAAAGGACAGTTGCTGGAAATGACTGCCGTTGACCGTGATGCTGAAGACACCGCCGGTGTTGGGATTGATGCGAAGCTCGATCGCAGCCAGGCCACCACTGCCGCCGTCGACATTGTTGAACGTTGCCGTGTCACCATCGCTGGCAAATGTCACCAGGGCACCGTGAGAGCTGCTGTCCCAGTTGATCTCGATAAAATTCGGCACTGAGGCGCCACCGGCCAGAACCGCGTGCTCGGCTTGGAGAACTTCGCCGCCTGCAAGCCTGAAGACTTCGTCCAGTATCTCGGCCGATCCGTCGTGAAAATACGGCGCTGAATCCCAGATACCCAGCAAGGTCTGGGTCGAGATGCCAGTCAATGGCTGGCCAAGCCGTAAACCCGAACTGGTTCTGAGGGTTCCGACGTTGTGCAACGTGGCCTCGCCGACGGTGGAGTCGGTGTAGCTGGTCAGGGGATCGTGGCAACTGCCACAATTGAGGTTGTCGAAAACCTCAGCGCCGGCCAGCGCGTTGGTGCTCATGTGGCCATCGGCTTCGCGCCAGGGGCTTTTCGGCAAGGATGCGGTGGAAAGCGAGCTCAGGTAAGCGGCCAGTTGATCAAGTTCTGCGCTGCGCCCCGCGTTTGGCGCACCCAGCGGCGGATTGGGTACCTCGCCTTCGGGCAGAAATCCCAGCCCGCCGAATGCGCCGACGATATCAAGGACGAAATCCTGCGGTTCGTCGAAGTTCGCCGTCCAGTGAACATTGCCGTGACC
>CAZFYM010000061.1:0-6721 GCA_964523755.1 uncultured Wenzhouxiangella sp. | reverse complement strand
GCCCGTCCGCGCAGATCCTGGGTATTACGAAAGCCCTCGCCGCGCTGGGTGAAATCCCAGGTCCGGCCATCGTGGCGGCCGTCAATATGGCAACTGGCACAGGAAATATAGGCTTCAAAACTCATCTGATTGACGCCTTCGGGATGGTTGCCGGCAAAGTAGAAAATTTGCTTTCCGGCCAGTACATCAGGCGGCAGCGCCTCGCTGGTGCTGCTGACATGGTGGGTGGTGATGAACTCGCGGTCGCCGCTGGCCAGAAAACTCCCGGCCTGAATGCGACTGACATTCCGACTCATGAAGTTCTCGACCCAGAGCGAATCCGTTGCATCGTCCCAGGCCAGGCCGCGTGGCGCGGCACCCACTTCCTGGCGGGCCAGCGTCGTCTGGCCACCGCCAGCCTGAATCGCCAAGTCATCGAATATCGCGACCAGGTTATTGCCCTGAAACGCGGCAAAAACGTAGTCGCCGCGTGGCGAGAAGGCCAGGGCGGAGGGTGAGTCGGCATTGTCGCCGTCGATGCGCGCATTAGAGTGGGAATCGACGCCCGGCTCAACGGGTGGACTGGCGTTCATGTCAATCCGTCCCAGCATGGGCCGAACCGTGCTGTCGTGGGCCAGCGGCAGATTCAGACCGGTACCCTGGTCAAAATACAGGCCACGGTTGGTGTCGGACTTGATGGCGGTATACCAGAGCCAGTCCTGGTGCGGGTCGATGACCAGGCTGCTCAGGTAGTTCGGCACACCGGGGCCCTGCGAGCCGCCACCATCCAGGCCTCTCCTCCCTCGATCCCGGCGCAGGCGAATCGTCCGGGTCAGGCTCATGGTCTCGGCATTGACCTCCCAGATTTCACCGTGGTGCTCGGCGGAAATAAAACGTGCGACAAACAGGCGCTCACCGTCGCCGCTCAGGGCCAAGGCTCCGGCGCTGGGGCCAAGATCGAGTTGACCGGTCTGGACGCGGGTCTGGGCATTGAATCGCAGCACCTGGCCATGTCCTCGATCATTGGTCGCACGGGCATACAGCGACGCAAAAACGGTGCTTCCGTCTGCGCTGACCACAACCGCCTGCGGTGCGCTGCCGTAACCGGTGTCGATCAAGTCAATCAGGTTGCCACTGCTGTCAAGGATCAGCAGATGATCGCCGCCGGCCAGCGCCACCCAGACCTGGCCGCTGGCTGGAATAATGGCGACCGATACCGGTGTCATGGCACCATCGAGTCCCAGCATCGGTCCGATTGCAATGTCGTTCAGCAGCGCTCCACTGTCGGCGTCCAGGCGCGAAATGCTGCCACTATCCCGATTGACCACCCAGACCACGCGACGGCTTTGGTCCACAACAATGCTGCTTGATGAGCCGGGTAGAGGACCTTGCGGCAGGGAGGCCACCGTGAGTGTGCGGGTTTGCGTGACCACGGAGGTGGTGCCATCAGGCTTCAAGTCCCGGACTTGCACCTTGACTTCGAAATGGCCGGGATTGTTGAAGGTGTGGCTGAACTGGTTATTGCTCGACCAGGCAGTGCTGGGAACGCCGTCACCGGGCGAAAAGCGATACTCGATCGGGTCATTTTCGGGATCGATGGCGGTTGCTGTCAGGGTTACGCTTTGACCGGGGTCAATGGGAGAAGCGCTGGAGGTAAAGCTGGTGATCTCCGGTGCCTGGTTGCCACCGCCCACGGCATCACCGGTGGAGAAGGTAAACGACAAACCCTCGATGCCGTTGCCAGCCGCGTCCTTGATGCCACCGGCCACAACCAGGACTTCATAAGTGGTGTCGGGTTCGAAATACGCGTAGGGCGTAATGGTCAGAATGCCGTCATGCGAAAACGAGGCCCAGGCATCGACCGGATCGCCCCCGACCGGCCGGACGATCACGGTTTCGCCATTGATGATGGTGAACGATTCCAGGGTTTCGGCAATTACCAGACTGACCGGCGCGCCCAGCGGATAGTTGGTCTGCCCGGGACGCGGTATGTGATAGCCGACAAAGGGGGCGCGGGTATCCGGATAGGCCTGGTGACACCAAACGCCGACCCCGTCCCGTCCGCCAAAACTGTAGGAACCACTGACCAGCAGATTGCCAATCGGCAGGGTGTACTGGCTGACATCCAGTGGACCGGACACGCTGCCAGCCGGTCGATTGTTGCCAACCTCATCGAGTTCCAGACTGGGACTGAGTGTTTTCATGTTGATCTTGTGTCGGCGCGTGAACACATACTCATCCTGGGTCTGTACGTAGGGCACGTTGGTGCCGGCGTCGAGGTCCGGGTCGCCGCTCAGATCCATGGTCGTGACCAGCCGCAGATCGGTGGGATCGGAATAGTCGATGACATAGAACCGATCGCGCGGATCGCCACCGGCCAATACCAGATAGTTCTGCCAGACCGCGCCGATATAGGCACCAAAAGTGCCGGATAGCTTGTCCAGAAACTGTGGCGGTCCGGGCGGATTCTGGAACACCGGGCTGATGTCGTAAGAGACCACGCCGAGCATGGAGGCGTCGGAGACCATGAACAGGTAATTGCCGATCAGAATCGCATTACCGGCAACACCGTGATCGGCCAGCGGTTCCCACTCAGCCAGCAGTTCATCGCCCCGCCATAGCCGGCCCCGGCCCGGGTTGGTGCCGTACTGAATCCAGTTGAATGGCATGGCCCAGGGGTAATAGAGACGGTGCAGGCCGCCACCATCCGGGCTGGGCTGGTTCTGGGGCGTGAACCCGGCTGTAATCTCGCCCGGAGCCGAGGGCGGCAACAACTGGTCAATCAGTTGACCCGGACCATTGCTGCGCACCCGGCAACCCCAGGCACCGCAGACGAAGTGACCGATTTTGGTATGGGCGTGCGTGCCGTGATCGGTCGGCACGCTATTGCCGGACTGGTAGATGCCCAGGCTGGCAGGATCATCCGGGTCACTGAATCGCCACCATCGGGTTGAACCACCGCCAACATTGCTCGAGAGAATGACGCCGTTGTGATACACGATGTTGGCGACTCGTCCCAGGCCAATTTGACGGAACAGCAGTTGGCCCGGTTCACAGCTTAGACTGGTGGGGAATCCGGGAGTGACCGGCGGCACCTGGGCGTTTGCAGGCGAATGGAAGACTGCGATGATCCCCGGAATGAGGAAAAGACATACAAGTGCAGAAATTTTCATGCTCAGCGTTACTCCCTGACGATTCGTCCATCCCCCTGGCACCGTTGTGCCGATAAAAGTTGAACAGCGATAGTAGATTGGTCTTCGCAAGGGTGCAAGTCGGGGCATTGGTAGTGAATGCGGTTAGAATCCGGACATGCTGATTTATCTCCTTGCGATCGTCGCCGGCCTGGTGCTGCTGTTATGGAGTGCCGAGCGCTTTGTGGCTTCAGCCTCCGGACTGGCCGCACGCCTGGGAATGCCCCCACTGCTGATCGGAATGATTGTGGTTGGCTTTGGCACGTCGGCTCCCGAGATGACGGTATCGGTTCTGGCCACCTGGCAGGGCAATCCGGGTATTGCGCTGGGCAATGGCTATGGATCCAATATCGCGAATATCGCCCTCATCCTTGGTCTGACTGCGCTGATCAGGCCGATTGCTGTCAAGTCCGAGGTGCTGCGCAAGGAGTTGCCCCTGCTGATCGGCGTTACCGTGCTGGCCGGCTGGCAACTGCTTGATGGCAGCGTCTCGCACCTGGATGCGTTGGTGTTGTTGGCGGTTTTCGCCGCGCTGCTCGTCTGGAGCATCGTACAGGCCCGGCGCAATCCCGGCGATTCGCTGGCCAGCGAAATGCAGGAGTCGATGGATATTGGCCGGCCGGCGTCCCGTCGGCCGACCCTTTGGCTGGTGGCGAGCCTGCTGGTGCTGATTGCCAGTTCGCGCCTGCTGGTCTGGGGAGCGGTTGAAATCGCACAGGTCCTGGGCATGAGCGATCTGATCATTGGATTGACGATTGTCGCGATTGGCACCTCGCTTCCGGAACTGGCCTCCAGTCTGGTGGCCGCCCGGCGAGGTGAGCATGATCTGGCGATTGGCAATATCATCGGCTCGAATCTGTTCAACACGCTGGTGGTTATCGGGCTGGCGGGGCTGGTCAGTCCGTTGCCGGTTGTTGCCGATCTGATCAATCGTGATTTGCCGGTCATGCTCGGGTTGACACTGGCGTTGCTGGTGTTCGGCTATGGTTTTCGCGGGCCAGGCCGGATCAATCGTGTGGAAGGCGGATTGTTGCTGACCGCTTTCGTGATCTATACCCTGGTTCTGGTCATCTATCGCTGATCAAAATTGCTGCTGCTGGAGTGTTGTTGATGTCGTATTGCCGAACCGTTCAGACTCGCCCGATATTTTCCTTGGTGTTATTGATAATCGGTCTGGCAAGTGGCCCGACCATTGCCCAGTCGGAAAACGCCATTGAGCCTGCGCCGCTGGCTGCAGAGGGTACCGGTCCCTATCGCCAACTGATTCTGCGCGGGGTGACGCTGGTTGATGGCACCGGGGCACCGCCGATCGGTCCGGTAGATATCGTGATCGAGAATGATCGTATCGCCAGTGTTGTCGGCGTCGGCGCACCGGGCATTGCGATCGACCCGGCCGGTCGACCTGAGCTGGCTGACGGCGGCCGCGAAATCGATCTTGCCGGGCATTACGTGCTGCCCGGCTTTGTCGATCTGCATGCTCACATCGGCGGCAACGCTCAAGGCACACCGGCCGAATACGTGTACAAACTCTGGCTGGGTCACGGCATTACCACCATCCGCGATCCCGGCTCCTTCAATGGTCCAGACTGGACATTCAGCGAACGCAAGCGCTCGGCCGATGGCGAAATCACCGCGCCGCGCATTGTCGCCTACGTGAATTTCGGCCAAGGGTCGGCGCGGCCGATCACCACGGCCGATCAGGCCCGTCGCTGGGTTCGCGAGGTCGCCGAGCGCGGCGCCGATGGCATCAAGTTCTTTGGCGCTCGCCCGGAAGTTCTGCTGGCGGCGATTGACGAGGCCCGCGAGCGCGGGCTGGGAACGGCCATGCACCACGCCCAGATGCATGTGGCCCAGGCCAATGTGCTCGACACCGCGCGCGCCGGACTGACCAGCATGGAGCACTGGTACGGCTTGCCGGAAGCGCTGTTTACTGATCGGACCGTACAGCACTATCCGCCCGATTATAATTATGCCGACGAATATGATCGCTTCGCTGCGGCGGGTCGTCTGTGGGCCCAGGCGGTCGGCCCGGATCATCCTCGCTGGCAGCTAGTACGTGATGAACTGATCGAGCTGGGTCTGACCATCAATCCGACCCTGACCATTTATCAGGCCAATCGCGACTTCATGGCCCAGCGCACCGCCGAATGGCACGCGGACTACACCTTGCCCAGCCTGTGGGCGTTCTTTCAGCCCAACCGCACGGCGCATGGTTCGTACTGGTTCAACTGGTCAACCGCTGATGAAATTGCCTGGAAAGACAACTTTCGCCGCTGGATGCTGTTTCTGAACGACTTCAAGAACCACGGTGGACGGGTCGGTGTGGGCTCGGATGCGGGCTACATCTACAAGCTCTACGGTTTCGGCTATGTTCAGGAACTGGAGCTGCTGCAAGAAGCCGGTTTCCATCCACTTGAAGTGATCCGCGCCGCAACCCTGGATGGTGCCCGTACGCTGGGTCTGGATGACCGAATCGGCTCGGTGGAAGTTGGCAAGCAGGCCGATCTGCTTGTGGTCAACGGCAATCCGCTGGCCAATTTCAAACGCCTGTATGGTACCGGTGCGATTGAGCTGGATGCCGACAACCAGGTCATCCGGGCCGGTGGCGTGGCCTACACCATCAAAGGTGGGCGCGTGTACAACGCCCGCGATCTGCTATCCGATGTCCGCGCCATGGTACATGCTGCCTGGGAGGCATCCGGTCAATCCATGCAGCAGCCGGGTGTGGTTACACAATCCAGCGACGAGCCGATTCCAGATTGAATGGAACGTAGACGACCATCATCGCCACCGTGCATCGGGGCTGATTTCGAAGACTACGTCCTGGGCCAGGCCGGGCAATCGCGGCGATGCGATACTGATGCGATGACATGGCTTGACCAACTGGCTGCGCTGCTGGGTCCCGAGGGGTTGCTCCGTCCGGAGGATGATCTGGCTCGCTACATCAGCGAGCCGCGCGGACGCTTTCATGGCAAGCCGCTGGCCGTGGCCCGGCCAGGGTCGACCGGGCAGGTGGCCAAAGTCGTGAAGTTGTGCCGCGAGCATGGAATGGCCATGGTGCCGCAGGGAGGGCATACCGGCCTGGTTGGCGGCGGCTCGGCCGAACAGGGCGAATTGATTATCAGTCTGGAGCGCCTGCGGGCTGTTCGTCACCTTGATGCCGCCGATGGCAGCCTGGTGGTCGAGGCGGGCTGCACGCTGGCGGCCGTGCGCGAGGCGGCTGCGGATGCGGGTTTGCTGTATCCGGTCAGCCTCGCGTCCGAGGGTACAGCGACCATCGGCGGGACACTGGCGACCAACGCCGGCGGTAATCTGACCATTCGCTACGGCAACACCCGCGAGCAGGTGCTGGGGCTGGAAGTTGTGTTGGCCGACGGTCGGATACTGGACAACCTCTCGCCGCTGCGCAAGGACAACAGCGGCTACGATCTCAAGCAGCTTTTTATCGGCAGCGAGGGAACCCTGGGCATCATCACGGCCGCGGCACTGCGGCTGGCACCGGCGCCGCGCCAGACGTTAACCGCGATGATTGGCACCGAGTCGATTGAAAA
>CAZFYM010000060.1:0-21326 GCA_964523755.1 uncultured Wenzhouxiangella sp. | reverse complement strand
ACCTCCGACCGCCTGGTTCGTAGCCAGGTACTCTATCCAGCTGAGCTACGGGCGCTTTGGACTGCAAGCCGCGCATTATGGAAAATGGTGGCGATGCTGTCAAGAGCAGTGGAGTATTATTTCCTGTCTGGAAAAATGCATTCCCGATGTACTAATTTGATCCAGCGCAATACATGCATAAGAATTACTGCTTTAAGCTGTATCTCATGAACCAACGTGGTTGCATTGACCTTAGAGGAGAAAGCAATGATCAGGAGCAGGAATCCGAGTGCACTACTGGCACTGACACTTATCGGCATATTTGCCGTTACCGCCTGCAATGCCCAAAGTCCGGGCGGACAGGTCCACGAGGCCGAAGTCGCTCAGGCGGCAGGGGCAGATTTGGATGCCGGTGCCCGCGCCTACCAGACCCATTGTCAAGCTTGTCATCAGGCCGACGGCAGCGGTCTGCGCGGAGCCTTTCCGCCGCTAAAGAACAATCCCAGGGTGACTGGCGATGGCAACTACCTGGTTGAGGTCATTCTCAGTGGCAAATCCGGAGCACTGGAAGTAGACGGTGTGCAATACAACGGCGTCATGCCGCCGATGCAGTATCTCAGTGACGACGATATCGTCAATATCACCGCCCACGTGATTCAAACCTTTACCGATGGCCAAAGTGACATCCAGGCTGCCGATGTTCATGAGCAGCGCGTCGAGCTGGGGCTGGTCGATCGGGCAGCCGGGGAGCGTCATCCGGGTGCTACCGAAGGCGAGATGGCCTATCGTGGCACCCCTTCGCCGATTGAAGGCGGACGACAGATCGTCACCCCGGGTGCTCCCGACCTCAGCGAAGCCGAGTTCACCCGTGCCCAGCAAGTCTATTTCGAACGCTGCGCCGGCTGCCACGGCGTGCTGCGCAAGGGCGCGACAGGCAAGCCGCTGACCACCAATATAACCCAGGAAAAAGGTACCGACTATTTGAAGGCACTGATCAGCTTCGGCTCGCCGGCCGGAATGCCCAACTGGGGCACCTCGGGTGAACTGACCGATGATGAAATCGACGCCATGGCACGCTTCCTGCAGCATGAGCCACCCGAACCACCCGAGTGGGGCATGCCGGAGATGATGGAATCCTGGATTGTCCATGTGGCACCGGAAGATCGCCCGGCAAGCCCCCAGCATGATTATGATGTCGACAACTTTTTTGCCGTCACGCTGCGCGATGCCGGCCAGGTCGCGATTATCGACGGTGACAGCAAGGAAGTGGCTGCCTATGTCGAGACTGGCTATGCGGTACACATCTCCAGAGCGTCGAGCTCGGGTCGTTATTTCACGACCATTGGCCGTGATGGCAAGCTGGACTTGATCGATCTGTACATGAACCCACCCCAGGTCGTGGCCGAACTAAAGATCGGCCTGGAAGCCCGTTCGGTCGAGAACTCACGCTTCAAGGGTTATGAAGACAAGATTGCCATTGCCGGTGCCTACTGGCCGCCGCACTACGTGCTGATGGATGGAATCACGCTGGAGCCCAAGCGAATCGTGTCCACGCGTGGCATGACCGTCGATACCCAGGAATACCATCCCGAGCCACGCGTGGCAGCCATCGTCGGCTCGCACCGTCACCCGGAATTTATCGTCAACGTCAAGGAAACCGGCCAGATCCTGCTGGTCAATTACGAAGATATCGACAACCTGATGGTCACCACCATCGGTGCTGCCCCCTTCCTGCATGATGGCGGCTGGGATTCATCCAGGCGCTATTTCCTGACCGCAGCCAACGAATCCGACCGGATCGCCGTGGTTGACGCCCAGGAACGCCGACTTGAAGCACTGATTCCGGTCGAGCGCATCCCGCACCCGGGACGTGGCGCGAACTTCGTGCATCCGCAGTTCGGGCCAGTCTGGGGCACCAGTGCGCTGGGTAACGATCACATCACTCTGATCGGTACCGATCCGGAGAATCATCCGGACCAGGCCTTCCAGGTCGTCCAGATTCTCAACGGCCAGGGTGGCGGATCGCTATTTATCAAGACCCATCCAAAATCGACCAATCTGTGGGTGGATACGCCACTGCATCCCGATGAATCCATCAGTCAGTCGGTGGCGGTGTTCAACATCAATGATCTTGATGCCGGATTCGAGGTTCTGCCGATTGGCGAGTGGGCTGACCTGGGGCCTGGTCCGAAGCGGATCGTTCAGCCTGAGTACAACATGGCCGGCGATGAAGTCTGGTTCTCGGTCTGGAGTGGCATGGAAGAGGAATCGGCCATCGTGATCGTTGATGACCGCAGCCGCACGCTCAAGCAAGTGATCAAGGGTGAGCGCATCGTGACTCCAACCGGAAAATTCAATAACTACAATACCCGCAACGAAATCTATTAATGGCAAGTCGGGAACCATCGGGGCGGGGCTTCGACCTCGCCCCGTTTAATTATTGGCTGATCTGTGGGCTGATTCTGATCAGCGCTCTGGTCCAGGCTCAGCCTGAACCTGATAGAACCAACCCCGAATCCGGGAACCATGCCGATCTGGAGCGAATCACGGTGATTGCCCACCGGCAGCCACGCCTGCTATCGGAAATCGCGGGCACCGTTACCGTCATCGGGCCAGAACGTCTGGCCCGTGACATGGCTTTCGAGGTAAACGACCTGGTTCGCTACGAGCCGGGCGTGGACGTCGACGACGGCAGCACACGCTTTGGCAACAGCGGCTTTCGTATCCGTGGCGTTGGTGGCAACCAGACCGCTGTGCTGATCGATGGGATACCGATTCCTGATCGCTTTTCGGTTGGCAATTTCTCCGATACCGGACGCGGATTGATCAATCTGGGTCTGACCGGACAAATCGAAATTCTCCGAGGTCCCGCCTCGACGCTGTATGGCAGCAAGGCACTCGGCGGGGTTGTGGCGATTGAGCTGATCGACGTCGATGACTTGTTGACCCATCACGATCGGGGTAGCCGGGCCAGCCTGGAAGGCAGCAATGATGCTGATCGCTACCGGCTCACTGCCGCTACCGCCCGGCAGCACAAACGCACCGGACTGATGCTGGCTGGTGCTTACCAACGCTCCGATCAGGTCGACGTGGCCAGGCGACCGTCAGAGACACCGACCGACCTGCTTGAACAAGAGCAGTCGGCCATCCTGCTACGCGGCAGCTTTGACACGCCAGCCGGCCGAATACGCTTGAGTCTGGATGGACTGCGAGAAACGCGAGATGCCGATTTGCGCGCCTTGCTGGGAGTTGGCCGACTGGCCAACACAACCCGCCTGACCGGCGACGACCGTCGCCATCAGTGGCGGATTTTGCTGGATCAGCAACTGGCATCGATCGGCCCGGTCAGCCAGGGACACTGGCGCATCTGGCATCAGCGCAGCGACACCCTGCAGCAGACCCTCGATCAGCGGCCGATTGCTCCGGCCCCGGTTGACATATTTCGCCGCTTTGAGCTGCGCCAGGAAAATACCGGCCTGGGTATCGACCTGGAATCCGAACTGGTCTCTGTCAGTCACCTGTCCCGCCTCGGCTACGGACTGGAACTCAATCGAGCCTGGGTACAAAGCCAGCGCAATGGATTGCAGACCAGCCTGGTCAGCGGTGAATCGACTCAAACCATTCTGGGCGAATCGTTCCCGTTGCGCGATTTCCCTACCAGCGCGATTACCGAGCTTGGTATTTACCTGCAAGGCGAAATACCCCTGTGGTCCGGCGGACCGATGCTCACCCCCGGCCTGCGTTTCGAATACTACGATCTGGCGCTGAAAAACGATGCGCTGTTCGAGGCATCGTTCCCGAATGCCCAATCGACGGAGCTCGACACCACCGCCTGGATGCCCCGACTGGGCCTGTTATGGCCGCTGGGACCAAATATCGAGGCCTTTGCCCAGTATGCACGGGGGTTCCGCTCGCCGCCGTTCGACGATGTCAACATCGGCCTGGAATTGGCCCAGTTCGGGGTACGTGCCATTGCCAACCCGGACCTCAAACCCGAGCGCGGCCGAACGCTGGAGGCCGGGCTGCGCTGGCGCGGATCGTCCACCCGGCTGGAACTGGTTGCCTTTCGCAATCGGTATAAGGACTTTATCCAGTCACGGGCACCGTTGGGCTTTGATCCTGGCAGCGGGTTTGTACTGTTCCAGTCGATCAACCGGGACCGGGTGCGTATCGAAGGTAGTGAACTGCGCCTGCGCCAGACACTAAGCCGAGGCCTCAGTGCCGAGCTGGCCACCGAATGGACGCGCGGCGAAGATCGTCGAAGCGGTCGCTCACTGTCTGACGTACCACCCCCCAAAGCCATCGCCGAGCTCAACTGGATATCGCCCGACGCCCGCTGGGAAACACGATTGATTGCCGTGGCCGCGCGCTCCCAGCGGCGACTGGAAGACGAAGCCGGCAACAGCCTGTTCTCACCCCCCGGTTACCTGACCCTGGACTGGATGACCCGCTGGTTTCCACGCCAGGGCCTGGATGTCGGTTTCGGTCTGTTCAACCTGGCCGATCGTCACTACTGGCAAAGTACCGATGTCATCGGACGCTCGGCCGATGATCCACTCCTGCCCCTGTTGGCCGAACCGGGCCGATCGGCCAGGCTGCGAGTTTCCTGGTCTTACTGAGTTCGGGACATTATCACCGAACTGGGGTTCAGTCAGACGCGTCAACCAGCCCGGCCAGATCAAGCACAAAGGTATATTCCAATGCCGTCTGCTCAAGACGCCGGAAGCGCCCCGAGGCACCGCCATGCCCGGCTTCCATGTTGGTATGCAGCAGCAGCAGATTGTCGTCGGTACGGGTTGCTCTGAGGCGAGCCACCCACTTGGCCGGCTCCCAGTACTGGACCTGGGAATCCCACAAACCGGTGGTGACCAGTATCGCCGGATAATCCTGGGCCGAGACATTGTCGTAGGGTGAATACGACAGCATGTACTCGTAGTATTCGGGGTCCATGGGATTGCCCCACTCGTCGAACTCGTTGGTGGTCAGCGGAATGGACTCGTCCAGCATCGTCGTGACCACATCAACGAAGGGCACATGGGCAACGATGCCGGTGTAGTAATCCGGGGCCAGGTTGGCCACCGCACCCATCAGCAGCCCACCGGCACTGGCACCCATGGCGAAGACCCGGTCCGGATCGACCAGCTTCTGCTCGATCAGGTAAGCCGTTAAATCAATAAAATCATGAAAGGTGTTTTTCTTGTTCAACATGCGACCCTGGTCATACCAGTCGCGACCCATTTCCTGACCCCCGCGGACATGAGCGATGGCGAATACAAATCCGCGATCGACCAGGCTCAGTCGATTGGCGTTGAAGACCGGTTCGGAACTGGAGCCGTAGGAACCATAGGCATACTGATAAAGTGGAGCACTGCCGTCCAGTGCGGTCAATCGGTGGTGCATCAACGAGACCGGCACCTTGACCCCGTCCCGGACCGGCACCTTCAGGCGCCGGGTCACATAGTCGTCCGCATCAAACTCACTGGCCACCTGTTCCTGTTTCAGCAACTTGCGCTCGCCGCTTGCCACATCGAGATCCCAGGTCTGACTGGGCGTGGTCATGGACGAATAGACATAGCGCAGCGTGGAACTGCGCTGGTCCGGGTTGGCGCCCAGGTAGGCGGCATAGGCCGGCTCGTCGAAGGCCAGCAAGGTCGATTCATCGCTGGACCAGTCATGAATGCGAATCCGGCGCAAACCATCAGAACGCTCGCTGATCGCCAGAAAACTCTCCATGACCTCCATGTCGTGGATATAGATCTCATTCGAGTGGGCAACAACATCCTGCCACTGCTCGCGATCGGCATGATGATCCAGTTCCACCTGCATGATGCGAAAGTTCGGTGCCTGGTAATTGGTCCGGATGATCCAGCGATCGTCCAAGTGATCGGCGATATATTCATGATCGCGCTCGCGCGGGTAAAACAGTTGGAATTCGCCCTCGGGTTGGTCGCTCGGCAGCACATGCATCTCGCTGGATACGGTCGACGCCAGATAGATGATATTCCAGTCGTTGGATGTCGAACGCCCCACGCCAGTGTAGAAAGCCGTATCGTCTTCCTGATACATGACCTCGCCCTCGCCCGCCGTTTCCGCCGCGGTATCCAGACGCCGGACCTGCCAGGAACGCAGTGTCTCCGGGTGATTGGACACAAAAAACAAATGGCGATTATCGGCACTCCAGGAGACGCTTGAAACTCCGACGATACCGGTATTGATCGTCTCGCCGGTGGTCAGATCCTTGATCTTGATTCGATACTGACGCCGCCCAACGGCATCCTCCAGGTAGGCCAGTCGCTGGTTGTTCAGGCTGACATCGCGGTCGCCGATCTGGTAGTAATCGTGCCCATCTGCCAGCGCATTGACGTCCAGCAAAATCTCTTCCGCTGCCGCCATGCTGCCTTCGCGGCGAGCATGAATAGGATACTCCAGACCCGCCTCAAAGCGGGTGTAGTACCAGTAGCCGCGATCAAACACCGGCACACTCGAATCGTCCTCGACAATCCGCCCGCGAAGCTCATCGAACAAATCATTTCGGAATTCCGACACATGCGCCAGCATGGCTTCCTTGTAATCATTTTCAGCATTCAGGTAGGCCAGAACATCGGCATCCTCGCGCTCGTCGTCACGCAGCCAGTACCACGGATCTTCACGTTCGCCCGCTGGTGCCGTCACGATATGCTGGCGCGTTTCGGCGCGCGGTGGTTCGGACACGGCGGAAGATTCGCCGCGATCCGGTTCGGCCAGCGGCGCAATAGCGCTCGATTCGGACGGGTCGGAACTGCAGGCAGCCATGAACGCAAGGACTGCCAGCAGCCAGCACGCCCGAACCAGCCGAGCGGAGAACAGGGAATAAGACATGAAGTAAGCTCGCAAGAATTCAACACAGAACGCGAATATTACACCGAGGCAGCCGATTCAATGAACTGAAAGACGTCTTCGTAGATTCGCCGGCTTGAGTTCAAAAGAAAAAATCCTTATTTCGCAAAGCAGCAAAGCAGCCAAGAGGGAAAATAAGGAAAAACCATTTCAATTTTTGATTGGTTGCTTCATTGCTTCGCGTCCAAAAGGTTTTTCGTCTCGGTCACCGATCAAAGATCGGTTTTTGAAAACAGTTCTTCGAGCAAGCGGTCGTGGAAGGCTTCGGGATTGCTGCCATCGAAGAGATTCAGACGCCGGGCACGATCAAAGAAGCCGGGCGCTGGCCGGCCTGACCGGGCGCGGCTGACAGCCAGTGCCGAACGCGGGGCGCGACCTTGTTCGACATCGTGCTTCAGCAGGATTTCAAGCAACCGCGTGGTCTTGTGAATACGATGAGGGCCGGGCACGGCCAGCGCATCAGCCACCTGAAGATAGGTCAGCGTTTTGCGCTCGCGCCGAGCCTGATCCAGAACATTGGCCAGTTTTCTCAGCCAGACCTCCCGATCAGGCGGCGGACTCATCTATTCCGCAATTATTCTTTTCGAAAACCCGATCAGCACGGTAACTGGACCTGACCAGCGGGCCAGACACGACTTCCATAAACCCCATTCCCAGGCCGATTTCGCGGATTTTCCTGAATTCATCAGGGGTAACAAAGCGATCCACCGGCAGATGGTTGACGGTCGGGCGCAAGTACTGACCAAAGGTCACGATATCGACGTTAATGGCACGCAGATCGCGCAGCGTCTCGATCACTTCATCCATGGTTTCACCCAGGCCGAGCATCAGGCTGGTCTTGGTCAGCACGGATGGTCGATACTGCTTGGCATACTCAAGCACCCGCAACGTCTGATCATAGCCGGCGCGCGGATCACGCACCGGGTGAGTCAGACGGCGCACCGTCTCGACATTCTGGGCAAACACTTCCAGCCCGGAGTTGACCACCGTTTCGACATCATGCAGACGCCCCTGGAAATCCGGGGTCAGCGCTTCGACTGCTGTTTGCGGATTAAGCTTTTTGATCTCACGCACGCAAGCGGCATAATGACCCGCTCCGCCATCGGCCAGGTCGTCGCGGTCCACCGAAGTCAGAACCACGTATTTCAGGTCCATCAAACGCACCGATTCGGCAGAATTGACCGGTTCCTCGGGGTCCAGCCAGCCGCGCGGATTGCCGGTGTCCACCGAACAGAAACGACAGGCGCGGGTACAGACATCACCCATCAGCATGATGGTCGCGACCCCGTTGGACCAGCACTCGCCAATATTCGGGCACTTGGATTCCTGGCAAACCGTCGCCAGCCGATGCTCATTGACGTTACGCTTGACCGCCTCGTACTTGCCGCCGGAGGGCAGCTTCGCGCGCAGCCAGCTCGGCTTGCGCCCGATGGGTTCGGGCTGAACATTGGCGCGCGCCTTGATACCGTCACGAATGGCAGTAAAGCCCTGCGGTTTGACTACCTTATCGCCGCTCTTGACGGTAATGGCAATGCGCTGATTGCTGGACATGCCGGCTTCCTGTCTGAATGTGTGACAAATTATCTCATAGCCAGACTGTACCAGCGTGCAGGGTCCGGAAATCGACGTCACCAATGTCGTACTGGACTTTTGAATACGTATTCATCAGAGTAGGCCAGAAAGCAAGCCCGGTTCAGGACGCGTCCGTACGCTCGGAGTCGTCCTCGACCGGAGGCCCGGAGAAGCAGACGAAACAGGGAAAATGACACGATGAGACCATTTGTCTGGGGACTTGTTCTGATCACGGCCTCGGCTACGGCCCAGCACAGCAATCCGGTTGCACCGACCGGCTTTCCCAACGTGGCGCAAAACGCCGGCGAGCTGATTTCCAGCGGTCTGATCGCACCGAACCAGGGCCGCACTGCCATCATCGCCTACCACAACGGCGTGCTGGTCACGATTCCCGAGGCACCTTCCAGCAACCCAGGCTCCGACCTGCAGGTACGTACCTGGGATATCACCACACCCGAGCGTCTGGTCAATCCGCTGGAGCTTGCCCAGCATGGCGTAACACCCATGCCGATCAACGCCCACGGTTATTTCAAAAACGGCAACTGGCTCAGTATCGGTGCCAATCGCGAATGGGATCCGGCGCTTGAACCCTGGGCCTTCGAAGCCGTGCCGTCCGGACTGATCCGCAGCTCCAACCCCGACTTTCTCTGCGCCGGCGTGCGCGGCTGCCTGTTTGCGCCCTGGATGGCAGACGGGACGTTCTGGAGCTATTCCGCCGTTGAGGGCATGGCCGCCCTGTATCTGGACGGGCTGGGGCCCGGCAACCTGGTCGCCGAGTGGGATCATCTGGGCCAGACTGGCGTCATCGGCCATCCTTTTCTGATAGGCAATCTGTTGATCTATGCGTCCGATCAGTCACGCACCGGGGTGGCCACCTACGACATCAGCGACCCGAGCGATCCGGTACTGCTTGATGTACTGACCGAAAGCGCGCCCGGTGGCTACTGGCCCGAACTCTGGGGCGGTGGGGGAAAACTCTATGTTGTATTTCCTTATCGAACCGGCGGCAATGGCATGCGTGTAGTCGATGTCAGCGACCCGACCGATTTGCGTTTTGTCGCCGATGTCCCGCTTCCAGGTGACGAGGCCATGTACGCGCAGTTCCAGGATGAACACGCTTTTATCGGTTCCTGGAAAATCGATATGCGCAGTTTCGAACCGGTCGTATTTTTCGATCCGGATACCGCCTGGTCAAACGCCTATGGCTCGGGAACCCGCATCAGCACCAGCCAGTTCGCTCTGCCAATCGGCAACCTGTTGATCACCGGTGGAGCGGCTCCGAATCATGGCATGGCCATCTGGGCCCATCAGGACGAACCCGATACACGCGGACCGGAAGTGGGCTATCACATCCCGCGCAGCGGCCAGACCGGCTGGCCTACCAATCGTTTGCCGGTGTCGCTGTTGATCCATGAAGAAATTGAAACGCCGACCCTGATCAACGGCGATACCTTTATTGTCCGGCCGCTTGATGGCACACCAGTGGACGGGACCCTGACCTTCGCCTTCGATGATGTTCTGACCTTTACCCCGGATCAGCCCTGGGCGGAGAATACGACCTATGAAGTGCTGCTGCCGGCAGGCGGGATCAAGGATGCCGCCGGCAATGGCATCCAGGGCCATGCCTTCAGCTTCTCCACTGGCAACAGCGTCGGCGGCAATACCCCACCCGTCATTGACTCACTGAACGTTTCCGACCATCCGATTGCGCCCGGCCAAGCGGTCACTCTGACGGCCACCGCAACCGACAGCGAAGGTGAATTGCTGGAATATCGTTTTGACTTCGGGGACGGTTCGCCCAAAACTCCCTGGTCAGGTGAAAACTCGATCGCCTATGACTGGGCCGAAACCGGTCACTACTCGATTGCCGTCCAGGTTCGTGACCCGGGTGGCATGCTGGCATCGACCAACCGAAAGGTGAGCGTTCTCGATCAGGCGACCGGTCCGGGCATTTCATCCGCTCCACTGATTTGCGCGGGTCCCGACCGGCGCGTCTACACCGTCAATCCCGACAACAGCAGCTTGACCGCCGTCGATGCGGATAGCCTGGCGATGATCTATGAAGTCTCGGTGTGTGGCGATCCGCGCAGTCTGGCCCAAGTCGGTGATCAAATCTGGCTCGCCTGCCACGACGGGGATGTTTTACAAGTCCGACAGGCGACCACGGGAGCATTGACCGATACCATGGACCTGAATTATGGCTCAGCTCCCATTGCGCTGGTGCCAAGCCCCGATCAATCGCAGGTCTATGTCAGCCTGGCCGGCCCAGGCCAACTGGCGCGATTTGATGTGGCCACGCGAACACAAACAGGAACGCTGACCCTCGGTCCCGGAGCCGGCGCGCTGGCAATCAGCGCCGATGGAGAAATGATGTATGTGGCGCGCTTTATTTCACGGCTGCATCAGGCCGAAATATGGGAAATCAACACCAACAATGACCTGAGCCTGAACCGCACCCTTGTCATTCGACGCATCGGTGGCACCGAAAATACCGATGGCACCGGTGGCGGCCGTGGTGTGCCGAACTATTTGTCCGGGCTAGCGCTTGATCGCAACGGCGAGGTGCTCTGGGTGTCGGCGACCAAGGCTAATACCGAACGCGGCCTGACCTTCCAGGACGACCTGGATTCCGACAACACGGTTCGCGCCGTACTGATTGGAATCAACCTGTCTGACGGCAGCTTGCACCGCCATATCGACATCGACAATTCCGATTCACCCTCAGCCGTGGGCCTGTCGCCACTGGGTGACTATCTCCTGATACCGCTGCAGGGCAACAACGAGCTGACGGTATTGGATGCCTTGAGTGCCGGCTCGGCCACCGGCCTGGGGGGCCTGGTTGGAAGGCTGCCCACTGGCAATGCGCCACAGGGCGTTTGCAGTGACCCGGATACCGGTCGCAGCTTCGTCAAGAATTTTCTCGGCCGTTCTGTCAGTGTTCTGGAGACGCAGAACCTGTTCGAGATGGGCAGCATCAACGTATCGTCAACCGCCGTTAATACAGTCACCAGCGAGACCCTGTCACCCATTGTGCTCACAGGCAAGCGCATTTTCTACAATGCCTCCGACCCGCGCATGAGTTCAGAGGGTTATTTAAGTTGTGCCACGTGCCATTTTGACGGTGGCCAGGATGGACGAACCTGGGATTTTCATGGCCGTGGCGAGGGCCTGCGCAACACCGCCAGTCTGCGCGGGCGCTCTGGCATCGGCCAGGGTAATGTGCACTGGAGCGGCAACTTCGACGAGATCCAGGATTTCGAACATGATATCCGCGGTCCCTTTGGTGGCCAGGGCTTTCTGACGCCGGAGGATTTTGCGGCGACTTCGGACCCCCTCGGCGCTCCCAAAGCCGGGTTGAACGCCGACCTCGATGCCCTGGCAGCCTACGTCAGCTCGTTAAATCACTCCCACCTGCCACGCAGCCCGTATCGCAATCCGGACGGGGCAGAAACTGCCGCTGCACAACTGGGGCGTACCCTCTTTATCCGGGAGGGATGCCACCAATGCCACGGCGGCAGCGAATTCAGCGATTCACAACTCGGTCAACCAATCTTGCACGACGTCGGTACCTTGAGAACCAGCTCCGGCTCTCGGCTGGGAGAGCCTCTGAACGGCATCGACACGCCTACCTTACGTGGTGTGTGGGCCACTGCGCCTTACTTCCATGATGGTTCCGCGGCCACACTGGAAGACGTTTTTACGGTCGCCGGTGGACCGGTACTCCAGGCCGAGAACGGGCTGCTGGCCGGTGGCGCAACGATCACCGAAGACTGGGTCTGGCCGCTGGCGGACTTCAGTCTCAAGCAGCGCTATGCCACCCAATTCAACGTGCCCGGTGCCACTGTGACCTTCGACCAGATCAATGGCGGGGCCGGTGGCAGTGGCGCAATTGAGGTGCGCTACAGCGCCAGTTTCGGGGCCAGCCACCCATTCGAAGTCGAAATCAATGGCCAAACCCGATCGCTGATACTGCCATCGACCGGCAATACGCCGCAATGGCTGTTTCATGTCTGGCGCATGGCTCGGATCGAAAACGTACCGTTTGACCCGGGGATGAATATAGTCACCATTCGCGATACCAACGGACGCTACGTGGCCATCGATGAGGTCA
This sequence comes from uncultured Wenzhouxiangella sp., assembly GCA_964523755.1. Classification (GTDB taxonomy): domain Bacteria; phylum Pseudomonadota; class Gammaproteobacteria; order Xanthomonadales; family Wenzhouxiangellaceae; genus Wenzhouxiangella. Next base: position 8,788 of record CAZFYM010000060.1, on the reverse strand, counting down.
CCATCACCACGCCGATCTTTACTTCATTGGCCGATCCCCATCGCCGGGCCGGCTTGCTACCGGCCAGTGAACTCGAAGCGCTGATCGCCTTTCTCAATCAACTCGATGGCAGCAGCCCACCCGCGCCACCCCTTGACCTGCTGTTCCGCGACCGCTTCGAATAGGATGCGCCAAGGGTATTCGGATCTCGCCCGACCGGGAAAGCTTGACCCGCTGGTTCTCCCCCTTTCAAAGACGGCAATAAACACTGCGAGGGTAGATAATTGATGCATATCAAAAGAATGATATGATCCGGCTGGTAGTCTGCGCTTACCCACCTAAGGGAGATCGACATGATCGAAGGTCTGACACGCAATGCTGCCCGCAATATCTTTTTCGGCGGTTCCATTTTCTTTTTTCTTGTGTTTCTGGGGCTGACCGCCCACAGCCACTACTACGTGATCACCACATCAACCGATCACGCCGGTTTGACCGATTCTGTCAAGCAGGGCAAGCACATCTGGGAGAAAAACTCCTGCATTAATTGCCACACTCTGCTTGGCGAAGGCGCTTATTTTGCGCCTGAACTCGGCAACGTGTGGCAGCGCTTCGGCGGTGAAGCCAGCCCGGAAGGCGCGCGCAACGCACTCAAGGCCTGGATCCGGATTCAGCCCACCGGCGCCCCTGGCCGGCGACAGATGCCGGCCTATGATTTCACCGAGGAAGAACTGGATGCGTTGATCGACTTTCTCGAATGGACAAGCCGCATCGATACCCAGGGCTGGCCGCCCAATATATCCGGCTGAAGAACAAGGAGAATCCCAGCATGAAATATGTCACCCAGAAAGTCGCCTATCCCTTCTTTGTCATCGCGCTGATCCTGTTTACCGCCCAGGTTCTGTTCGGTGTGGTTGCCGGAGCCATCTATTTCTGGCCCAACCTGCTCACCGATGTCATGCCGTTTCATATCGTGCGCATGAGTCATACCAACCTGCTGATCGTCTGGCTGCTGATCGGGTTTTTCGGTGCGACCTATTACCTGCTGCCGGAAGAGGCTGAAACCGAAATCTACAGCCCGAAGCTGGCCTACTGGCAATTGGGCCTGTTCGTGTTCGCCGGCGCGGCGGCGCTGATCAGCTATCAATTCGGCATCCATGAGGGACGCGAGTTTCTCGAACAACCCTTGTGGACCAAGATCATCCTGACCATCGCCTTTCTGATGTTTCTCTACAATGGCACCATGACCCTGATCAAGGGCCGACGTACGGCCATTTCGGTCGTGCTGATGATGGGCCTCTGGCTGGCAGCCATCTTCTGGTTGTTTGCCTTCTACAACCCCGCCAACCTGTCGCTCGACAAGATGTACTGGTGGTATGTCATTCATCTTTGGGTGGAAGGCGTATGGGGCCTGATCATGGCTTCACTGCTGGCTTATCTGTTGATCAAGATGACCGGTGTTGACCGCGAGATCATCGAGAAATGGCTGTACGTCATTGTCGGCCTGGTGCTGTTCTCCGGCCTGCTGGGCACCGGCCATCATTATTACTGGATCGGACTGCCTGGCTACTGGCAGCCGATCGGCAGTTTCTTCTCCGCACTGGAGGTTCTGCCGCTGTTCGCCATGGTGCTGTTCGCCTTCTACATGTTCTGGCGCGGCAGCCGCAATCACCCCAACAAGGCCGCAATCCTGTGGACCCTGGGCTGCACGGTGATGGCCTTCTTTGGTGCCGGTGTGTGGGGTTTCATGCACACCTTGTCGTGGGTCAACTACTACAGCCATGGCACGCAGATCACGGCCGCCCATGGTCATTTGGCCTTCTTTGGTGCCTATGTGATGCTCAATCTGGCGATCTTCAGTTATGCGATGCCGCATTTGCGCGGCAAGCAACCCTACAACCAGATCCTCAACATGTGGAGCTTCTGGCTGATGACCGGCGGCATGGCCTTCATGACTTTCACGCTGACTTTTGCCGGAGTCATCCAGACCCATATGCAGCGTGTGGTTGGCGATCGGTATATGGATGTGCAAGAGCATCTGAGTCTGTTTTATGGCATGCGACTGGTGTCCGGAGTCATTGTCAGTATTGCGGTCTTGATGTATGTCTATGCCTTGCTTGGCAAAGCTCGTGAACAACTCCCTGCCGGTGCACCGCACGTGGCAGCAGGCGGCAGCACACGCCAATGAGTGCCAGCCTCGAACGCTGCCAGACAAGCGCCGAGATTCCTTATTACCGGGAAACCGGCTCGGAGTGCGCATTGTTCGAGGCCGCTTACCGGCGTCACTTGCCGCTGCTGCTGAAAGGTCCAACCGGCTGCGGCAAGACCCGTTTTGTCGCTCACATGGCAGCGCGCCTGGGCCGCAAGCTTTTTACCGTGGCCTGCCACGATGATTTGACCGCTGCCGATCTGACCGGTCGTCACTTGCTGATCGATGGCGAAACACGCTGGTGTGACGGCCCGCTCACTCGGGCCGTACGCGAAGGCGGCATCTGCTACCTCGATGAAGTGGTCGAGGCACGCAAGGATGTCACCGTGGTGCTGCATCCGCTGACCGATGACCGGCGCGTCCTGCCCCTGGAACGAACGGGTGAAGTCCTGCAGGCACCAGCAAGCTTTATGCTGGTGGTTTCCTATAACCCCGGTTACCAGCATATTCTCAAATCGCTCAAGCCCAGCACCCGTCAGCGCTTTGCCGCGTTGTCGTTCGACTTTCCTCCAGCCGAGATCGAGATCGAGATCGTTGCCTCCGAAAGCGGTCTGGCAAAAGAACTGTGCGCCGGGCTGGTCAACCTGGCCCAGCGCATCCGCGCGCTCAAGGGCCAGGATCTGGAAGAAGGGGTATCGACACGCCTTCTGGTCTATTGTGCCAGCCTGGTCAGCGATGGCATGCCGATTGAACGTGCGGTCCGCCACACGCTGATCGAACCATTGAGCGACGATGATGATGTGATCGCCGCGCTGAGCGAACTGGCCGGACACGCCTTCGGCTGAATCCCGCCGCATGACCGCCTGGTACGAATTCGAGGAACTGGTTGGCTGGCGCTGGCACCGTTGGGCCGCATCCGCCGCCAGCTATCCAGATTATCCCGAGGCCGAAGTCAGGCTGGAGTCCCTGCGTGATGTCCTGGCGGTCTACTTTCGCGTCCACGGCGGTGCTCGCTCACTCACCCTGACCAGTGCTGCCGCGATCAACTCCAGGCATCGACTGACCTTGAGACAGCGCCTCGGCCTGCAACAGGAGCCGTATGAACCGGCCCGACGCGACAGCGATAATGTGATCCTGCCGGCCACGCTGGCCTATTTCCCCGATGCCTCGTTGAATCGTGATCTGTACTTCTGGCTGACCGGTTTTCTGGCCGAAGTTCAGTCGCCCGAAGCGGTCAAGGATCCGCTGCAGTGTGATTTGCTCGAACTGGCCGAATCGGTTCGTGCCGCCACGACGCTGGCGCAGCGCTTTCCTGGTCTCGGCCATCGCTACGACCGGCTTTGCAACAATTTGCTAACGCTTAGACCGCAACGCCGACTGCCGCCGGTCGAGGCACAGCTCGAAACCGTGATCTGTCACCTTCTCGGCCATCCTGCAACACTGTCGGTGTCGTCGCAACAACTGCTGGAATGCATCCTGGGGTCACGCAGCATGGATCAGATTCAGGCACCCAATGGCTACCGCCCACCGCTCCCCGTCCCGCTATGGGGACAGGCATTGAACCGAGCTCCCGCGTCCAGCCCGCTGGAAGAATCCGATCCGGACCCCGGCGTCGAGGCCGGCCCATCTGATGGCATACGCCGAGCCGCCGAGCGCCGCCACCTGGATCAGACCGAGCGCGACGATCCACTAATGCTTAACCCGTTTGAGAAAATGCTGTCCTGGTCGGAAATGGTCAATGTCAACCGGCCGGTAGAAGATGATAAGGAAGAGGACGCCCGCCAGGCCGCCGATCAACTTGAACAATTGACTCTGAGCAAGCACAAGAAGCAGGCAGCCACTCGCCTGCGCATGGACCTGGATATCGCTGCCGAGTCAGTCGATGAAAGCCGGATCGAAGCCCCCGTTACCTATCACGAATGGCACTATCGCAAACAACGCTACCTGCCGGACTACTGCGCGGTTTTTGGCGAACCCGCCAGCGACGTGGCTTCAGGACAGACGCCGGCCTGGGAACCCGATGACGAAACCCGTCGACGCATTCGCAAAATTCGCCGGCAGTTCGAAGCGCTGCGCCCCCGACGCGAGCTGCTTCGCCGCCAGATCGAGGGCGATGAACTGGACCTGGACGCCCTGGTCAGTTCGATTGCCGAACAGGCCGCCGGAGGTCACGGCTCGGAGAATATTTACATGAGCTGGCGCCAGCAAGCTCGGGACCTGGCCGTAGCCACGCTCGTTGACGTTTCGCTATCTACCGATTCATGGATCGACGATCGGCGCGTGCTCGATGTGGAAAAAGAGGCCCTGCTGGTACTGGCTCACGGCATCCAGGCCTGCGGTGACGATCACGCCATTTACAGCTTCACCTCGCGTCGCCGTCAACGGGTGAGTATCCGAACCATCAAGACTTTCGACCAGCCTGTCGGTTCAGGAACCGAACGTCGAATTGCAGCACTGGAACCCGGCCTCTACACCCGCATGGGTACCGCGATCCGCCACGTCGCTTCGGAACTGGCCCGACGGCCGAACCGTCATCGCTTGCTCCTGCTGCTGACCGACGGCAAACCCAATGATACGGATCATTACGAAGGCCGTTTCGCCATTGAAGATTCGCGCATGGCGGTCCGAGAAGCTCGTCGGCAGGGGCTGACCGTCTTTGGTATCACCATCGATGCTGAGGCCCGCCAGTACTTCCCCGCCATCTTCGGCCGTGCCGGCTACGCCATCGTCGCCCGTCCGACAGGTCTTGCAGCCGCACTGCCTCAACTCTATCGCCAGCTTATCCGTTAGCGACCTGCACTTGCCCCTCATCTCCGGGGCAAGCGCTCCACCACCCGCGCAGTACCGGTGCCGATTGCCGGGTGAACCGGAAACTCAGGTCGGCAACGGATTTACCAGCCTTGGCGGGAACCAAATGATCGAGCTTGTCAGGCAGACCCAGCCGGCGCCGTTCAGACGCGCTGAGTTCGTTCAGGGAAAGTGTCGTCATGGCAAACTCCAAAGAAAAGAAGGTTCAAGGAACAAGAGAAAAGGAAAAAAGCAACGCCGAAGACATGAAGTGCTTTACCGGAGAACGTCAACGCGTGTCCACGACGGACCCTGTAGACGACGCCACCGAAAGGTCGGATTCGTAACCAGTCCATGCCGAGGCATCCACCGGGAGCCGGGGTTGCGAACCAGGTTGCAATGTATTCACGTCACTGACCGGCACCAAAGAAGTCACCAACCTCAACGGCCCTCCGGCTTCCAGGCTGTCGAACGGATAGCAGGTCACCAGGGTCAAGACATTCGCATCGAGGCCCAGATCAAGCTGAGTGATTCGTGCGTCGACGATGCTTTGATCAACCACTTCCCACTGCTCGGTTTGTCCGCCGACCAGCTCCAGTTCGAAACGCTCACCAGGCGCAACATGCTGGAGAAAACGAAAATGGGTGTCGCGATGCGCGGCAATCAGACGATGTCCGTTGGGTCCGGTTTCCATTCCGGGGCCCCAGGCCAGTACCGGGGTATCTGCACCTTCCAGCACCAAGTGATCAATCGCCAGCGCCGGGGCGCGCAAACGGGCGATCGGGTGACTGATGGCCCCGGGCCAGGGTGCCACCGGCTCGCCATCCCGATCAGCCTGACTGGCAGCCCGATTCCAGGCCCGCTCCAGCAGAATCTGACCCAGCCAGGCCTTGGCCTGAACGCTGGCTCCGGCACCGATCTGCCAGGCCGCAACAGCCAGCAAAGCGGCCAGCACAATCGCCCGGATCATGCCCGCTCTCCACGATGGCCTGCCAAATCGTCTTCCAAATCGTCTGCCAAATCGAATTTCGGATCGTATTCCGGATCGTATTCCGGATCGTATTCCGGATCGTATTCCGGATAGTCTTCCGGATCGGCGGCCAGACGACGATGACCGAGCAGCAATCCGATCAGCAGCAGAGCCAACAGGCCGCGCAACAGCGCCGGAACGCTGCCGGCATCGGTGGCCGGCATGGCTCGCGCCAGCATCGCACCGGAATTAGCGCCGTTGTCGGCCAGGTAACTGGGCACATCATGACGTCTGAGAGCGGCCTGGCGCGAACGTTGAGGTGTCTTGTCCACCGCCACCAGGCTGGTGTAGGGGCTGAGCAGCTGATATTCGATCGCCAGGTCAAGCACGCGCTGGCGAACCTCGGCGTCGTCCAGATCCTGGCCGCGCCGGTCAAGTTCTCGCTGAATGGCCTGCCGCCCCCAGTGAGCCGCCACGCCGGGGGCGAACTGGAATGTCTCCAGCGGAATGACCTGCTGCCAGGGTTGGCCGTCGCTCAAGCCGGTCACCAGCAAATCGCCCTGAAGTCGATCCGCACGTGCCGTGACCAGCAGTGGCTGCCCGGTGTACAAATCGGGAATCTGGCGCGGTAGCGCTTCGACATCGCTTGGCCAGTGCAGCTCGATATCATGCAGAACGGGGCTGGTCAATTGGGCAACAAGCTCACTCATACGCTGCTGCACCTGCCACAAATCCGCAATCAAGACACTGCTGCCGCGACCGAAGCGGGCCAGGTCAGTGAGGAACTGACTGTTCACGCCATGGCCGATACCGACGGTAAACAGACGAGCCTGACCAATCTGGCGGCGAACCTGGTCGATAACTTGCCGGGTGTTGCCGACCTGACCGTCGGTGATAAAAACCACCTGCGGCAGATAACCCGGCGTCGTCAAATGGCCCAAGGCCATGTCCAGCGGTCTGAGCATTTCCGTTCCGCCGTCGGCGTGCAGCGCCCGCACAAACTCCCGGGCTTGGCGCAAATGCGTCGTATTGACATTAACCGGCGCATTGAACAGTGCTCGTGCTCCGCTGTTGAACTCAATCAGATTGAAACGATCATGAGCAGCCAACCGGTCCAGCGCGAACAGCAACGCCTGGCGTGCCTGCTCAATGGATTGCCCCTGCATCGAACCCGAGGTATCAATGATCAGGGTGACTTCGCGCCGGGTTTGCAATGCCGAGAACTGCTCCGGCGGTGTCAGCATCAGCAGCGCATGGTCCTGCCTACCCAGTCTCTGCACAAACACCGCCGATTCGGCGTGCTCGCCCACCGCAGGACGCCAGACCAGTTCAAAATCCTTGTGCGGATCCGCAAACGGCCCATCCAGGGTCACGATCCAACGCCCCTGCTCCATCACCGTGTCAACCAAATGATGGCTGGATTCCAGCATCGCCAGTGGCATACCCGGCGACAGCTCCACCCGAAGCGCAACAGGATTGGTCGACAGCATGGGCCCGACCATCGGCGGGATCGACCCGGCAACGACGGGATCGGATTCCGAATCCACCGACGCGCCCGGCTGATAAGGCGGTGCGATGCTCATCGGAAAGCGCAGGCGGAATTCGCCATGCTCGAACTCCACCTGCTGGCGGAAACCGATCTGTACCTCAATCACCTCACCGGGTGCAATATTGGCAATCCGGGTCGAAAACCAGTTGGCCCGGTCCTGCTCGACCAGACTGGCGATACGACCCTGGGCACGTGCTGTCTCGTAAGTCCGGCGCGCCTCGCCCCGCTCCTGGATCTCGCCTTCGATCAGGCGATCACCGACCACCACCCGCAAACTCTCCACCGCCGCATCATCCGGCAGCGGAAACACGTAACGACCCTCGGCCCAGTCAGGCGTGTCGTTGAGAAATTGCTGGCGAACCAGGGTATAACCCAGCATCCCGGTGACTTCAATCTCGATGTCAGTCACCAGCGCTAGCGACTGGCTCGACTGACCGCCGTGATCCAGCCACAGCGTGGCAGATTCGTCGTCATTGCCCTGGGCCCGGGCCAGCCCCGACACCAGAACAAGCACAACAACATTAAAAAACAGGCGATTCAATACGTGCATGGTCAGTCTCCGTTGAATGAATGAATTCGACGGAAACATTTCATCTCACCGGTGTGACCCCGGCCGGTCACGCCTGTGGCAATTCAGTGATCAAATATGGCAATTTGGTGGCACGCTGACTCAGGTTTACGCTTGAACCCGCTGGTCAAACGGCAACAGCTGAGGTCATCCATGCCTCCCGCTGGTCGCTAACGATCCTTCAACCTGACCGAAAAACGGCCTGACCACAGCAGTCCACGTCGCTCAAGGAGTTTCACAACAAATTTGCCACCGAAAAGGCCTGCCAACAGGAGTTGCGGAGAATTCACTGGCCTCATGGGTATGCGTGTCCACAATGCGAGCACCGGGGACACCGCTGCTTTCCGCGCGCGGGTCGCAAGATGTTCGAATGTAGTCAGTGCGGCCATCAAACCCATCCCGGTGTGGGCACCATTTCGGAGTCACCTGCAGCCTCATGTCTGAGAATATTCTCCGGGACACCAATCCCCATGTCACTGAGACACGACGCTAATCAGGTTGTCATGAAACCTTTTTGAGGTATATTTGCTATACCCTATGCAAACGGAGGATTACGCTGTGGCAGTGCCCATTACCCGGCTTCTGCCGATGAGCTTGGGTTGGATGCCGACGAGCGCGGCCCGCGCCAGCTGCGGCTGCGGTTGCTATTCGAGGCAGTCGAGCGGCTCGAACAGAAGGAACAGGCCGTGATCCAGGAACTACGGAAGGGAATGATCGTCAAGTACGAAGACCGGTTCGGGTGCCTGACCTATGCTCAGCGCTAACCGTCCATAATTGTCCTGGCGCGTC
>CAZFYM010000059.1:0-21347 GCA_964523755.1 uncultured Wenzhouxiangella sp. | reverse complement strand
GACGATGGTAACCAATTGAATTTATTCAACTTTTAAACCGGACACTAGTGATACGGACTATGAAATCGGCCAGGATAATGTCACCTGGATGGGGCTGGATCTGCACAATCCGGTTTTTCTGGTCAGTGCGGTTCTGATTCTTTTATTTGTACTGATTTCCCTGATTCTGCCGGAGCAGGCCAATGATGTGCTTACGGCAACGCGAGTGTGGATCGGCGAGCAGTTCGACTGGTTGTTTCTGATTGCCGGCAACATCTTTGTGCTGTTCTGTTTGCTGTTGATTGTGATGCCGTTCGGCAAGATCCGTATCGGGGGCGAGGATGCCCGACCGGAGTTTTCCTTGATGTCATGGTTTGCCATGCTGTTTGCCGCCGGCATGGGTATCGGCCTGATGTTCTGGAGCGTGGCTGAGCCGGTCGGGTACTTTACCGAGTGGTTCGGGACACCCCTGGGTGTCGATGGCGGTGATGGCAGGGCCGCTCTGGGTGCCACGATGTATCACTGGGGTCTTCACCCCTGGGCGATTTACGGTGTTGTCGGTCTCGCCCTGGCATTCTTTACCTACAACAAGGGTCTGCCGCTGACGATTCGCTCAACTTTCTATTCGCTGCTGGGTGATCGGGTCTGGGGTGCGACAGGGCATGTGATCGACACGCTGGCTGTATTGGCAACGATTTTCGGCCTGGCGACATCGCTGGGACTGGGTGCCCAGCAGGCCGCTGGTGGCATGTCATTTCTGTTTGATATTCCAGCCAGTCTGATGACCCAGATCATCATTATCGCCGGGGTTACCAGCATTGCCCTGATTTCCGTGCTCAGAGGAATTGAGGGCGGGGTCAGAGTGCTCAGTAATCTCAATATGCTGCTGGCGGTGGCTCTGTTGGGCTTTGTGCTGGTGGCTGGCGGTCTGATGGCGTTCTTCGCCAACTTCGGTACGACGGTGGCAGGTTACGCCCAGTATATTATTCCGCTGAGTAACCCGGTGGGCCGCGAAGATACGACCTTCTATCATAGCTGGACGATCTTTTTCTGGGCCTGGTGGATTTCCTGGTCACCGTTTGTCGGGATGTTTATTGCGCGAGTGTCAAAGGGGCGAACCGTGCGTGAATTCCTGACCGCCGTTTTGCTGGTTCCCGTACTCGTTACCACCGTTTGGATGAGTGCTTTTGGGGGCAACGGACTTGACCAGGTTACGCAAGGAGTGGGTGCGCTGGCCGGGGGTATTGGTGATTCATCACTGGCGCTGTTCCAGATGCTGGAAAATCTGCCGTTTACGAGCATTACCTCGTTCCTGGCGATTGTACTGGTGCTGGTTTTCTTTATTACTTCCTCGGATTCGGGATCGCTGGTTATTGATTCGATTACCTCCGGAGGCAAGATCGATGCGCCGACCAGTCAGCGCATCTTCTGGGTCATCATCGAGGGGTTGATTGCTGCCGTGTTGTTGGGTATTGGTGGCTCGGCCGCGCTGCAGGCGCTTCAGGCCGGTGCGGTAAGTACCGGACTGCCATTCACGATTGTTCTACTGCTGATTTGTGTCAGTTTGTGGATGGGACTGGCTCACGAGCAGCGATTGTCGCAATTGCAAAAAGCGTCGGTTTAGCGGTTTGAGAACGCCGCCCTGGCAAAGCCAGGGCGGCGTTTTGCCGGGTTCCGATCAGTTTTCGGTACTGGCCGAGTCCAGCATCAGGCGGTCACGGTTGCGGTCGACGGTCGACAGACCAATGCCGCGTACGTTGACCAACTCATCGATATGTTTGAACGGGCCATTGGACTCGCGATAGGCGACGATGGCCTCGGCCTTGGCTTGCCCGACGCCGGTCAGGGCTTCAGCCAATTGCTCGACGCTGGCGGTGTTGATATCCACGCTGCCGGATTCGGCGAAGCTCATTCCGGTCAGGCTCAGGGCCAGGATCAGCGCGGCAATGATGTTTTTGGTCATAGTCATGATGGTTCTCCTTGGAAGTTGTTTTGAAATGCGGTTCTTTGTGAACCCGCCGGACCCCTTGTCCAGCGTTGGGACCAGTGTAGAAATAGAAACCGCTCAGCGAATCGGCAGATCCTCCCGTCTGACACTAGGAAAATTGCCCGCCGGATCGTGGGAAATCGGATTCTCATGTTTTGAGAAGGCCCGGTGTTGCAATGGATCCCGTAGACCAAACCAGCCTTTCCCAAGGAGCAAGCAACAACATGTCTGAGCAAATTGGAAGTCGGGAATTTCGGGATCAGATCGTCGGCAAGACCATCAGCAGCGTGGTGGCCCGACCCGGTCGGAACGGCCAGCCGCCGGTTGTATTGATGATGCAGTTTGACGATGGGTCGGTGGTTGAGTTTGTTTCACCACGCAGTGATCGTCTGTTGCGCCGGTGTCTGCAAGCCGCCCCGACAAGTGGGGTTGTCAATGAACAGGGCTCGGGTCTGGAGCTGATCCAGCTGCCGCTCAATGGGCTTTCGACCGCTGGCCTGAATTGAGTTGATTGAACGAGATTTCCGGCAGCAGACCGGATTGATCGGCTTATCCACAAAACCTGTGGATAAGATTGTGAGTAGTTACACGAGCAGCGGCTTGGCTGTGGTCCCCAAGCGGTTTGGTCAAAAAGTGATCAGAATTTTAAACGTATATAATTCAATAAGTTAAATAGAAGATGAGCGTTGCATGGCTTGTCATGCGCTGTCAATAAAGTGTCAAAACGACAATCAGGCAGTTGTGTATAACAAGTCAACTCAGAAGTTCAAGATATACCGCTAAGTCATTGATATCTTGATTCAGCCCGGTTTGCGCAGACCCAGGGATATGGCCCAATCCATGAGCGCTTCAAGGATGTCGCGGTGTTCGGGTTGGTTGGCAAGGCGTTCGGCCACTTCGACCTGAAATTCCGGCCAGCGAATCGAGGCCAGTTCCGGGTCGCTGACCAGCCGGTGCTGGCGTTCATCGGCCCAGCGCTGTTGCTCGTCGGCATTAAGGCTGTCGGGAAACAAGCGGGCCCGGTAGCGAAACAGCAGGTGGTTCAGTCGCTCGTCAGTGAACGGATTGCCCAGCCGGGAAAGTTCGTCCGGCCCGGCCCGGCGGATCGCCGGATAGACCTGCTGATCGCCGCGCGGAACGAAGCCGTCGTAAAGCGCCAGTTCCGGGTCGGGTGCGGTGGTGCCGGTCGCCCGCTGCTGTGGCGCGTAAAGTTCGCTGATTCGGGCAATCAGATCGGGCAGTTCAGTGAGGCGAGTGGCGTGCCGGTCCAGATGTTGCTGGTTGATGCCCAGGCGTTCGCCGGCCGCCGTATCAAGCACGCTCAGGGGGGACAGCATCGGGCAGCGGTTGGTTCGCACCAGTTTGACCGGCAGTCGCTCCATATCCTCGGGCAGATCCTCGGCGCTGGTCCATAGTCGATCAGCCAACTGTTCGACGGACAGCTTGGCGAAGGGCTCCGGTGAGATATTCAGATTCCAGACGATCCATTGACCGGCATAACCTGGATGGGGTGCCAGTGGCAGAATCGGTGCGGTGCCGCAGGCGCTGGCTGGAAAGCGGGCCGAGCTGTGGAGCAGCGGCTGGCGTTTTTCCAGCAGGTTGGCAACGGTGTGCTTGCGGCGCAGGCCAAGCGCCCATTGCCACAGACGTGGCTGATGTTCGCGTACCAGTCTGGCCAATCCCAAGGTTGCTTCGACGTCGGCCAGGGCGTCGTGAGCGCGGCTGGTATCCATGCCGTTGGCAGCGGCCAGGTCTTCCAGGCGAAAACTGGGTGTGCCGTCATCCCGGTCTGCCCAGGAGATGCCCTCCGGGCGCAGGGCACGCGTCATGCGCATCAGATCGATCAGGTCGAAGCGGGAGTTGCCATTGGCATATTCGCGCGCGTACGGATCGAAGAAATTGCGCCAGAAAAGATGGCGCGTGACTTCATCATCAAAGCGGAAATTGTTGTAGCCGACCGAGCAGGTGTCCGCACGGCTCATCTGATCATGAATACGTTCGGCAAACTCGTTTTCCGGCAGACCACGATCGCGAGCGACTTGCGGTGTAATGCCGGTGATCAGACAGGCCATGGGCTGGGGCAGCACATCATCGGCCGGCTTGCAGTAGATCACTATCGGCTTGTCGACCGGCTCCAGCCGATCATTGGTTCTGAGGGCGGCGAACTGGGCGGGCCGGTCGCGGCGCGGGTCGGCACCGAAGGTTTCGAAATCGTGCCACAGAAAAGTTGTTTCAGTCATGCGACCTTATTGTAGGGAACCAGGGCGGCAATGACACGGTCCATTAATCGCTCCGGAAGATTTTCACAGGAATTTCCCCGCAAGAAAATGTTCACGCCAGGCGGGATCAGCGGGCGTACCATATCGAGTCGGGTTGATCGTCAACAAAACATCGTCAACACAATATCGTCAATAGCAACAGGGAACGCAAGGCAATGAGCAACAAGGCAACGTTTGGGGCAGGCTGTTTCTGGGGCGTAGAGGTTCGCTTTCGAGAGCTTGATGGCGTAATTGGTGCGGCCGTCGGCTATATGGGTGGCACGGTCGAGCAGCCGACTTATGAACAGGTCTGCACCGATCAGACCGGCCATGCCGAAGTCGTCGAAGTCGAGTTTGACGCCAGCCGGATCAGCTATGAATCCCTGGTTCGCGAATTCTTTGCCCTGCATGATCCTACCCAAGTCAATCGACAAGGACCGGATGTGGGTCGACAATACCGCTCGGTGGTCTTTGTTCACGACGAGGAACAGCGCGCCGTGGCCGAGGCGGTGCGCACCGAGCTGGACGGATCGGGTCGTTTTGGGCGGCCGATTGCCACAGCGATTGAGCCGGCGGCGACTTTCTGGCGCGCGGAGGACTATCACCAGCAGTACCTCGCACGCCGAGGTGGTACCTGCGCTGTGCATGGATCCTGATCAAAGCGGAAACCCAGGTCTGGCGCAGCGCCAGGCCATGACCGAGCCTGGTAGGTCGGGGTCCGGGTATCTGTACCTGGTGCGGCACGGTCAGGGCTCGCTTGGCACCGATGACTACGACCGGCTGTCTTGCCTCGGTCAACGGCAATCGCTGCTGCTGGGGGAGCGGCTTCAAACCGAACTGGATCGACCGTTTTGCGCCTGGACGGGTTCATTGCGGCGTCATCGCCAAACGCTGGATGGGTTGAGGCTTGTGGGTGATGAGCTGATTGAGCCGGCGCTGAACGAATACACGGTCGATGCTCTGATACGCAGTGCAGTCGATCAGGCGGAATCGCTGGGTTTGCAACTGCCGGACTCGCGCGCCTTTTCCGAGCCGGTTCGCTACCTGGCCACGTTTCTGGAATGGTTTCCCGAGGTTTTGTCGGTCTGGCAGCAGGGCCGGCTGGATTGCATTCACAATGGCAGCTGGCACGCTTTCCAGTCACGCGTTCTTTCACCCGTAGCTCAGTGGCACCGCCAGCTGTCCGCTGGCGGCAGTGCCGTGGTCGTGACTTCGGCCGGCGTGATTAGCACCATCGTTGCCGATTTGCTCGACGAGGATCTGGTCTGGCAGCGGGAACTCAATGTCTGCCTGTATAATGCCTCAGTCACACGATTGTCGCTGAACACGCATGGCGGCTGGCAGGCAGGTCCGATAAACTGCATCGACCATCTTGTCCGACCGGAACTGCAAACACTGGCCTGACCACCAACCTTTGACCTCCGATCTCCGAGCCCATGACCCAATTCCCAGTAACCATCATCACCGGATCCAGCCGCGGTATTGGCCTGGCCAGCGCCAGGTTGCTTGCCAGTCGAGGCCACGCGGTCGTGGTATCCAGTCGCAACCAGGACAGTTGCGAGTCGGTGGCTGAGGCCATTCGATCAGCCGGCGGAGAAGCGCTGGCCGTGGCCTGTCATATCGGGCATGAAGACCAGCTCGCGGCTCTGATCGACAAGACCGTAGCCCATTTCGGACGACTCGACGGGGTAGTCATGAATGCGGCCAGCAACCCGGTCTATGGGCCTTCGGCCCAGGTTGATTTGAAGGCGTTTGATTTGATCATGCGCAATAACGTGTTCAGCGCGATGCGCCTGGCTCATCTGGCCCGGCCCCATCTTGAGCAATCCGACAACGCTTCCATCGCGCTGGTTTCCTCGATCGCCGGCAGTTTTGGCAACAAACTGATCGGTGTTTACGGCATGTCCAAGGCCGCCGAAGAGCAGCTGGTGCGCAATCTGGCCCTGGAGCTGGGACCGGCCGGTATTCGTGTCAACGCCGTGGCACCGGGGCTGGTGAAAACGGATTTTGCCCAGGCCTTGCTGGACGACGAGCGCATGGTGCGGTATTTTGAGACAACCACGCCGCTGCGTCGGTTGGCCGAGCCGGAGGATATCGCGCGTGTGATCGCGTTTTTGATCGGTTCGGATTCCGGCTGGCTGTCCGGCCAGGTGATTACCGCTGATGGCGGATTGTCGGTGACCGGCGGGTTCTGAGGTAAGCTCTGACGAGAAGAACAATGCGGGACGAATAATGAATAAAAAAAGGGTGTTTGGATTTATCGGTTTGCTCGGGGTGTTCTGGTGTTTTTCTGTTAGTGCCCAGATCTACACCTATGTCGATGAAAACGGGATCACGGTTTTTACCGACCGCAAGCCCGACATGAATCGCTATCGGGTGCACAACCTGGGGTGCTACGGGACTTGCCGTACCGGTGTGGACTGGGACCGCACGCCGTTGAAGTTGGGAGAGTATGCGGAAGAAATTCGTGCTGCGAGCGAGATTTTCGGCGTCGATTCAGCGTTGGTACGTGCCATCATGCATGCCGAATCCTGGTTTGA
This sequence comes from uncultured Wenzhouxiangella sp., assembly GCA_964523755.1. GTDB lineage: Bacteria > Pseudomonadota > Gammaproteobacteria > Xanthomonadales > Wenzhouxiangellaceae > Wenzhouxiangella. The sequence goes on along the minus strand of CAZFYM010000059.1, from coordinate 14,583 downwards.
GGTAAAGGCTGTTTCCCGTTCGGGTGCCGAGGGCCTGATGCAACTGATGCCGGCAACCCAGACCCGGTTTGGCGTCGTTGACGCGTTTGATCCGCTGGACAATATCACCGCAGGCGTGGCCTACCTGGCCTGGTTGCTGGATGAGTTTGATCGTGATCTGACCCGGGTCATAGCCGCCTACAATGCCGGCGAAAATGCCGTCAAGCGCCATGGTGGGGTGCCGCCTTACGATGAGACCCGGGAATATGTGCGCCGAGTCAATATCCTGTATCAGCGTTATCGACGCTCAGGCTGAGCAATCAGTCTGAGCGATCATTCTGAACCGCAGGACCGGATAATCGGGCGACTTTTTTCAGGGTGGGGTGTCACCGGCAAATGCCGGCGACCGTCCGTCAGGCGCGATTCAGGCGTCCATTCCCTTGAGATGCTGATTCAGCCGCGACTTGTGTCGGGCTGCCTTGTTGGCGTGCATAATACCTTGCGAAACCGAACGGTCAATGGCTGGCACAGCCGCCTTGTACGCTGCCTCGGCCGCCGGCTTGTCGCCCGCTTCGATAGCGCGCAGCACTTTTTTGATGGTGGTGCGAACATGGGACCGCAGCGACGCATTGTGCTGACGATGCCGTTCGGCCTGGCGAGCCCGTTTGCGGGCAGAAACGCTGTTGGCCACAAGTTACTCCTGGATTCTGGTGTGAATAATCAAGCCGAGTATTGTCCGTCGAAAATTCGTATGAGTCAAGCAATACTGCCCGGTAAGGTACTGTATCCATGAGTCTGCTGCGCTCGACCTTCAATTTCGGATCGATGACGCTGGTTTCACGCGTGCTCGGTCTGGTCCGTGACATCGTGATTGCGCGTTGGTTCGGGGCAACCGCGGCAACCGATGCCTTTGTCGCCGCGTTCAAGATCCCCAATTTTCTGCGCCGGTTGTTTGCCGAGGGCTCGTTTTCACTGGCGTTCGTGCCCGTTCTGGCCGAGTATCGCGAGCGCGGTGATGAGGCAGCACTCAAATCCCTGATCGACGCGACAGCCGGAGTGCTATTGGCGGTATTGTTGGTGATCACCGCCGTCGGCGTACTGGCTGCACCCTGGGTGATCAGCCTGTTTGCTCCCGGGTTTCGCGATGATCCGGCCCAGTTTGCGCTGGCCAGCGACATGCTCCGGGTCACCTTTCCTTACCTGATGCTGATCGCCATGACCGCCTTGGCCGGCGGCATTCTCAATACGTTGGGGCGTTTTGCCATGCCGGCCCTGACGCCAGCCCTGCTCAATATCGCCCTGATTGTTGCCGCAGTCGCGTTCAGCCCGTATTTTGCCGAACCGATCAAGGCACTGGCCTGGGGGGTGCTGGTTGCCGGCGTCCTGCAATTGGGCTTTCTGTTGCCATCACTGGCCCGCCATGGTGTGCTGCCGCTGCCGCGTCCCGGCTTTTCCCATCCCGGGGTGCGCCGGATAATGCGTTTGATGGTGCCCACCCTGTTTGGCTCGTCGGTGGCCCAGATCAGCCTGTTGCTGGATGTCCTGATTGCCTCGTTGCTGGTGACCGGCAGCATTACCTGGTTGTATTACGCCGATCGGATGATGGAGTTTCCGTTGGGATTGTTCGGGGTGGCACTGTCGACCGTGATTCTGCCCACGTTGTCCGGGCAGCACGCCGCGGGTGACGGCCGGCGCTTCTGCCAGACCATGGACTGGGCGATGTTGCTGGGCCTGGTGGTGGGTATACCGGCTGCCGTTGGACTTGCGGTGTTGGCTGAGCCGGTGGTCATTTCCCTGTTTCAGTATGGTGCTTTTACGCCCGAGGGTGCCCGCATGGCTGCACTCGCGCTGACCGCTTACTGTCTGGGGTTGCCCGCGTTCATGGGAGTCAAGATCCTGGCCCCCGGCTATTTCTCCCGACAAGACACCAGAACGCCGGTCAAGATTGCGATTATTGCGCTGACCACGAACATGTTGCTCAACGTGGTGTTTGTGCTGGCCCTGACCAGTTACTTGGCCGGGGGCGATTTCTCGGCCGGTCTGCTGCCAACTCTGGCCGCACACCCGGGTGCGCACGTGGCGCTGGCCCTGGCGTCCAGCAGCTCGGCCTGGCTTAACGCGTTTCTGCTCTGGCGTGGTTTGCGCCAGCAGGGCCTGGCTCCGGTGCTGCCATGGCAGCGTATCGGTCAGGTGGCTGCGGCCAGCATCTTGATGGCAATCGTCGTCATTGCACTGATGCCGTCAACCGCCCGGATGCTGGATTTCAGCCTGACTGTCCGCCTGGCCTGGCTGCTTGGTGGCATTGTCGCCGGCGCGGCTGTTTATGGGCTGGCGTTGCTGGGACTGGGTTTGCGACCGCGGGCGCTGGCCAGGCCGGAGGGTCTTTGACGATTAGCGTGAGCTCAAGACAACGCGCTGGCTTGGGGTGTCGAGTAGGGCCAGCCAGGCACCGAAGACCTGGTCGGCCAGTCTGAGGGTGTCGGGCAGGTACTGTTCGGTGTCGGCCTTGATCTGGTCAGGGGTTTTATCCAGGCCGGAATCGCGCAGATCGTTGCGGTAGAAGGGCAGGGTCAGCCAGCGATGAATCAGGCGACGGTCCAGCTCCAGATGAAACTGGAATCCCCAGGCAGACTCGCCGGCCCGGAATGCCTGGCAGCCGCTATCGGGGTTGTCGGCCAGCGTGCAGGCAGCGGGTGGGCAGTCAAAACCCCAGTGATGCCATTGAAAAATCGGGTGGGGTTGTGTCAGAGGCGCGAGCAGCCTGTCATCGGCGCTGGCATCGGTGGGATGCAAGGGGTACCAGCCGATTTCGGGCCGGGGTTCGGGTCCGACCCGGCCACCCAGTACGTGTGCCAGTAACTGACCACCCAGGCAGATGCCGAGCATGGGCAGATCATCATGCAGGGCCTGTTCGATCAGGCGGCACTCTGTGACCAGGTGCGGATAGCGACCGGTTTGGCCAATCTGCATCGGCCCGCCCAGTACGATCAGAGCCTGGTAGCGCTCCAGGCGTGGCTGGGCATCGGGATCGCGGGCGAAGTTGACATAGCGAATGCGATGCCCTCGCTGGCGTAGCATGGGATCAAGAACGCCCAGGGGTTCGGCGGCAACATGTTGCAAGACCAGTACACGGGCCATTGATAGAAAGAATCCATCGAGCAGGGGTTGTCGCGAATGGTAGCCCGATCCATTATGCTTGAGCAATGATTGAAAAACTTCTTGAGTCTCTGCCGTCACCGGTTCGCTACTGGCTGGCGATCCTGAGTGCGGCGGCTTCCAACTGGTTGCAATCCCATGCGTTCATTTATGCGGCGGCACTGGCATTTTTTACGGTCTTCTCGATTGCTCCTGTCATGATTGTGGTTGTCGCCATCGTGGGTCTCGTGCTGGGAGAGCGAGCAGCCCAGGGCGAATTGATGGGGCAGCTGCAGCAGGTGCTGGGGCCGGAGGCGGCCGAGGTGGTCGAGACCGCTGTTGTCAATTCGCAGGTCGAGCAATCCGGCATCTGGCCAACCCTGATCGGGATCGCCGCCATTGTTGTTGGTGCGACCACCGTATTTGCCCAGATGCAACAGTCGCTGAACCGTATCTGGGATGTGGTACCTCGTCCGACCAGGAACAGTCTTTGGCTGTTTATCAAGGCCCGGGTATTGTCGCTGACGATCGTGCTGGCGATCGGCTTTGTGCTGCTGGTTTCGCTGTTGCTGAGCGTGATCATGCGCGCTGTCATGGCATTTGCCGATCAATGGCTGCCAGTGCCCGGCTGGACCATGATCGTTATCGAGATCAGCATTTCGCTAAGCGTGGTCACGTTCCTGTTTGCCGCCATATTCAAGATTCTTCCTGATGTGCTGCTGTCCTGGCGCGATGTGATGGCAGGTGCTGTGTTGACCGCATTGCTGTTTACTTTGGGCCGATCCCTGATCGCCATGTACCTGGCCAATACCGCTACCGCATCGACCTACGGTGCCGCCGGATCGTTGGCATTGCTGTTGCTCTGGGTGAACTTTTCTTCGCTGATTCTGCTTTACGGCGCGGCTGTAACCCGCGCCCATGTCGAGGCCCGTGGTGTGGATATTCGCCCGCGCAATGCGGCGGTCAGAATTCATCGCAAAATGATCGATAACTGAGCAGGATCAGCGTGATTTTAGCTGTTGACCCAGTGCGGCATCAATCCGGTTTTGCCAGGCTGGTGCCAGCGCCGGGCTTAACCAGTCGTTGACCTGGGGCGCGCCTGGCGGGCCGGCAGTCAGCCACTTACGCAAGCGTGAAACCAGCGCATCCGTCTGGCCGGCCGGGTAGCGAAATTCCGGCGGGTACTGTTCGCGATAGCACAGGGCATCGGGAACCAGCGGGCAGGCCCCGGCGCTGGTGGCCTCCAGCATGCTGATGCCCTGAAATTCGTGGATGGCGGTACTGACGACAATGCCGGCCCGCCCCAGCAAGGCACGGTACTGATCGTCCGGCAGATGGCCATCGGCCACGATGCGCTCGGGCAGGGTGTTGCGCAAGCGCTGCAATGGCTCGGGAGCGATGCGAGGCCGCTTGCCCAGTAATGCGAGTTGAAACTCGATGCCCTGGTCGGCCAGGGCCAGTATGGCGGCGCAGAAGATTTCGGGTGCCTTGTCGTACTCCCAGCGGTGATTCCACAAGATCAGTCTGGTATCGCGCATGCTGGCACGAGGGACTGGATCGACCGGAACGGGCAGCACCTGACTGCGCGGGTGTAGCCGCGCGCTGACGTTAGGCGGTACCTGATCGGGCATCAGTTTCAGAAATTCCTCGATGCCGTCAAAAAAGCTCTGGCGATTGAACTCGGAGTTAAACAGCAGGCGATCTGCCGCCAGCGCGCCATAGAGTTGAATCATGCGCGGTTCGATGGTGCGGACCTGACGCTTGCGCACGGGATATACATACTGGTTTTCATGAAAGTAATACCAGCAAGGGACATGCGCCAGCCGCGGATGCAGCCCCTTGAGCGTGGCCAGATCGACCATCGAGGTGGCCAGCACAAGATCCGGCGCTGTTTCGGGAAGGCTGTCCAGCCAGCTTAGGGGATTGGATCGGATACGCCAGGCAAAATGCCGGCCCGGCAGTTCCCGAACCTGCCAGTCCGCGCGGGTGATATGGGTGACCAGCCAGTCGACCCAGTGGGCATGGGAGTCGGAACGATAGGCCGACAACAGCCAGACGTTCGGTTTCATGAGTGCTTGGCGCTGATGAGCTGTTGCAGGATGATCCGGGGTTGGTCCAGCAAGTCCCGACCCGTGGTCAGCTCGATGCAGCCGGCCTGTTCAACAATGTGTTTGAGCGCATTGAGCAGCGTGCGCTGCTCAATGGCAAATTCACGGGTCAGCAACAGCGGCATGGCCGCCGCCACCAGGTGGGCGAGCATGGCCGACTGGGCCAGCGGTGCTGAATTGGTGGTCGCAGGTCGATCGGCCGTCGGCGAGCTCAGCCACCAGCACTGGTCAATCGATCGGCTGATCGGGAATCGCGGATTGTCATCCTCGATGGGCCAAACCACCCGACCATCGCCGGAGATTGACAAATCTCCCGTCAAGGTGGCAGAAAACTGATCGACCACCGGGCCGGGGCGCAGCATCAGGAATTGACGCAAACGCTCGGCCTGAATGGCCTGGAAGCGATCCAGGCCGAGCAGCAACCAGTCGTCGGATACCACTTCGGCACCGACGGACAGAGCGGCCAGCACTAGCGAGGATTTGCCGGCACCCCGATCACCCAGAGCCAGAATGCCCTGATCAGCCAGCCGGAAGGCGCAGGCATGCAGCGGCATCAGACCGCCGCGCGCCCACTGTTGGGCGAGTAACAACTGCAGCGATTGTGGTACCAGCAGTTTGCGCTGGTCTGTGTCCGGCGCGATCCAGGCCAGTCCCGCGGCATTGGTTGACAGGGCCACTTGCCCGTCGTCGAGCTGGCGACGAAGTACCAGTCGATCCGTTGCCTGGACATCATCCGGGCGACCGACCCGAATCGGCCCACGTCTGGCCATCGCGCCCCAGTCAGGACGCGAATGACCGGCAGTAAACAGACTGCCGAGCTCATCGGCCTCCAGCCCATCGAGCAACAACTGATCGTCGAAGGCTTCGGCGAAGATGCGACAGGCAATGGCAGATGATTCCGGAATGAACTTCACGGGCGCTCTGGGGCCGGGACAATAATGCCCATGATAATCAATCGTCGTTGAGGGCAGGTCGTCCTTCGGCCATAATCCGATCTGACCCAAAGCGTGTGATAAATGAAATGTCGGCAGAAAAGCTTGGTCTGGCCATGGATCAGGGGCGACTCACCCTGACCGTCCTGGATGACGGCAGCGGTGTCTTGCTGGACCAGGAAAAAGAGGCGCTGCTGAGCATGAACGCCACGGGACTGGCGATTGTGTCGGCCATTGGCGAGGGCTGTCGCGATGAACAGCGTTTGGCCCAACGCGTTAGTGATCGATTTGATATTGATACCCAGCAGGCACTGACGGATGTGCGGCGATTTGTTTCTGAGATGGCGGGGGTACTTTGATTTTAAGGATGTCCCGGTTATCGATATCGACCGTATCGCTGGCCACCTTGAGTGGCTTGACTGAGGGAAATCAGGTGGTGATTCAGAACAATGATTAACGATCTGATGCTCGATCAGAACGGTCCCTTCAGCATTGCTGATGCACCTGAAGACAGCTCGGAATACAGGGCCTCGAGAACAAAAGCTGCTGTGGGTTATATTAGTGACCCGTCCATCTGAAAATCCAGGATTCAGATTGAACGAAACCTGGTGTACCGAATTCAAGGAGCATGACATGTCTATCAAGAATCGCCTCTATATTGCATTGGCTTTGCTTGTCCTGCTGGCAAGCTCCGTTGGCGCGACCGAGGCCAACCGCCTGTCGCAATTGAAACAATTCAGCCCGGCGGTGCTGTCCCTGAACGAGCGAGTAGCGGAGGCGGAGTTCAGCGTGGAAGCCTTCGGCGAACGTTTTCTTGTCGAGCTGACGCTGAATGAAGCACTTTGGTCCAGACTCACGCCCGCTCGCCAGGCCGAAGCCATTGGCGGCGGTCGCAATGCTTTTTACCAGGGTAAAATCGTTGGAGTGCCGTCTTCGTGGGCCAGAATCAATCGCATCGGGAATGCGGTTTCGGGCATGTTTTCAGACGGTGAGCAGCTCTATCTGATCGATCAGGCAGGCGCTTTCATCCTGCCGCAGGGTTCTGAGGTTTCTCCGGAATCGACCATTGTGTTTCGCTTGAGTGACCTGGTGGCTGATTGGCAGTTTGATGACGGTGGCCTGCATCATCATGACCAGTCCGAGTTCCAGGCCTCGGCACACGCGCCGATTTCAGACGCTTCAAGGCTAAACGATCGACAAGCTGCGACTTACATGGTGCCGGTGACCATCGTCACTGATACGCAGTTCACGGCTACCCATGGCGGCAACACGACGGCGGTTGTTCTGGCGCGTATGAATATGGTTGATGGGTTCTATTCAAGCCAGGTTGGCACCGGAATTCTGCTTTGGCACCACGAGATTTTGAGTAACAACGGCCCGCTGGTTTCTACCAGTGCCGGTGCCATGCTGTCGGAATTTCGCGACTTTATGTCGACAGGGCCTGGCAGCGGGATACCGTTTGAGGGGCAGGCGCATCTGATGACCGGGCGCAGCATCAGTGATGCGGCCGGTATTGCTTTTGTCAATGTGACCTGCAACACCAATGCCGGTGTTGGAGTCAATCAGAACCTGTCGGGCAATACCATCAGTGCCCTGGTGGTCGCTCATGAACTGGGCCATAATTTCAGCGCCGGACATGACGATGACCTGGATGACTGTCCCGCCGGCACGCCGGCAGGCATCATGAATTCCTTGATCAGCAGCAATAATCAGACATTTTCACAATGCAGCCTGGATGCGATAATTCCAAAGCTGGAAAATGCCGCTTGCCTTCAGTTGTCACCGGGAATCATTTTTCAGGACCGTTTTCAATGATTGTCATGAGTCGTTGCAACGCCGCAGTAGGAATCAACAGGTCTGTTTAGCCAGGCGGGTTCCACGGGCGAATGACCCCTTCCTGTGCGACCGAGGCAATCAGCGCGCCGTCGCGGGCAAAAATCTGACCGCGGGAAAAACCGCGACCGCCGTGACTTGATGGGCTGTCGAAAGCATATAAAAACCAGTCATCGACTCGAAATGGTCGATGAAACCAGAGCGCATGGTCGATGCTGGCCATTTGCACCGGACGCCGGGCGAAATCCAGGTCGTGGGGCAGCGTGGCCGTTCCCAGCAGTTCGTAGTCGGACACGTAGGCCAACAGGTTGCGGTGCAGGGCCGGGTCGTCCGGCAGGCTGTTCCAGGCCCGCATCCAGATATGCTTGCGAGCCGGCCGGGCGGCGGGCTCAATGAATTTGGGCGGTTCAACCGGGCGGAATTCAAACGGCGGCCGGTGGGCCAGCAGGCGGCGCATTTTTTCCGGGACCTGGTCGATGATGGCAGCCTGAATATCAACACTTGGCGTCAGGCCGTCCGGGCCAGCGACTGCGGGCACCGTCTCCTGGTGGTCGAAGGCTGACTCTGATTCGTGAAACGAGGCGGCCAGATTGAGGATAGGGCGGCCGTGCTGAATGGCGACCACACGCCGGTTGCTGTAGCTGCGTCCGTCCCGCGAACGCTCGACCTGGTAGATCACCGGATGATTGAAGTCGCCCGGCCGGAGGAAAAAGGCGTGCAGGGAATGCGGTGCGCGCTGGTCTACCGTTTTGCTGGCAGCTGACAACGCCTGGCCAAGAATCTGCCCGCCGAAGACCTGAGGTGCACCGATGTCACGGCTTTCGCCGCGAAAAAGATTGTCTTCGAGTTGCTCCAGGTTGAGCACTTCAATGACGGCGTGCAATTCTTTGTTCATGGGAGTACTCGACGGTCCGGTGAGAGTTATTGTTCAGGCACTGAGACATTATAAGGTGCTCAATCCTCCGACCGGTTCAACTGTGCCAGAATTGCAGGGATAGTCTCCAACGCTGAATAATCAAACCATGATCAAATTACCACTCGTCGATCGAATCAAGTTCCTGGTTGAACGACAATTTGTTCGCGGGGCAGGTTTTCAGTTATTGATTGTGGCATTGGTGATCGGGCTGATTTCGCTGATCGGCGGGGCAGCCGTGCACTGGACTGGTTCCGAAGGCAGTCTGCTCGATTCGGTTTGGTGGGCGTTTCTGCGCTTGACCGATCCCGGCTACTTGGGCGATGACGTGGGCACCTGGCGGCGCATCGTCTCGACCTGGCTGACCATTAGTGGTTACGTCGTTTTTCTGGGTGCCCTGGTGGCCATCATGACCCAGTGGTTGATCGCGCGCATGCGGGAGTTCGAGCGCGGCCTGACGCCAGTTACTCTGCAAAAGCATATTGTCATTGTCGGCTGGACCAACCGGACACTGCCGCTGCTGCGCGAACTGGTCGGCAATGAGCGCTCGCGGCGTCAGTTTCAGGCGGCCTTCGGCGTTCGCCGTCTGCGAGCCGTTGTTCTGTCCCAAGGCGTGTCGCCTGCCCAGGCGCAGGCCATGCGGGCTGACCGCCAGATGGGGCGCTTTGCCTCCCAGGTAATTCTGCGCGACGGCTCACCGCTGGAGGAGGAGGCAATTCAGCGTGCCGGCTGTTTGAATGCGGCCGTGGTCATCATGCCCACCGATTTCGGTCGCGCTGACAGCTTGATCAGTGCCGATGTGACGACAATCCGCTCGCTGTTGTCGATTGACGCACGCGCTGAACTACAGGGTCATGAACCCCCGCTGGTCGTGGCCGAAATTCAGGATATGCGCCGCCAGGAAATGGCTCGCAATGCCTATCGCGGTCCGTTGGAAATCGTCCCGTCGGACGACAGTATCAGTCGATTGCTGACACAGAATCTTGTTCATCCCGGACTGGCGGCTTTTTTTCGTGAGGTCCTGACCAGTCGGGAAGGTAATGAACTGTTTCTTCGCAAACCGGACAAGCTGGCCGGTGCGACGCTCAAGGACGTTGCCAGCCAATGCCCGGAGGCCATTCTGATGGGTCTGATGCGATCAAGCCAGGGCAAACTGTGCGCGCAACTGAATCTGCCTGCCGACGAAAAGGTTCATGCCAGCGATCAGTTGATCCTGCTGGCCCGTCAGTTTGTTGATACCGAACCGGTTTCCGGGCCCGGCCGTCGTTTACCAGGACTGGACCGACCAGCGATCAAACCCTCCTTGAGCGCCAAAATGCGCCATCACCGGGTATTGATCCTGGGCTGGAATCAGCGCATCCCCAACCTGCTCACTGAAATGGCCAGTTATGCCAACGAGCGCTTTGTCGTTGATCTGGTCTCCAGCTCCGACAGTGTCATGCGTCAACGCGAAATCGAGCGTTACTCGGGTAGCCAAAGCGCGGTCGAGGTGCATCATTCCGAGGCGGATTACATGCTGGCCGGTGAACTTGAACGACTGAATTTGGCCCAGTATACCGCGATTGTTCTGATTTCCAGCGACCGGCTGGCCAACGAGGAAGAAGCGGATGCTCGGGTAATCGTTGGCCATCGACTGATCGAAAGCCTGCTGAAAGCCGGGCTTCAGCGTCCGCAGATTCTTCTGGAACTGTCGGATCCGGCCAACGAAGGGCTAATTCGCCTGCCGGGTGCCGAGACCGTGGTCGGCTCCTTGATCATCAGTCACCTGCTCGCCAGAATTGCCATTCAGCCCTCCACCCGCCTGGTATTCGATGAGCTGTTCACAGCCGGCGGCGCTGAAATTGAATTTCGACGCTCGACCGAGTTCGGGTTGGCCGGAACAGGTGAATTTCGTCGACTGGAACGGGCCGTTGCAGAGCGCGGAGAGACCTTGCTCGGCGTGGAACAGTCCAGCATCGGGCAGGTACCCCGGTTGATACTCAACCCCAGGCGTGATCAGGTATTTGAGTTGGGAGAGGCTGAGCGTCTTTGCGTCCTTACCAGTCGCGGAAGCTGATCCGGGACCTCCATGGAAATCATTAAATGAACAGGAAACCTGAACTATGGATCTGAGTCCTTCGAAACGTGCTGTCGAGATCGGTCGCAGGCTGCGGCATTTCATGCGTGAATATGTCGAGCCGGCCGAGCTGGACTGGCAGCGTCAAATGGCGGCACTGGATAATCCGTGGCAGGTCTTGCCGTTGATTGAGAAGCTGAAAGAACAGGCCCGTAGCGAAGACTTGTGGAACCTGTTTCTGCCGGATGCGAACCTGGGGCAGGGCCTGAGTAATCTGGACTATGCGCCATTGGCCGAGATCATGGGCCGCTCATTGATCGCACCCGAGATATTCAATTGCAACGCTCCTGACACGGGCAATATGGAAGTGTTGTATCACTATGGGTCCGAGGAACAGAAAAGGACCTGGCTGGAACCGCTGCTGGCTGGCCGTATTCGCTCGGCATTCTGCATGACCGAGCCGGATGTGGCCTCGTCAGATGCGACCAACATGCAGGCAACTGCCGTGGTTGAAGGTGACGAGGTTGTTCTGAATGGTCGCAAGTGGTGGTCAACCGGCATTGGCCATCCCGACTGCAAACTGGTGATCTTTATGGGTCTGACCGATCCCGGAGCAGATCGTCACTTTCGCCATTCCATGGTCCTGGTGCCGCTGGATTCAGCGGGTGTCAAGATCGAACGCATGCTAACGGCCATGGGGATGCTCGATGCGCCCTATGGCCACGGTGAAGTCAGTTTCCACAATGTCAGACTACCGGTCAGCGCCATCATCAGCGGGCCGGGCAAGGGCTTTGAAATTGCCCAGGGGCGTCTGGGGCCGGGACGGATTCATCATTGCATGCGCTTGATCGGTCTGGCCGAGATGGCTCTGGAGCTGGCCTGCCGCCGGGCACTGGATCGCCAGGCATTCGGCCGGCCACTGGCCAAGCTGGGCGGCAATGCCGAGCGGATCGCCAACGCCCGGATCAGTATTGAGCAGGCCCGGCTACTGGTTCTCAAGGCGGCCTGGTGCCTGGACACCAAAGGTATTGCCCGCTCGATGAGTGAAGTCTCTCAGATCAAGGTTGCGGTTCCGAGCATGGCCCAAAACGTCATTGATATGGCGATGCAGCTCCATGGCGGTGGTGGCTTGTCAGATGATTTCCCGCTAGCCGCGGCCTGGACCGGTGCGCGCGCCCTGCGCCTGGCCGATGGCCCGGATGAAGTTCACCGCGGTCTGGTGGCACGCCTGGAATTTGCAAAGTACCGATAGTCCATGGCCCGTGGGGCCAGAGAATCGGCCAGCTATCATGACCGGAACAGGTTCGTCTGAGGCAGCTACTCGCCGGCGCTGGCTGGACCGGCTGATTGACGCCGCGCGGCCGGAGAGTGGATCGATCTGGGAGGTAATCGAAAGCTGAATTGGCCCAGGACTGGATCGACTTCGAATTGATCACGAAACAGAGATTGTTCAGCATCTACTTGCAATGTGACAGGCAGATCCAGGGACCAACTGTAGGTGCCGTCATGCAGGGAAATGCGGATGAGCTGGTGATGCCGGGAGTCGGGTGCCAGGTCGACGTTGGCTGCCACGGTCAATGCCAGGCTGACCGGCTGTCCGGCGGTTATTTCTCCGGCTACCGGACTGATCAACAGCCACTCAGCCGTCTGTTCCCCCTGGCTGATACGGTCGACATGAAAAACGGCTCGGTCAATGTCCAGTTGGCTCAAGCCAAGCGCCAGCGACAATTCGTTGCCCGTTGCCAGGCGAATGAACAATGACTGCAAAGGCTGGTCGCCGCAGATGGCTTCGATCTGGCCGGGACGAAAAGCAGCCGTGGTGGGGTCGGTGATCAGGTCGAGGCTGGTCAAAGCGCTGGGAATCGAACCACGGATGGAGCAGACGCCGGAAAAGTCCGCCGCTACGGCCACGGGCACAACGACGAAAAGGGCCGCAAGGCCCGTCACCATTGTTGTCCGTCTGAGTCCCATGGCTGCCAATAGTATGCTCTTGATCCGTTGTTTCGACGGTTGCTGCTTGCACCTCCGCCATATTCTAGTCGCTTTGGCCGCAGAAGTGAAATGGCCAAAAATCGGCTGTCCTGATCGTTCTCATTCCTGAACGTTTTCAGGTCGTTCTGGTGTAGGCTAGTCACTTGCCAAATGAGTATTCCTCATCCCTGTGTCGTTGCCATGACTACCGACAAGATCAGCGAAGTTACCGAGTTGCTGCAGCGCTATTCCAGTGGCGAGGATGACGATGGTCTGTACCAGCTCCTGCCCATGGTCTACCAGGAGCTGCGCGCGCTGGCCGGCCGTCAACTGGCCACTCAGGGTCGTGATCACACCCTGCAGGCCACGGCCCTGATCAACGAGGCTTATTTGCGCCTGGCCGACCAGGAGTATCACAGCTGGGAAAATCGGCGTCAGTTTTTGCTGGTGGCCTCGACCGTGATGCGCCGGGTACTGGTTGATTATGCACGGCGCCGATCGGCCGCCAAACGTCCGGACGGTCAGCATCGTGTTGCCATTGAAGCTGACGATCTTGGCGAGGAATTCGGTACCGATCTGATTGTGCTGGACCAGGTGCTTGAGCAACTGGCTCAAGTTGACTCACGCCAGGCGCAAATTGTCGAGCTACGATACTTTGCCGGCTTGAGCATTGCAGACACCGCCGAGACGCTGGAAATATCCGAGCGTACGGTGGTGCGCGAATGGCGCATGGCCCGCGCCTGGCTCAAGAGAAAGCTCGAATAGATCGTTTACTCGGATGTTGCATAAACTGCTCCATTTGGACGATTTCCGGCATGAATGCTCGGAAGGGCAGGGTGTCGCAGGAAAGATTGCAGAATATCTTATTGAAAACATAGCCTTTTGTGAGCGAAGCAGACAGCAGTCATTCGGGTGGCAGAAAAATGTAGCAGAATTTTTTCAAATTACTCGATCCAATCAAAAAACCGTAATACACTTAATAGCTATACGGTTAACTTGCTTGTAGATAGCCTGTCAGGGCGTTGATACATTCTAAAAATTGCTGATTCCGGGTCGTTTCTGCTGCCTACGCAAACGAGGTAGCTTCTGAACGTGATCAAATCATTGAATCTGCGCGCGGCGAACCTTCTGCCGACCGGGGTGGTGAGAGAAACCATCGGGCACTCAAATCGAAAGCCTATCGCGATCTGTACGCCTATGATGTAGCCAGTTCGGGTGGTCGGCAGGTGACTGCGGCGCTGCAGACTTACGGCCCTTGCACGCCTGATGATTGCAAACCGCTTCGCGACTTCGATCAAAGTGCGCGAGATGCGCGAGGGCTTATCGTCGATCTGGAAGAAGGTCGGCGCATGACCTTTCCCGGCGGAGATCGTCTTGAGATCAAATGGCGGTTTCGTGCGAACGGATCGGGTGCTTTGCCTGAAAAGTTTGAAATCCTGCTGCGGTCCGGGCAACGATTTCAGACCTATCAGGTTGATGCCGTCCCGATTGAGTCGCCTACGGTCAGGAATCGGGGGCGGACAGCCTCTTCGCGTGGCGCTGCTGCGGGTAGCAAGACCGGTCCGGGCGGCGATGCTCGCTCAGTCCCCCTGGAGTCGCAATACCGGACTTTGCTGCTGGTTGGTTCATCGGAGCGCGTAGCAATCAGTGTGCGCC
>CAZFYM010000058.1:19733-22344 GCA_964523755.1 uncultured Wenzhouxiangella sp. | reverse complement strand
GTCGGTGGTTCAAGTCCACCCGTAGCCACCACCTTAATTCTCGTCATAAATCAGCACCTTAGCAAACTGTTCAAGCAGGGCCTGGGCGCTCCTTCAGGGTGCCATTTTATGCTGTGGGTCCACATTGGGCCAAACAGATTTCCACATCATTCGCTAGTAACCTCAGCACTACAACATCCCGTTCACACCAGCTTCCGCACATCCTCGGCCGCAGTGGCGCTTGCCTATCAGTTGCGCGTGCGAGTGGACATCGTTACGAGTTGGCCTGCAGCTTGTACGGACTAATGTGCGGCGGGTGGCCAGTTTTTTGCCAACGGCGGGTCATTGATTGGAATTGAGCCGGGCAAAAACGTTGCGGCGCTGACGTCCAAGCTCAAATGTAAAGCAGACTTGACATAGTGTAAAGTTGGCTTTACATTAATGGCTCGACAAATCGACTGGAAACACCGTAATGAATACACTTTCCTTTCCTGAAAAAAGTGCCATTGGCACGCTGATCGCGACCTGGATCATCGGGATTTTCTATTTCCACTCGATCTGGGATCTTTGGCAGGCCGGGCAGCTGCATCCAGGCTCGATGACGGGTCTTGCAACGGGACTGGTTATTCTGCTGGTGATTGTCCTGGTCGGCTATCACATCCTGATCGCGCTGACCGCCAGGAGGGAAGATGAGGACGAGCGTGACAAGCGGATTGCAGTGCGCGCCGGCAACATCGGTGGCGTGGTGCTGCGGGTCGGCGTGATTGGCATCGTCGGGCATATTCTCATCGGCGGCTTTTTCGACGACCCGGTCGCCACCTCGCCGATGTTGATTGCCAATGCTTTGATGGCAGCGGTGTTCGTGGCCACGATCATCGAGCTGGTGCTCACGCTGGTCTTCTACCGGCGCGGCGTCTGACATGGGCGGCAGCAATCTCGACAACGGCGTCAGGGCCCTGCGCGATCAGCACGACCATATGACCCAGCAGGCACTGGCTGACGCTGTCGGCGTTTCCCGCCAGACCATCATCGCAATCGAGCAAGGCCGTTACTCGCCCTCACTGGAAGTCGCGCTGAAAATCGCGCAGGCTTTCGGCGAACCGGTCGAACAGGTATTCTGGTTTTCCCGATCGGGATGATCAAAACCACGGAGCATCGACTTGATGGAGAAACATTGCACAGATAGTGAAGACGATAAGTTCGTCGAAACCTTCGAACAGTGTCAAGTCGATCCTGAAAGGTTTGACCACGCCGCGCATGTGCGGCTGGCGTATGCCTACCTTTGCGACAATGCGCCGGAAGTTGCCTGCGATCGGATGAAAGCATCATTGTTGCGATTTCTGGCGCATGTCGGTGCCGATCCCGCCAAGTTCCACGAAACCATCACCCGTGCCTGGATTCTGGCCGTTCGGCATTTCATGGATCGGGCCGGGCCGACAGGCTCCTACTCGGAGTTCATCGACCGCGCACCAGACCTGCTCGACCCCGGCATCATGCTGACGCACTACTCGGTCGAGACCCTGTTTTCCGATGCGGCCCGCTCCAACTTCGTCAGACCCGACAAACAGCCGATTCCGCCCCGGCCGCGCTGAGGAGTCAACAACGCTCCTGCACCCCAGCCGTCTTCCAGGCAAGATGGCTAGTTGCTCTCAGGCTCGCCCTCCAACCTTGGCGCCGGCAGTTCCTGACCACCCTGGTAAAGGGTCAGTGCTGTAGCCGGGCCGGTTTCCGGCAGATCGAACTCGATATCGGCTCCTGCCTGGGTGCTGTAAAAACGATGCGGGCTTTCGGCCAGCACAATAAGAGCAGGCTGGTTGGTGCCCTGAATCTCCAACTGACCCTTATTCACGCGAACCGCCAGAATGAAGCCAGGCATCAGTTGGTAGCGACCGACAAGGCGTTCCAGATCGCTCTCGGCGACTTCGACGGGTTCGCGCACAACGACTTCATCACTGATCTTCTCGGCCCGCTCGGGCTCAGCTCCCCAGCCCTGGTGCAGAGCCACGGCATGTATCGCGCCGGACTCGTCGCGTTCTACGGAAAACCAGCTCAAGGATTGCTCGAAAATTAGCCTGTCACCCGCCACCGGGATGACCCGGAACTCGGGACCACTCTGCCGCTGGCTGATCAGTTGGCCGTCCTCGACTCGAAGCGTGCGCACGCTGTTGTCATCAATCCGGAATGTCCCCTGGTAGGCAGCCAGTTCCTCGGATGGCAGCGCGAGCGCCGGCAGCTCACCGGGATAGGGCTTGTCCATGACCAGACCGGCCAGGCGCAGGGTCATGTCCTGGGTTGAATATCCAGGTCCGGCCCGGTTGGTAAGCAGCACGATCGACAACTCCGGGTCGGGCAACCAGAACGCCATGGTCGTGAAGCCGTTGATGCCGCCTCCGTGATAGATCGCCGGATACCCCATCCAATCGGCGATCTGCAGGCCGTAGCCGTAAGCATGGCCGCGGGAGGACTGTTCGGCCACAGAATCCGGCGTGATCATCCGTTGGTACATGTCATTGCTCAGCACCCGGCCGTCATGCAGGGCCCGCTGCCAGCGATCAACATCAATCGCGGTCGACATCAGCGCGCCAGCGGCGTGCGGCTGAGTCATGGATAGATAACCGGCGTTCTGCGGCTC
>CAZFYM010000058.1:0-19723 GCA_964523755.1 uncultured Wenzhouxiangella sp. | reverse complement strand
CGTCTGCCGGGCCGGCATAGCCGGACACCCGACCGGGCAGTACGGTCGAATCGGCAAAGGCGTCAGTGGACTCAATTTCCAGCGATTCGAGCAGGCGCTCGCGAATGAATTGATTCCACGGCTTGCCTGAAACCTTTTCGATAATCGCACCGAGCAGCACGTAGCCGGAGTTGTTGTAGGCCCATTGCTCGCCCGGCGCGAAATCGACCGGCTCGTCAGCGAAGACCAACACCAATTCACTCGTATCCAGATCCTTGCGGATGCGCTCTGAATCCATGTACCCGGCGATACTGGTGTAGCTCTTGATGCCGGAGGTGTGGTTGAGCAACTGGTGTACTGTCACCTCGCCGACCGGAAAGTCAGGCAGAAAGGTCGTCAGAGGATCATCCAGTGACAGTTTGCCGTCCTCGGCCAGGGCCAGAACCGCAGCAGCCGTGTACTGCTTGGTCACCGACGCCAGGCGCAAGATATGATCCTTGCTCATCGGCACATTCAACTCCAGACTGGCCATGCCGAATGCCCTGTTCATCAGCACTTCACCTGCCCGGCTGACGACCACGACCGCACCGGGTGTCTGTTCGGTGTAGACGGACTCCAGCATCTCGACAGCCTGGTCGACAAATTCATCGTTTGCCAGGAGCCAGGTGGGCGAGCAAGCAATCGTGAGGGCAAAGAGACCGGCGAGTATTCGATTCATTTGACTTCCCTTTAAGCAGACCGAGCGAAAAATCACACTAAACCAATTTGACTGAACTGGCGCGTGCTGGAAGTCACGGCAATGGGCGTCATCGAAAAAGATAGTTCTGCCTTGCGGAACTGGATCTTCGATATCCTATCCAAGTCTTGCCTGCCCTCTTCTAGCTTGACAGACCGGTGCGGCCCCGTTTGCCGTGTTTTTCCGAGAGGTCACTCAACATGCGTTCGATTCGCGGTATCGCCGCTTCCCTGCTCTTGATGGCCGGGGTGGCGTTGCTGTTTCTGGTGTCGGTGAACGCGCCCAGACCCACCTCCCGCAAGCGACGCAGGTGATGCGGTAACTTTGAGGCGCAACAGGCTGCTTCGGGACCGCCTGATTCAATCAGGTCCGATGATGCTGCCGTCACTATCGCGCCACTGCCGAGCAAGCCGCAGAGCCTGTTCGCTGTTACGACAGAATGTCAGCTGTCGCCGGGTCCGGCGAATGCCGGCGCGCTTCAACTTGGCAATGATGCGCGCTTCTGCATGGGTCACGATCAGGGCGACATTGCCTTTCTGAAGCTGATCGAGCATTGACTGGAAAACGATGATGGCCGACATGTCCATGCTGGGCACGTCACGCATATCAAGAATGACCGTACGCACGTCGGGCTCCAGCCGGTGCAGGGTGGCCAGCGCACGCTCGGCAGCTCCGAAGAACATCGGGCCGCGGATGCGAAAAGCCGCAATCCCCTTGGGCAGGTCCTGCGGCAATCCCGACTGTGGGCCAATGACCTGTACGGTTGATGTCAGGTCGGCCATGCGCTGAATGAACAGCATCGCCGCCAGTGCCATACCAACCGCCACCGCGATGACCATATCAAAAATCACGGTCAGGCCGAAACAGGTCAGCAGCACGGCGACATCGCCGCGCGGAGCCGTTTTCACGATACGCACGAAATGCCCGGCCTCGCTCATGTTCCAGGCCACGATCAGCAGCAAGGCCGCCAGGGCTGCCATGGGCAGGTATGACAGCGCTCCGGCAAACATCACTACGGCCAGCAACACGACCAGCGCGTGGACCATGCCGGCAACCGGCGAGAATGCGCCGAAGCGCACGCTGGTGGCAGTTCGCGCGATGGCTGCTGTGGCGGTAATGCCGCCGAACAGCGGGCTAACGATATTACCGATACCCTGGCCAACCAGTTCCGCGTTGGGGCGATGGCGGGTTCCGGTCATGCCGTCGGCGATGACACCGCATAGCAGCGACTCGATCGCACCAAGCATGGCGATGGCCAACGCGGGGCCCAGCAGATCACTGAGCAGGGCGAAGCTGATCTCAAGCGCTTCCCCGTCTCCCCCGGGAAGATGCCATGGCCAATCGAACTGCGGCAGGACTGGCGGAATGCCCTGGCCGCTCAACTCGCCGATCTGATAATTGAAGCGGTTGGCAATGGTGGCGACCTCAAAGCCTGGCCAGTACCGAGCAGCCAGCCATGCGCCAAGACCGGCGACAAGCAAGGCCACCAGTGGCGCGGGGGCAGTACTCTTCAATCGCGGCCAGGCCAGCAGGATGGCCAAGGTGACCAGTCCGACCGCCAGGTCCTGCCAACTGACGGTCGGCAGCGCCAGGGAAATCGCATAAAGTTGCTCCAGGAAATGGCCACCGTTGCCGGCATCCACCAACCCAAGCAGATCGCGAACCTGCAAAGTCGCGATAACCACAGCAATGCCGGCGGTAAAGCCGACAACCACCGGGTAGGGAATGAAGCGCACCAGCCGACCCAGACCGGAAAGGCCCATCACCACCAGAATCAGGCCAGCCATCAGGCTGGCCAGCAACAATCCTCCGAGGCCGTATTCGGCGACCACCGGCATCAGCACGACCACGAACGCGGCCGTTGGTCCGGAGATGTTGAAGCGCGAGCCACCGGTCAGCGCAATCAGGAAGCCGGCGACCATTGCCGTGTACAAACCATGCTGTGGAGCGACACCGATAGCGATAGCGAGGGCCATCGCCAGTGGAATAGCAACGATGCCAACGGTCAAACCGGCAAGAACGTCCCGTTTGAGTTTCCTGAAACCGTAGCCAGCCTGCCAGGCATCGACCAGCGCCGCGAAAGGCAATCGTTCATACATAGTTGGACCGCGCATCAGCGGAGTATAGCGCTGGCTGGAAATTTCTTGGAATCCATCCGCCACCGCGCAGAACTGCCCACTTCATGGGCTCGGGCGTGCCCTACGGGGTCCCATTGTATTTGCAGCATCGACATATTCACTTGACGAAAAGCATATTATTGTTTATGCTTATCGTGCATATTTGTATGTCTAGCGAAAATTTACACGGAACCCGATCTATGCCAATACGAATCAATCTCGATATCGAACTGGCTCGAAAGAAGATGTCGCTGACCGATCTGTCGCAGCAGGTGGGCGTGTCGATGACCAATCTTTCACTGCTCAAGAACGGCAGAGTCAAGGCCATACGCTTCAGTACCCTGGAAGCCATTTGCCGCACTTTGTCCTGTCAACCCGGCGATCTTCTCGAGTTCGAGGAAGACGCCCAACCCAGGAGACCCTCCGAATGAACCAGGATCACGCTTTACCCGGCTTTGTTGCCATGGCACTTGTGGTGCTCTATCCCGTTTACTGGCTGGTCGCGCTGAATGCCGGCTTTTCCAGCGAATCCCTGTTTGAGGCATTTCGTGCAGATGCCGAGCGACTCGACCTGTGGGATGCCCTGTTCGTCGCAATCGGAGTGATGGAGATTACGGTTTACCTGAGTCTGCGAAATTTACTGAAGGAACGACTGAACAGTGATCTGGCCTCGGCCCTACTGATGTTGATGGCGATCTTCGTCGGACTGTTCACTGCAGGGATCATCTTCGATCTTCTGCTGGCAGCGGGTCCTGGCTTTTCCGAATCAACGAGGGAAGCGATGCTCCAGACCGCTCTCGTTTCAAGCCTGTCGACAGGCTACCTACTCGCCTGGGTGAGCCTGATCCTGGCAATAGCACTGCTGGTCAACCATGCCTCAATGGACTGGACACTCATGCTGTTTGCACTGCTGTTGCTGATCAGCAGCGTGCTGAACATCAGCATTCTGCTGGCACCACTTAGCGTGCTGACCTATCCCCTGGCGTTTCTGATGCTGGGACTGCACTTCCTGCGCGGTGGCCACCAGGTCGAGGTTGTCTGACATTTGCTGGCAGGGTCAGTCTCCATTCTGAAGCGCCTGGAGTCGATTTTGAGCATGAGCACGACTTCATTGAGCTCCATCCGTCGGTTTTACTAACCAACACCCTGAACGCGCTGGAGGTGAAGATATGGATCAGGGAGTTTGAGCTGAACAACCGAAACCGGCCCCGTCTTACAGGCTTCATACAAGGCTACAAGTTTGTGCACGCTCTGCCTGAACCGGGAACTGACGACAGTCGGGCGGAGTATGCTGAAGCCTGGTTGGCGCTCGGTACCGATGCGATCGTCAGCCTCATACGGGAGGGAATGGATGCAAGCATCGATGCCGCGTTGGCTCATCTTCGAGATAACAGCCTGGTTCCTGAAAACTCCGCGCGCTTCCGCATTCCAGACTACTCCAATCGGGTTGCCTATCAGCTCAGGCGGGAAAAGGATGATTTACTTTGGCTGAGTCTTCGCCCTACCTCCAATGAAATCATCATTGTCCACCGGGACGCCGCTGTTTCCATTGATTGATGGCGATGAGCTCAAGGCGAGATCGGCTCCGATTCTGGGCCATTTTAGCGCTGATGATAGTGCTTGCCGGCTGCGGCAGTCGGCAGTCTCGGGTCGTTGAACTCAACTCATCTGCTTCCGGACCTGACCTGCAGACACTGAACTGCGAACTGCAATTTCAGGGCGTGGTAGATCGGCGGCGCAGCAAGCGGGTTGGCGACCCATCGCTGAATTTTCATGAGATCGCGAATCTGATTGACTATCTGGATGAGCAAATCAACACCATCCTGCGCTTTGGCGAGAGCGGCCCTGAGCTGATGGTGGGTGTGCGCCATGCCTATGCCGAGGGAAAGGCGATGCGGGGTTTCTACACCGTAGTTCTGAGTGTCGGCACCGGCAACGACACCACCATTTCACGCGGACGTCATGACGTCACCAACTGGGTGGGCAGCAGCAACGAGTTTCAGCGCGGTATCAGGGTAGCGAGCCATCAGGCATTGCGCCGGCTCCATTCCTTCCTGGCTGAATCAGAATACTGCCAACCAACGGCCTGATCGCTTTACATATTGCTTCCTGATTACGCATAAGCCTCAGCCATCGCCGAGAGGGGGCAGGTTTGGTGGCAGGCGGCAAGTGGTGTCGGGTGCTTCGGGCCGGGCGGGGCGTGGCAGCCTCCTCGGAACCATCAGCATCATTGCCGGCCACAGAATTATCAGGAAACCCTCACAACGACCCGTTGCAACAGCCGTTATTCGTGGGCCGCCAGCTCCCGTGAACCGAGCGGATCTACCGTGCCGATCGCCCCGGCCGGCCCGAAGCACCTGGCACCACCGGATGCTCGAAGCGATCGATAGACACGGGAACCTGGATCAGCACGGTTAAACACTCTGTAAAGTGGCTGAGAAACCTGCGTAATCAGGTATTGCTTTGACCAACGCGCACACAGTGCCCGATAATGGTTGGTTGAATTGCACGGATTTGCCGTTTCACGGAAGTCAAACCATCGGCAGCTGCCTGCGCCCGCAGAGAAGAAGAGCAGCGCCTGGAGTACAACCACGAGCTCGACCCGGATCACGCCAGACGTCGAAAATATCGGTTGAGCGATTGGCTCAGAGCGGTTAGTCTTTGATGATGGGTGTGATACGCAATGATGCATCGTTTCAGTATGTTTGATCTGTCCAAGATCTGCCTGATTGTCCTGGCGAGCCCGACTGCGGGCAGCGAATGGTACCGGGACGTCAGTGTGGATGCGGGAGTCAGTGTTGAAATTTCTCAGAATGCCCCTGGTGGCGGCATCGGAGTTGGGGATTTCAACCGCAATGGCTTTCCTGACTTGTTTTTTAACGGTTACTTTGAGAGCAACCGGTTGCTGTTCAACAATGGTGACGGGTCCTTCAGCGAAGATCTCAGAATTGCTGACCAGATTGCATTGCCGAATTCGCAGTGCAATGCTGTGGCTGTGGCCGACTACGACAATGATGGTTGGTCGGACATATTCCTGGCCTGCAATGCACAGAATCACCTGCTGCGAAACATTCAGGGCTCAGGTTTTGAGGATATCACTCCCGCTGCAGTCCGCCATACTGGCCGGACGGAAGCAGCCGCATGGGCCGATCTGACCGGCAATGGCCTGTTGGATCTGGTGCTGGGAGTTCATTCGACCAATCGTGATCCTGACGATCCGGAGCAGTACGATCGTATCCTGATCAACCAGGGCAATGGTGAATTCATCGATATTGCACCAACCCTGGAAATCAGTCGTCCGATTTCCAATACGCTGGCGGTCAAGGTAGGTGACATCAGTCAGAATGGCCGACCTGACATTTACTTTGTCAATGACCGTCGGCATGTCGGCAACGATCACAACGTCCTGCTGAAGAATCTTGGCCCCGGTTGCAAAGGATGGTGTTTCGAGGACATTTCAATAGCTAGCGGAGCCGACCGGGCTGCCGAAGGCATGGGTATTGCCATTGCCGATTTCGATCAGGACGGGGACTGGGACCTATTCTATTCCGGCTACATGGAGCAAATCCTCCTCCAGAACCAGAAAAGCACTACAGGTCAACTTGAGTTTATTGAAGTGACGGAATCGGTTGGGGTCAACCACCCGGCAATCGGCTGGGGCACGGCATTTTTTGATGCAAACAACAACGGATGGGAGGATCTGGCGCTGGCGATGACCGCGCCTTTTTCGACTAATCAGGACAGGCTTTTCATCAACCAGGGAAATGGCGTGTTCGTTGACCTGGAAACTGAATCCGGATTTCACACTCTCGGTGCCACTGAAGGCCTGGCCTGGCTGGATTACGAGCGAAATGGTCGAATTGACCTGCTCTTCCATCATTTCGATCAGCGCTATGCCTTGTACCGCAATATGGTTGGAAATGGCTACAACTGGCTAGGTTTTCGTCTCGAAGGCAGCGGCCCGATCAATCGGGACGCCATCGGAACGGTCGTGATTGTCACCACACCTGATGGGCGTATGCAGATGCGCGAGCGGCGCGCCGGTGGTAGCCGCGGCGCGACCCATGACTCGGTCATTCACTTCGGGCTGGGTGAATTTACAGAGGCCAGTGTCATCATCCGTTGGCCGGATGGTCTGGTCGAGAAAGTCGGGGCCTTGCAGTCCGGGCAATATCACAGGCGGGTCTATGCAGCGGCCAATCCGATGATTTTTGTTGACCAGTTTCACCTGGCGGGGAAGTAACAGAATCTGAATATGGAAAAAATAAGCGGCTCATAAACTTCTATAGGTCAAGTCAATGTTTCAATCCCCGGCGGGTTAGGGGTGTCGGCCAGGGTTACTCATACCCCCAGGGTCGCGGCGGGGTTTCGATGGGTTTCGACAAGTCGAACTCCAACCGGATTGAGTGGCCATATTTAGGCCAGTGGACTCCGTATTGCAAAGTGTCCGGTTCGATGAAATCAAAAAACCAGAAGTTATCGGCTCGCTTGGGCAGAATCTTCGCTGTGTGATCGTCGGCCGGAAAGATCTGACGGGTTTCGAGTCCTGGCGTCGGCGCATCGCCCCCATACTGACTGATTTCGTCTTCGCTTCCATCCGGTTGCCGGTGATCATGTTTGAGCCGTATGGTCCCGTCCGTGGTGGTCAGAATCCAGTTGCGGGATCGATTATCGTCTTCGTAGTACGGTATGTGAATACGATCATCCTGGCAATCCATGATGTACATGCGCAAGGTCCCGGCTTCGGTGGCATCGTCATAATAGGGCGTGACATCCGAGAGTTTTCCTTCGTAGGCCCTGCCGCAATGCGCCTGCAGTCGCTCCCAGAACACCCGCTGCGCCTCCGGCAGTTGGGAACTGGCCGAACCGGCCATGAGCGAACCTGAAGCGATGACTCCCAGTACGCCGATGCCGGCAACCAAGCTGGCCTGGAAAACCCAATTCGGTTGCAGAGCAGGCCGGGGGGGGTGCTTGTAACCCTGGATGCGAACATTTAGCAGGATTGGATCCACGCAACTTGTGCAATGATCGAGTGAACAATTGGGCAGCTCTACTGTGCAGCATCTTAAGTTTCCTGTGGTTGTTGTCGCCATAATTGGTAGTCACGCTTGCCACTGTCGCGGTCCCACCTGGAAGCACTTTACCACCTGCAGAGTGCGCGGCTACCCGTGCCATGTCATCATGGCTCCCGGATGAGCGTGGAAACGACACGCAGAAAACTCGAAGCGATACCCGTGGCAGGCACTAATTTACTGCTTGCAAAGGCAAGCTTTATGCGAAAGCTGTAGTCTGAAAGACAAGACTTTTCTCAGGAGCCTGGTCATGACTATCCGTTTGACACTGCAAATCAGCCTGGTCCTGCTTGCCTTGCAGACCGCCAACCTGACTCAGGCCCGTGAACTGGCGGTCGACCGCAGCAACCTGATCGCAGTCGAACTGGCCGCTGTCGGCATTGTTCCGATCTTGGGCACGCCGGTGGTCCTGCTCAGGGAGCCGGATTCGGGCAATATTGTGCCCATTTTCGTCGGCCCCAATGAGGCCCGCGCGATCATCCTGGCGCAGCGAGGGATCGAACCACCCCGTCCGATGACTCACGACCTGCTCGCCGACGTAATTGTCCAGCTTGACGGCCGGCTGTCGCGCGTGATTGTCGACGAGGTACGCGACAATACCTACCACGGCTTGCTGGAAATCCAGGTCGGCGACCGGCATTTGCTGATCGACACCCGTCCCAGTGATGGCCTGGCGCTGGCGGTGCGCACCGGCGCGACGGTGCTGGTGGCCCCGGCCATCCTGCAGGCTGGCCAGGACATTGCCTACCAGGGCCTGGGTGATGAAGTGGTCACGGCACTTGGCATCACCGTGATGGTGGCCGACGACGAGCTGCGAAAGGCGCTTGAACTGCCCGACGATACCGGCGTGCTGGTCAATGCCAGTCAGGGCATGGCCTTGATCAGCGGAATTCAACCAGGCTCGCTGATCGTCGAGGTCAATGGTGAGATGGTCCAAGACCCGATGACCTTTCTCGAACTGATCAATGCTACCGAAGAAGACATGAAGGTCTCGCTGCGCTTCTGGCACGACGGTGACTACAGAACCATCGAGCTTGATACCGACGTTCCCAACATTGACGACAGCGAGGGACGCCCGGGCACCGTGCTGTTCGATCAGGCGCAAGGCCTCCAGTTCGTCCTTGCGAGTCATGCCACGCCAAGGAGGTAGCGCCCGCATTTCGGTTTGCGCCGGGTCAGTCAATCCGCGTTTCGAGGTCTGGCACACAGCCCCGTGCAGGCTTGCGATCCGATGCCGGCACCGCACCGGCATGGACTGATCGAGCCTGATGGCTGCACTTGAGCGCATTTAGCAAATTCTCTGGCAGCCGCGGCAAAAAGCTCTTGACCCGACAGGGGGGTTTGCCCCAAGATATAGCACTCACGGTGCCCGAAAAACACAAGATATTGGGCTTTTAGGGAATCCGGTGCGAAGTTTGGACTTCAACTCCGGAGCTGTTCCCGCAACTGTAGGCGGCGAGTTTTCAGGCGCAGAAACGGCCACTGGTGATGTCATTCATCGGGAAGGTCAGCCTGACAACGAGGACCCGCGAGCCAGGATACCTGCCGTGACGAAAAGTTTTATCCCGGGCGGGACTTCCCGGCGGTAAGCGACTGGACGGCGCGGGGGCGCCGGGTGTTTCGCGACCGTCATATTGATCCCGCCTGAGTTGGCAACCAGACGGAGAATAATATTGGATCAATTGGCTCGTCAGACCGCGCCTGACCTCAATGATTTGAACCTGCCGGCCGAGGCCCGCCGGGCACCGGTTCCGGCCCCGCTGGGCCCGCGACCCGGCGTCGAGGAACTCAAACTCGACCGCTCGCGCGACGATCTGCTGACTGCGTTTGGCAAGCAAACCCTGGCCGATCGTTATCTGCTGGAAGGTGAAGGCCCGCAAGACATGTTTGCCCGCGTCGCCTGCGCCTTCGCTGATGATCTGGAGCATGCTCAGCGTCTCTACGATGCGATCTCGCAACTGTGGTTCATGCCGGCAACCCCGATTCTTTCCAATGGCGGGACCACTCGCGGGCTGCCGATTTCCTGCTTTCTGAACTCGGTGCCGGATTCCCTGAATGGCATTGTCGATACCTGGAACGAGAATGTCTGGCTGGCCTCGAACGGCGGCGGTATCGGCACCTACTGGGGCCAGGTTCGCTCGATCGGCGAGCCGGTCAAGGGCACCGGTCAGACCTCGGGCATCATGCCGTTCGTGCATGTGATGGACGGCCTGACCCTGGCCATTTCCCAAGGCTCACTGCGGCGCGGTTCAGCGGCGGTCTACCTGGACGTCCACCACCCGGAAATCGAGGAGTTCCTGGAAATCCGCAAGGCCTCGGGCGATTTCAATCGCAAGGCGCTGAATCTGCATCACGGGATCAATATCACCGACGAGTTCATGCAGGCCGTCACCGACGGCACGGATTTTGGACTGAGAAGCCCGAAAACCAATGAGGTGCTGCGCCGGGTCGATGCGCGCGGCCTGTGGCAGCGCATACTCGAAACCCGCCTGCAGACCGGCGAGCCGTACCTGCTGTTTATCGACACCGTCAACCGCGACATGTCGAACCATCAGAAAAAGCTCGGGCTGAAAGTCTCGACCTCGAACCTGTGCAGCGAGATCACCTTGCCGACCGGGGTGGATCACGAGGGCAACGAGCGCACCGCCGTGTGCTGCCTGTCATCGCTGAATATCGAAACCTGGGATGAGTGGCACGACCAGGCCGATTTCATCGAGGACGTGGCGCGTTTTCTCGATAACGTGCTGACGCACTTTATCGAAAGCGCACCGGAGCCGATGCGCCGGGCGCGCTACTCGGCGCTGAACGAACGCTCGATCGGCCTGGGCGTGATGGGGTTTCACTCGTTTCTGCAAAGCCAGGGTATTCCGATGGAGTCGGCGCTGGCCAAGTCGTGGAACCTGAAGATCTTCAAGCACATTCGCGGTCAGATGGACGCTGCATCCCGCTCGCTGGCCGAGGAACGCGGGCCCTGCCCGGATGCGTTGCGGGTCGGCGGCAAGGAACGCTTCAGTCATAAACTGGCGATTGCGCCGACTGCCTCAATCTCGATTATCTGTGGCGGTGTCAGCGCCTGCATCGAACCGATTCCGGCCAATATCTATACCCACAAGACCCTGTCGGGCTCGTTTACCGTACGCAATCGTCATCTGCAGGCGCTGCTGGCCGAGCGCGGCCGCGACGATGCCAGCACCTGGGCATCGATTCTGGAACATGAAGGTTCGGTCCAGCACCTGGATTGCCTGGATGAACATGAAAAGGCCGTTTTTCGCACCGCCTTCGAAATTGACCAACGCTGGATCATCGAGCTGGCTGCCGACCGCGCACCGCTGATTTGCCAGAGTCAGTCGCTCAATTTGTTTCTGCCCGGCGACATCGACAAGTGGGATTTGCACATGCTGCACTGGTCGGCCTGGAAGCGCGGAATCAAGAGCCTGTATTACTGTCGTTCCAAGTCGATCTCGCGGGCCGGGTTTGCCGGCCAGCTCGATGCGGCCCACAGCGACAGCGTCAAGACCGGCTCTACTGACTATGAGGAGTGCCTGGCGTGTCAGTGATTGATCTGGCGACCAACCCGCGCGATCTGATCGGCACCGGCAAGGTCGGCCTGCTGACTTCTTCCGGTACCTATGATGTCGAGCGTTACGGCTGGGCCTATGATTTCTGGAAGCGCCAGCAGCAGACCCACTGGATGGGCGAGGAAGTGCCGCTGGGTGACGACATCAAGGACTGGGGCGGCGACCGGCTGAGCCCGGCCGAGCGGTCATTGCTGACCCAGATTTTCCGGTTCTTCACCCAGTCGGATGTCGAAGTCAGCGACAACTATCTCAAACGCTATATTCCGATTTTCCAGCCGCTGGAAATTCAGATGATGATGGCCGCGTTCACCAATATGGAAACCGTCCATATCGATGCCTACGCGTTGTTGCTGAAAACCTTAGGCATGCCAAAGGCCGAATTTGAAGCGTTTCGCGATTATTCTCAAATGAAGGCCAAGGCCGATTACATGCAGACCTTTGGCGTGGAAACCGTCGCCGATGTCTCGCGCACGCTGGCGATGTTCGGTGCGTTTACCGAAGGCATGAGCCTGTTCGCCAGCTTTGCGATGCTGCTCAACTTCCCGCGCTTTAACAAGATGAAGGGCATGGGCCAGATCGTGAGCTGGTCGGTTCGTGACGAGTCTCTGCACTGCGAAGGTGTGATCCGCCTGTTTCATGAATGGAACCATGAAACCGGGGCGATGACGCCGGCGGTGCGCGATGACATTATTGATGTCGCCAAGACCATGGTCCGGCTGGAAGAAAACTTCGTCGACCTGGCCTTTGAGCTGGGTGAGATCGAGGGCATGAGTGCGGCCGATATCAAGGCCTACGTGCGCTACATCGCCGACTGGCGCCTGGCCCAGCTCAAGTTGCCGACGGTCTTCGGTTGCTTTGAGCATCGCGACGGCAACTACGCGGCCCTGACCGATCACCCGTTGCCCTGGCTGCAGGAAATCCTCAACGGCGTGGAGTTTGCCAACTTCTTCGAACAGCGCGCTACCGAGTATTCCAAGGGTGCGACGCGGGGGCGCTGGGATGGCGCGGATGGCGTCTGGGCCCGCTTTGAGCAAAGCCAACGGCCGCTGTCACGGAACTGATGTCCGGCCTGAGACTTTGATTGCGCATGCTCGTCAATGCTTCGAATCGGTCCCTGAAAAGCTGGTCCGGAATGCGCTCGAATGCGCCGAGATCGTAGGGGCGAAATGGAAATTCGCCCGATGTGAGCAGGCCACGGCTGTTGAGAACGATATCGGTTAGCGGTGCCTGTCCCGGCGGGAGCGACGAATCGCAAAAGTCGACAGCCTCTGAATCGTTCTGCAATTGAAAGTCTTTGCCTGCGCGATTGACAAAATTCGGATCGACAACCAGATGGAAAAACGGACTGCCCGTAAAGTTGTAGGGCGGGTTCATCAACATATCGCTATGCCAGACCACACAATCGCTGTCAACTGAGGGAGTCGCTCCGCCGGTGAATCCAATGTTGGTTCCGGGTTCATGAATAATGCTGCCGCGCAACGTCAGCACCGAGCTTGTTGAACCAAAGCGGAAGATGGCACTGCCCGGAAGATTATCGGCAACAGTGGTCCAGAAAACGTCGACATTGGCGTTTACGCCGACCCAGAACACGTAGTTGGGGTTCGGGCCCTGGGCGTTGCCGCCGAAGATCAAGGAGTTGCTGGTTCTCAGATGGGAGTCGGTCTGGGCGAACAGGCTGGCTCCGGTGCCGGCCTGAGTGGAGTTGTCGCGAATCACCGTTTTGTCCAAAATGGCGAAAGTACCCGCGTCTCGAGTAAATATTGCGCCGCTGCTGCCGGTAGACACGGTAAGCGGGCGACTGCCGCCGGGTGCCTGGATCGTTGAGGTGCCGGACGGGCTGGCGGTGATGCAGCTGGCGTGGCCACCAACAAGCTGGATACTCTTGTTGCCGATACTGACAGCCTCGGTGTAGGTGCCTGACCTGACGCGGATTTCTGCGCTGGAGCCGGCGCTGACCGAGTTGACAGCGGCCTGAATGGTGCTGAATGTGCAGCCCGAGCCAACTCGCAGCACGCCGCCAGCGATCAATTCCTCATCCTGACTGCCCGTTTGGCCGCTTGCCTGGGTTGCGCCCGAAACCAAAAGCAATAGAACGACAGTGCCCAGGGAAAGGGCGAAATTCAGCAAATAAAGCCATGACACTCGGCAGACAGTAAGCATGCGACGCTCCGAAAATGGATAAGAACTGCACCAGAGTTCGCAAGGCAACAGCTATTTGTGCCAATTTTCTTTGACTGCCTGATCTATCCGGACCTGCTACAGAGTGCGCAAGCGCTCGGCGGCCTTATCCAGGGTATCGTTGTTCTTGGCAAAGCAGAAACGCAGGATGCGATGGTTCCGGCCTGAGTCGTTGGCATAGAAAACGGATACGGGAATGGCCGCAACCCCGGCCTGCTCGACCAGCCAGCGCGCCATCTCGGTATCCGGCCGGTCGCTGATGGCCTGGTAGTCAAGCAACTGAAAGTAGGTGCCGCGACAGGGCAACACCTTGAATCGGCTGCCTTCGACGGCCCGGCGAAAATAGTCGCGCTTGGCCTGG
The DNA here is from genome assembly GCA_964523755.1 of uncultured Wenzhouxiangella sp. GTDB lineage: Bacteria > Pseudomonadota > Gammaproteobacteria > Xanthomonadales > Wenzhouxiangellaceae > Wenzhouxiangella. The sequence goes on along the minus strand of CAZFYM010000058.1, from coordinate 5,702 downwards.
TAGAACGCGGGCAGATCCAGGTGAAAACTCGGATCGGCCATGAAGTTGGCAATGGCGTGCTGCATCGGGGTCGAGATACTGAAGGTCACATACTGGTGAATCTTGCGGAACTCGGCGGTCATCGGCGGTGGTGCGATGCAGTAGCCGATTTTCCAGCCGGTGGTGTGGTAAGTCTTGCCGAACGAGGAAATGACGAAGCTGCGCTGGCGTAGCTCGTCGCGGCGCAACAGGCTTTGATGCTCGGCGCCGTCGAAAATGATGTGCTCGTAGACCTCGTCACCGATCAGGTAAGTCTTGCTGTCGTCAATCACTTCGGCCAGGTGATCCAGGTCATCCGGGCCTAGCGCAGCGCCGGTCGGGTTGTGCGGCGAGTTGATCACGATCAGGCGGGTTTTCGGTGTGATCGTGTCTTTCAGTTGCTGCCAGTCGATGCAGTAATCCGGCGCGCTCAGCGGCAGATGAATGGCCCGTCCGCCGGCCAGTTCCACCGCCGGCTCGTAACAGTCGTAAGCCGGGTCGAACAGGATAACTTCATCGCCCGGACGGACCACGGTTTGAATAGAGACAAACAGTGCTTCGGTAGCTCCGCTTGTCACGGTGATTTCCGCGTCCCTATCCACTTCGGCCTGGTACAGCGACTTGACCTTCTCGGCAATTCGCTGGCGCAGCAGCGGCAGGCCGGGCATCGGGGCGTACTGGTTATGGCCCGCCTTCATCGCCTCGGCCACCAGCTCGCGCAGGCGCTCCGGGCACTCGAAATCGGGAAAGCCCTGGGACAGGTTGAGGGCACCATGTTCGCCGGCCAATTGCGACATCACCGCAAAAATGGTGGTTTTGACGTTGGGCAGTCGCGACTGCCCGACCAGTTCTTGAGCCAGGTTCACAGGTCCTCCAGGTTGATCATCTCGAAACTTTCAAAAGCCGGATGGCGGCCGCACGGGTCCAGGCCGTCGCGACAAATCTGCACCGCCACCATCCCGGCTTCGGTGGCGGCATCCAGTTCCTCGGGGCTGTCGGAAAAGAACACGACGCTATTGGGTGCTGCGCCAATCTGTGCGGCGATGCCCTGATACGATTCGGATGCCTTCTTCGGGCCGCTGGTGGTGTCGAAAAAGCCTTTGAACCAGGGCCGCAAGTCACCAAACTCGTTATGACGGAAATACAGATCCTGGGCCGCGATCGAGCCGGATGAGTAGACGCACATCGGCACGCCTTCGGCGTGGCGCCGAGCCAGCCAGCGATGTGCATCCGGGTAGAGATGGGCAACAAAATCACCATCCGCATAGCCTTTCTTCCAGATCATGCCCTGCAGGGTTTTCAGTGGTGTGGCCTTGCGGTCCTGATCGATCCATTCGCACAAGATGTTGATCAATGCCTGCGTATCGTCGGCCGGTAGTCCGGCCAGTTCAGCCGTCGCGTCCAGCTCGCCCCGGACGGCAGTATCGCTGGCATGAGCCTTCACGAATTCCGGCAGTGCCTTGCGGGCATAGGGAAACAATACCTGGCGCACAAAGGCGATATCGGCAATCGTGCCTTCGATATCAGTCAAAACGATTCGATGATCAGGTCGGCTCATGATTCCAGCCGATTGAAGCGTTGGGCGATATCGCTGCTGGTGAATTCGGCGACCCAGCCCTCGGGGCTGGTAAACAGCCGGATCGCGGTGAATTCGGGCTTTGGACCCATATCGAACCAGTGGGTGGTCTTGGCCGGCACGCCGATCAGATCACCGCGCTCGCACACGACTTCAAGCACCTCGTTGCCAATATGCAGGCTGAACAGGCCCTTGCCGTTGACGAAAAAGCGCACCTCGTCTTCGGCGTGGGTGTGCTCTTCGAGAAACTTCTTGCGCGCAACCTCACGATCAGGATGATCCGGCCACATGCTGACCACATCCACTGTGACGTAGCCCTCCTCATTTTTCAGCCGTTCAATCGGTTCGGCGTAGGCCGCCAGAATGTCTTCGGGCGAATCTTCAGGGCCAATCGCTCGGCTGGCCTCCCAGCGTTCGAAGCGGATACCGGCCTGGCTCAGGCGCTCGGCAATGGCGGCATGATCACGGCTGGCAAACGTGGCCGCGTCCGGGTTATCGTCGGAAAAAATTCTCAGTTCACTCATGATCTGGCATTACGCTCCAGCAGGTAACAGTTCAAAAGGAAATCAATCGCCTCCAGGTGGCGAGCCGCATCAGCGACCTCCTCACCCCAGGCGTACATACCGTGGCCCTCGATCAGGTAGGCCGGGCAAGGATTCGGCGCACTCAGAATGGGCTCGGCAGCAGCAGCCAGGCGGACCATATCCTGGTCATTGGCGACGATCGGCAGCTCAATCTCGATGTCGTGGGTATCAACCCCACTAAACGCCTTGAGCAATTCATAGTTGTGAACACGGATACCGCGCTCGCAGATCGCCAGGCGAGACGCCACGGTAACAGCCGGTGAGTGCACGTGAAGCACGGCATTGACCTCGGTTTTGTGCCGATAGATTTGCCAATGCAGCGGTGTTTCGGCCGACGAGCGCTGGCCTTTTTCCGGCATGCCATCCCGATCGAGCAGCAACAAATCACTGATCTGCAGATCCCGCTTGTCGGCACCCGACCGGGTCACGGCAATCTGGCCATCGGCCAGCCGCACCGAATAGTTGCCGCTGGTCGCCGGCGTCCAGCCGCGCTGGCCAAAATCCCGCGCAGCGGCCAGCAGCGAGTCGATGCGCCGCTGCGAAACCGGGTCCAGACTTTCCAGCGTTCGGACAGTTACGGTCATGAAAAATCCTGGGGCAGGGTTTCGGTTGGTCAATGAGTAATAATAACGCGTGGCGTCAATTATGGTGTCATCGGCGCCCCGTCCGGCCCGAAGTACCCGACACCCCCCGATGCAGCAGACTGAGAGTCCGAACAAGCCAGGCCCGGACAATCGACGATGAAGCTCGTTGACACCAAAGCTCCCGTGAACCTTGTCATTCCATAAACGCCGATCAGCCCTCGGCTTGCCAGCAGGTAACGCCACTTGCCGCCGGCCACCAAACCGGCCCACTTTCAGCGATGGCTGAGGTTTACGCGTAATCGGGAAATGATATAATGTAACAATTCAGGTGGCAAAGAGTACTTTCCATGGAGCGACTTCCGGTCACTGTCCTGTCTGGCTTTCTCGGTGCCGGCAAGACGACCCTGCTTAACCGCGTGCTGAACAATACCGAAGGTCGGCGTGTGGCGGTGATCGTCAACGACATGTCCTAGGTCAATATCGATGCTGATCTGGTGCGTGCCGGGCAAGCCAGCCTGCAGCGCACTAACGAGCAACTGGTGGAAATGACCAACGGTTGTATTTGCTGGTCGACCAGATCGAATTTGCCGACACGATCATCATCAACAAGACGGATATGGTCGACGCTGAGCAACTGGCGCTGGTCCGCAAGGTCATCCAGGCGCTCAATCGCTCGGCCCGGGTGATTGAAACAACCCAGGCTGCGGTCGATCTTGATGAAGGGCTGATCAGGCAGCGACTGGAAAACTGCCTGATAGATTGTGACCGTATGGAGCCGGAACGCTGGGCCGGACTGCGCGACCCATTCCCGGTCTGGGAGATGCAGCATGACGACTGAAGACCCGATTCCCCGCACTCGCGAACAATGGCAATACTGCATTGAGCATTGGTGCGGTATCGAGCTGACATCAGAGTACGTAAAAAAGCGCATTCAGGCCCTGGATAACCCGAATGACGAACATACCCGGAAGTTCATCGAGTGCTATGGCTCGGCGCACCATCAGCGGGTCCTGGAGTGGTTTCGGCAGGCCTTGACCTAATACAAACAAGAATCATTTGCACTTACTGGCAAGTATCGCTATGCTAGCGTTCACCACTTTTGCCAGAGACAGGGCTGTGTTTAACGCTTTCCAGAATGCTGCAGACTTGCAACAACCAAAACCCCTGCTTCAGGAGCGGATTCCGGCCGACCCCAGAGCACGCCATCTCCTGTCAAAGGTCCTCTCCCGGAAAGCGCTGCTTCCCTGGCGACCCTTTCTGGATCGCGCCGGGCGTGGCCAGATGGCGGGACTTGGTGCACTGTATTGGATGCTGCGCTGGGCTCGGCCTTCCCGCGTATGCCTGACCGGATGCCCCCTGGACGAGGAGCTTTTGCTGATTGCAGCGGCGGTGGCTGAGTCTGGCGGAAAGCGCGTTCAACTTGAGTCGTCAGCAGAAGAGGCTTCCGAAAAGCTCTGGCAGTTGATCGCCAGCGCCGGACTTGACTGGCTGGTTCGAATCGACGACAACGCGTCTGCACAGCGCTATGATTGCCGGGTTCTGGCGAACTATGCTGTCGCCCGGGCATTTTTCGAGTCGGACCCGGACATTGAACCATCGAGACCGTCGTTATTGATTGGACTGAGCGATGAAAGCCCGGTTTTATCCGCCACTTGCCGGGCACTTGAACAGGAAATGCACTCGCGCGAATTCCACGTGATCTTTCCGCCGCGGCCCAATGAGCGATTCTGGGCGGCGGTCCACGTCGAGCAACGGATATAGTATGTGTCAGCAACCACCCGTCGGCTGGATGCTGATCCAGCTATTCCGAATTATCGCTCAGGAGGGAAGTTGTCCGGCTGAATGCCGTGACTGGTTGATGGCACGCAATCTGGACTCGCTGGGCGGCTTGATTCCACCCTTGGTCGAGCTGATTCAAAACACCACGGGGCCACAATTTTTTTCAAGCTCGCCGACTCAGGCGCCGACCTTGACTGAAAAGGCATTACTGGGTGCCATTGCCTGCTCAAGTTGCGACCCTGAACACTGTCAGAACTTGCTCGGCAGCATTCTGCCACACCGGGCTGCTCACCAGGCTGAGGACTGGGTTCGTGCGATTGATTTTGTCCTGAAAGATTTAACGCCCGTCGGACGACAGTCTATGCCGCTCGAAACTGCTCATCACAGCGCCAGCATTCATTAGGGCACCTCCAGGCAACGCTTGGGGATTCGGTGCTTCCGGCGGTTCCATGATTTTCTGCACTTGAAGGGTTTGGTCGACCTTTCAAGCAGTTTTGCCTGACTTCCCGTTACCTATTCCAGGTCGAGGAAACTGCGCAGTTGTTCTGAGCGGGTCGGGTGGCGCAGTTTTCTGAGTGCCTTGGCTTCAATCTGGCGGATGCGTTCGCGGGTAACGTCGAACTGCTTGCCGACCTCTTCGAGCGTGTGGTCGGTGTTCATGTCGATGCCGAAGCGCATGCGCAGCACCTTGGCCTCTCGAGGGGTCAGGCCGCCCAGGACCTTCTGCACGGTATCGGTCAGGCCGGTGGTGGTGGCGGTATCGACCGGTGAGAGGATGTTGATGTCCTCGATGAAATCACCCAGATGCGAATCTTCGTCATCACCAATTGGGGTTTCCATGGAAATCGGTTCCTTGGCGATCTTCAAGACCTTGCGAACCTTGTCTTCCGGCATTTCCATCTTGATCGCCAGCTCATCAGGCGTGGGCTCACGACCCATTTCCTGCAGCATCTGGCGAGACACGCGATTGAGCTTGTTGATGGTCTCGATCATGTGCACCGGAATACGGATGGTGCGCGCCTGGTCGGCAATCGAACGGGTAATGGCCTGGCGAATCCACCAGGTGGCATAGGTCGAAAACTTGTAACCACGACGATATTCGAACTTGTCGACCGCCTTCATCAGGCCGATATTGCCTTCCTGGATCAGATCCAGGAACTG
>CAZFYM010000057.1:0-25234 GCA_964523755.1 uncultured Wenzhouxiangella sp. | reverse complement strand
GTACGGTGAGGATGAGCGACCGAGTGAAACGTCGCAGATTCGGGGCCTGGGGGCGTCGCAGTAGGTTGGGTCATGAATAGTCCGGGCTCAAACCTCGAAGGCCGGCAACTTGCGCGCCAGATAGGTGAAGTCCGGGCGGACATACCTGGGTAGACCATCACGACCATAAGGCGGATAGTCCTCGCCCCGGATCAGCGGCTCCAGGTAGGTTCGGCAAGCAGCCGTGATACCGAAACCATCTCGCGAGATGAATTTCTTCGGCATCTTTTTTTCATGGTTGGCAATCTTGTCAAGCGGCGCGGTTGAAATTTTCCAGCGATAAGGTTTGTCGGATGTCCGCTCGATCACCGGCATCACACCGGACTCGCCGGCCATTGCCAGTTTGACGGCAGCCTCGCCGACGGCCGTGGCGTGCGCTACGTCCATCGCCGAGGCGATATGGCGGGCCGAGCGTTGCAGGTAATCGCTGACTGCCCAGTGATACTTGTAGCCGAGGTTCTTCTTCACGATTTCGGCCACCACGGGAGCGACACCGCCAAGCTGCTTGTGGCCAAACGCATCCTTTGTTCCGGCGTCGGCCAGAAATTCGCCACTGGCATCACGCACGCCTTCGGAGACCACGATCGAGCAATAACCGTTGGCCTCGACCGATTTCTTGACCGCGGCCGAGAAGGCCTGTTCATCAAAGGGCACTTCGGGGAACAGGATGATCTGCGGCGGATCGCCTTTCTCGCGGCAGGCCAGCCCGCCGGCCGCAGCAATCCAGCCGGCATGGCGACCCATCACTTCCATGATGAACACCTTGGTCGAACTCGAGGCCATGGACATCACATCCAGGCTGGCCTCCATGATCGATACGGCCACATACTTGGCCACCGAACCGAAGCCAGGGCAGTTGTCGGTCACCGCCAGATCGTTGTCGATGGTCTTGGGCACGGCAATGCTCTGCAAGGGAAAATCGAGCTGGCGGGCCATGTCGGAGATTTTCAGTGCGGTATCGGCCGAGTCATTGCCGCCGTTGTAGAAAAACACGCCGATATCGTGAGCCCGGAACACGTCGATCAGGCGTTCGTACTCGCGCCGATTGTCGGCCATACCCTTGAGCTTGTAGCGACAGGATCCAAACACCCCGCCGGGCGTGTGCCTGAGCGCGGCTACCTCGGATTTTTTCAGTTTCGAAGTATCGATCAGCTGCTCCTGGAGCACACCAATAATCCCGTTGCGTGCGGCCAACACCTTGCCGATCTTCGGCTTGTTAGCCCGCGCGGTTTCAATGACTGCTGCCGCCGTGGCATTGATCACCGGAGTAACCCCCCCGGATTGCGCATACAAAACATTTTTCCCGCCCATCAATCACGCACCATCAAATGAGTTCAACCCGTAGCATAATCCATCCGCCCCCAAACTTCGCCGCCCATCACCCATTCGCCCCAACACCCCTTCGCCCCTTTCCCCTTTTCCCCATTTGACACTCGCGCCAACACCCAGTACTTTTAGCGGCTTGTTTCCTTTTTGCGGATTTCCGGCAACTCAATCATGCGTATCGTAATTCTCGGCCCGCCCGGATCGGGCAAGGGCACTCAGGCAGCATTGCTCAAGGATAGACTGGGCGTGCCTCATATTTCCACCGGCGTGCTGCTGCGCGCCGCCGTTGCTGCCGGCACGCCGCTGGGCAAAAAGGCCAAAGCCGCGATGGATGCCGGTGAACTGGTTTCTGATGAGCTGGTATTGGGCCTGATTGAAGAACGCCTGGGAGCCGATGACGTCAATGCCGGCTACATCCTCGACGGCTACCCGCGCAATCTGGCCCAGGCCCGGGCGCTGGACGAATTGCTGCAACGCATTGAACTGCCGGTCGAGAAAGCGTTGGCCCTGAGTGTCGATGAAGAGCAGATTGTCGATCGCCTGGCCAAGCGCGCCGCCGAAGAAAATCGCTCGGACGATAGCGAACAAGTGGTTCGACATCGCCTGACCGTCTACCACGAGCAGACCGCTCCGGTAACCGGCTATTACCAGTCCCGCGGTCTGCTGGTCAGCGTTGACGGCGTTGGATCGATCGAGCAGATCAATCAGCGCCTGGTCGACGCTCTGAAATAGCCGTCTTTTCGATTTCCGGGTCGACAACCTCGATCCGGATGCACAGCACACCATGGGCATCGCTGGCAGCGCCCAGCCAACGGTGCCCGGTGTGATCGCACATCACGGCCAGGTCCAGTTCGGCCAACGGATCAGTCGCTATGACCTGCAGAACCTCGCCAGCTTTCATTGATTTCAAGGCCTGTCGCGCACGCACCACCGGCAGCGGACACATCGATCCGCTGACATCCAGTTGGCGGTCGGGAGACAATGTCGCTTTGCCGCCGCTTGGCGAGGACTGTTTCACAATGAGTTTGCCATGCTTGATCTGATTACCCGCCTGTTCGGCATTTTGCTGCTCCGCTCGGGGCCGCAGGACCTGCCCGCCAATCGCACCGCGATGCTGGCCAGCATTGTCCTGTACCTGATCATAACGGCCATCAATCTCGCCTCGGGCGAGGGTCATCCACGACCGCTGCTGGTCATGGCACTGGCCGTGGCGCTACCGCTGATCCTGGTACGAATTGTACTGAATCTGCGCCAGAGGACCGCACGCTGGCAGCAAACCCTGGCCGCGCTGTTCGGCACCAGCGCACTGCTGTCCATTCTCACCCTGCCGCTGACTCTGGCTGCCAGCACCGGTCCGTCACCCACCCTGGGCTTGTTGTTGCTGGTCGGCTTTTTCTGGTCGCTGGCCGTTGATGCCCATATCTGGCGGCATGCACTGGATGTGGCGTTTTCCACCGGCCTGCTGGTGGCCGTGATATTGTTGGCCATCTCCCTGGTAGTCATCAGTTCGTTGGCAGGACCCTTGTGAAAATTCATATTCTTGGTATCTGTGGCACCTTTATGGGTGGGCTGGCGGCACTGGCCCGTGCCGATGGCCATACCGTCACCGGCTCGGACGAGAACGTGTACCCGCCGATGAGTACCCAGCTCGAATCGCTGGGCATCGAACTGACCGAAGGCTACGCTGACGATCAGTTCAAGACCCGGCCTGACCTGGTCTTGATCGGCAATGCCTTAAGCCGTGGCAATCCGGCCGTAGAGTACGTACTCAACCAGCAGATCCCCTACACCTCCGGCCCGCGCTGGCTGGGCGAGAACTACTTGAACCAGCGTCGTGTTCTGGCAGTCGCCGGCACCCATGGCAAGACGACCACCTCGAGCATGCTGGCCTGGATCCTCGAATCGGCCGGGCTCAAGCCCGGCTTTCTGATCGGCGGTATTCCGAACAACTTCGGCCTGTCGGCCCGCAGCGGTGCCGACTGGTTTGTGGTCGAAGCCGATGAGTACGACACCGCTTTTTTTGACAAGCGCGCCAAATTTATCCACTACCGACCCGAAATCACGGTTCTGAACAACCTGGAGTTCGACCACGCCGACATCTATCCGGATCTCAACGCCATCCAGACCCAGTTTCATCATCTGATCCGCACCGTGCCCGGCAACGGTACGCTGGTCGTCAACGGCGGCGATCAGGCGCTCAAAGAAGTTTTGGAAATGGGCTGCTGGAGCCAATTGCAGCCGTTTGGCTTCGACGATCAGGAGGGCCTGGAATGGCGTGTCAAACTGATCGAACCCAGCGCTCATCAACTGGCGTTCTTTCACAACGAAACATCGCTTGGCACTTTGAGCTGGAACTTGAGCGGCCGGCACAATGCCCTCAATGCGCTGGCCGCCATCAGCGCTGCCAGTGCTGCCGGCATCGAACCGTCGAACGCCATTGCCGCGCTGGCCAAGTTCGAAGGCGTCAAACGACGCATGGAGTTGATTGCCGAGATCGACGAGATTCGCATTTATGACGATTTCGCCCATCACCCGACAGCGATTCGACTGACCCTGGAGGGCCTGCGCCGCTCGGTCGGGAATGCGCGCATTCTCCTGGCGCTGGAACCGGCCAGCAACACCATGCGCGGCAGTCATCATATTGATGACCTGCCGCATGCCCTGACCGCCGCAGATCACGTCTGGCTGAAGACCTCTGATGCCATGGACTGGAATCCGCACGACGTGCTTGGCAAACTGGAAGGAAACGGGCGGCCACGTGGCCAGGTCAGTAACCTGGTCAGTGACCTGGTCGAAGCCGCACGCCCCGGTGATCATGTGGTCTTTATGAGCAACCAGGGGTTTGGTAATGCCTCGCAACGCTTTGTCGATGCGCTGGCCGAGCGCACAAGTCGTCGTGTGAGTTGACAGTTCGCTGATGTACAGATGGTTATGCTGTTTTTCCGATGACAACCTCCCTGCCCCTGTTCCCCTTGAACGTCGTCCTGTTTCCAGGCGGGCACCTGCCGCTGCGTATTTTCGAGTCACGCTATATTGATATGGTCCGTGAATGCATGCGCGCCGGCAGCGGGTTCGGCGTGGTCTGGCGGCTGGACACCGATAGGTCGGTAGCCGGCGGCCATGCCCGGATCGGGACCGAAGCCCTGGTGACTGATTTTTCAACCCTGAAAGACGGGCTTCTGGGGATTGATTGCCGGGGTCAACGCCGCTTTCTGATCCGATCAACTCGCGCTCGTGACGATGGCTTGCTGATCGGCGAGGTCGACTGGCTGCATGATCAGCTCGCCGAACCGATCGCTGCACGCCACGCGGCACTGCAATCGCTGATGCGCGAAATTCTCAATCACCGGGAACTGGGCGGGCAACTGGATGTGGATGCCGACGATGCCGCCAGCCTGAGCTTCGGACTGGCCAGCATTCTGCCGCTGGATCGCCCGCGAGCCCAGAACCTGCTGGAATCCCTGCATCCTGAAAAGCGGCTGGATATACTGATCGGGTTGATCGAGGAAATGGCCGAACGCGATCAATCCGGCTCGGCATAGCGACGGGGTCCATCGTCCGATTCCGCTTGCCACCAATCGTCAAGCGCACTGGCCAGTGCCTGCTGGGCCAGCTCGTGCTGTTCGTCAACCGGGTACCAGCGCGTCAGGCTGCCAAGCAACAAGCCTGGACGCACGACACGTACCTGACCCAGCCAGACCGGCCGGTCCGCTGGCATCAGCCTTACCCCCGATTCCCAAAGGCGCAGCAGAATCACGCTGCCGTCATCCCGGGGCAAGCGCATGATCAGGTCATCCGGACGTCCGGCAAAGTCCCGGTTCAGGTGCGGCAGGCTCAGTGGCTCGGGATGGCCAATCAAAATCGACCACAGATCCCGCATCCGCACTTCCGGCAAGCTTTGCCAATCCTGTTCTGCCAGTGTTCTTTCTATGCGATCCAGGGGTGCCGCAAGCTGCACATCGAAACGTGTGCGTGTTTCGCTGCCGATACGTGAATAGCGGGCCGGCAAAGATTGCCATTCGCTATGGCGCCATTCCATGGCATCGACCCATCGGCTGGGTGGCACCAATCGAGTCGCCTCCAGCAGCTCTTCCATTCCAATCTTGATATTGACCACGGCAATGCCAATGGCCAGCGTATAGAAAACCGCGGCCAGTGCACCCGGATGAGATCTGGCTCTGGCTCGTTGTCGATAACCGATGCCAATCAGCGCCAACCAGCCCAGTCCCAGCGCGAGCGCGGCCAGCAGGCCCATAACGGACGCTCGGCCCAGGTAGAAATGAGCGAATCCGGACAGTGCCAGCAGACTGGCGGCGGCCAGATAAGGCCATTTGCGGCTGCGAGCGCTCAAATCCTTGCCCAGCAGCACGGCAAAGAAGCCGAATACCACGGTCGCCAGCACCAAGGGCAGAAAAGGTACCTGACCCAGGGTTGGCATGATCTCCGGTTGATCAACCATCAGCGTTGTCAGCCGTATCAGAAGCTCGGCCAGCAACCATGCGCCAAGCACCGCCATCGCCCAGTGCGATGCCGCATTGATCCGGCCCAGGGCAAGCAGAATCACACCGATGGAGCCGGCCAGAAGAATCATGGATTGGGTACCCGTAGCCAGCGTCAGGGCCGCAAATACCGGATCGGCGAAATGATTGCGCAAGCTGGCAGCCCAGCCGGCCATCTGGCGGCTGGCATCCCAACTGGTATCGGCAAACGGAGCAACCAGCAGGATTGCCAGCAGCACGGCAATCGAGACCACCAACAGCAATCCCAGCAAGGTCACCGACAGGATTTCGCGCCGACCTGGCTCCAGCAGCGATCCGACCACCTTGCCAAGGTACGGATGGGTGCGGCTCCAGCGAATCAGACTCTTGAGCCACCAGCCGCTGCGACGCGCCGTGAATTCATAGACCTGGCGAGTCACCCACAGCACCAGCCAGATTCCCAACACCACAATCGCCAGCAGAATCGCCAGACGACCGGCAAACTCGGCTGCCAACTCCATCGAGGCACCAAACAACATGCCCGGCAACAGGTAAACCGGAGCCCAGACCAGGCAGGCCGGAATGGCGTAACGATAAAACAAACGGCGCGGCACAGACATCGAGCCGGCAATCAGCGGCAACAAGGGGCGCATGGGACCGATGAATCGGGCCACAACAATGGCCTTGCCACCATGTCGCTGAAACAGTTCCTGACCGGCCACCAGCAGTTCCGGACGTTGACGAAACGGCCAAACCGATGGGATACGGTCGCGATAACGCCGACCCAGCCAGAAACTGACGCCATCGCCAAGCAAGGCGCCGGCAAAAGCCGCCATCCAGCAGGCCAGGAACAGCGCCGCATCCGGCCCGATCAGGGCACCAACCAGAAACAGCAGAATGATGCCTGGAATGATAATGCCGACGATCGCCAGCGATTCCAGAAAAGCAAAGACAAAAGCCAGTACCACCAGCCATATGGGGTGGGATTCGGCGATGGCCGCCAGCGCAGCAAGCACTCCGTTATTCATCCGTGAAACAGATACTCTGCCCGAGAGTTGACTGGAGTAGGATAACCTCTGACTTTCTTGTATTCGACCAGGTTCATCATGTTATCCACACTCAAGAACAAAACCCTGTTCATTACCGGTGCCTCGCGCGGCATCGGACGGGCCATCGCTCTGAGGGCCGCCGCTGACGGTGCCAGTATCGTGATTGCGGCCAAGACCGACCGCAATCATCCCAAGCTCCCGGGCACCATTTATGACGCAGCTGACGAGGTGGAAGCAGCCGGCGGAAAAGCCCTGGCCATCAAGCTCGACATTCGCGATGAAGATGCCGTCGCGGCCGCGATGGCGCAAGCGGCCGAGCATTTCGACGGCATCGATATCCTGGTCAACAACGCATCGGCCATTTACCTGGCACCAACTCCCGAGGTGCCAATGAAGCGATTTGATCTGATGTTCGGGGTTAACGTGCGCGGCACCTTTGTCTGTTCACAGGCGGCCTACCCCTACCTCAAGCAGGCCGACAATCCGCATATCCTCAACCTGTCGCCACCGCTGAACATGGACCCCAAGTGGTTTTCACCGCATGTGGCCTATACCATGGCCAAATACGGCATGAGCCAGTGCGTACTGGGCATGGCCGAGGAATTCCGCCAGGATGGTATCGCGGTCAACGCGCTGTGGCCCCGCACGGTCATTGCCACCGCCGCACTGGCCATGCTGGGAGGTACCGTCAATCCAGAAAACTGCCGCAAGCCGGACATCATGGCCGACGCCGCCCACTGGATACTGACCCAAAAAGCCGCCAACACCACCGGCAACTTCTTTATCGACGACCAGGCCTTGGCCCAGGCCGGCATCACCGACCTGGACCAGTACGCCGTCAAGCCAGGCGAAAAACTGTTGCCCGACCTGTTTCTTTGAGTAAGGCTGGTGAGAGGGTGAGAGGGGGATCTGTCCTCAGTCCTCAGTCCTCTGTCCTCTGTCCTCTTCCCCTTCTCCCCAGAGACCAGCACCCTAGCGCTGGTCGATTTTCACGTAATCCCGTTCCCCGGCACCCGTATAAACCTGGCGTGGGCGGCCGATGCGGTGCGGGGTGGCACTTTGTTCCAGCCACTGGCTGACCCAGCCGACGGTGCGGCCGATGGCGAACATCGCTGTGAACATGCTGGTTGGAATGCCGAGTGCCTTGTAGATGATGCCGGAGTAGAAGTCGACATTGGGGTAGAGCTTGCGCTCAACAAAATAGTCGTCTTCCAGCGCGATCCTTTCCAGTTCCATCGCAAGATCCAGCAAGGGATCTGACTGCCCCAGCTCCTGGAGCACTTCGTGGCAAGCCTTGCGGATAATGGTCGCGCGCGGATCGAAATTCTTGTAGACCCGATGCCCGAAACCCATTAACCGGAACGGGTCGTTCTTGTCTTTGGCTTTATTGATGTAATCGCCAACCTTGCTGACATTGCCGATCTGATTGAGCATATTGAGCACAGCTTCGTTGGCACCCCCATGGGCCGGACCCCAGAGTGCGGCTATCCCGGCGGCTGTGCAGGCGTAAGGGTTGGCACCGGTGGACCCGACCAGCCGGACGGTTGAGGTCGAGGCGTTCTGTTCATGGTCGGCATGCAGGATAAACAGCAGATCCAGCGCCTTGGCAGCGACCGGATTGACCTCGTAGGATTCGGCCGGAACCGAAAACATCATGTGCAGGAAGCGCTCGGAATATTTCAGCGAATTACGCGGATAGGCGCATGGCCAGCCCATGTAATGACGGTAGGCCGCCGCCGCAATGGTTGGCATTTTGGCAATCAGACGTTTGGCAGCCAGATCGCGCTGCTCGGCATCATTGACATCGAGCTTGTCGTGGTAGAAAGCCGCCATCGAACCCACCACGCCGGACAAAATCGCCATGGGATGGGCGTTGTAGTGGAAGCCCGAGATAAAATTGTTGACCTTCTCGTGGACCATGGTGTGATAGGTGATGTCATGGTCGAAGTTCGAAAACTGATCAGCCGATGGCAGCTCTCCATAGAGCAACAGATAGGCAACTTCAAGAAAGCTGGACTTTTCGGCCAACTGGTCAATCGGGTAGCCCCGGTAACGGAGAATACCCTCGTTGCCATCGATAAAGGTGATGTCGCTTTTGCAACTGGCGGTAGCCCCATAACCGGGATCGAAGGTGAAATAGCCCAGCTCGGAGTGAAGACGACTGATATCGATCGTCGGGTCCCCTTCCGAACCGGTCACCACCGGCAGTTCAATCGTTTTTCCGGATTCGGAATCAGTCAGGATGAGTTTGCGTTCGGCCACCGGTAATCTCCTTGGCTGATGGATGTCGTCTGGGCATCATGCACTGTCCCGGCACCGGATCGGATCGGCGCGTGGCTCAGTACGAGGCCGTATGGAATTCTCTAGTATCTCACAAGTGACCGGTTTTCTGCATGACAGCCCGCTCACGGGCCCGCCAGTCGACCGGCGACAGCTCCGGCCACTCAGACGCATCAATGGTTTCACGGTAGGCATGCCAGGTGGCGTGACCCAGCAGCGGCATCAATACGGCAAAAGCCAGCCAGGCGGTCAGGGCGCCGAGCAGCACGGCAGCCCCAATCATGCCGGCCCAGACCAGCATCGCACCCTTGTTACGAAGCACCGCGTTGACGCTGGTGACGACCGCGGTAATGGCGTCGCAACGCCGGTCCATCAGCATCGGCAGGGAAAAGGCACTGACCGAAAACACGACCAAACAAAACAGCAGGCCAACCAGGCTGCCAATGGCCAGAAATACGAGCAGATCACGCCAGCCCGGTTCATGAATCGCTGGAAAGAAAATGTAGAGCGTATTGGCGGCACGAGCCCAGACCAGCAAAACCACCACCAGTATGACGGCGAAGAACAGCCCGCCAAGCAGAGACTGTCCCGCATCGGCCAGGCTGCGACGGATGCTGACCTTGCGGCCCATTTCAAGACGCCGACTGATCGCATATAAAGTCAGAGCCAACCACGGCCCGATAAACACAAAACCGGTGACCAGACCTAAATACAGTCCCAGATTGCCCCAGGCCCAGGTGGCCAGGGAGACCAGATAGCTCAAAAGCACCAGCAGAAACCCAAAAGTCAGGCTCTGCCTCGGGGCGGACTTGATATCCTGCCAGCCCAATTCCAGCCATTTCAAAGGAGCGACGGGCGACAGCTCCCGACACGGAGCGGCCAGCGGTAGCTCTTCCGGCGGTCGGGGCGCGCCCCGTTTTTCATTCATCAGCAACTTCAACGAGGTTGGACCGTAAAGATAGTATGCCAATTCATTGCGGCCATCGCAGTCGGCTCTGAATTTGGCTACACTGAAGCCATCTGATTCAGTACCTGGAGAGCAACAAGTTCATGAGATTCCTGTGCTGTCTGGCCAGTCTGCTGGCCCTGCTGCCGGGCACTATCGTCGCCCAGCATCCAATTACCAGTGACACCAGTGGCAACTGGTTTGATCCGGCCAACAGCGGCCACGGATTGCAGATCGAGATTCTCGACAACAGCCAGGCACTGATCGTCTGGTATGTATACGACAATGCCGGTCAATCGATGTGGTTGTTCGGCCACGGCCTGATTCAGGGCGATACTTTCCGGGCGAGTCTGGACCGGCGCGAGGGCGCGCTGTTTCCGCCCCTGTTTGATCCGGCTGACATTGACGTCGAGAACTGGGGCGAGGTGGTGTTTACCCAAACCGGGTGCAATACGGCAACGCTTGAGTATCAGCCGATCGCTGCCGGCTTCGAGGCCGGCGATATTGCGCTTGCCCGCCTTAGCCGCATCGATGGACAACGCTGCCCGGCCAGTGATGACCCCGCCCAGGAAACCCGCTTTTCGCTGGCCACTTCGCCGGCCGGTTTCCAGGCGCTGTTTCTCGATTTTCCGGATGGCGAAGATGCGTTCTTCGAACTCGACAGTGGTTTTGAACCCCTGCCCGGCCCCTGGAGCCAGCGCGGCGGCCTGCGACTGACCGGATCGAACCGCTCGGATGATTTGATGATGCTGCTGATGCGCCCGCTCGATGGCCTGGAACCCGACACCGAATACGTGTTGAGCTTCGAAGCCCAGATACTGACGAATGAGCCCGATGGCTGCTTCGGCATCGGTGGCTCACCGGGTGACAGCGTCTTTATCAGGCTCGGGGCCAGTCCCGAGCAACCGGCGGCCATACTCGAAGACAGCGGCCTGGCGAATGTACCGCCGACGCGGCGTTCCAATATTGACCTCGGCCAGCAGTCGCAAGCGGGTGAATTTGCCTTGTCGGCTGGCACATTGGCCAACGGTCAAAGTCCGGACCTGTGTGGCGATCCGAACCGACCGTGGATCCAGAAGCGATTGAGCACGCACGGCCAGAATTACCGAGCCACAACCGATGCCAGCGGGCGGCTCTGGATTTACATCCTGTCGGATTCCGGCTTCGAAGGACTGACCACCTGGTATCTGACCGAGTTCAACGTCTCGTTCCAGCCAGCCATTCCGGAAACCTCCGAGTAGCTCCCTCAAAACAAATCCCATGCCAACCAGTTGGCCAAGGCTCGTCAGACTTGCTCAAACGTCGACGAATTGTTCGGCCAGACCGACCCAGCGTTCGATCACGATATCGGCCGCTTTTCGGTTCAGCTTGCCGGCCAGCGTCTTGACCGGGTCGAGCAGGTCGGCATCGCGCGCCAGGTCAGCGATACGGAATCGCAGCATGCCGGTCTGGCGGGTGCCCAGCACTTCGCCGGGGCCGCGCAGTTCGAGATCTTTTTCGGCAATCAGGAAACCATCGGTTGACTCGCGCATGACGTTCAGCCGGGCTTCGGCGATCGGCCCGAGCGGTGGTTTGTAAAGCAGCACGCAGGCTGACTGATCACTGCCTCTTCCAACCCGTCCGCGCAACTGGTGAAGCTGGGACAGACCCAGACGTTCGGCATTCTCGATCATCATCAGGCTGGCATTGGGCACATCGACACCGACTTCAATCACGGTGGTGGCCACCAGCAAGTCGATCTCCCCGGCGCTGAAGTCGGCCATCACCTGCTGCTTGTCGGCTGGCTTCATCCGCCCATGAATCAGGCCAATGGCGAAATTTCGTAGTGCTTTTTTCAGCTCGACGGCGCGGGTTTCGGCCGCCTCGGCCTCCAGCACCTCGGATTCCTCAATCAAGGGGCATACCCAGTAGGCTTGACGGCCGGTGGCCAGAGCTTGTTCGAGTCGCTCGATCACCTGATCCCGGCGCTGCTGACTGGCCGCGACCGTTGTCACCGGCTTGCGTCCGGGCGGCAGCTCATCAATCACCGAAACATCCAGACCCGCATAGGTCGTCATCGCCAGAGTGCGCGGAATCGGGGTCGCGGTCATCACCAACTGATGTGGCAGACGACTTCCGTGCGAGCCCTTGGCGGCCAATGCCAATCGCTGATGCACACCGAAGCGATGCTGCTCGTCGACGACTACCAGGGCCAGGTCGCGAAACTGCACACCTTCCTGGAACAGGGCATGGGTTCCGATGGCCACATCGGCCGCTCCGGCCAGTGCTTCCAGCGCACGTTTTCTGGCCTTGCCCTTGACCTTGCCGGCCAGCCAGACGGTATTCAGGCCCAGTGCATCCAGCCATACACCCAGACTCTGAAAGTGTTGCTCGGCCAGAATTTCGGTCGGGGCCACAATCGCGGACTGGTAACCGGCCGAGGCCGCGGTCATCAGCGCCGCCGCCGCGACCAGCGTTTTTCCCGACCCCACATCCCCCTGAACCAGGCGGCGCATCGGACGCTGGCGCGCCAGGTCGCTGGCGATTTCGTCGATAACCCGGGTCTGCGCCGCGGTTGGCGCAAACGGCAAATTGCCAATTAGTGCCGGCACCAGCTTGCGCGTATCATTCAAGGCGATCGCGCGCTGGCGTGCCCGGGCCCGGTTCAGGCGGGCCAGCGCCAGGTGATGCGCCAGCAACTCTTCCAGCGCCAGACGCCTGACCGCCGGATGATTGCCGTCGATCAGCGCGCCAAGATCCTCGTTGCACTCTGGTGCGTGAACGGTCAGCAGTGCGGTTTTCAGGTCAAGCTTTGCCGACTGCCTGGGCAATGGGTCAGGCAGTTCAAGTTGGCCAGTGCGCAGACGCTGGACAACCCCCGCAATCAGTCGCTGCAAGGTGGCCTGGGCCAGGCCCTGGGTTGTCGGATAAACCGGGCTCAAGGAATCAGGCAGCGGCAACGCCTGACCAGCACCAAAGGCCTGGCATTGCGGATGGATCAGTTCAAAACCTTCCGGTCCGAAGCGAGCCTCGCCATAACAGCGAAGATGCTGACCTTCCCTGAGCAGGCGCTGCTGGCTAGGGAAAAAGCGAAAGAATCGCAACACGATCTGGCCATGATCATCGGCCAGCGTTGCCAGCAGCATGCGACGACGACCAAAGCGGATTTCCTGGTGAATGACCTGGCCTTCGACTTGCACCGTCGCGCCGATCCTGACCCGGTTCAAGGGCGTCAGACGGGTGCGATCCTCATAACGCAAGGGCAAATGGAACAACAGGTCACGCTCTCGCTCCAGCCCCAACGCCTTGAGACGGGCGGCAACGCGTTCACCGACCCCGCTCAGGTCTGTGATCAGTCGATCACCGCGTCGATCATCAACGTGTTCGCTGCCACTCACCGGATCAGGCGCGGATTGCCATCACATGCGCGGATCGTCAATCCCCGGTGACCAGGATGGCGTCCATCTCGACATCCACACCCTTGGGCAGCGCAGCAACTTCGACCGCGGCGCGCGCCGGATAGGGTTCGGAAAAATAGCCGGCCATAATCTCGTTGACCTCGGCAAAGCGGCCCAGATCGGTCAGGTACACGTTGAGTTTGACGACGTTATCCAGACTGCCACCGGCGGCCTGCGCCACCGCTGCCAGGTTGTCAAACACACGCCGGCAGCGATCAGCGAATTCACCCGTGATCACCTCGCCACTTTCCGGATCAAGCGGAATCTGGCCGGACAGGTAAACTGTGTCGCCCGCTCGAACGGCTTGTGAGTAGGGGCCGATGGCGGCCGGTGCCTGGTTGGTCTGGATTGGGGATCTGATCATGGCATGCTTGATTTCAGGGTTCAGGGTTCAGGAAATTCAAAAACCTAATTTTTCAGGTCATTTCGCGGGATACGCGAATGACATTGGGGTTGCGTTTGAGTCGACGCATGACTTTGGCCAACTGTACCCGATCGCGGACGCTGAGCACAAAGTAAAGGGTCGCGGTTTCACGATTGGAGTCTTTTTGCTCAACCCGCTCGATGTTGGCACCGACCTGGCTGAGCGTGGACGAAACCGAAGCCAGCACGCCGGGGCCGTTGATGGTCAGCAACTTCAGCAACACCGAAAACTGACCGCGGGTCAGTGGTTCCCAGGTGACATCCAGACAGCGGTCCGCATGGTTTTTACGCAAACCGGGCACATTGGGGCAGCGCTGGCGGTGAATGACGATGCCTTTGCCCGGCGAGAGATAGCCCATCACCGGATCACCGGGTATTGGATGACAGCACGCCGCATAGGTAATGGCATTGCCCTCGGTACCGCCGACGGTCAATGTGGTCGCGGTATCTTCCTCAGCCCGATGACGCTGAGTCAGTGGCAGCAGCTTGTGGGCAGCCACCCCGGCCAGCATGTCGCCGCGGGCGATACGGATCAGCAGGTCTTCGAGTCGCTCCAGGCCCAGCTTGGCCAGGTAGCGATCCAGCCGGCGCTCGGAAACCTTCTCCAGCGACGAGCCGCGACGAATCAGTGCCTGATCCAGCAGTCGGTCACCAATGGCCACGGAATCGGCCTGCTCGAGATTTTTCAGGTGTGAACGAATCGCTGTGCGAGCCTTGGAGGTAATCACGAACTCCAGCCATTCCGATTGCGGAGTCCGGCCCTTTTCCGTCAGAATTTCAACCGTCTGGCCGTTTTCCAGACGAGTACTCAGCGGCATTCGCTGCTTGTCGATACGGGCAGCCACCGCCTGATTGCCGACATCGGTGTGGATGGCATAAGCGAAATCCAGCGCGGTTGCATCGGCTTTCAGATCAATGATTTTTCCGCGCGGTGTAAAGACAAAGATTTCGTCCGGAAACAACTCGGACTTGGCGCTATCCATGAACTCGCTCGAATCCGTCGCCCGGTACTGAGAATCGACCAGCTTGAGCAGCCATTCGCGCGCCCGCACCGCCGTCGTCCGGTCGGGCGTTGCCTTGTAAAGCCAGTGCGCAGCAGCACCTTTTTCGGCCACCAGGTCCATTTCCTCGGTGCGGATCTGAATCTCTACCGGAACGCCGAAGGTCGAATGAATGATGGTATGCAGGGACTGATAACCATTTGGTTTGGGCAGTGCGATGTAGTCCTTGAAGCTGCCTGGCTTGGGCCGATACATGCTGTGGGCAACGCCCAGCGCCTGATAACAATGCGGGTCAGAATGGGTGATGATGCGAAACGCGAACAAATCCGACACCTGTTCGTAGGGCAGCGATTTATCGCGCATCTTGCAGTACAGCGAGTACGGTGTTTTGGTTCGGCCTTCGACCCGGCACGGGATGCCGGCTTCACTCAGACGTTTCTTGAGATCGGCCGTAATCGAGTCGATCACATCCTGCCGGTTGCCTGCCACCGACTTGACCCGCGCACTGATCACCTTGTGCCGGTTGGGGTAGAGATTGGCAAATCCTTGCTCTTCGAGCTCTTCCTTGAGCGCGTTCATGCCCAGTCGATCAGCGATTGGCGCGTAGATCTCCAGGGTTTCGGAGGAAATGCGGCGGCGAGCATCGGCCGACATCGCATCGATAGTGCGCATATTGTGCAAGCGGTCGGCCAGCTTGATGAAAATCACCCGCAAGTCGCGACTCATGGCCAGCAAAAGCTTGCGGAAACTTTCCGCATCGGCTTCGCGTCGGGTACGAAACTTCATCTTGTCGAGCTTGGTGACCCCGTCAACCAGTTTGGCGACTTCCTGGCCAAAGTCTCGCACCAGGTCAGCATGCTCAAGCTCGGTATCTTCGACTGTATCGTGCAGGATCGCGGCGGTGATGGTCTGGTGATCCATCCGCATGCCGGCCAGAATCTGGGCCACGGCCACGGGATGGAGAATATAGTCTTCACCACTACGACGCTTTTGACCCTGGTGGGCACTGGCACCGGTCGTATAGGCGCGAAGCACCTGGGCGACTTGCTCGGGCTCCAGATAGGTGTTGAGCAGGTCGCGCAGTTGTCGAACCGGCCCGGGCAGCATCAGGGCGGGCTCTGCGTCAGGCATGAATCGGCACGAAGTCCGATCAGTCTTCGTCGTCGGGGGGTGGCGGAACTTCGACCTGCATGGCGGCCAGACGGGTGTCCAGATCGGCCTGCAGCGCGCCGATATTGTCATCATTGACAACGCCTTCGGCAATCTCGCGCAGGGCAATGACGGTTGGTTTGTCGGATTCTTCATCGACCAGCGGGTCAGCACCATTGGCAATCATGCGGGCGCGCTGGGATGCGGTAATGACCAGCTCAAAACGGTTGGGCACCGCTGCGATACAGTCTTCTACGGTTACTCGAGCCATGCTGCTTCCTTGAAAACACAAGTTAATCCCCTATTGTACTGCCTGCACGGACTTCATCCAATAGCCGGACGACATGCCCTTTTTGGCGCGCCCGGCGCAGTGGCCAGACCCGGACAATGGCGGTCAACTCATCGAGCGCCTGATTGAAGTCGTCGTTGACCACCATCCAGCGGAAATCGCCACAGGCCTCCAGTTCAGCACGCGCCTCACCCAGCCGTCGCTCGATGACCCCGGCCGCATCGGAGCCGCGCCCCTTGAGACGCTCGGCCAGGATGGCCATGGACGGCGGCAGGATGAACATGCTGCACACGCCGGGAAAGCGATCACGGACCTGGCGCGCACCCTGGACGTCGATTTCCAGCAGCACATCGCGCCCCTGATCCCACAGCGCCTCGACCCGATCGCGGCGAGTGCCGTAGTAGTTGCCGTACACCTCGGCATACTCCAGGTAATCACCGTCGTCAATGCCGCGCCGGAATTCTTCGACACTGACGAAATGATACTGCTCACCATCCACCTCGCCACGGCGGGCCGGGCGCGTCGTATCCGAAACCGACAGGGCCAGTCTGGGCAGGCGCTCCAACAAACCGCGCATCAGGCTGGTTTTCCCGGCGCCGGAGGGCGCGGCGATCAGATACAGCTCTCCAGACTCGGATTTGGTATTGAAGTTATTCGACATTCTGAATCTGCTCGCGCATCTGTTCGATCAGAACCTTCAGCTCCACCGCGGCCTGGCCGGTTTCGACCACGCTGGCCTTGGAGCCGAGCGTATTGGCCTCGCGGTTAAGCTCCTGCATCAGAAAATCCAGCCGCCGGCCCACCGGTTCATTGAGCGTCAGAACGCGCCGGATTTCGGCCACATGCGCTCGCAATCGGTCAAGCTCCTCGTCAACATCGAGCTTTTGCAGCTGCAGCACGACTTCCTGTTCGATGCGACCCGGTTCGACCGGCTGCGGCAGGTCGGCCAAACGATCGCGGAAGCGCTGATCCAGCGCGTTGCGAATTTCCGGCAGGTGTCGAGCAACCAGCTCGACCTGGGCCTCAATACCGGCCAGTCGGCTTTCGATCATCTCGGCAATGGCCGCACCCTCCTGCTCGCGCGCCTGTATCAGCGCGGCAATCGTCTCATCCAGAAGCTCCATGGCAACCAGCCGTTCCTGATCGAAATCCGGACGTTCCTGCACAATCATGCCGGGCCAGTTCAGCAGGTGAATCAGATCCGGATCACTGGCCGCCGTGCTTGCTTCAATTAGTTCGGCATGGCAGCGCAGCAGTGCTGAGGCGAGTTCGGTGTTGAGCTTGAGATCAGCACTGGCCGCGGCTGGGTCTGCCTGAAACCTGAGATTGGCCTCGACCTTGCCGCGATTGAGCCTGTCTTTGAATCGCTGGCGAATGTCGGGCTCCAGACTGCGGAAGTCCTCCGGCAGGCGCGGGGACAGATCCAGGTAACGCTGGTTGACCGAGCGCAACTCCCAGACCAGCTGTCCGCGACCGACTTGCAGCGATCGGGTGGCATAGGCGGTCATACTTCGAATCATGGTCTTGTCCGAAAACGGGCTAGCCGCTCATGGTACCCTTGCCGGCCCCTGAAGAGAAAGGATTGTGCACCTTGAGCAGACCCTCCGGACGTCGCGCCGACGAACTTCGGCCCGTCGTTATCCAGCGCCATTTCACCATGCACGCCGAAGGTTCGGTTCTGATTTCCTGTGGTGAAACCCGAGTCCTGTGTACCGCCAGCGTGGAGGATCGCGTGCCACCCTGGCTTAGAGGCAAAGGAATCGGCTGGGTGACAGCGGAATACGGCATGCTGCCGCGTGCCACCGGCTCGCGCAACATGCGTGAGGCGACCAAGGGCAAGCAAGGCGGGCGCACCCTGGAGATCCAGCGCCTGATCGGGCGCAGCCTGCGCGCCGTGATCGACACCCGAGCACTCGGCGAACGTACCGTTACCCTGGACTGCGACGTCTTGCAGGCCGATGGCGGGACCCGCACGGCGTCCATCACCGGTGCCTATGTCGCCCTGGTTGATGCCATGGATGCCTTGTTCGACGCCGGCAAAGTCAAGAAAAACCCGATTCACGGACGCGTCGCCGCAGTCTCGGTCGGCATGCTGGGCGCCGAAGCCATACTCGACCTGGACTATGCTGAAGATTCATCCGCTGATACCGACCTGAATGTGGTCATGAACGATGGCGGCGGGTATATCGAAGTTCAGGGAACGGCCGAAGGCCACGCCTTCCGCCGCGACGAATTCAACGCCATGCTGGATCTGGCTGCCGCCGGCATCGAGCAGTTGATTCAGGCTCAGGAGAAAGCCCTCAATGCCACTTGAAAAACTGGTTCTGGCCAGCGGCAACGCCGGCAAGCTCAAAGAACTGATTCACCTGCTCCAAACCTTGCACATGAACGTGCTGTCGCAGAAGGACTTCAACGTGGAGCCGGTGGAAGAAACCGGGCTGACGTTTGTCGAAAACGCCTTGCTCAAGGCACGCGCAGCCGCACGCGTATCCAAACTGCCGGCGCTGGGCGATGATTCCGGTCTGGTCGTCGATGCGCTCAACGGCCAGCCCGGCATTTATTCGGCCCGGTTTGCCGGCACCGGTGCCAGTGATGCCGACAACAACGATCTGCTGCTGGAAAAGCTGCGCGGCGTCCCGATGGAACGACGCGGCGCGGCCTTTTACTGCTGTCTGGTCCTGATCCGGCACGTTCGCGACCCGGCCCCGATTGTGGTCAGTGGCACCTGGCACGGCCATATCCTCGAAGCCCCAAGGGGCAAAAACGGATTCGGTTATGATCCACTATTCCACGATGCCCGACTCGGTGTCACCGCCGCCGAGCTACCAATGGCAGAAAAGGCCCGAATCAGTCATCGAGGCAAAGCCCTGGCCAAATTGATAGCAGCCATCAAAGAAGGATGAAAGAACGGGTTTCGGTTTACGGTTTCCGGGTTCAGGAAAACCCGGTCTTGATCCTTGCGCCTTGAGCCTTGGACCTTGAGCCTTCTTCTCCCCCCTCTTTCCCTGTACATCCACCTGCCCTGGTGCGTGGCCAAATGTCCGTATTGCGATTTCAATTCGCATGCGCTGGTCGGTGAGCTGCCGGAGTCACGGTATATCGATGCGCTGCTGGCCGATCTGGAGCTGGACTTGCCGCGGGTGTGGGGTCGGACGGTGCATTCGGTGTTTCTGGGTGGCGGGACGCCCAGCCTGTTTTCCGGCGAGTCGCTAGCCCGATTACTGTCGGGTGTGCGGGCCAGAATTCCGCTGGCGCCGGGTGCCGAGATCACCATGGAGGCCAATCCGGGCACGGTGGAGCATGACCGATTCGAGGCCTATCGCGAAGCCGGTATCAACCGCATCTCGCTGGGCATTCAGACCTTTTCCGATCAGCACTTGAAAACCCTGGGGCGTATTCATGATGGCGATCAGGCCGCTCGCGCCATCGCGGCGGTCAAGGCGGCCGGCTTTGGCAATTTCAATCTCGATTTGATGTGGGCGTTGCCCGAGCAGTCGCCTGAGCAGGCAATGTCCGATATCGAGCAGGCCCTGGCATTTGCGCCGCCGCATCTGTCGCATTATCAGCTCACCATCGAGCCGAATACCGTATTTGCCGCCCACCCGCCAAGCTTGCCGGGCGAGGAGCTCGCCTGGACGATGCAGGAAGCCTGTGCTGAACGACTGCAACAGGCCGGTCTTTCAAGTTACGAAATATCCGCCTGGTCCCAACCTGGCCGTGCCAGCCAGCACAACCTCAACTACTGGCGCTTTGGCGATTATCTCGGCATCGGGGCGGGGGCTCATGGCAAAATCACCCTGCCGGCCGAACGGCAGGTGATTCGCCTGCGCCGAAAATCTCATCCACGCACCTATCTCAAGGCACTCGATGATCAGTCTTTCATCGCCGAACAGCGTACCGTGTCTTCCCAAGAGCTGCCCTTCGAATACTTTCTCAATCGCTTCCGTCTGGCCGAACCCGTCCCCTTGACCGAATTCCAGGCCCGCACCGGGATGGACCCGGACCAGATCGCCAAGTCGCTGAACCAGGCGCTGGAACTCGGTCTGATCGAATGGACCCAAACCCATATCCACCGAACCGAACGCGGCGCGCGCTACCTCAACGACCTGCAAAAGCTTTTTCTTCCTGAACCCTGAGCCCATAATATTTATCTCTCGCTGAGCCCGAAGAGTCTCCAACCCCGTAATCTGGGCCCGCTGTCGCGCAGCGAACAGTTTGTTCGATGAGAGACGCAGAGGAAGAAAATTCAACATTGGGTTAGACTCGCATTCCTTATGTCGTTTTTTCCTGTTTTCTCTCTGCGCCTCTGCGTTCTCCGCGAGAAAAATTTTTGCTTTTTATTCTGCTCGAACAGTTTGGTAGCATTATAATAGCGCTATGAAATCGATACATATCCGGGATGTCAACCCGGAAACACTCAAGCAATTGAAACGGCTGGCTGATCTGCATCATCGATCACTGCAAGGCGAATTGCGTGCCATTCTCGACCGTGCTGCCCAACTGGCCCCCGAACCGTCCTCACGCGCGATTCAACTCCACATCACCCGAAGTGGCGGGGATGGCACTTGGTCGCGCGAGGAGATATACGATGATACCGGTCGGTGAATCAATTTTTCTCGACACCAACATTTTATTGGGTGCCTGCGACGAAAGTCGGCGTTCGCACTCGGCATGCCTCTCAATCATCAACAGCGCATTCCGCAAGGGCTTTCATCCGCTTCTGAGCAACCAGGTGCTGCGCGAGTATCTGGTAGTGGCGACACGTCCGCATCAAGACAACGGGCTCGGACTTGAGCCGGACACAGCCCTTGCCAATCTCGATGAACTACGTCGTGTCTGTGGTGTTCTTGATGACATCAGCCCGATCCAGCGCCGACTTGAGCGGCTTGTCAGGAAGCACGATATCCGTGGCAAACGCATCCATGACGCTAACATTGTGGCCACAATGTTGTCTCACGGTATTCATTGGCTGGTTTCAGACAATCCGCCAGATTTCCAAGGCATTGAAGAGCTGAATTTGCTCAGCAGTACAGCATGCGCTTCACTTCTTGAGACCATCGCCGACCGTTGACCGTCAAGGAGCAGCCCCATGCAAGCCATCGCCTCCATCGCCACGCTGCTGCTCGGCATTGCCGTTATTCTGATCGGGAACGGCCTGCTGGGCACCTTGCTGGGCGTGCGCGGTACGCTGGAGAACTTTTCCAGCGCCACGCTGGGCTTGATCATGGCCAGCTATTTCACCGGGTTTGTAATGGGAACCTTCATGGTGCCCAAGCTGATTCGGCGAGTCGGTCATATCCGGATTTTTGCAGCCCTGGCCTCGGTCGCCTCGGTTATCACCATGATGCACGGGCTGTTCGTCAATCCGACAAGTTGGATACTGTTGCGCCTGGTCTCGGGCATTTGCATCGTTGGCCTGTATATCGCCATAGAAAGCTGGCTCAATGAGCAGACCAGCAACGAGCAGCGCGGCCATGTTTTTTCAGCCTATATGACCACTACCCTGATCGGACTGGGCCTGGGTCAGCTACTGCTGCTGGCCGGCGATGTCGAAACCCTGTACCTGTTTGCCCTGGGCTCTATCCTGTTGTCGCTGGGCCTGGTACCGGTCGCACTGACCCGGGTCAGTGAGCCAGTCATTGCCCAGGCACAGCGCCTGGGCCTGAGGGCGCTTTACCGGATCTCCCCGCTGGGCGTGATTGGCTGTATTTTTTCAGGATTGGGTTCGGGTGCCTTCTGGGGTCTTGGTCCCGTATTTGCTGCCAGTCTTGGATTGAGCAATGCGGGCATTGCCGGCTTCATGAGCCTGACCATTCTTGGCGGCATTGTCATGATGTGGCCGGTCGGGCGCCTGTCGGACCGCTTTGAGCGCCGCGTCGTCCTGAGCTGGGTCTGTATTCTGACGGCCTTGGCCGCCACATTGGCAAGCTGGCTGGCCGGCGTGGCTCCCCTGTGGATCCTGCTCGGAGGGGCAATTTATGGGGCTTTTGGCTTCAGCATCTACTCGCTGTCGGCCGCACACACCAACGATCATGTGCCACCGGAACAAATGCTGGAAGTCAGCTCCAGCCTGCAACTGCTGTGGGGCAGCGGTGCGATTGCCGGCCCGATCATCGCCGGAATGCTGATGCAATTCACCACACCGGGCGCACTGTTGCCATTTATGGCCGTCTCGGCCCTGCTGCCCGCCATTTTCGCCTGCTACCGGATGAAGGTTGCGCCACCGGTGCTGGATGAACACAAGACCGAATGGACGCCGCAATTCGCCACCTCGCCGGTGGCACTGGAAATGCTCCCGGATGCTGCTGAAGAGGCAGAAACCTGATCGAAATCAATAATTTGACAAATCCAAAGTCATACTTTGAATTTGTCGAGAGTTTCTGTCATACTAAAACCATGATTGATCGTGACCTCGCTCCACTGCTGCGCAGGGCAGCGGAAAGCTTTCCCGCCGTCACACTGACAGGACCAAGACAGAGTGGCAAGTCAACACTTTGTCGGCATACTTTTCCCGACCACCACTATGCCAATCTGGAGCGACCCGATACACGCCGCTATGCACAAGAGGATCCCAGGGGCTTTCTTGAAGATCTGGAGGGCGGTGCGATTCTGGACGAGATCCAGAATGTGCCGGAGCTGGCCTCCTGGCTCCAAGTCAGTATCGATGACAATCCTGCCCCTGGTCAGTGGATTCTCACCGGCTCGCAGAACTTCGCCATTTCCGAGACGGTCAGCCAATCCCTTGCGGGTCGGTCAGCCATGCTGAATCTTTTACCACTCACGCTCAATGAATCAGAGCGCTTCGGGCGAAGCCGAAACGACTCGCTCGAGCAGGTAATGATTCGTGGCGGATATCCCCGAATTTATCAACAAGAACTCGATCCTTCGGACTGGCTGGCTTCCTATGTCGCAACCTACGTGGAACGTGATGTTCGTTCGCTTGCCAACGTGTCCGACCTGATGACGTTTCAACGATTTCTGGGTCTGTGTGCCGGCCGCAGCAGTCAGGTGCTCAACTACTCCGCCTTGGCCAACGATTGCGGAGTCTCTCAGCCCACGGCCAAGTCCTGGCTGTCGATCCTCCAGGCCAGCTTTCTCGTTTTCCTGCTGCCGGCCTGGTCCGGCAATATTCGCAAACGGCTTGTACGTAGTCCGCGAATGGTGATTGCCGACAGCGGCCTGCTTTGCTGGCTGCTTGATATCCGAACACCAGACCAACTCCGCAGCCATCCTCTCAAGGGTGCCATATTCGAGAGTTGGGTGCTGTCTGAAGTCTACAAGCGTCGCCATCATGCCAACGAGCCACGAGGGATGTATTTTTACCGCGATCAATCCGGCCTGGAAGTAGACCTTGTTATCGAAACGACCGGCCAACGCGATCTGATCGAATGCAAGGCGGGGCAGACCATTGGCCACAACATGACCCGATCCCTCCAGCAATTGATTGACCTGCTGCCAGCCAATAGCGTGCACAGCGCTTCAATTGTCTACGGTGGCAGTGAAAGCCAGCGAAGGCAGGGAATAGGCATCACGCCATGGCGCAAGTTACCTGAATTGATCGTCGAAGGACTGAAAGCATGAAGGATCCCATGGGGATGCAACATTCGACAAGATCCATAGGACCCGCGCAACATGCTGCGCGGGTCCTTAGTCAGTTGAATCTGATTTCAGCGGCAAGGTCAGCACGGCTCGAAACATCGAGTCGGTCTTTTCGGTTTTCAGGCTGGCCCCTTCTTCATAGGCCAGTGCCAGGCGCTGGCGAATATTTTCAAGCGCGGTACGATTGCCCTGACGTTGAGGCTGATCGGGCGACGGCAGCGGGTTTTCGACGATAATTCGCGCGCGACTGAAACGCGCCGACTCAAGTCGGATGGACAGCAGCCCCCCCTCCGGTCGCGGCGCAATGCCGTGCAAGACGGCGTTCTCGATCAGCGGCTGAACCAGCAAGGCCGGCACCCGGGTTGTCAAATCCACTGACTCATCCATCGACCAGTCCACACCCAAACGCTCGCCCAAACGCAACTTCTCAATCCGCAGATAACCGCGCACCAGCTCGAATTCCTCCTGAAGCGTATGTCGCGCCTCCGTGCGAAGCCCGGTGCGCAGCAAATCCGATAGATCCAGCAGCGCTTCTTCGGCTTGCTCGGGCCGGCTATGCACCAGCTCAGTGATAGTGTTGAGCGCGTTGAACAGGAAATGCGGTTGAATGCGGGCCTGCAGGGCGTCGAGGCGGGCGGCTGACTCTGCCGCCACCTGGCGCTTCCAGTCGGCCTGCAGGACCAGAAAGCGCACCAGCACCAGCGACAGCACGCCGGCCAGCAAAGTGTTTCGGAGCACAAACCAGTGCGAATCGCTGAGCGGCAGGTAGACGACCACCGCCAGGCTGGTCAGCAGGCTGATCAGCGTGAAGACCAGGATGATTGACAGGCTCAAGCCCGCTCGGGAGTCCAGCCATCGGCTGCGCTGCAGCTGACACAGCAGCGCCAGGGACAGAAAAGTGACCCAGACCACAAACAGCAGGGTCAATCCAAAGATCGGCCAGAAATCGACCGGACTATCGAGTCGGCCAGCGGCCAGCAACAGCGCAACCAAGGTGGCGACCAGCAGGTGGACCAGCAGGGCACCGGGTGCGCAAAGATTGGGCACCGGCCGGCTTTTCTCACCGGGGTCGTTACGGTCAGGCATGGCGCTTCTCGGTGCCTGGCCCGACATCAGGCGGGCTGCGGGCCGGCTGCCACCCGGCGCGCGAGGCCGGCGCGGCGGCTTAGGGCCCGCGCAACAATAACTTCCGATTTTCGCATCCCATTGGCACGCCGC
>CAZFYM010000056.1:11602-25600 GCA_964523755.1 uncultured Wenzhouxiangella sp. | reverse complement strand
CGTGCCTTCGGGCAGATCCTCGGTCAGCAGGTGAAAGGTCTCGAGCACCAGGCCGACGATCAGCAGCGGCCAGAGCCAGCGGCGAAACATGGGCAGGTTTTCGGCAGCGTTCTGAATCCAGCCCCTTCGTGCAACCCAGGCGCCGATGTAGAAGCGCCCGAGCGCGTAGAAGATCCAGCCGAGCAATCCGCCGGTCAGGAACCAGACCAGATAATCCTTGTTCATCAGTGTTATGAAGCTGAAGAACTCACCGGACTGCGCCGCCGCCTGACGGGCCAGGACGCCGGCCTCGGCGGCTGCGGAATCGTCGAACAGCGCGGCGATGCCAACAGCCTCAAACGCCCAGGTCACGAAGGGCTTGGCGAACAGCAGCAGCGTGAGACCGATCCATAACAGCGCCCGGTCCGGCAGCTTGCGGCTGGCGAACAGGATGAAGGCGGTGATGCCGTAGATGTGCAGAATGTCCCAGCCGAACAGGCCCAGCAGATGAATCCAGCCGAGAATCAGCAGGATCGCGGCACGCCGCAGATAGATTGCCTTGAATGCGGCACCGCGCGCCTCCAGGCGTTCCATCTGGATCCAGAAGCCCAGTCCGAACAGGAAGGCAAACAGCGTGTTGGCCTTGTCGTACACAAGCAGCCTGACCCAGAACTCCAGCCTTCCATCGAGCGCAGCCGTCGGCAGCGCGGCGAGTTGTTCGGCAGTGATCAGAACATCGACGCCGCCGAATTCGTAGAGGTTGATCGTCATCACGCCGAGCAACGCAAAGCCGCGCAGTGCGTCCATCACGACGTAACGGTCATGTTTCGCGGTCGGCGCGTGTACGGGCATGTCCAGTGTCAGGCTCATTGATCGATCCTTGCGTGCTTGTGATGGCAGAATGATTCCTCAAAGCAAGGCATTGATCGCTCCGCGAATCGGCGATACCGGCGCGTGTACCTTGCGTTCACGGAAGTCCTCCAGCGAGCCGCCGTCACGCACCGCCGCAAGCCATTCCTCGGGGTCGAACTCCACACCGACTGGATTGGCCTCAAAAGCGGACCCGGTAATGTAGGCATTGCAGTCATCTTCGCTGGCGAACGCGTTGACCTGGAACTCCATCTGGTTGCCATCGGGGTCGGCGTAGTACATCGAGATGGTCAAGCCGTGATGAATGCACCAGTACGGCTGGATGCCAAGCGCCTTGCAGCGCGAGTAGCTGGCGAACAGATCTTCCAGTGAGAAGAACGTCCAGGCCAGGTGATCAACACCGACCCAGGTCTTCGCTTGCGGTTCCGTCCCGTCCGGATCGATCACCGACAGATCGAGGAAGGCGAAACGATGATGTTCGTCGTCGAAGGTGAGAAAGGCCATGGCTGGATTCTGGTGCTGTATGCGCGCGCCGAACACCTTGCGGTACCAGGCCAGCATTTCCGGCAAGCGCCGGGTGCGATAAACAACATGGGCAAGGGCTTTAGGTGTTACAAGCATGACAATCTCTCCTGATAACGATTCATTCGTAGAAATGGCGTTCTTCGATGATCTTGCCGTCCCGCACGATAAACACGGCGATTTCACTGTGTGGAATTCGCTGTCCGCCGTGGGCGATCAGCATGTCGGCGAACAACGCAAAGTGATCGCCGGTCACGAACGGACCATCCAGACTCAGATCCTCGATGCCACGGGTCGAAAACCAGCGCAGGTTCTTTTCCCGTACCGCTTCAATGCCGCGGCATTCGGCATCAGTACCGTCTGGCAGCGCGCGTGGCTCGATGCTGATCACGTCTTCGGCCCAGTACTTCTCGCCGGCGGTGCGGAATTCTCCGGCCAGCCAAAGTGCAGTGAAATCGGCAGCGATTTCCGCGATCATGGTCGGCGGCTCGGTCATGGCTTCGGGCGCGCATCCAGTCCGAAATCTTCCTCGACCCGCGCATACCAGGCATCATCGTCCAGCGCGCCCCACTCGACCCACTGTTCATCACTCATGGCCCGGCGCCAGGCGATGAACGGCTCGGCATCCGGGCCGACCGGATGCCGCAGTTGCCGGGTGTCGCTGATTGCGATTTCAACGATGCGGTCGGCCACTAGTGACGGGGGCGTCGGGTTTGCCAGCGAAGCACGAAAGAGCGCCGCCATGCGGTTGCGACTGGGGTAGCCGGCTTCGGGCACATCGGTGCTGATGCGCGCCGCCATCGACGTGTCGATTATGCCGGGTTCGACCACCGCAACACGCACGCCATATGGCTCGACCTCCTGGGCCAGGCATTCCGACAGGGCCTCGAGAGCGAACTTGGACGCCGCATACGGTCCCATCGGCGTTCCCGATAGTCGTCCGGAAATCGATGTCACGTTGACGATGCAACCGCTTCGCCGCTCCCGCATCGATGCCAGGACCCCCTTGATACAGCGCACGGCGCCGAAGTAATTGGTTTCCATGACCGCCTTGAAATCGGCCATCGACACCTCTTCAGTCGCACCCACCCGCTCGATGCCGGCGTTGTTGACCAGCACATCGATCGCGCCGTGGGTCCGGACAAAGCACTCAATCGCGTCGACCACTGAGCGATCGTTATCCACGTCCATGGTTTCGATCGAAATGCCCAGGTCCTCTCGTTTGGCGATCTCCACCAGCTCGGTGGCTCCGCCAGGGTTGCGAATGCCGGCAGCTACCGTGTGACCGGCACGGGCGAATGCGAGGGCTGTCGCCAGCCCGATACCCTTGCCGGCACCGGTAATCAGTACGTTTCCCATCCCCTGCTCTCCTTCATTCAGTACGATCGATCCGGTACCAGCGTCGCGAACTCTGTCAGCCCGAACGCTTCGAGCACGGCGGCGTCGAAGGGCGCGACGGCGGAGTTGCGCTCAATGACGCCGACATCGACGCCGACGACTGTGCGGAAGGGTCGGTTGCCGGAAGGCGTGTCGATCAGGGTCACGATTTCCTCAACGACCAAGCCTGGATCTGTGGGCGTGTCGGCGTCATCGAACATGCCGTCGAACGACAGGTCCAGGCTTTCCAGAGCCTCGTGGGCGAGCGAGGGGTAGCTGTCAATGCGTCCATCGGCATCGGTCGGCCGCGGACTGCGCGCAAACAGCTCGGTGGCGAACGGGCCGGGCTCGACCACCACAAGGTCGACACCGGACGAGGCCAGCTCACCGCGCAACGCCATCGAGTAACCCTCAAGCCCCCATTTGCTGGCGTGATAGACGCCAAAAAACGGTGCGCCGATCCGGCCGGCGACCGAACTGAGGTTGATGATCAACCCTTTTCCAGCCTTGCGCATCGCCGGCGGAAAGTCGCGATTCACGCGATGGATGCCGACCACGTTGACGTCAAGCTGAGCGGTCAATTCCTCGGGCGTAAAGGCCTCGGTGAAGCCGGTGTACATGACGCCGGCGTTGTTGACCACGACATCGGGCGCACCCGACTCGGCAACAACGGTCGCGGCCGCTGAATCGACCGATTCGGTCGAACCGACGTCGAGCTCGAGCACTCGCAGGTCGATTCCCTCGCCGGCGGCGATTTCTGCCAGTGCGTGGGCCGCCGCGGCGTTCCTGCCGTCGGTTGCGCGCATCGTGGCGTAAACCCGATCCCCGCGCCGAGCCAGCACCTCGGCGAGTTGCCTGCCGAATCCGGAACTGCAACCTGTTATTACGACGGTCTTGCTCATTGGTTGGCCTCTGCTTTTTTATCTGCCTGGTTGAACCTCCGCCAGGGGAGTCCAGCTGCGTTGCAGGCAGATGCTTTCCTGCAGCGCAGCCGGGGTGAAGATCACTTCAGCGTGATTTCCCGAGTCATGTATTCGCCCTGGATTTCACGAATCTGGTTGTACAGCTCACGAACTTTCTCGTTGCTGGCGTCCTGGTTTTCCTTGCCCCAGGCCTCCATGAACGCGTTATATCGTTCACGACTGGGTCCCATGACTTCGGTGCTTGGAAATTTGATAACCAGAAGCAGATCAAATGCGCCAGGTGCGACAGCCTGATTGGCATGGATCGCGTAATATTCGACATGGCCGAGAGACTTCGCTACTTCATTGGCTGCAACCCAGGTCGATTTGAGGCCTTCCAGGTAGATATCCTGAGTGCCTGGATCAAGCTTCACCATGGTCAGTGACCAGACTGCGTCCGAGACTTCGTAGTCTTCCCAGATCTGCAGTTGAGCAGCGACGGGCGCTGCAAGAAACACACTTGACAACATGCAGCATGAAACTGCAAGCGCGCGCA
The DNA here is from genome assembly GCA_964523755.1 of uncultured Wenzhouxiangella sp. Lineage (GTDB taxonomy): Bacteria > Pseudomonadota > Gammaproteobacteria > Xanthomonadales > Wenzhouxiangellaceae > Wenzhouxiangella. The sequence continues at coordinate 21,394 of CAZFYM010000056.1, read as the reverse complement.
ATCGTTTGGACGGATTCATGATATTTCCTCTTTGATTAGTTGGCTCAATTGATGTTTGATGGTGCTTTTGTGGCGAAAGTCTTCCCGTTTCCGATCGCTTGCGCACGCTACCTTGATCGTCGGTCTCGACGTTGTGGCGAGGTTCGCGGACGGCATCAGTAATGCTCCGGGAATTTTTTGCATGTTCATGGCTCCCAACTCGATCTTGAGCACCCCTGTCGACAGAAGGTCAATGAGTCGTGCGTCAAATCGTGGAAGCAATCTACGGGGAATGTGATCTACCGCACAAGATCAGAAGCGTCAATTTTTCGTCATTTCGGTATCAATTGAGGATTTGGGGAATGCTCGGCTCCGGTATTCCGGCATAATTTGATCATCGAAACCGTGAAAATCGGAAATAAAGGCCAGGTCACGATGCCGCGCCGAATCCTGGAGGAATCGGGGCTGCCAACCCCGTCGAAGTGGAAGTCATTGGCCTTCCTGGCGCAATCGAGCGCGTGCTCGCACCGCCGGACATATACCATTGACATACACTGTATTGGGTCACATACTTGCATATACCTATTGCATACACCCCCCCCGGGACATTGAGCCACGATGGAACGCGTCAAAATATTCAAAAACAACACCAGCCAGGCGGTTCGCCTGCCCAAGGCCGTCGCCTACCCCGAGCATGTCCGACTGGTCGATATCGTCGTCAAGGGACGGTCCAGGATCATCACGCCTGCAGGAGAGTCCTGGGATGACTGGTTCGAGGGCGAAGGTGTGAGCGAGGACTTCATGAGCAGCCGCGAGCAACCCCAGCATCAGACCCGCGAAGATTTGTAGTGCTCAAATACCTGCTTGACACGAATACCGTGATCTACACGATCAAGAACCGTCCGGTTGAGGTCCGCGAGGCGTTCAAGGCACGTGATGGACAGATGTGTATTTCGTCGGTCACGTTAATGGAACTGATCTACGATGCCGAAGCCTCTCAGGCAGTCGAGCGCAATCTGGCGGCAATCGAAGGATTTGCAGCCCGCCTGGATGTATTGCCTTACGACGATGCTGCCGCTGTTCATACCGGCCAGTTGCGGGCGGAGTTGAAGAAGATTGGCCGACCGATCGGGCCTTACGACGAAATGATCGCCGGGCACGCGCGCGCTCTGGGTCTGATCGTGGTCACGAACAACGTGAAACAGTTCCAGGCAGTCACCGGATTGCGGATCGAGAACTGGGTTCGGTAATTCAAACGTTCCCTCGTTGTTCCCGCGCCGGCAGCAGATCCGGCCAGCCGTATTTTCCCCAGGCGGCCACCAGGCCGATGCGTTCGGCAAAGGGGAGGAATTCGGGATGCAAGCGAGTCTGCCGGATGGGTTCGATATCGGCCCACAGCGACATCAGGCAATACATGTTCGCGGGGGTGATCTGTGCGCCTAAGGTCTTGAAGACCATGTCGGAATAGCCCATCCAGATGGCCGGTGCGACAATGCTGGTGTCGCTGGGATCCAACAAGGTCTTGTGGAGATAGTCGAGCACGGTGCAATAGACCTTGCTATGAATTGTGCGTCCGCTGCAAACGCCTCTGGCAGCAATTTGCCAATAGATATTCAGTGCCGGACCCAACAGCGGCCGGGTACCTGCCGGCGGAAAGATCACGCTGTTCATGAGCAAGCGTGACTGTCGGTATTGTGCTACCGCCAGTTTTCGCTCGCCGGAAGCGGCGGTCGCGATCGCCAGCCACATCGCAGGCAGGCCGAGATCGACCATGCGCTGGCCCGCGACGATTGCAGCGTCCAGATCGCCGAGGTTGAGTTGAGCCACTGACAGCATGGCAAAGCTGCGACCATCGATCGGATTTCGGTCGATGGCCTGCTCGATATAGGGCAGTGCTTCCCGGGTACGGCCGATATAGAGCAGAAAGGACCCGAGTCGCAGGACCACATCGGGATTGTCGGGCTCCAGCCGGTAGGCCTCGTGCGCCAGATCGAGCGCGCCGACCGGATCATTCAGTGTCCAGTGATGAATGCCCAGCATCGCCCGGGCATGGCCCTGCGACGGATCCAGCTCGATGGCTTTCCGGGCGCATTCGGCCATGCGCGCCGATTTGCCAAGCCGATCCAGACAGGGAGTATAGACGGCGGTGTAGACATAGGCCTCGGCCAGTGCCGTCCAGCAGGCGGCAAACTTCGGGTCGATAGCCAGCGACGCTTCAAGCAGTTCAACTGCCTTGTCCAGGACGCCGTCGCCGATGGCACGTGCGGTCAGGGCACGGCCCTGCAGGTAGAGTTCGTAGGCCGCCTTGCTCGATGTCGTGCGACGTTGTCCCGGCACGTCGATAGCCAGCCCCAATGCGCTGCCGAGTTCGCGACTGACCGCGCGCGCGATGTCGTCCTGCAAGGCAAAGACATTGGTGCCGCTGCCACCATAGCCGTGCGCCCAGCGCTCGAAGCCGCTGGCACCCTCGACCAGAGAAACATGAACGCGCACGTTATCGCCCTGGCGCTGAACTGAGCCCTGGACGAGGTAGGCGACGCGAAGTGCCTGGGCAAGTTCGATCAGTGGCTTGTCCGTGTGGGCAAGATGGATTGATGACCCCCGTCCGGCGACCAACAATTGCGGCACCTGACCGAGCGTGGTGACCAGCTCGTCGAACAGCCCCTGGGCGATCGGACCCGTTGCCTCATCAGCACCAATCGACTGGAATGGCAGAATGCCGACCCGCGTTCTGGTATCTGTGTCGCTGGTCGGGGCCGACGGAAAGCGAAGCCGCCATGCATCCAGCAGCCGGGCGTGCACCTGAATATCGCCACGACGCTGCAAATCCTCCAGCGCTTCTTCGACCGCGTATTTCAGTTGTTGCTCGACCTGTGCACGGCGACTGGCCAGCCATTGCTCATACGCAGCACCGAACCTGATCCGGCCGAGCAAGGCCTTGCCGCCAATCTCCAGCAGTATCTCGCTGGCGCGCGCTTGGGACCCCTCGGCCAGCGCCGATTCCAGTTCAGACAGGTCGGAGCACACCGCCGCCGGCTTGACGGCGATACTTTCACGGCTGACCTCGAAAAAATCCGGCTGGACCGGCGCCAGTTGCTTCTTCAATCCCAGTATTGTCTGGCGCAGACTGGCCCGCGCCTGGGCCTGGAATCGCCCCTGCCACAATAGCTCACACAGACGACCGCGCTCGACGGCAACGCCCGGGCTCAGACAAAGAATAGCCAGAACCGCCCTCGCCCGTTTCCCGGTGATTTCGAGTTCGTCGCCGTTGGGCAGGCTGAGCCTGAAGGTGCCGAACAGCCTGACGTAGAGTACTGAGGAGGCGCTTTCTGCAGCCTTCTTCCCGTTGGTTATCATGGAAGGTTAGTATTCAGTCGATCCATGAAATCGTCCAGCTGATTTTCGGTGGATTACCGACTCCGCTACCGATCCTGATTGGCCCGGTTGGATTTGTCAACCTCCAACTGCGGCTGCCCAGACAGTGAAATTCTGCCAGATTGGCAGATGTGGCAATGCATGCCACAGTACCAACAAGATTGCCCACAGTATTGAAAACACGACGAATGGCGAGCGAATGCGACCGCCGCGCCAGTCTGAGCCAATCAGCACCAGGCCGAACACAAACGGCACCCAGAGACTTTGGTAGAAATCCAGCGCGGGCAGACCGGATGGTGCAATCCAGATTGCCATGGTGCGAGACAAGCCTGGCACCAGAAACACCAGAGCCGTAGTGATCATGTACCGTGCATGGTATTGCACGTTCTTGCGGTGGACCATCGCAAGCGTGTACAGCACAGCGAAGAGCAGCGAAGAATACAGGCCCAGATGGAAGATGCTCAGAGCGAACGGAACCAGCGGATCTCCAAATTGCGCAATGTTATGGAAACTTACCAATACACCCGAAATCACGATAAGTGGTGCTAACAGGTAAGACAGTTTTCCGATTCGTCGATGTAGCTGCAGCTTTTTGGTCCGTGCCAGCCAGGCCTGGTTGATGAGCAACAGCACCCAGGCCAGCATCGCCAGACCGTGGAAATGATGGGTACTGTCTGGGCCATCGAAAATGATGGAAAAGTAGGATTTCCAAAAGCCAAGCACAAGAATGGCGAGAAGCCCAATAAACCAGAAGACGGCACTTCGGACATACGGCATGGCACAGGTTCCCTGAGTTGTTGCACTCGATCCCGGATGAACTCCAGGTATGGTTTGCCTGCTCGGCCTGAACTGCAACCGACTGGCTCCTAGTGTACCCCGTCTTTCCCTCAATAAAAATATCCTGATTCTAAACCCGCATGTTTCATGAATTTCGCACACCGTCACCCGTCTCTTGTCCCGGAATCTCGATTCAAGGGATGGCCGCCTCAAACCGGTCTAGAAACAATGAATCCGGGGGAATGAAGCAGTTGGGGGGCGGGAAATTCGGTCCCAGTCTGCTCCAGGAGTTGAGGTTTTCCGTCACCACATAGTCCACCACGGTGTACTGGTGGGTATAGCCGACGTTGGACCGCTCGGTGGTGACATAAGAGTAGGGCCGTGGGAAATAGCCGCAGGCTGGGTTCGATCCGATTTTGAAGCCACCTACCCCCCCGGTGTACTGAAGGCTCTGTCCCCAGAACATGGTGCTCGAGTTCTCCCTGGTTACCCCGGATTCGAAGGAGTAGGCCGATCCGGCAACTACCGGCCCCACTTCGATTTCGACCTCTGCACCGATTCGGCTGGAGTGAGACACCGAGTTGAACAGGCCGTAGGCACTTTCTTGCGCATTATCCAGCGACCAGGAGTTGGCGCCGGAACCGACGATCTGCACACCTTCCCAGATTGAGAAATTGTCGCCGACACCATTCCCGCCGGGCAGGCCTTCGTAATTCGTGCCGCAGCCGGCGTTGTTGAAGCCCCCCGTCCAACTCAAGTCGCCGCGGACCTGCACGTTCCTGAACACGGGCGTGGGGGCAACCAGGTCGGCAACGCGCGCCAGGAAGATTCCGTCATTGGCAACAGGGTCGCAGACCGACAATGGATAGGCCGGCGGCTCCAGGTACACATCGCCGAACACCTGGATTTCAGCGACCCGGAGTCTGGCGGCCCCAGGGTGTTGCAGACGAATATAACGGGCCTTCATCAGGGCGAAATCGGGGCTGCTGCCGCGGGTTCGGATGTTCCACCGATCAACTCCGTTGCGAGTTGCCGGATCTGGCTCGAAGACTTGCACACCCGGTCCGGTGGGAGGCGCACCGCCGACAGATTGAAAGGGCGCCGCAGAGGCATATAAGTTGAACCCGATCAGCGATGCGGTCCCGCCCGTTTGGGGAAAGACGCGGATATTGCTGATCTCTTGCACACCCCCGAGGTCGATTTCCACATACGGGCTGGTCGACGGGTCCGATTCAAGGGCGGTGTCGAACAGGCCGTCCACCACCGCGTCCGCGCTGCTTCCATTGATCGGAGTAATGTTGGTGGTCACGGGGTGAAACAGCGCCTGACTCGCCCAGTCGGGGTGTAGCGGCGCCCATTGGGCGGGCGTGTTGCCGCCGTTGCCGTCGCCGGTCGTGGTGTCCCAGGTGTCAAGGTCGCTGGTAATGAAGGAGCGTAACGGCGTTCCTCCGTCGTCGCGGCGGAGCAATTCGCAAGCTCGCAGAGAACTGTCTTCTGCGGGCAGGCCGCCCTGTGTAACGTTGTAGGTGTAGCACCGGTAGGTGTTGTTTTCCACCGCCACCAAACCTTCACCGGCGTCCTGATTCTGGAACTGCGTTGTTGTCGTCAGTTCGGTCTCGGTGCGGGTCTCACCGTTACTGACCTGCTCATTCTTGCCGGCGGTGGCCTTGACCGTGGTGCTGACGCCGATTCCGAAGACACTGCCGCCTGCCTGAAGTCCGACGTAACCCGAGATATCGCTGGATGAGAAGGTGTCATAGTTCTGCTCATCGGATGAGCCCGACGAGTTCGAATTGCCAATGCCGGCATCGAAGCCCGAGGCGTTCGCCTGCAGCCGTTCCCAGTAAGGCGGCAGCTTTACGACGGTGCGAATCTGTGGTTCCTGAACGCGCACGCAGGTTGTACCGAGGTCGCCCAGTACCGAGTCGTTGTCCCAGTCGGCCAACTGGATTTCGTTGATGAATGATGCGTTGGCCGAGGACATTGGTGGCAAGCTGACCTCGTCAACCAACTGGAAAGTGGTCACGTCCGGAAACTGGTTGGGGTTGCCCGGGCGTGTCATCGCAAATTTGAACAGTCGTGGAATCCGTACGTCATTATTGCTGGTCTGGCTCGTGAGGTACACATCCCCAATGGCATCTCCCTCCGCGTCGCCCACGACTATATCCAGACCTTCGCTGAGGACGAGCCCGAAATCGCCGGGGTCGATGCTCGCGAAGGTCGCTGGCGTCGTAGGCCCGATGCCGGTGGGTAGCCCGTTCTGATCAAAGTCGACCCGGAACATTTCCACGCGCAGGGTGTTTGCGTCGTCTGATTGCTGCCAGGCAAGCACGATTTCCTCCCCGGGTACGCGATCCATTTCGCCAGCCGACGCGGCAAAGAACCCGGTATTGGAGTTGGGTACCGCTCGGGGTGGCGTGGAGTTGAGCGCATAATCGATGATCTGATCGTTTTCGTCACGATCGGTTGTAAAGGAGATAATCCTCTGTTTCAGGGATTCAGCGCTGCACGTTACCGCAGTGCTTTTCTCATGAACCACAATCTCTCTGGCCGCACTGCCGCCGAAGTCGCCGACATGTATTTCAGGAGTGGCCGAGCATTGACCAATAGGCGGAGAGGACTCCAGAAACGATCGACCACTGAATGTCATAGAAGGATTCTCCCCCTCGGCTGAACCCTCTGTTCGCAACAGGGTGACGCCGCCATCGTAATAAAGGATGACCTGATCGCGCCCTTCGAGCAGAAAGTCATCGGCAGCAATTTGCAACGTGCCTGTCGAGAACGGTAGGTCGCTGTCGTCGTAATCCTGAAGGAAGGTTGCCATTGCGCTTTCGCTGGCTTGCTCTATGTTGCCGTTGTCATCGCCGGAAAGTGCGATGACCCGAATACGACCCGAGCTGCCCACGGTCCGATACAGCATCGCAATAACGATCTCTTCTCTGCCATCCCTGCTGCCATCCAGGTCTGCCGCTGTCACCGTGAAATCGATGATTTCGAACGATATCGGTGAATTGAGCGTCCACTCGTAGCTGCCCGTCTGCTCGTTGTTGTCCGGGTTCAGTGGATCCCGACGCAGGACACTGACGCCAATCGAATCCATGGACGTTTCAGACACCACAACCAGTTCTTCCAGTCCATCACCATTCAAGTCGACCGGGGCGGTTTTCAGATCAATGGCATTGCCAAGAACATCAACCAGTGGATCCGCTGAGCGCTCCAGAACCAGGTCGCCGGAAAGCTGGTAATTCCTGGCCAGACCGCCAGATCTGGATTGAAGGGTCACGAGTACTTCCTGATCAATTCCGATCGGTATGCGATTCCCGAACGGTGTTTCGTTGCATTCGATGGGGGTTCCGCCTTGCTGAATCCGAAAGGGCGCCTCGGCAGTTTCGGCCGCCATTGCCGACGTCAGGCCAAGGCACCATGCAAAAAGGGCGATCCAGACGACGCGCGCGCACTGAGCGCGGCGGATCTGGCGTGGGCTGTAATTGAGAAATCCGCTGCTGCGAAGGCGGGTGATTATTGATTGGACTGAATTCGACACTTCAATTTCCCTCTGTCAATGAGATGGCACGGTTGCCAGGTTGCTTAGCGCACCATCAGTGCTGTCATTTCGGGAGACCCTGATATCAAGGGAGATCACCGGCTTACTCATCGGTCCTTGCCCTCTTGAAATTGGGTCAGGCGCGAGCGTGGTGGATGGGCCATCGTGAAAAATCCACCGCGCACACGCCGCTCTCATGCCAGGTAAGCGAGCTGGGCCACAAAACCCCGCCATTCAATTGGAAATTTTCTTGCTGCGAGAACTAAACCGTTTGCACTGGCCTTAACTAACGAGACCAATAATCAGCAGAGATCAGCTCGGCCTCCGATGCTAAAAAAGGTATGCGGACTCCAGCCCCGCACCGCCCGTCAGCGGTGGTCGATCGCGATTCGTATCACATCGGGTATCATTCATTGAGATATCCGTTGCTGGTGGCGACCCTGGCCGTGAATGGCGGCCTGGCCCAGGCACTGGCATCGGATAGGGACGGACATGCATCAAAGCAAGGGGATTTATCGTGGACAGGGAGCCCCATCGGGTCACACAATTGCTGAGGGCGTGGCGAGACGACCGGGATGGCGTTGGTAAGGCGCTGATCTCGGCCGTCTACGAGCATCTGCATCGCATTGCCGTGCGGCAGTTCATGGGCGAAAACCCTGGCCACACGCTGCAGCCCACCGCGCTGGTTCACGAGGCGTTCCTGCAACTCGAGAGCGCGGAGCTCGATTTCTCGGACAGGCGCCATTTTTACGCGGTCGCGGCCCGCATCATGCGTCGCATCCTGGTTGATCACGCCCGCGCCCGGCGGCGCGAGAAACGCGGCGGCGATCGGGTCCGGGTGACGCTGTCGGAACATGCCGCGCCCGCGGCTGACAACGCCGCTGATGTCATCGACCTCGACGAGGCGCTGACCGAGCTCGAGCGCCACAGCGACCGTGTTGCGCGGGCACTGGAACTGGCCTATTTCGGCGGCATGACGCGCGAGGAGTCGGCCGAGCAGCTCGACGTCTCGCTGCGGACACTCGACCGCGACCTGCGGATGGGCCGGGCCTGGCTCAAGACCAGGCTGACATGACCGACTCGGACTGGAAACGCCTCGATGCGCTGTTCCACGCCGCACTGGCCCAACCCGAGGCCGAGCGCGAGGCGTGGCTGAAATCTGCCTGCGATGATGCCGCGCTGCGTCACCGCGTCCTGGAGTTGCTCGCCGCCGACGCCGACCCCGCCGACCCCGCCGAACGCCTGGTGGCCTCCTCGCTGCACGACATCGCAGCAGGGCCCGAGAACGTGGCCGGCGCGCGGATTGGCGCGTGGCGCCTCATCGCAACCCTTGGCAGCGGCGGCATGGGCAGTGTTTTCCTGGCCGAGCGTGCCGATGACGAGTACCGTCGGCAGGTGGCGCTGAAACTTATCCGGGGCTTCCCCGACCCGGCCAGCCTGGACCGCCTCAGGACCGAACGGCAGATCCTGGCCGACCTCAACCATCCCAACATCGCCGCGATGATCGACGGCGGCACCACCGACGACGGCCAGCCCTACCTGGTGATGGAATACGTCGAGGGCGTGCCGGTTGACCAGTGGTGCACAGATGGCAGGCCTTCGGTGGAACGGCGGGCAGCACTTTTCCGCGAAATCTGCGGCGCGGTGCAATACGCGCATGGCAAACTGGTGATTCACCGGGACATCAAGCCCAACAACGTGCTGGTGACAGCCGAGGGCCGGCCGGTGCTGCTCGATTTCGGTATTGCCAAGTTGCTTGAGCCCGGCGTCGATGACCCGGACCAGGTCACCCGGGGTGCGCGCTACTACACGCCGGGCTTTTCGTCGCCGGAACAGCTGGCCGGCGCGCCGGTTTCGACCGCCAGCGATGTTTACAGCCTGGGCAAGCTGTTCGAGTTGATGCTGGCCGCAGGGCACGGCGTTACCGAGGCCGCGCCACATGATCTGCGGGCGATCGTTGCACGTGCGACGGCCGATGATCCCGCTGACCGGTACTCGAGCGTCGAGGCGCTGGCCGCCGACGTGACCAACTATCTCGACGGTCGGCCTGTTCAGGCGGCCTCGCGCCGCCTCGGGTACCGGGCCTGGAAGTTCGTCAAGCGCAACCGGCTGGGGGG
>CAZFYM010000056.1:0-11592 GCA_964523755.1 uncultured Wenzhouxiangella sp. | reverse complement strand
CGGCACTGCGACCGTCGTGGCCTTGGCGATGCTCGGTCTGATCGGCCAGGTCGTGATCGAAAGCCAGCGCTCGCGCCAGGCCGAGACCCAGGCGCGGATCGAGGCCGCGAACGCTAACCAGGTGCTCGAATTCCTGGTCGAGCTGATCGAATCGGCCGGTCCCGGCCGGGCGCGCGGGGAGGACGTCACGGTCATGCAAATGCTCGAACAGGGCCGCGACCGGATCTCGGCCGAAGCCATCGCCAACCCGGCGCTGCGAGCCCGAACACTGTTTGCCCTGGGCAGCGTCTACCGGGCCCTGGAAAGCCACGAGATTGCACAACAACTTCTGGCCGAATCGGCGGCGCTTGCGCGCGCGCTGGGCGACGTCGAAGAAGAAGTCCGCGCGCTCAATGTACTGGGCATGAGCGCGGTGTTGAACAGCGACCGAAAACTGGCCGAAGACTCGCTTTTCCGCGCCGTGTCGCTGGTGCGCGAGAACGTCGATATCGAAGCCGGTGAGCGCGCCAGCGCGATCAACGACCTGGGGCTGATGTACATCGAATTCGACGACGCAGCCAAGGGCCGCGAGCTGATCGCCGAGGCGCTGGTGATCCGCGAGCAGGCCGGGCTGGCCGAAGAGCGAATTGCCACCTCCTACCATAACCTCGCCGAAGCCGAAGACGTGCTCGGCAATCACCGCGAAGCGATGCGGCTGTACCGGCGGGCGCTGGAGATGAAGGAACGCACAGTCGGGAGAATGCATCCCTCCTACGCCAACAGCCTGAACGGCCTCGGGCTGGCGTCGCGCAACGTCGGTGAATGGGAGACGTCTCGCGCGGCGATCGAAGAACAGATGGAAATCCGCACGAAACTGTTCGGCCCAGACGCGCCGATTCTGTATCGCGACTACAACGAGCTGGCCGGGTTTCAGCTCGACATGGGTCGCTTTGAACAGGCGATAGAGAACTACCGCCACGCCATGCGGCTGGAAGCCTCCAGCATCGGCGGCCCGACCCAGGAATGGTTGTTCCTGAACAACATCGGCTTTGCCTACAAAGAGATGGGCCTGCCCGAGCGCGCCGAAGAATTCTATCGGCAGTCGGTCGCACTCAGGGCGGCGCGTTTCGGTGACGACAGCCCGACTACCGCGCGCGCCCGGCATAACCTAGCCCGGGTTCTGCTGCATCAGGGCCGGCTGGATGAGGCGCGAACATTGGCCGATGAATCCATGGCGGTTCGCCTGACCGAACTCGGCCAGTCGCATCCCGATACGGTCACCTCATTGTTGTTGTCCGAGCGCATCGATCACGCCCGGGCCCCCTCCGCAGAGCGGCTGGATCGAATGGGCGAGCTGATTGCGCAGCTGGCCGAAGCGCGCAGCGAGAACAGCTTCGGCGTGCTAGCTGCACGTTCGGCGTTTGCCCGCATGCTGCTCGATGACGGCCAGACCGAGCGTGCGCGGGCCGAAATGGAAGCCACGATCAATCGCTATCGAACCCAACTGGTCGAAGGCCACCCGCGGGCTGCAGTCCTGGAACTGGACCTGGTCCGGCTCGATCTGCTCGAAGACCGTACCGACTCGGCGCGTGCTCGATTGGAAGCGCAGCGCGCAACGCTGCTGGAGGCCTTTCCCGAAGCCTCACGGCACCGCACCAAGCTCACCTGCCTCGAAAACGGCAATACCGACCCTGCCTGCTGGCGCTGACCAGGGCGCCTTTCGCAACTCGAACCAATAATTCAACCCGAATGGCGGGGTTTTGTGCTTCGCGTCGCTTGAACCTTTAGAAGCTGTCCGTGCGGCAGCGGCCTGGCACCAGATTCGGTCAGCCCGTTTGTCGCGCCGGCGGTTGAGCGCACTCGATGATCTGGGAGGGGTGATGGAATATCCGCGTTGCTTCTCTATTAGAGTCAACCTTTGTGTTCACCGTTGCACTTCGTAGATGGCTTCAAGTGACCCATATGTATTACACGAGGAGCAAACCAATGAAAAACACAACTGCAATTCTTGCGCTCGGCGTTACTGCCATGCTGGCGGCCAGCCTGCCCGCCGTCGGCCAGGAAGACGATGACAGCTACATCATGCGAATTACCGAGGTCAAGGTCAATCTCGGGCACGAGCCGAAGTTTCGGGAAGCCGTGAAGTCGTATCACGCATGCGTTGCCGAGAACGCTCCGGACGAACAGTGGCGGGCATGGCGCCAGGTCGGTGGTAACGGCATCGGGTACCACTTTGTTTCGAGGATGGCGAACTGGGCCGAAATGGATGAGCCCAACGAAGCCGGACGGGCCTGCTGGAGCGAACATGGTGAGAACATCGCCGCGCACGTCAGCTCGATGTCGACCCGCTTCGCCCGGCCGATGCCGGAGTGGAGTGGCAATGCCGAAAACTTTTCCGTCATCAGGCTGCATCAGTTTCGGGTCAAGGATGGCGCCGCGTTCCGCGAGGCTGCCGGCGCGGTTGCTTCGATCCTCAAGGAAGCGTGGGACGACTACTCGGCCTTTTGGATGCGGATGGTTGCAAACAGCAGCAATGAGCCGAGTTATGTCCGGGTTTCGCATTGGGAAAACTTCGCCGCATGGGACGAGGACTCGGACCGGGACAGCGCATACGACACGGTCGTTGCCGCGGTCGGCGAGGAACGCGCCGACGAGTTGTGGGCCCAGTGGGACGAGGCCCTGCGAGATGATTGGCAATACTTCACCGTCATACTGCGTGCCGACCCGGAGCTGAGCCGGATGGGCGACAGCTGAAATTAAGGAGAAGGCACGAGCGCCCCGTCCGGCACCACGCCGGGCGGGGAATGGTACCAATGCTCATCAAGATGTTCATCAAGGCCTCAGGCATTGCAGATGATCGCCCGACGACGACGCCACGCGCTGGCAGCCTGGCGGGTAGCCGCGCATCTCCCACAAGGCCACCAGGCCAAGATCGGCGGCCGCGGTGAAGAAGCGCGGGTCTTCACGCAGCGCTGCCGTGGACGGCAGCCAGGCCGAGCGCAGCCAGAACCAGAAATCCTGATTGTTCAGGTCGGCGTAGTCCGACTGGTCCAGATGGTCGAGCAGAAGATCAAGCCGTCCCAGTCCGATGCTCTCTTCCAGCGCGTAGGGTTTGGGGGAGGTCTGCCAATAGGCATCGATCCGGGCCGGATCCTGCAGGGCCGCATTGAACGGTGACCATTCCGGTGATTCAAGGGCTTGGGGCCAACGCGGCTGGAGAAATCGGACCAGCGCTTCAGTGCCCCGCTCGCGCTGGCCGCGTCCCAGCAAGTCCATCGCGATGATGTACTGGGCCGGTGCCCAGCCCCGATCCAGGGCCAGTGCAGCTTCGGTCTCGGCACGTTGCTGGTCGCCAGCCGACAAATAGGCAATGGCCAGCTGACCGTGGTTGATGCCGACCAGCGGGTCCATCCGCCTGGCCCGCTCCAGTACCTCGATCGCCTCATCGATATAGCCGCTGCGCAGCAGAAAGTAGCCCAGCCACATCACCGGCGTCGGGTCGATAGTGCTTCGATCAGCCGCGTCCGACAAGCGGGCCATAGCACCGATCAGATCACGCCTTTCGGTCAACAACTGGCCCTCGACGGCCAACCCCAGTGGATGGTTGGGCACCAGTCGGCGAGCCTGCTGCAGCGCCATAGTCGCTGCGGCGTTGGTATCGATCGGGCGCAGGGTGCGGACATAGTAGGGCGAGACCGAATGGGTGGCGGCCAGATAGATCCAGGCTTCGGTAAAATCCGGGTCCTGCTTGACGGCAAAATCCAGATCACTGATCGCCTCGACCAACTCGGCCCGGCGATGGAATCGCGACCGCCCGCTCAAAAAACGTTCGTAGGCCTCGAGGTTTGCAGTCGGTGCCGTGACCTGAACGCGACGCTGGCCGTGCATCCCTTCCAGTTCGGCGGTGATTGCCTGGGCGATGTCTTGCTGCACCCCGAATATATCCACCAGGTCCCGTTCGTAGGTCTGCGCCCACATCTGGTTGTCGGTGCCGGCATGAATGAGCTGGGCCGCGATGCGCACCCGCTGTCCCTGTTTACGGACCGAGCCGGCCAGCACATGATGTACGTCGAGCAGGCGGGCGATCTCGACCAGCGGCGTGTCCTTGTCTTTGAACGAGAAGGCCGAGGTACGCGAGGCGACTTTCAAGCCTTCGATGCCTGCCAGCACGTTCAGCAACTCCTCTGAAATACCGTCGGCAAAGTACTCGTTGTCCGCGTCGGGGCTCATGTTGATAAACGGCAGCACCGCGATCGAAGCCTCGCCCGCCTTTTGCACCGGCAGGTTGATGGAAACGGACTGCTCGACCGACCAGAAACGCCCGGAAAGCAATAGCGCAATGATCGCCACCAAGCCGATCAGGATCAGCCGGTCCATGCGTTGTCCGGTGTGCGAGGCGATCGAGTGTTCGGGCGCGATCTCGCTTTCGCGCTTGATGCCCTCGGGTGTGAGCTCATAAAGCCAGGAAAACAGCAACGCCGGTACAAAACCGATGACCAGCACGACAGCGACCGTTTGCGACACCCAAGCCGGCACGCCAAAAATGGGCAGCAGGGTTTCGGCAATCTGGATGATCAGCCAGGCACAGACCAGGTACAGCCCGGCCATCCGGATCACATTACGCCGTTGCAGTTCGATGAACAGGCTCAAGGTGGCGTTCCGCTGCAGTCGAGTCGGCGGCCGGTCGGGTCATCGACAGTCCGGCAAGCGGCCGGATAGCCCTGCGCCTCCCAAAAACCCACGATGCCACGTTCCTGCATCAGCACATAGAAACGAGGGTCTTCGCGAACCCAGCGCAGCGCCGGCAGCCAGCTGCTGCTGGTCATGAATTCATGGGCGGCGCGCGGCCCGGTATTGGCAAACACGAGATCGGAGTCCCGAAACATCAGCCCTGACAACATCGCCAACGCAAGCCCTTGCCGGGCACCCGGCTCGCTGCCGGCCAGAAGCTCCGATCGCCTTGAAGTATTCTCCAGCGCAGCCAGCATGCTCGCCAGGAATTCACTGCCATTGTCATTAATCATCGGCCCGGCGGCGGCGAGTAGTTCGGAAGCGCCAGCAAGGTCACCGGCATTGACCAGTTCCAGGGCGATGACGTAGGCCCAGAACGCCTGCCCGCTGAGTTCGACCGCACGCAAGGCCAGACGGACACCCTCGCCGACTTCCCCTAGGGTCGCATGCGCCAGCCCGAGATAACCGCTGTTGTTCGGCACCAGGGGATCCTCGGCCAGCGCCGTGAGCAGGTGCGGCAAGGCACGATCCGCAAAGCCCGCATCCAGCCAGGACAGCCCGAGCCACAGGCGCGCGGTGGTGTCTGCGGCAGTCGCCTCAGCCGCTCGCTCGAGCAAGCGCAAACCCTCGGCCATCTGCACCGGGTCACCCTCGCGAAACAACCAGTCTCCCTTGACCGCCAGCGCAATGCCCAGATCGGGATCCAGGGCCAGTGCGCGATCGGCGGCCAGCGGTGACTGCGCCCGCAAAGCTTGGCGATCGCGCTCGGTCGGCCAACCGGAGCTGGCCGCAGTAATCGCTGCAGCAAGAAAGCCCCAGGCCTCGGCAAAGCCCGGGTCACGCTCGACGGCAAGCTCCAGGTCATCGATGGCCGCATCCAGCCCGACCCGCTGGTAGAAACGCGAACGCCCACGCAAAAAAAGTTCGTAAGCCACCAGATCGGCCGTAGGTTGAGCCACCGAAACCCGGCGCACGCCCAGCAGGCCTTCGAGTGCCGTTGTGATCGAGCGAGCGATTTCTTCCTGCACCCGGAAGATGTCGATCAGGTCACGCTCGTAAGTCTGCGACCACAGGTGGGCATCGCTGGCGGCATGGATCAACTGGGCGGTGATCCGCACTCGCTGACCTTGCTTGCGCACCGAACCTTCGAGCACGTGACGGACATCGAGCAGGCGCGCGATCTCGGGAATCGGCGTGGCCGTGCCCTTGAACGAGAACGCCGAGCTTCGCGACGCCACCTTCAGACCATCAATACCAACCAGCACGTTGAGCAGCTCTTCGGAAATGCCGTCGGCGAAGAATTCGTTATCCGTATCCGGACTCATGTTGACAAAGGGCAGCACGGCGATCGAGGCGTCAGCCGACGCCCCGACAGGTGTCGGCGTCGGCGCGGCACTCTCGGAGGGCCAGAACCAGTCGGCCAGCAACAGGCCAATCAATGCCACAACGCCGACCAGAATCAGCCGGTCCAAGCGCCGGCCCGTGACCGGGGCCAGCGAACGCTCCGGCACGATATCGGTGTCGCGCTTCAGGCCCTCGGGTGTCAGCTCGAACAACCAGGAAAACACCATGGCCGGAATGAAGCCGATGGCCAGCAGGACGATGATGGCCCTGAGCACCCAGCCCGGCACATCGAATGCCGGCAACACCGTCTCGGCCACCTGCACGATCAGCCAGGCACCGACCATGTACAACCCAGCCACGCGGAACACATTGCGACGCTTGAGTTCGGCGAACAAACTCACTGCAAGGCCCGATGTTCTGAATCCAGGCGACGGTGCAGTGTCGCAAAAAACGGGCTCGTCATGGTTTGTCGTTTCCCTGGAAAGCTGCACCGCCCCGGTGCGGTTGGGGATCTGGAAGCCCAAACCCCATGTGAAGTGGATCACATTGTACTGAATCGCCTGGGGCATGACATCTCACGTTGTTGACAACCTATAAGTATGGCCATACTATTTTTGTATGCCTTCAACGACGATCAAATCAACCTATTCGCTTGACCCTGGAACGGTGAGGGCCCTGGAGCGATTGGCGCTACGGTTCGGCACATCGAAGTCTGAAGTCTTGCGCCGGGCCGTGCGAGTGTTGGCCAGTCAGGAAGCCGAACCGGAGGCGAATGGCCTGCAGGCGCTGGAAGCACTACAAACAAGCCTGGGATTGAGCGAGCAGGGATCCAGGGACTGGGCAGCCCGGGTCCAGGAAGAACGTGCCGCGATGGGGCGCGACCCGGCGGATGGCTGAGACGGTCATCCATCTGGACACCTGCTTTGTGATCCGGGCGCTGGTTCCGGGAACGCAAGCGGATGCTCACCTGCGACAGTGGTTGCAGGAACAACGACGGCTTTGCATGAATGCCATTGCCTGGACCGAATTTCTGTGCGGACCATTGAAGCCGGAACAAGTTGAGTTGGCCGAACGAATCGTGACTGAACGCATCGACTTCACCGAACAGGATGCGCGACGGGCTGCCGAACTGTTCAATACAGCCGGTCGCCGTCGCGGCACGCTGGCCGATTGCATGATCGCCGCCTGTGCCCGGGAGCGCAATGCAGCGCTTGCGACGCTGAACCGTCAGGATTTCCAGGTTTTCGAACGGTCTGGATTGCGCTTGATCTGATCCCGACCAAGCCGAAGGACGCACGCCATGGGCATGTTTGACCGATTGACCAGTGAATACCCGTTACCCAGCCATAAGAATGCCGAATACCAGACCAAGGACCTGGCATATCTGGTCCACGGCGAGTCCGACATCGGTGGTTTTCTGGACGAATACCGGATCACGGCCGATGGACGACTGATGCTTCACCGTCACGAGCGCGAATGGCGTGACCGGCCGGATTCGCTACTGGGCGGGTACCTGGAATCCGTGCGCGACTGGTGGGAAGAAGTCTCTGACATCCATGGTGATCTCAGGATCTACACCCAGGACGATGATTCCGACAGCCATCAATCCAAATGGGTGGAATTCCGTGTTCGCTTTACCCACGGGCGGGTCGAATGGATCAAAGCGCATGAACCCCGAGCCTGAGCCTTGCGGCGTTTGAGTTCGGCAAACAGGTTCACGTGCGATCCTCCAGGGTCCGAAGCGGATTGCAGACCTGAATTTGGCCGTAGCGCCGGAGATCCGACAGGCTCTCAGGAATCATCCGGTACCTGGCGGCCTTGTGGCAGGCTTGAATTGGCCATTTCGGCGACGTACTTCCACTTGCCATCGGCCTGGCGCTTGCGCACATCCAGGTATTTGCCTTCATCAGATGGCGCGCCGGGGAGATCGAACACCAGCCAATAACGGCCATATACATAGGCAATGTCGCGCTGGCCGAGAACTGGCCGTGCCAGGTGGACAGATCGGCGGCGACGCCAGTGGCCAGGGCAACAGGCCGACCGATAATCGCGCCCGACTCCAGATTCATGCGCGTGGCCAGCAATACCTGATCGCGTACATGCAGCAGCCAGCCATCAATCCAGGCGGCGCTGTAATTCGACGCCATCAGACGTTGCGGCGGCGTCTCGGAACCCAGCGTGCCCAGATAAATACCGACGTTGGCGATTTCGTCGAGCACGGGAGTGACTGCGGTGAACAGGTATTGATCGGTACCCGCGATCACGAACGGCCAGCGGTGGCTGGTGTGCAGCTCGGCATCCAGCGTCGTGAGCGGCACCGGTTCGCCACCATCGGCATCGACGATGGACAGCGCGCTGCGGAAATTCGGGGTGTAGATGATGCGGCCGTCCTCGGTCCGCGCGCCGCCGCGCGCCGCACCGACTTCGACCACATTGGTGGCGGTATTGCTGACGAGGTCGTAGCGCCGTAGCAGGCGGCCATCGAAAAAGCCCAGTTCATGGCTGTCCGGGCTCCAGAAGGGAAACATTGCGTCGCCAGTGCCGGGCAGCTTGCGCGGGTCGGGCTCATCCAGCGCACGCACCCAGAGATGGCGCACCATGTCCGCATCGGAGGCGACAAAAGCAATCATGCGCCCATCCGGCGAGACCACCGGCGGGCCGGCCAGATCGCCCTGGAAATTGATCCGCGCGCCCGCCGGTGCCTCGATGCTGAAAAACATCGGCGCGGCGCTATTCACTGAATCCGGCCGGGGCTGGACAGTGGGCCGGGGCGGGGACAGTTCCGGACCATTCTGCGCCAGCCAGGTCAGCCCGGCCGCGGCGGCAGCCGTGAGCAGCAGCACGACAACGAACGAGCGGTTGACTCGCCGCGCTGCGGAACCGGCGGGCTCAGCACTCGGCGTCAGATCCCTGGCCTTCTTCACGCCCTCGGGTGTCAGCTCGTAGGCCCAGGCCAGAAACAATGCCAGCGGAAAGCCCAGCGCCAGCAGACCGGCAATGGTCTTGAACACCCAGCCCGGCGCGCCGAAGTTATCCAGCATGATGTCGGCGACCTGGATCAAAAACCAGGCGACGACGCCATAGGCAATGCCGACGCGAAAGACGTTGCGGCGCTTGAGTTCGGTGAACAGAGTCACGGGGACTTTCCGAGAACGCGTTCGATGCGACGCTCAAACTGCACGGCAATGTCCGGTTGTTCCTTGGCTTCCACCAGGGGACGCAGCTCCTCGCGCACCAGCTCGAGGTCCAGCTTGCGGCCCTGGCGCTCGAGAATGCTCGTTACATCGGCCCAGTCCTTGTCGCGCGCGGCAAACGCCTTCATGACCAGCAAGTCCTCTGCCGAGCAGGTCTGCAAAGTGGTTCCATCGTCGATTGGCCAAGGGCTGGAACGCTCGATCACACGCGCCTCGAACGGGAGCCCGGCCAGCACGATATCGATACCGATGCCGTCGGTCGATTTCAGCAATACCACCCGGGTACGGCGGGCGAAGTCGAGCGGATTTTCGACGCGCGCTTCCAGTCGTTCCAGCAAGGCAGCGGCAACGGCGTCTTCCCGGCCCGGTTCGACCAGTACGGATAAATCGGCATCGGCGGTAAACCGGGGCTCGCCCCAGCGCTGCAACGCAACCCCGCCGATCACGCAAAAGGGCAGACCGAGCCTGGCGCAGGCAGCTTGCGCGGCCAATGCTGCATCGAACACTGGCCCGAGGCTCAAGTGCGCTCCCGCATGCGCTGCAGGATGCGCTGTTGCTCGACCAGGCCACTGGTCGGGCGCAATGGATAGACGCCGCCCCAATGCAGCAGCGAAGCGAACTGCTCGGCCGCGTCACGCTCGCTGAGACTGTGCAGCCGTCTCAGGCGCTCGGCCTCCAGCACTGGCTGTGCCTGGCGCCAGGTTGCAACCAGCTCGGCCGCGTCGCGATCGTGCGGCCTGTCCAGCGATGAATTTTCCGATCGTCCCATGTGATTACCTTATCACCCGGTCGCTGCAGTCGATCCGCGGGTACATCGTGTCGGCCGGCACGACGGCAGACACGGGCGATGGCATACGCCTCGCTCCATACGGTCTCATTGATCGCCAGTTCAGGCAGGTCGCGCTCGAAGTCACGCAGGACTTTCTGCTCTCGGCTAGCGCCGGCGCCGTTCCACAACTCCAGTCGCACCATCGGACACCAGCAGGCATTGCCATTGAGCAACGCGGCCTGCACCCGTAGCGCAACGGAGCGCTCACCTTCGGGGCGCAGGAAATGAATCCAGGCCGAGGTGTCGACCAGCACCCGGCTGTCGCCGTCAGTCGGCATCGCGCTGCCGTTTGAGGTCTTCGATGCTCAGCAGGGACTCGCAGGAGTGCGCGTGCCGGTTCAATTCCGCCACCCGCCGGCGGCGATTGAATTCCGTGATTGCGGTCACAATCGCCTCGCGCTTGGTGCGCGCCTGCGTGTAGTGCATTGCATCTTCAAGCTCTTTTTCTGGAATATCAACAGTGGTTTTCATGATTCAATTCTATGACTTTTTATATTCTGAAGTAATGACCTTGAGGCGTGATCAGGGACTCCCAAGCGGTCGAAAGGCGGTTGGTCATCGCTTGATGCCCGACTGATCAATACCGGTGGATCTGGAATGGCGGTCGCTACGGCTTGCCAGGCATGAGCGGGCGCGGCAGTGTCGTGTGATGTCTGCGTTCATGGCATGCCAAACAGTGCCCTGAGTGTGGCACGAACGGCATCGGCGTCAGCGCTCGACAGCTTGCCGAGATGGCCACGCACCAATCGGTGGTCGAGGGTAAACAACTTGAATCGGACCATCGAGGCGACTGGCAGTCCGGCCTCGGCAAGGTCACCGATCCGGCAGTCCAGCGGCCAGGGTGGGTTGTCCTGCGAGGTAATCATCGCCATCACCGAATGACCGGCTGACGAGTTGAAAACCGGGCCTTCCGAAAGCACCAGCGCCGGGCGGTTCTTGCGGGCGTTGCGGTCCGCGAAAGGAAACGGCACGCGGACCACGTCGAAGCGTTCAAAGGTCGGCATAGGCCTTCTCGTCGGCCATGCCGCCCCATTCGCTCAAAGTGGCTTCGACAGCGCGCAGGTAGTCCACGTCCAGCGGTTGCACCCGGCGCACCGTCGCCACTCCATCTGCATCGACCTCCCAGGCGATCAGATCGCCTGGTTTGACGTGCAACGCCGCCCGAACCTCCTGTGGAATGGTGGTTTGCCCTTTGGTGGTGATTTTTGCAACAGCGGTCATCGGTTCCTCCGGCCAGTAGTGCATTACATCCTTACTTTATTACCAGCGGTCCGTGAAATCAAGGCCTGCCCTTTGTTCGCCCGCTCAAATTGAATTATGCTTTTGCCACTTTGGTAATTCATGTGCTACGGGTCTGCCATCATGCGAAGCACCATCACCGAACGGGGTCAGACCGTCATTCTCTCCAACAATGCATTGCACTCCCGCTCACCTGGGTCGAATTTTCGGAGGATATGTTACGGCGGGCGGCCGAGATCAAGGCCATGAATGCGCTTTCACTGGCCGATGCCTGGA
>CAZFYM010000055.1:0-25626 GCA_964523755.1 uncultured Wenzhouxiangella sp. | reverse complement strand
CGTACTGAACGTTGCCTTTGTAACCCAGCACCCAGTCAAAGCTGTCGTCGGCATTGCCGGTCAGAACCAGATACTTCATGTTCACGGTGCCGCCAAACGGTTCGATGCCATCATCGGCATTCAGATGGACCTGAACATATTCAACGATCGTGCCGTCGCCAACGCCCTGGTACGCGATTCCATTGAGCTCATTGCCGGGCGAGAACTCGAAACCGGCATTGGAGACAACCAGGTAACGGTAGATTCCGCTGTTGTCGTGCGGGTCGTCGCCGCCGTAAGTACCACTGTCACCTTCGCCCAGTGCGGTACAAGCCACGCTGGTATCGGTACAACCGTTGATCGGTGCGAAACCATTGACAACCAGTCCGCCCCACTCGCCGCGAACCAGCGAATCAACGCCGCGCATGACGATTGGGTTGTTGCGAGTACCATCAGCAATCATCTTCGCGCCCTGACGGACCACGATGAAGTCAACCCCACCGGACGTTCCGCCAACAATCTCGGTATTCGGCTCGATTGTCATGGTTGCAGGTGCCCGCACATTGACCTGACCCTGCGGCAGCCAGGTAATGTCATTGGTGAGGGTCACGTCACTCGTGATATCACCCTGGATGATGCAGGCGCCAGGGATGGCACCCGGGGTTGAAAACGAGGGGCAACTTTGGAATTCCTCTTGAACCACGCAATCGCCCTGGGTAACGGGCTGAAGGACCTGGGTAACGTCACCGTCGGTGCCGCTGGCTTCGAGAATGATCTCGTTGCAGCTATTGAAGGTCAACGTTCCGGTTCCCCATTCAGTCAATGATGCGTCAGAGGCCTGAAAATCATCTCCAAAACTGCCACCTGAAGACTCGAAAACACCGAATGTCGCGACATTACTGTTCTGATCAATATCGCCCTGTGCGATCAGCCAGATCGGGTCACCGTCGCGAAAGGTGAACCACTGAGCAAGAATGGAGTTTCCAAATTCCTGCGTATTCTGACTGCCTTCGACAACCTCTAGAATAAACCCGCGGCCATTTTTCTCGGGGCCCTCAAAATAGAGTCCATTGAAGGTGTCATTGACGACGAACGCCTGTGCGCTACTGACTGCAAAAGCACCGGCAGCGATGGCCAATGTATTGCGCTTGAAATTCCTGAACATGGTTTAAACCTCTCGTTCACGTAAAAATTTACCAAGGCTGACAGAACGCCAGCACCCAGCAAATCGTAAACGAGTTATCTTTCGTCACCGTGTCGTCTCTGTTGCACTTTTTTGACAGATGACTAGAAGGACAGATCGACACCCAGACTGATCTTGCGCCCCTTCGTATAGCGCTGGGTAACCTCGTCGCCCTGGGTGATCTTGAATCGGGAACCCAGCAGATTCTGGAACTTCATCTTGAAGCGAACACTATCAGTCCAATTCCATGCCATGTTGAAATCCAGCTGGTGAAAAGGCTGTTCGTACTTGTCCGGCTGAGTCTGCACGCCTACTTCCTGAATGCGCTCACCGGCCACGTTATAGAGCAAGGTCAGACTTGGTCCGCTGTCGCTATGATCGTATCCAAGTTGAAGATTCAGCACATACGGTGACTGCCCCTGAAGCGGACGAGTCGCCGAGGTCAGTACACCGGTTTCATCGATGGTGATTTCCGACTCGATCCAGGCGGCATTGCCGGCCAGGGTAAATCGGCCCCAGAAATCCTCATTCAGCAACCAGCGCCCGAGAAACCCCAGCGACGTTCTCCCCTCCAGCTCTATCCCGTAGTTTTCGGCCTGGACCGCATTGGCAAAGCTGACCAGTCGCGCCTGACCGGGGATAACGGTCAACTCGATCGGGTCATTGATTTTCTTGTAGAAAGCCCCGATCGAAAGCACCTCCGATGGGGTCGGTGAGAAATCGTAGCGCAGATCATAGTGTTCAATGTGGCTTTCCACCAGATTTTCATTGCCGATGACCTCTCGATCCGTGACCGGATCAGTGAATTCTGCCGGAGAGAGCTCCCGCAGATCTGGCCGAATAATCGTTTCGGCATAACTCAGACGTAATTGCTGTCGGTCGGTGATAAACCAGGTCGCCGCAATCGCAGGAAGAATATCGGTCGCTCCCAGTTCTGCAATCACCGGACTATTCTGAGGATCGAACAAGCGAAAGGTATTGGACCTCTGCGTCCAGTCCTCGACTCTGGCCCCGCCCGACAAGCGCAAAGTATCAAAGAAGGTCAAGTCTAGGTTTGCGTACCAGGCCTCGATATCAAGGCTGGAGGTACTGTTGTCAGTTGGCCGGGTTGACTCGAACAGCACGAACCCGCCGGGGCCAATCGTATCTTCATTGATGATGTCTTCGAGGGAGTCGAGGAATCGGATCGGAAACGGAATGCGTTCCACACCGTCGAACTTGAAACGACGAAAGGTCGAGTCCCGGTTCTTGTCCAGCGTGCGCCATCCTGCGCTCAATATTGCGTCCAGAAATCCAACCTGATACGGCAACTTCAACCCAACGCCATAGTCGATGGCCCGGTCGGTCAGATCGGAATAGTTGCGGAAGTTGTTGTCGGTTCGGCGAGAAAAAACAAAACCGTTCGGCGAACGCCGATCCTCGTCGAACAGATAGATGCGGGTATCTGGTGCTTCTCGTCTGGCGCGCGACTCCGAGTAGTCCCATTCGATTTCCAGATCGGACAGCACCGGGAAGCGATGTCCGCCCGCCAGTTGGTTGGATATCAACTGACGCTCTTCAAATTTGAGCGTCGTCAGCCGAATAATCGCTCCGGTGTCATCATCAAAGCCTTCGCGAAAACGGGCATCATCAGCCGTTTGGCGCAAGATCATCGAATTGACCTGAAACCGGTGTTCATCGCGGTATTCAATACCGGCGGTCACAAACCCGTTCAGATCGACTGTCTGCTCGGTACGGGTAATCAGAAAATCATCCCTGAGCTGCAGTTGACCCGACCCAATGGTGAAGACCCGGCGCTCTTCTTCACGATTCTCATAGCCATTGCCCCATGACGTAGACGCCAGGAAACCCATGTTCCAGTCACCTCGGGTGAACCGCATGCCACCTTCGGCCGAGATGCCGGCATCCGGCGCATTGCTGCGCGTATCAATATCGTAGATGACGGGGAACGCCTCCCCTAACGCCTCCAGTTCCTCGGCACTGAAACCGTCGGGGTTGAAGACACTGGAAGCAACCAGCGGCTTGCCGGATTCCAGCGCTTCTCGAACAATACCGGGGAGTTGCCGGGTGCCATCATCGAAACCCAGGTTATCGCGGTTTCCGCCATCATAGGTCTGGCCGGTTTTGAATGTCGTACCCTGCAGCCAACTGCCGGAAAGTCCCAGCTTGAAGAACGACTCTTCCGGAATACTGTTGGTGCGGATATCGACCGAACCGCCACCGAACTCGCCGGGCATGTCGGGAGAGAATCCTTTCTGCACACGGATGGACTCGATGACACCCGCCGGAAACAGGTCCATCGGAACCACCCGCCGGGTCGGATCCGGACTGGGCACGGAAGCACCATTCAACAGGGTTGAGGAGTAACGCTCGCCCAAACCTCGGACAAAGATGAACTCGCCGCCGACCAGGGTCAGACCGGTGACCCTTCTCAACGCTGAACCCGCATCTGAATCACCCGCACGAGAAATCTGTTCACTGCCGATGACTTCGGTAACGGTCGCTGACTGACGACGTTCGTCGAAAACTGCCGTCAAACTGCCCTGGATGAACGGCTCCACGACCACGTACTCGGCCAATTCCAGTCCTGCCGGCGGCAGCTCGAAGTCGCGACGAGTTTCGCCATCGGCAGTGACTCCAACCCCCTCAATCGTTCGGGTAGCAAACTCACTGTGCAACACGGAGACCGAATATTGACCAACCGGAAGTTCAATCCGATACTGACCGTCTTCGTCGGTGCGTGCTTCGACCGGCGTTCCCGACACGAAGATACGCGCATTGGCCACCGGCTCGCCGCCCTCGGACGATACAATCCGACCAATCAGCAGACCCTCCCCTGTCTCCGCCGGCTCGGTCGTTTCACTGGTCGCCAGGGCTTCGCTTGCCAGCGCGTGCGAGCTCTCGATACTGACATAGGCCTGGCGCTGCTCACCTTCCAGAGTCACGATGATCTGGATGATTTCTCCGGCTCTGAGATTCAGCGGAAGCGACGTCAGCATCAGAGCCGTATCAAGAATCTGGAGACGCTGCTGTCCCGGCGACACAGCCATCTGCCAGGCACCATTGCCATCAGTACGACCGGACCGCTCGCCAATGCGAACAATCAGGTCATCGACCGGCCGCCCCTGCTCGAACACCAGTACGGTCAGATTGGCCGGCGGACCAGCATCCGGTTCGGACGGCTGTGCCAGCACGGAACCGGCAATGAACAGCGACACTCCGAGCAGCAAAGCTCGCATGGGAAATTCTCTGAACATAGAAATCAGCCGCAAAGCCAGGGTTGATCGGCGCACTGGGTCATGACCCGGCGAAGTTCGGTGGCCTTGCGGAACAGGTCGGCGCGCTCGAGCTGGCCCAACTGCTCTTCGGCACTGTCGAAGTCACCCGATTTGAAGTACGCGTAGGCCAGAGCGTAGCGAATATCCTGATCGTCCAGCAGGCCGACCCGGGTCAGGTCATTGTGCATACCGGCCGCCTGACCAAAACGCTGCAGTTCGATCAGAATCGCCAGGCGCTGCTTGAGCTTCTGTTGCTGGTCGATGATGCCGGCATTCAGGGTCAGTGCTTCCATCAGCCAGCCGGACCGGCGGTACATCTCGGCCGCCTCGCCGAGCAGTGCAGCGTCATACACCGCCGCCTGACGAAGAACCTCTGCTGCCGCCAGCAACATGTCCTGGGCCAGATAGGTATGGGCCAGCACCTTGGCCACAGTCACGTTCCGCGGTGCTCCCAGCCTGGCAAGTTCGAGAATCCGCGCCGCTTCACCATACTGCCCGCTCTGACGCAGCGCATTGCCGATCGCAATCGCATCATCGACCGATGAATTGCCATCCTGCAGAAACTCACGCCCCTGATCCGCGGCCTCCTGATACAAACCCTGCTCCACCAGCAGGAAAACCTGACGACGGGCAAAGTCACCGGCCCGATCCGGAAACGCCTGTCGACCATTGGCCAGGACATTCCAGGCCGACTGGTACTCGCCCAGCTGCCAGTGAGCCTGGGAACGCATCAGATAGATCGACGGAATATGCGTGGTTTCGACACCGGCCGCGTCAAGTGCGGCCAGCGTTTCAGGGTACATCTCCTGGCCAAAATACGCCTGGGCCAGGTACAACCAGACCACCGGCTCGGTCTGTCCGGCATCAATCGCTGATTCGAACTCGCGAGCGGCCAGGGAAAGCTCATTGAGGTTCAGCGCCACCAGACCGGCAAGGGTGTGATAGCGGACCCGATCCAGTTCCGGGTCATCAAGATCCACCGCAGTCAACACCTGGCGAGCACGCTCATAGTTGCCATCGCCGATCAACAGCGCAGCAAGCGGCAAGCGCTCCAACTCGGCCTGATCGTCGTCGGTTGATTGAGCCCAGGCGCTGGCCATCAGCAGCATGACTGCGAGGCTGGCGAGAACGCCTTGTCGACGGAATGCTGACATAGCGGTACCCGTCAGGTCAGGTCGAAGCGAATGCGCTGGCGAGCCCAGACCTTGACGCTGCGCCCCTGATACTGCGCGGGCTCGAAGCGCCAGTTGCGCACGCCCTGAATGGCGGAATCGTCAAAAATGCCCGACGGCTGGGATTCCAGCACCTGGACCTTTTCGATTTCGCCGGCCGCACTGATCAGCAGCGACAGCACGACGTAACCCTGAACACCCCGACTGCGCGCATTGCGCGGATAGTCCATCGGGGATTGGTAGACCGGTCGCGGCGGCGAATCCACGGAGTCATCGGTCATGACCACATCGGCAGTGTCGCCCAGCAGCTGATCCTGGAGACTGCCCAGGTCATCGGCATTCAGACCCGGAATGCCGAAATCGATGCCCGACAGCGACGAATCCAGACTGACCATCGGCGGTGCCTCGGAGCGGGTTCGCTGAGGAGGCGGCGGCTCCCGCCGAACCACGCGCTGCGGAGGTGGCTCGGGCCGGTTTTCCACGGTGAAGCTGGAACTGGCCGTGTCGGCCTGTCGCTCCGGCGCTTCGGCCAGTCGGTTGATCATCAACAGGGTGCCGATAACGGCTACCGATCCGACCAGCATGAAAGTCAGGCCGGAAACCAGGGTCAACCATTTGCGTCGTGTCTGAATTGGCATATCAATACCTCGAAATCATTGGTTAAATTGCATCAACCGGCGCCGGCCTCTTCGACCGTCGCTACACCGACATCCTGCGCACCCGCCCGACGGGCCTGATCCACCACTTCCACCAGGCGTTCGGCCGGAACCCGCCCATCGGTAACCACCAGCACGGACTGCTCGCCAGCGCCGCTCAGCAGTTCGCGCAGGCGACTCTGAATCACCCACACCTGGATCGGCTGGCCGTCAAGATAGGTGTCGCCGGCGTTGTCGATATACAGCCGAATGGCCTTGGTCGATGCGGTGGTTGCCGACGACGCGCTGGGACGCTCAAGATCGAGCTTCATGTCCTTGACGAACGTGGTCGAGACCATGAAGAAAATCAATAAAATAAACACCATGTCGATCAGCGGTGAAATATCGACGCGTTGCTCGGTATCGGTTCGTTCACGAAATTTCATTGGGCGTCGAGCCTCTCGTTGGCAGGCTTTTCATAGCGGGTACACAGCAGATCCTTGACCTGGGCCAGTTCCTGGCGCAGGCGCAGCGCCTTGCGATCCAGCAGACCGCCGACCACCAGACCGGGAATGGCCACGGCCAGCCCCATCTGGGTGGTAAACAAAGCCTGGGAGATGCCGCCGGCAATACCGCCCGATTGGGCAAACAGGGTCATGTCGCCCAGGGAATCGAAGGTCTCGATCATGCCGTTGACCGTTCCCAGAAGCCCCAGTACCGGTGCCACCGTGACAATGGAAATGATCAGGGTGTGATAGCGCTTGGTCGAGCGTTCCAGGTCGGCGAAGGCATCATCCAGCCAGCGCCGAAGATCCGGCGGGCGACGACTGGCGACTTCCATTCCCGTGGCCAGCGCCTGTTCGATCAGGCCGCGTGGTTCATGGCGCATGCCATCACGATGACGACTGATGAGCTGGCGAACCGAGCGCGCCGTGCCGCGTCTGAGTTCCGCGAACCGGACACCGATGGCAAACCAGAGCACAAATGCCGAGGCAAACAGCGGCGGCATGACATAGCCGCCGACTTCGAAATAGAAGACCAGATCATTGAGAAGTGCCCGGACCATCTCAGGCTACTCCGGGTTCCTGGCTGGTGCGCGCTTCGGTGTATTGGTTGATGATCCGAAGCGTGGCCTTTTCCATGTCGTCCTTGATCCGCTCGGCCCAGCCGGACAGCACGTTACCCAGCAACAGCAGCGGAATGGCGACGATCAAGCCTAGCTGCGTCGTCACCAGCGCAATCGAGATGCCGCCGGACAGCAGTTTCGGATCGCCGGTACCGAATTCGGTTATGACATCGAACGTCGAAATCATTCCGGTCACAGTGCCGAGCAGACCGAGCAACGGCGAGACCGCGGCAATCACGAGAATCACGGCACCAAATCGGTTCAGGTGGCTGGATTCATGCAGGATGGACTCCGACACGATGTCCTCCAGATGCTCCCGATCGCGGTCGAGATTGCGAATGGCCGATGCCACCACACGCGAGGTCGAGCCCGACTTGCGCTTGAGCACCTGGAGCGCTGCTTCACGATCGCCACGCTTGACGTGAACACCCACCGAATCCATGACCTTGCCGGTTGACGAACTGGCCTGCTGCAGAAAGATCAGGCGCAGAACCACAAGAACCGCACCAACCAGACCCAGCCAGAAAATGATCCAGCCGATGACCCCACCTTCCCGTACCACGTCGAACAAGGATTTCTCGGCGCGTGCATCCACTTCCGTCGCCAGCGATTCGAAGGCAAACAGCGGCAGTGTTTCCGGCCGATTTCCAGCAGCCAGCTCGGAAGCCGCATTGGCAGCGGCCTCGTCTTCCCAGATCTTCAGTCCACCATCGCCGGCCGGTGCCAGCGCACCCTGCCCGCGATCACTCAAACCATAAGCGGCAATCCGGCCGACATGAATGATCTCGCCATTGACCCGTGTGCCATCGGTCAGGAAGAATTCGCCCTCGGCCCGGCGCACCTGTCCGTAGCGAGCCAGCACATTGGAGGCCGCTTCGAACAATGCAGCGACATCCTCAGCCTGGGGAGCTTCGTCGCCATGGCCAGGTGCGTAGTCTTCACCCAGGGTGAAGTCTGCCTGGACAAAGGTCGAGGCCAGCAGATCGGTATTGTCGCGCGCACTGTCGACCGCCCGCTCGGATTCGAACACCAGGTCGTCCAGGCGGTCAGCCTGGCCACGCATTTGAACCACGTCGGCTTCGAGCGTGCGAATCTCGCTCTGCAGACCGGACTTTTCCCGTTCGATTCGTGTTTGAAGCTCGGTCAGGCGCCGTTCGAGGTCCAGCTTCTGGCCCTGCAGAAACGCAAACTCGCGCTGATATGCCTGCTCCAGCGACGGACCCTGTTCAATCGGCCTGGTCGGGTCCGCTTCTGCAGCGGGTGCAGCCTCGGATTCCGGCTGAACAGTCTCTTCGACCGGCGCATCCTGGGCCAGGGCTGTTGCACTGATACTCAACAGTGCCGCCAGAACCATCCATTGATACCTCATGATTGCGGCTCCAGCTGAATCGATCCATTGGGCAGGACGAAATAGCCCACCCGAATCTGTTTTTTCATCGACTCGAACAGGGTCGCGATCTGATTTCTGCCGTTACCGGCTTCAATGACCTCGTAGCGCCAGTTCGAACCCTGGCGAACGGCCTGACCCATGCGACCGTCGCGAGTCTGGAAGTACATCGCCACCGTACCCAGCTTGGCAATGTCGGCCAGCACACGGTCGCCACCGAGCGGAATGATCTGACTATAGAGCCCGTTTTCACGGGTCAAGCGCAGTTCGTCCTCGTAAAAGCTCCACAGACGATTGATGATCCGTGGCGGTGCCAGGGCACCGGTCTCCAGTTGGGAGCGAATATCATTCAACGCACTCAGTCGCTCTTCGGTCTTGAAAGGCAGACCGGAACTGATCAACGCGTCCAGATCGGCAATGACCTGTTCGGCTACCGGAACCAGGGATTCACCGGCAATGCCGGCTTGCTCGGCACGCTCGCGGTTGTCGGCCAGATCCTGTTCGAGCTGGCGAATGCGAAGATCCTCCCGCCGCCGGGTCGCTTCCAGATCGCCCTTCTGGGCGGCCAGGGCATTCATTTCAGCCCGGTGCTGTTCGGTCAGGCTATTGAGCTCAGCGTTCAGGGATTCGACGTCGCCGCGCAGACGGACCAGCTCGGACGCCAGATTGTCCAGTGACTCCTGGGCGGATGCCGGCACGGCAAGAATCAGCAACAGGGCGCTCAGCCCGATGCAGGCGAAATGCCTCAACATGAAACCTCCAACATTCGACGGATGCGATATCAATCCGGGAACTGTAGAGGGAGACTGTTTCAGTCCAATGTCTTAATTATTTCAGTTGGGTGACGACTTGGTGACTGGGGCGCAGGGGCAGCAGCGTCCACCAGGCTAAGGACAGGAGTCAGCTCGGGTCAGGAGACTTCAGCGACGGTCCGGCGAATGCGTGAAGCAGGAAAGCGACAGCTGAAAGTCGATCCCTTGCCCGGCTTGGAAACCACATCGAGACGCGCTCCGTGACGCTGCAACACGTGCTTGACGATCGCCAGTCCCAGCCCGGTGCCGCCCTTGCGACGGCTGTGAGATCCATCGACCCGATAGAAGCGCTGGGTAATGAAGGGCAAGTGTTTTTCATCAATGCCGATACCATCATCGCTGACCTTGAAGATCGCCCCACCCAGGCCGTCAGTCGCCCAACTGACGCTCACCGTTCCACCCTGAGGGGTATAACGCAGGGCGTTGATGACCAGATTGGAAAAAGCGCTATGCAACTCGCCCTCGGCACCGGCAAGACCCGTCCCGGAATCGACTTCCAGTTCGATGGTGTGCTTGCCGCCATCCTCGGTCCTGGCGTACTGAACGACTCGATTGACCAGGCTATCGACATCGATAATCTGCTGATC
Organism: uncultured Wenzhouxiangella sp.; assembly: GCA_964523755.1. GTDB lineage: Bacteria > Pseudomonadota > Gammaproteobacteria > Xanthomonadales > Wenzhouxiangellaceae > Wenzhouxiangella. The sequence goes on along the minus strand of CAZFYM010000055.1, from coordinate 15,467 downwards.
GGTCGCCTCGGCCTCCTCGGTTTCCAGGCGGGAAAGCTCCAGCAGGTCATTGATCAGGCTGGTCATTCGTTGACACTGCGCCTGCATCTCGGCCATTGGAGTCTTCCATTCAGGACCCAGATCACCGGCATCGGACAAGGACTCGAGATAACCTGAAAGCACCGTGATTGGCGAGCGCAACTCGTGCGAGGCATTGGCAACAAAATCCCGGCGCATGGTCTGCAGACGCTGCAGCCGGGTAATATCCCGGATCAACAGCAGACACTGATCGCTGCCATAGGGGATCAGCCGCGCGGCCAGGGTTCGCGTGTCATCCACCGGCGAGGCGATGTGCACCGGCATATCGTAAACACCGGATTTCAGGTAGCGTTTGAAATCCGGCGAGCGAATCAGATTGAGAATGGACTGGCCCATATCCTTCTGATTCGACAAGCGCAGCGATTCGCGCGCGGCATCATTGAACCACTTGATCCTGAACTCACCATCCAGAACGATTGAACTGTCGGGCATGGCCGCAGTGGATTCGCGAAATTCCCGAATCACCCGTCCCAGACGTTTCTTGCGCTTGTAGTAACGGCGCTGCAGGCGATAGTAGTGCTCGAGCACATCCCCCCAGACCCCCCAGGATTGCGGCGGGTGCCGACGTCGCCCGTTTCTGAGCCAGCGTTCCAGGCGATCAAGTTCGAACAGGTGGCGGGTCAGCGCAATGGCCAGGGCCAGGGCCACAAACCAGCCGATCGAGCCAAACACCAGACCGGCAAACAGCGCCAGCCCGACCAGCAGGCCCAGCATCAGCAATTCACTGAGCCAGGCCTTGTGCATCAAGCTTTTCCGGTCACCGAGAAACGATAACCTGCCCCCCGAACCGTTTGCACCAGGCGCTCATAACCGAATTGGCTCAGCGCCTTGCGCAAGCGCAGAATATGCACATCCACGGTTCGCTCCTCGACATACACGCCACCGCCCCAGATCTGATCCAGAAGTTGGCCGCGCGAATAGACCCGGTCCTGGTGGGTCATGAAAAACTTCAGCATGCGAAACTCGGTGGGTCCGAGTTCAACCGGCTCGCCATTGGCCAGCACCCGATGGCTGGCCACATTCAGAACCAGGCCATCGGCTTCAACCTCATCATCGCGACCGGCGGGCGAGGCACGCCGTATGACCGCATTGATGCGGGCGATCAGCTCGCGTGAGGCAAACGGCTTGGTAATGTAGTCATCGATACCACTTTCAAAACCGCGAATCTTGTCGTCTTCCAGGCTACGCGCGGTCAGCATGATGACCGGGATTTCGCGGGTCAACTCGTCGCGCCGAAGCGAGCGGGCAAATTCTGGCCCTGACTGGTCCGGCAGCATCCAGTCCAGCAGTACCAGGTCCGGTAGCTGGTCGGCCACCGCCACCCGTGCCTCGTGACAATCACCCGCCTCCACTACCTTGAATCCGGCCCGTTCCAGATTGAAAACAATCATCCGTCGAATACCCTCGTCATCTTCAACGACCAGAATTTTTCGCTCGCTCATTGGCATTGCTCATTATGACAACCGCCCTTATTCCAGCAACGCGATATGACAATCTCATGAAAATTCGGTAACAAAGCCGGTAACACGGCCATTTCAGGGCGATTCTGTCGTTGTTGCGGCATATTTTCCGGCCGCACGCTCAAGTGATACGCCGACCGCCTGGCGCAGGCTGTCAGGCGCGATGACTTCGACATCCTCACCGTAACTGAGAATACTCATCAACAACTCGCGCTGATGACCGAAGGGAAAACACAACTCCCATTGACCGTCATCCAGCCATTGGCCCCGCTGTTCCGGATGCCAGGCTTCATCAGCCGCCCAACGGGCCGCCTCTGCAGTGAAACGCAATCGGGCTGTCTGATCGGCCGGGCCGGAAAAAATGCCGAATGCCTGGTCAAAATGCTCACTGATGCTTTCGGCAGCCAACTCCTCGCATTCATCTTCCAGCAGCTGCATTTGCCGAATCCGCTCCAGCGCAAAGCTGCGGAAATCGTTCGCCTGATGGCACCAGGCCGCCAGATACCAGCGATCACGATAGGCAATCAGGCGCTGCGGCGAGACCTCGCGCTCGGTCAGGTCATCGCGGCGACGGCCATGATATTGAATCTGCAAGCGACGGCGCCTAAAAAGTGCTTTGAGTACGGTTTCAAACAGCTCACCAGGCACCGGCCGCCCGGCATCATGTCGGATCTGGATGCGCTCCGGCTGGGCCGAAAAATCCAGTCCCTGCTGATCCAGCAGTTGGTTGATTCGCTCCTGCACCCCGCCAAGTTCATCTTCAAGCAAGCCCGGCTGCACATTGCCAAGCACATGGCGAGCGGTCAATAGCGCCTGCAGTTCTTCCGGGCTGATCCACAACCCCGGCAGTTCGAAGTTGCCGGCCAGACTGCGATCATAGAAATAGCCCCGGCCGTCCTCATCCTGTTCCAGCGGCGCACCCAGCCGATCGCGCAACTCAGCGACCAGCCGATACAGGGTCGCCTGACTGCAACCCAGTTCCTCCATCAGGTCCTGGCGTGAAATCGGTGTGCGGCGCTGACGAAGAATGTCGTGGAGGTGATAAAGGCGTTCGCGGCGCGACATCGTTGAAACCCGTCACTGATCCCGGCAACTGTGGCAGAAGCCGTAGATTTCGAGCACCTGCCGGCGAGATTCAAAATCCCGATCCGATGCTGCCTGACGTAGTCGCTGCTCAATGGTTTCGTCGTGGACTTCCGTCACCGAAGCACAACGCTCACAGATCAGGAACTGGCCCTGGTGCTTGTCATCGGGATGAAAGCAACTGACAAAGGCGTTGAGGGTTTCCAGCCGATGAATAAAGTGGTTTTCGAGCAAGAACTCCAGCGCCCGGTACACGGTGGGCGGTGCGGCGCGGGGTTGTTCGGATTTAAGCTGGTCAAGCAGATCATAGGCCTTGACCGGCCCATCGGCCGCCAGCACCATCTCCAGCACCCGCCGACGCGTCGGCGTCAGCCGCAATCCCTGATCGCGACAGTGCTCCTCAACCTCACGAATAATTCGCCTCGATTCCATTGTCCCAGTTTACCACCCATAACCAAAAGCCATCTCGCGAAGAAAACCGAAAACCTGTGGTTCTCGCGGAGTTCGCAAAGGCGCACATTCATTTAGGTTTTTCCTTTGCGCCTTTGCGTCTTTGCGTCTTTGCGAGAAACAAGGTTTTCAGCCTTTTCCTTACCCCGCACGGTTGGCGATGAATTCCAGGGCCTTGTCGATGCGGGCCAGTGAGCGTTCGCGGCCGACCAGCCAGAGGGTGTGGTTGATGCCGGGGGACTGGCCGTGGCCCATCAATGCCACGCGCAATGGCATGCCGATTTTACCGAAACCCATCTCCAGCGCATCGGCCGTGGCCTGAACGGCGGCCTGCAAGGCATCAGGCTGCCAGTCATCCAGCGCAGCCAGGCGCTCGCGCAGGGCGGTCAACGGCTCGCCCGCGACCGGGCGCAGGTGCTTTTTGGCCGCACCCGGTTCGAACTCGTCGAAATCCTCAAAGAAAGGGCGCGATTGTTCAACCAGGTCAACCAGTGTTTCAACCCGGTCAGCCTGAACACTGATCAGATCATTCAACGCCGGGCCGTTATGCGCGTCCAGGCCAACCCGCTCCAGATGCCAGCGCAACTCGTCAATCACCTGCTCGCGATCACCCGCGCGCAGATAATGCTGATTGAGCCAGTTGAGCTTTTCGGTATCAAAGCGCGAGGCCTTGCGATTGACATCCTCGATCCGGAACAGCTCGATCAACTCATCACGCGAGAAAACCTCCTGGTCTCCGTGCGACCAGCCCAGCCGCGCCAGATAGTTGATCATGGCGTCGGGTAAATAGCCGAGTTCACGCCAGGCCATGACACCGACCGCTCCGTGGCGCTTGGACAGGCGCGCACCATCGTCGCCAAGAATCATCGGCACATGCCCGAACTCCGGCGACTCGCTGCCCAGAGCCTGGTAGATGTTGATCTGACGCGGGGTGTTATTGATATGGTCGTCGCCGCGAATCACCAGATTGATTGCCATATCCAGATCATCAACCACCACGGCAAAGTTATAGGTCGGCGAGCCGTCGGCACGCAGAATCACCAGATCATCAAGCTCGTCATTGGCCACTTCAATGCGGCCGCGCACCCGGTCCTCGAACACCACGGAACCTTTGTCCGGGTTACGGAATCGAATCACCGGTTCGACGCCGGACGGCGGCTCGGTCAGATTGCGACAGTGACCGTCGTAGCGCGGCTTTTCGCCGGCCGCCATGGCCTGTTCACGCAGTCCATCGAGGCGCTCGCGCGAGCAGTAGCAGCGATAGGCATGGCCCTGCGCCAGAAGCTGCTCAACCACAGCCTGGTAGCGGGCAAAGCGATCACTCTGGAACAACGGGCCCTCGTCATAATCCAGTTCGAGCCAGTGCATGCCGTCAATAATGGCCTGGACCGATTCGCTGGTCGAACGCTCACGGTCAGTATCTTCGATACGCAGGATGAACTGACCACCTGTGGCGCGCGCCGCCAGCCAGCAAAACAGCGCCGTTCGGGCACCGCCAATGTGCAGGAATCCGGTCGGAGATGGCGCGAAACGGGTTCGTATGGGTCGGGAATGTTCCGTCATTGGGGCGGGCCTGGCTCTGGATGTGTGCCGCGAGATAAGTCGCGAGAAAAGCGCAGTAGTGTACCAGAGCCAATCAGGTGAGGAAGAGAGGAAAATCCGCTATAAAGGGGCTTCTCAGAAACCATCCAGACACATGCACAAACTCCTGCCCATCAAGATCAAGTCTCACCGGTGAACTGGCCGGTCGACAAAGGCGCTAACGCTATCGAGCCCATGCGCTTTCGCCCGCGCCTGCCGAGCTGGCGGTTGTTGGCGATGCTGCTGCTGTTGCTGCTGATTGGGACTTCCGGTGACAACGGCCTGAACCAGCTTGAGAAAATCCAGGCACGGGGGACACTGGTCATGCTCACGCTCAACGGTGCCACCACCTATTATCTGGGCCCCCAGGGGGAAACCGGCTATGAATATGACCTTGCCCGATCATTTGCCAACCATGTTGGCGTTCCGCTGGAAGTGGTGACCTTGCCGACGATCAATGATCTGATTGATGCTGTGCTCCAGGGCCAGGGTGATTTCATTGCTGCCAATCTGTCGCGAACCAAGAAACGCCAGGCGTCTTTGCGCTTCGGGCCAAGCTATGAATCCGTTTCCCCGGTCATCGTGTACCGACGGGGCAATCGCCGACCCGAAACGCTGGACGATCTCAAGCGCGGCCGGCTTGCCATGCTTGAAGGGACCAGCTACGAACAGATGCTCCATCAAGCAGCACCGGAGCTCAACTGGCAGATTGTGGAAAATGCCAGTATCGAGGACCTGTTCGAATTGATCAGCAATGAAGAATTCGACTACACCATTGTCGACTCCAATATCCTGGAGCTCAATCGCCGGTTCTTTCCCGATGTCAGGCCGGCCTTTGAAATTGACCAATCCCAGGAGCTGGCCTGGACCACCCGCCGCATGGACGACGATTCCCTGGTGCAGAAAATGCGCGAGTTTTTTGTTGCATCGCGCGACAACGGCCTGCTGGCCGACCTGCGGCAACGCCATTACGACCATGTAGAAGGCTACGAGCCTGTTGGCACCTACACCTTCCAGCGCCAGATCCGTGAGCGCCTGCCCCCCTTGCGAGAGGCTTTCGAGCGAGCTGCTATTGAAAATGATCTGGACTGGCGCTTGTTGGCAGCGGTCGGCTACCAGGAATCCCACTGGAATCCGGATGCCGTTTCCCGAACCGGGGTTCGCGGAGTCATGATGCTGACCCTGCGAACGGCGCGCCAGTTGGGCATTGAAGACCGGCGCGATGCAACCCAGAGTATCGAAGGTGGAGCGCGCTATATCCGCAGCATGATTGATCGCCTGCCCGAACGCATCCAGGAACCTGATCGAACCTGGCTGGCCCTGGCAGCCTACAATGTCGGCTTCGGTCACCTGGAAGACGCCCGGATACTGACCGAAAGACAAGGCGGCAACCCCGACCGCTGGCTCGACGTTCGCGACCACCTGCCACTACTCACCCAGGAACGCTGGTACAGCCAGACCCGCTTCGGCTACGCACGCGGCTACGAACCCGTCCACTTCGTCGAAAACATCCGCACCTTCTATGAAATCCTGCTCTGGATGGAAGGCCGCGAACACCCCCTCCTCGCCGACCTCACCCTCGCCGAACCAAACTGATCAAAACCAAAACCTGTTTTCTCGCAAAGACGCAGAGGTAAATCAAAAATAACAATAAATTGAAGTTGAAAGAAAAAATCCTGGAAAGGTAATAGTTTTTGGTCCCAAAAGAACTTGTCTTTCCTTAGCGGGCTTTGCATACTCTGCGAGAAAATCATGTTTTAGCTTTTTAGGTTTTCCTCTGCGCCTCTGCGCTCTCTCATCGAACAAACTGTTCGCTGCGCGACAGCGGGCCCGGTCACGGGGTTGAAGACTCTGCGAGAGATACGGTTTTGCTTTCAGGTTTTAAGAATATAGCGATCGCCATACGCAAAGTCCGGCGGCATTTTCAATGGCCGTCAGCCTTTCTTCATGGGCTTGCAGTTCTTCGGGGGTGGCGCGTTGGATGATTAATTGGCTGGTGTCGATGCCGGTGACGATGTCGCGCTCGTTATCGGGGCCGCTGTCGCCGGCCAGGTCCAGGCATAAATCGACCTGACCGCCAGTCATGGCCAGATAAACTTCGGCCAGCAATTCCGAATCGAGCAGTGCGCCGTGCAGGTCGCGGTTCGAGTTATCGACCTCGTAGCGCTTGCACAGGGCGTCCAGTCCGACTCGCTGGCCCGGGTGCAGCTCGCGCGCCAGGGCCAGGGTATCGAGCACCGAAGCCACCTGTTCAATCTGAACCTTCAGTTCACCGTCCAGCCGTTCCAGCTCGGCATTCAGAAAGCCGACATCAAATGATGCATTGTGGATGATCAGCTCCGAATCGCGGATAAAATCCAGGAAATCAGCAGCAACATCGCCGAATTTCGGCTTATCCGCCAGAAATTCGTCAGTGATCCCATGCACCGCCAGCGCACCCCCCTCAACCTCACGCTCGGGATTGAGATACACGTGAAAAGTGCGATTGGTCAGTCGCCGCTCCACCATCTCCACGCAACCAATCTCAATGATCCGATGCCCTTCCCGATGCTCCAGCCCCGTCGTTTCCGTATCCAGCACAACCTGTCGCATTGCCTACCTCAAATCAAAATCAAAACCGATTGCTCCGCGAGAGAACATTCTTTTCGGGTTTCCGTTGCGTCTTTGCGTGCTCCGCGAGAAAATCGCTTTTGCTTTTCCTAAGGCTTTTCTCCGCGTCTCAGCGCTCCGCTAATGTGCGCCGTTTGCGGCGTCACCATTCAGCGGCTTGTTAGCAGCTTCGGCCTTTAGGCGTTCAACCAACCAGACTTTAATGATTGATTGCCGAGTAACACCTATGCGAGCAGCTTCACGATCCAAAGATTGAACCACCCATGTCGGGAAGTCGACATTGATGCGTTTTTGTAATTGGTTCACACGACGACCACTTGAGAGATCAAGGTCGTCAATAATGTCTTCTTTCCCTTCATCAAACTTCTTATCGAAATCCTTGGCTTTCATATAGCTCTACCTCTTTCTTGCGAGATCGTCTGACGGAAATCAGACGAATTCTCTGGTTTCTGTACGTAACAATGGCAGACCAGTGCTTTGTCGCAATATGGCCAATGAGAAGAAATCGGGACTCATTGTCGGATTTGGCAGGGAACTCCAGTAAATCAGGATCATTCCAAAGTTCTTGAGCCGCGTAGAAGTCGATTCCATGCTTTTCCATGTTGGCCAAACTCTTGTCATCGTCGAACTCGAAATCGCTCATGAGTATAAATTACACCTTTTTTACTCACTTGACAAGACAGGAAGGCAGGCGAGATTGGGATGCTAAAGCCATTGGGCGGTTTTCCGAAGGAAAGAAGCCCTTGAGCGGAAGCTGTCCGCGCGTGTGCTCCGCGAGAGAACATTCTTTTCGGGTTTCCGTTGCGTCTTTACGAGAAACCGCTTTTGCTTTTACACGAATTTTCTGGCCGCTGAACTGGCCAGTTCGTCGGCGCGTTCGTTTTCGGGGTGGCCGCTGTGGCCTTTGACCCAGTGCCAGCGGACGGTGTGGCGGGCCACGGCTTCATCCAGGCGGCGCCACAGGTCATCATTCTTGACCGGCTTTTTTGACGCGGTTTTCCAGCCGTTTTTCTTCCAGTTGGCCAGCCACTCGGTAATGCCCTTGCGCACGTACTGCGAATCGGTGGTCAAATCCACATCACTTGGTCGCTTCAGTGCTTCCAGGGCCTGGATGGCGGCCATCAGCTCCATCCGGTTGTTGGTCGTCTGCGCCTCGCCACCGGACAGGGCTTTTTCATGGCCGTTCCAGCGCAGCAGCGCACCCCAGCCACCCGGGCCCGGATTACCCAGGCAGGCACCATCGGTCCAGATTCTGATCACCTCACTCATGCGGCTCGACAATGACTGGCCGCTGCGGTGGCACCGGCCACCCGCGGACGTTTGAATTTCAGCGGCTCCGCCCGGGCCGGCCGGCGCGGCTTGCGGGCAACCAGCACGAGCACCGGCGACAAGCCCGGCACCAGCGCTTTCCATCTTACCGAAGACGGCATGATCAACTCCATCGGATGACGAGCGTGCTGCAACTGCCAGCGCGGCCAACTCGGCAGACGCAGTGCCTGGTAACGGATTTCCCGCCAGGCCTGGGCATGCCAGGGATTGGCACTGACTGAAATCAGATAACCGCCAGGCTTGAGAATACGGGCGATATCGGCCAACGGATCGCAAATCACGCCGGGCTGCCAGAGGTGGCGAATCATCACAGCCGGCACGGAATCAGCATCCAGCGGCAACTCGTCAAGCCGGGCGCGAAACGGCCAGCTGATCCCCTCGGCATCCAGCAACAAGCGAGATCGCGGCAGATCCAGGGCTGGCGAGGACGCGCACAGTGGTGCGATTTCCAGCAGCCAGGCGGGATGAATATCCGCCAGCAATGCCGGAATCAGGGTATTTTCGATCGTCTGCAACCTGGAGAAACCGGCAAGAGCCATCAGCGCGTTAGAATCCATAAACAAGACTCCAAAAGGATACCAGATGATGCCCGACAAGCCGCTTGCCATCGACGCCATTGCCACTTTCGAAACCAACTACGTCTGGGCGCTGCACAATGGCGACGAGTGCGCCCTGGTCGACCCTGGCAGCAGTGCCGAGCCGCTGGCATTCCTGGAACAACACGGCCTGACGCTGTGTGCCCTGATCCTGACCCACCATCACCACGACCATATCGGTGGCGTCGACGAGATTCTTGATCGGCACCAGGTTCCGGTGTGGGGTCCGGCTGATTCGCGCATGCCGCAGGTGACTGAAGTGGTTGCCGAGGGTGACCGGGCTCGCGTCCCCGAGCTGGGACTGTCGCTCGATGTACTTGAAACCCCCGGCCACACCACCACCCATATCGTCTACCACAACGACCAGATCCTGCTGGCCGGCGACACTCTGTTTTCCATCGGCTGCGGTCGACTGTTCGAAGGCAGCCCCGAACAGATGCAGCGGTCCCTGGATAAATTACGCCCCCTGCCCGACGCCGTCCGTGTTTACTGCGCCCACGAATACACCCTGGACAATTGTCGCTTCGCCCGCCAGGTGGAGCCGGCCAACGCAGCCCTCCAGGCACGCATGGAGCAGGCCGAAAAACTGCGTGCGGCTGACCGGATCACCATTCCTTCAACCCTGGCCGACGAACGCGCCGCCAACCCGTTCCTGCGTACCCGCGAAGCGACGGTCATCGAAGCGGCCAACCGCCGCCAACCCGGCACCGGCGATGACCCGGCCGCCGTATTCGGCGTGATCAGAGCCTGGAAAGACCAGGCATAACCATTTTGGGGTAGGTCGGGGCGACGTCCCCGACGGCGAAATCCCGATATAAAGCCCAACCTCGACTTGGCCAAAGCAGCCGAATCTAAGGCAGCTCTTCGACGAATCCGTCGATCACGGACACCAGTTCCGGATGCAGCTCAAGCGCCGGCTCCCTGTAGCTGGGCACCTGCTCGGCCAGGCTCCCTTCGACCGGCTTGAGAACATGATTCATCCCCTCGATCCATACTGATCGTCCATTGCCCGCTGCCTGCTGCAGGCGCTCAAAATCCGCCCGCCCGACCTGAAGATCGGTACTGCCGGCGATCACCAGCAAGGGAACCCCCAGACCGGCAGCCGATTCGGCGGGATCCAGTGCCAGCCAGGCCCGAATGTACGGCTGGACCGAGGGACGAAAAAGTGCCTGCAGCATGGCTGGTGAATCATCCACCAGCTCTCCCTGCTCCAGCGACGTCAAGATGCGCTCGAAGTCATCGGCCAGCTCCGCCGGCAGTCGGCCAGCGACCTGCTCGCGCAGCAAGGCTCCGGCCGGACGCCCTGCACCGGACAGGCTGATCACGCCATCGACATCCGCCTCGACAGCGGCCAGCTTGGCAAACAAGGCACCTTCGCTGTGACCGAGAAGCACTACCTTCGAGAAGCGCGCATCCGCCCTCGCCCATGCCACCCAGGCAGCCAGATCCGCAATGAAATGGCCCGGCAGCAGCTTGGCCTCATCGACCTCGATGTCGCTGGCACCCACGCCTCGCTTGTCGTAGCGCAGACTGGCATGACCCTGTTCCAGCAGGGCCTCGGCCAGCATCTTCAGACTGTTGTTCTCCATCCCCATCTGGTTGCCGTCGCGATTCGTGGGGCCACTGCCGGCATGGAAAACAATCAATGCCGGACGGGCCGCGTCCGGCAGCAGCAAAGTGCCCGCCAATCGACCCTCGGAACGCTCCAGATAAACTTCCTCACTGACCGACGCCGCCGTCAACCCGGCCGGAAGCAAGCACAAAGCTGCCAGTAGATTCCGCATAACAATAAACTCCTGTGTAAATGACAAATCGAACCCGATACAACAAACATCAGCGTGTTTTTGATATTCGATGTTGCATTAAAGTACACTTTGAGTTAACTTAATTCAACTGCAAGTTACTTTTATTTATTTATTGGATTGAAAAGATCATGAAGCGCACCCCCTCTCAATGCCCAAGCTGTGGCTCGGAGCTGGTCGTGACCGGCCTGACCTGCCGAAGCTGCGAAACCGCCGTCAGCGGTCAATACCGCCTACCGTTGCTGTTACGCCTGGATACCGACGAACAACAGTTCATCGAGACCTTCGTGTTGGAATCCGGCAGCCTCAAGGCCATGGCCCGGCACCTGGGGGTGAGCTATCCCACCGTACGCAACCGACTCGACGACATCATTCGCAAAATGCAGGAGGGCACCCCGCAATGAAGACCTGGCTATTCAAACCTTTCGTAAGAGTCGCCGGCGGCGCGGCGCTGACCGCGGGCCTGCTGGTGATCGGCCTGACCGCCGTGCTGGCCTCTTTCAGTGGCTTGGTCACCGATGGCGTGCTGGACCTGCATTACGCCCCCGATATCGGCCTGTGGCAGAACCTGGGCCTGGGCCTGCTCAACTGGCTGATCATGGCCACGACGCTCCTGGTCATTGGCCGCCTGGTCAGTGAAACGCGCTTTCGCAGCCTGGACCTGTTCGGCACCCAGGCGCTGGCGCGCTGGCCGCTAGTACTGGGAGTGGCCTACATGAGCATTCCGTGGGTCCATCGAACCATCGAGGAGTTGACCATCAAGATGCTGGCCGCCATGCCGACCGACCCCGACAAGGTCATGGCCAGCACCGCCTACCTGCTCGACGCCATGTGGCTGACGCTGCTGGCCCTGCCCACCCTGCTCGCACTGGCCTGGATGATCTGGCTGGTGTTCCACAGCTTCGCCCTGACCTGCAACCTGAAAGGCCAGCGCGCGTTCTTCAGCTTTATTGGTGCCCTGGTCACCGCCGAAATCCTGAGCAAAGTCATCATCATGGGAGTTCAGTACTTCTGACGGCCAAAAAAGCGGACCCGTTGCAGCCTCCGAACTATCCACTTATAATTCCACTTATACGTATTTTAAGGAACAAGCCGATGGGTCAGATCACGATCTACCTGGATGACGAGAGCGAAAGCCAGCTCAAATCTGTAGCCAACGCGGCCGGTATCTCGGTCAGTCGCTATGTTGCCGAATCACTGCACTCTCGAATGAAAAATCAGTGGCCTGACAGCGTTCGCAACTTTCCGGGCAGTTGGGATGAAAGCGTTCAACGGCCCGGTGAGTTCGGCAAAGACTTGCCCAGGGAGCGGCTTTGAGACATGTACGCGCTTGACACCAATACGCTGATCTATTTTTTTCGCGATCAGGGCCATATCGCCAAACACCTGCTTGGCCTGCCTCCAGCCGAAATTGCCATCCCGGCAGTTGTACTTTACGAATTGGCGGTCGGAATCGCCAAATCAAATGCTCCCGACAAACGACAACAGCAACTTTCCGAACTGGTTGCACTAACAACGATTCTGCCGTTTGAGACCAGAGCCGCACGAGAGTCGGCAGATATTCGCGCCCAGCTTGAGTCAGCGGGCCAACCGATCGGTCCGATGGACACCCTGATTGCCGGCACTGCTCGTGCGCACAGAGCCATACTCGTCACAAGAAACATCAAAGAATTCAGTCGAGTACCAAACCTTCAAATCGAAAACTGGTACAAAACCGGTAGGTCGAGGTGACACCCCCGACGGCCATAGCGACCATATATCACCAACAAAACGGCTTTTGGCACCCAACCCGAAACCTCCAGCCATCCCATCGACAATAACCAACCCTCCGGTGGCAACCGAAAACCATGACCGTCGGGGATGTCACCCCGACCTACCAGCCCCAACCAAAAAACCAACCGAACCAACCAAACGTCATCGCTAATTTTCAAAACGGTCCGCAAACAACACCTGGTTTTCGGTGATGCAGCTTGGCGTATTGGAATCGATGCGTGAATTCAGCAGCGTGGCGACCGTCGGTGCCAGCTCCATTCGGTTGGCACCGCAATTGGCTCCGCTGGGCGCGCCGAAGTGGCAGTAACTCATCAAGGTCCCGGTCCCTGCGGTCGGGCATGAAACCGCGCCGGCATAGCAGCCGGACTCCGCGTTGTAGCATTGATCCACCGGCGGGTTGTAGCAATGAGTATGAACCGAGCCGAGGTTGTGTCCGATTTCGTGAGCAAACAGACGTGCATTGGGCGTAATTCCGATTCCGGAGTTGTAAAACAACCGATTGACGCTGTAGCTGCCGCCCGAGCTCTGGTTCCGACAATAACTGTTGACCCAGGCAATGCCAGAGGCACTGTTGCCCGAACCGGACCGACCCGAAATCAATGCCGCATGGGTCCGCTGTACGCCGGACTGATTATTCTGCCACCAGGTGCCGAACTCGCTAAACGCCGCCCCGCTGGCCGGCGAATCGAAGTTGCTATAGGGATCCGAACCCACCCGAAGGACGGTGGTTCCCAGCTGCATCCGCAGATTGAGCTGAGCCTCGAAAATCGCGTTGGAGGCAAGCATCAGGTCTTCCAGCCAGGTCGCAGCGGCGCTGGTGTTGTCATTGAACCGACGGTCCAGCCATTCCTTGTCGGTATCGATGGCCAGCACACCCAGTCTTAGCGCTCCACCCCTGCTGCCACCGGCCACAGTCGTGACAGAACCGCCCAGCGAACCCGAAAGTCCATCAACTTCATGGTTGCCGCAGGCGGTCTCCAGAATTGCGCCCTCCGGCATCAGCTCGTCAGCGGAATAAGCCCGCCAGAGCGGACCATCCTCGCCCGCGTACAAACGAATGGACTCCAGGCCTTCCATTCCCACGACAGCGCCCTGCCACAACCCTTCGGCAGGCGAGGCAGACAGCATGATCACTACGCCCGGATCGTCCAGAGATTGCCCCCGCAGGAATACCCGGTGCTCACGATCAAGCGTTCGCACAACGCCATCTGAAACCACCGCTACTTCAGCACCCGGCGCATACAACGCAAATCGCTCAAACCGCACCGACCCCAGCCGATCCCCGCCCAGCGGAATACTCGGCACCACCAACGAATCCCCCTCACCCAACGCTGCCAGACGATCCAGAATCGCATTGGATTCAACCTCTGCAGCCCTCGCATCAAGGGGATGAAGCAAGACCAGCACAAAAACCAGCAGAATCAGAACTTTCATGGCGCATTCTCCTTGCAACCGCTACCCCATGGATCTGCAGTTTCGACCTGCCAGCCGCCAAGGGAAATCTGCGCCCTTCCAGACTACTTCCGACCTCCGACCTCCAATCCACCCAAATATCCTACTGAAACAGGATTACTCTATACCTTCACCCCACATCATCATATAATCCTACCTTAAAAGGATTTACAATCTTGAACTCCATCCATTAACATAAAATCCTGCGAAACAAGGATTGATCAATGAAGCGAGTCAAGCCAACACCACCGCCAGATCCCCTGCTCACCCAACCCAGGGACCTTGGCACTCTGCTACGTGCCGCTCGCACAGCGTCCGAAATGACGCTGGAAGAAGCGGCCTTGAGCATCAATGTCGCCAAGCAGACCTTACAGAACCTGGAAAAGGGGACAGGAACGGTATCGCTCAACTTGGCGTTCCAGGTGATCAACGGCCTGGGCATTCGCCTGACCTGGCAATTGCCGCCGGAGGTAATCGATCCGGGAGACCGACATGGAACTTGAAGTCTGGCTGGATCAGGACCGAGTCGGCACATTGGTCTTTGATACGACCCGCAACCGCTTCTCTTTCGATTATGTGGCTGCCTGGCGCGCCCGAACCAACGCTTACCCGCTTTCCCCGGCACTCCCGCTGACCGATGCAAACCAGACCTCGGATAGCCACAGTGCGAGCGTGCGACGGTTTTTCGAGAACCTGTTGCCCGAGGGACAAGCCCTGGAAGACGCCGCGCGTGCCAACCGCGTCTCCAAAGGCAATCTTGTCGGCCTGCTGATCGCGTTGGGCCGAGAGACCGCCGGCGCGCTACGGCTGTTTCTGCCGGACAGGCCGGGACGAGATATCACCGATAAACGCCTGCTTACCCACGATGAACTGTCGGCGAGGATTAGCCAGCGCCCCAGCGAATCTTTCACCATCTGGGACGGCAAGGTCCGACTCTCCATTACAGGTTTCCAGGACAAGCTCGCAGTGTTTGAAGATGCCGGCAACTGGTATCTCGTGGAAGGACCCGATCTGGCCTCAACACACATCCTCAAACCCGACCCGGTCAACCCGAATCTGGCCGGTCTGACCTCCAACGAATTTTTCTGCATGAAGCTGGCCGCAGCGACAGGACTTGAAGCCGCACCGGTAGAACTACACCGGCTACCCGAGCCCGTGTTGTGCATCACTCGGTTTGACCGTTACCGACAAGGCGCGGCAGTGCGCCGGCGGCATGTCATCGACGGGTGCCAATTGCTGGATTTGGCCAGCGG
>CAZFYM010000054.1:0-25985 GCA_964523755.1 uncultured Wenzhouxiangella sp. | reverse complement strand
GGGCTTTTCCGATCCCGCTGAACGTGTGTGTATTTATGCCCAGGGGTACTAAGTATCTACCAGCGGACGGATAAATCCCAGCGGATGCGGTCGTCGTCAACACCATCCGAATCCTGTCGGCGCTCCCAGGACGCCGACATGCTGGGCTTGAGTTTCGGCATGTAAGAAGCCAGCCAGGTAGTGAAATCGAGCAACACGGATAGGCGGTTGCTTCCAATGGGAGCAGCAGTCGGCACGAACCACAGCGGGTCTTGCGCATGCATCCAGCGAGCGGTCAGGACGAACAGGTCGAGATCCCGACGCAGCCTGATATCGGTCGACCACCAACTCCTGCGATCATGCCGACTGATCCTGTCCGGGGATGCCGCCTGACGCCAGGCTAGTGTACCCCGCCAAACACTCTGTAACTTATAGCGAGTCGGAGAGCGTTTAGCTGCAAGGCCTGTCTCGCCGGGAATGGCAGCGTCCTTGTCAAGAGACAGAACGCCGCAGATGAACGCTCTCCGGCTCGCCCTACGGGAGCGCGCCTGAACCGACATTGCGGCGTTGCGCCCCTTGTAAAGGGCTTGCCATTCACTGCGGGTCGCGTCTTGCACTGTCGGTTCAGGCACGCTCTATAAGTCACAGAGTGTTTGGCGGGGTACACTAGGTCTGCCTGCATCTCCCAATCCGCCCAGACCTGGTTGCGCGACAGCCCCAGTTCGAGCCCAGCGGAATTCGGTCCTGCCAGCCGATCTGGTATCTGTGCGGCAATCTGCTGCAAACGAATGACATTCTCACTTTTTTGGCCCCAGAACCAGTTAAGACCACGGGCACGCATGGTCAGATCGTCAACTCCGCGAGCCGGTGCCTGAACCAGACAATCCCGACGCGATAGATCCAGACTTGCGTGGTTACTGCTCGGCACCCATCGCATCGGCAGGCGCATCTGGCCTTCCGCGACACAGTCGAAAGGATCGCCGGTGAGGGCAAGGCGACGGGGTGCCGCCCAATTGATCTCCAACTCCAGTATCGAAGGCTGCCAGCGGACGTGTGCCCGCGTCGACTCAGTCCGCTTTTCACCATCCAGCCGAAATCGACGATCATGATTCCAGTCGATTCCCACCTGAATGGGCGCATCCAAGCGGGTCGGTAAATCCATCTGGACCGCTTGCTGAACCGTTTGACGGGCCACCTCCATGGGCATAGCCTCAGGTCCATCCGACGGGCCTGCCAGACTTTGAATCAAGCTACCCGTCGTTACGGAATACTGACTCTTGAAGTCCACGAGCGTCGTATCGAACGCGGTCGACAACGCCGTCTGCAAACCTCCTGAGGCGTCGGCCGGAAGTTCCGAGTGAGTCTCGAACTCGAACGCGTTACTGGTGGCAGATCGAATACCTGAATCCGCGCTGCGGAGTGGTGCCATGCAGCCGGTCTGCACCAGGACAGTTGCTATTAGCAAAAAATGTGACGGACAACGCATGCTCGATAAGGCCGAAGTAAGCTATCTGATTGTAATTGACAATTATGAAGACTGACCGCCGGAAAAGTTCCAGCGGATGCGACAACTTGATCGCTTGAAAGTCAGTCATCCGGTTGCACGACCCCTATTGCTGAAACTGGTTGATCAGTTCGCGAACCCGGATGCCGCGAGCGCCGTCGGGCAACACTTCGGCCACGTGCAGACAATCCGGGCCTTCGAACTGCTTGAGCTCATTGAGATCGATGGTCTCGCCCAGTCTGAAGTTCTGTGCTTTATCCGGCTCAACAAGTTGCACCAATGGATATAATCCCCGGCCTGTCTTGGCCTCAATCACGATCGCCAGCTTATCATTGGTCAGGCGCACCAGCGTGCCGTAAGCGACCCAACCCATCAAGCGGATAAACACTTCAACCAGGTTCCGATCAAACTGACGATCACGTTGCTTATACAAAATCCCCAGTGCTTCATGATGCGAGCGGGCGGGATCATAGATGCGTTCGGATGTTATTGCATCATAGGCATCGATAATGGCAACCAGCCTGGCCAATTCCGGCACCTTGTCTCCGACCAGCCCATCCGGATAGCCCTGGCCATCCGGACGTTCATGATGATAGCGGACGGCCTCCCTCGCACTCTCATCAATTTCGGGATCTTTGCACAGCAGTCGATAGCCCAGCATGGAGTGAGCCTTGACATGTTCGAATTCCCGCTCGGTTAATCGACCAGGCTTGTTGAGAATCTTCTGACTTAGCCGGGTCTTGCCCAGATCATGCAGCAGCCCGGCCAGTCCCGCTTGCTCCACCCGCATTCGATCCCATCCGGCAGCATGTGCCAGTGCGATGCAAAGAATGGCCACGTTGATGCAATGCTGAGCGGTGTAACGGTCCGATTCCTTGATTCGAATCAGCCAGGCCAGGGCCGCCATGTTATTTTCGAGCGAGCCGGCAATATCGCCTATCACCTGGCGGGCAACGTCAATGTCGACATCGCCATCCGTGGAAAAATCTCGCACAATGCGGTCCACTTCACTGGACAGACCCGCGTAAAGCAATCGGGATTCGGCCAGATTCTCGGGGGTGATTCGTTGCTCACGGGCTTGTTCACAACGCCGGACCTGCTTCGGATTGAGCCCACCACCCAGCGACACGCTGCCAAAATCACGCAAAGGCCGATATTTATTGGGGCTGCGATCAATGTCAATGTCGACCCACTCGCAGTGTTCGATCATCCACTGGCGAATCGACTCCGAATCCACCAGGACCCCTTCAAGCGGAAAAGCCGTCTCTCGCCAGGGAATATCCATGCGAATAACGTAGTGGCCAACATGCAGATCAACGGGCCAGACGCGCAGCTGGTACTCCCGGAGACTGGCGTCCGGAACAGTGAACTGAGTGTCCTTGATAATGCTCAACGATGGACCCCCTTTGCCAACCGGAATGTCCGGCAGATTGAAGGCTTCCGCGCTACGATTCTTGATGCAGCGAGCTGAACCCAGACTCTACCTCAGGGCTGGCCATGCTGTCGAGCAAGACCAGGCACCTGCTTTTTTCAATGTAAATCTCAACGGTATTGACAATGGTTATCATTTCGATACAATGGAGTCATGTATGTTTGCGTCTGCAATGCCCTGAAAGTCGATACCGTCCGTTGTCTGGCGGCCGAGGGCTTGTCTTTCGAGGAAATTCAGGCCATTACCAACTGTGCCGGCAACTGCGGCAGTTGCCGGGAATTCGCCGAAACCGTTGTGGATTCAGTCCACCAGACGACCCCTTCTACCCTGCCCCTGCTTTCACCCGCCTGATCAGGCAGCCTGTCCGGATTTGCTAACATGTGGATTGATCCCACAGTGACAGGCTAATCAAGATGCGCGGCGAAAAAATCATTATTGAATTATTGAACCAGGCCCTGAAGGCTGAACTGACCTCGATCAACCAGTATTTCCTGCATTCCAGAATGATGGAAGACTGGGGTCTGAAACGCCTGGCTGAAAAGGAGTACCAGGAATCGATCGAAGAGATGAATCACGCCGATTCACTGATCAAACGGATTCTGTTCCTTGAGGGACTGCCTAATCTGCAGGAACTGGGGCGACTGAGAATCGGTGAAAATCCGCGCGAGGCGCTGGAATGCGATCTGGCACTGGAACTGGAAGCTGCCCCAATGTATCGCGACGCGGTCGAGCAAGCCGAAAAGGCTCGAGACTATGTCAGCCGCGATCTGTTTCAGAAGATCCTCGACGACGAAGAAGAGCACATCGACTGGCTGGAGACCCAGCTTGAGTTGATCCAGCGCATCGGCGAAGAACGCTACCTGCAGTCGCAGATGTAGCGATTCAGTCGATAGCGGCTGGCGCCCTCCCTGGCACCAGCCGTTGCAGTTTCTAATCCAGTTCGAAGCGATCCTCAAAAACACCATCGGGACGACTGAGCACAAAATCCACTTTCTCGACCGTGCCGGAGGCGGGAATGGACACCGACTGACCACTCAACGGATCACAGGCAAGTTCACAGGGCGCGTCACCCAGTGTGACGTCGGCCAGGCCCAGTACATTGACGGTATGCGCGAAGTAGTCACCGGCTGGCAAGCCGTCGAGCAGGTAATGCCCCTGGGAATTGCTGCGCTGGATGCCGGCCAGGAAGCCCTGGCTATCGTAAAAACGCACTTCGACCTGAACCAGCGGCTGATTCATGGCATCGCGAATCTGACCACTGACGCCAGCACCCTTGGCAAGGACGAAATCAAGGTTCGTGACCGACGAACCGGACAGAGAAATCGGGCTGCCCTGCGACAGATCACAATCCAGTGGACAATCCACATCGCTCCAGAGCTTGTTGACGTAGTTGTCGCCAGCACCCCGCTGCTGCCCGCTCGCCGTCGCAATCAGGTAGTCACCATCGGGCAGCGTTGCAGCGGTCTGATACTCACCCAGACCGTCGGTGACGCCCTGTGCAGCCAACTGTCCGGCCGGCGTACGAACGAACACCGTCACCCCGGCGATCAGATCGCCGCTCTGGGCATCGGTGACCTGACCGCCAAGACTGGCACCACGTGACAGGACAACGCTCAGACCGCTGGATCCTGCGCCCTGAACGCGTCCCCCACCGAGCACGATCGGCGTACCCAATGCCGGAATATCGCAAGCGCCGGCCGGGCAAGGCACCCCGGCATAAAGCTCATCAATCAAGCCAAGATCATTTTCAATCAGCAGGAAGTAGGTGCCATCGGCCAGCCCGTCAAACGCCCAGATCCCCTGGTTTATGGCCACCGAGTCCAGCTCAATGCCATTCTGGTCCAGCAGACGCGCGGTGCCAGAAGGCAGCGGATTGCCGAACTGGTCCGTTGCGCTACCGGCAATACCGGCTCCCGAAACCAGACTGAAATCGACTCCCGTGACCGCCGCACCGGCCACGCTGACACTGCTTCCGGCTGACAGCAGGCAGGGACTGGGCGAACAGCTTGAACCGCCAAAGACCTGATCGACGAATCCACTCACATTGGCCGTGCGCAAGCGGTAGTTGCCATTAACCAATCCGGTAATGCTGTACTGCCCTGCGGCATCGGTCAGCGCACTGCCGGCGACGAATCCCGACACGTCGAAGGCAATCACTTCCACCGCCACCAGCGGATCGACACCGTCAGTCACCTGGCCGCTGATCGATCCGCCCGCGGGCAGATTGAAGTTGATCGACCCCACCGGCGTAGAACTGGCGATCGTGACAGCATCGCCGCTGAGTATGTCGCAGTAGCCGCTGCAATTGATGGCGTTCCACAGCTGGGATACATGTCCCGGAACATTGCCGATGCGGACGAAAAAGTCGCCATCCGGCAATTCATTGATCTCATAGTTACCGGAAGGATTGGTCGGCTGCTGAAATACCGGGACACCGCTGTCATTGTAGATCTGGGCCAACGCTCCGACCGCTGGCGATCCACTGGCCTGCACATTGCCGCTGATCGACGCGCCCGGAGCCAGATCCAGCAGATTGCCTGAATCCGTCACCCCGGCCGCGATGCTGATCGGCGTGCCATTGAGTCCATTGCAAGCACTGGGGCAAGGCACACCACCCAGCGTCTGATCCACATAAGCAGGCGTCTGGCGCGTAACCAGGTGATAGTCACCCGCCGCCAGAGTTGCAAAACTGAAGGCACCGGAGGCCCCCGTGGTGGTCTCGAAGGCGATCGCGCCACGCGCGTCGAGGAGCTGGACGCGCACGCCGGACAGTTTGGTGGCCGGGGCCAGACGGTCATGCACTTCACCACTGATGACAGCTCCCGCTGCCAGCTCCAGTTGCAGGCCAGACACCGAAGCGCCGGGCGTCAGAACGATGGGGGCTCCCCGCCGAACCTGGCAGGCATCACCAACGCATGGCTCGCCGTCGTACAGCACATCAGCATGACCGAAGGTATTGCGCGTGCGCAGAAAGAATTCACCGGCGGCCAGACTGCTGAATTCGAAACTGCCGTCGCTGGCACTCAGGGTAGAGCCAAGCAGATTACCGATCGCCCCGTACACTTCGACCGTGATATTGGCCGCTGGCGATCCGGACAGCAGCACGGTGCCGGACAGCGCAGCCGACCTGACCAGATCGAAATCCAGACCGGTCGGCGCAGAGCCTTCAGTGACGGTTACCGGCGTGCCGGTGACCGGGTTGCAGAATGGTGTGCAGGAAACGCCCGCGTGGAGTTGGTCCTGATAGCCAATCAGATTGCGCGTGCGCACGAAGTAGTCCCCGGAAGGCAACCCCTCGACGCGATAGTCACCCAGCACATTGCTCGAGGCCAGCGCGACCTGTCCGCCTGCCGCGTTGTATACCTCGACACGGACCCCGGCCAGTCCGGCGGCTGACCCGTCATCCCGCACCGTGCCCGTGATCTGACCACCCTGGCGCAGGCTGAAATCAATGCCGCTCAGATCGCTGCCAGCCACCGTCAATGCGGACGCCGACGCGGTTAGATTGCAGGTCAGCCGCAGACAGTCGACATCATCATAGGCTTCATCGACATAGTTGTTCCCAAACGGGAAATCATTGCGCGAGATATAGCTGGAGGCATAAAAGGTTCCAGCCGGGAAGCCGGTTCGGCTTTGATAGCCGCCCGCACCGTCTACCTGACTGAAACCGGCGTAGTTGCCGCTGGTACCGTAGAAAGCAATGGTTCGCGATTCGTTCGGCTTGAAGGGCGGTGCCTGCCCGGTGGCGGTATCAATCACCGTGCCGGAAATCATCGGGCCGCGCGGCAAGGTGGCCGAGATACCCGGCAACACTACCCCTGCCGTAACGAAAACCGTCGGCAACAAACTCAAATCGCAAGAACCTCGCGGACAGGCCTGACCGCCAAATGCGGTATCGATCAGGCCCAGATGAGAACTGGTGCCAAAGGTCGCTTTGTAAGCGCCGGGTTTGAGACCTTCGACCAAGTAGTTCCCAAAATCATCACTCAAACCCTGAGCAGCTAGCTGACCGGCGTAAGGTCCCGAAGCAACCCAGAGCTCCAGGCGCGGCACAAAAAACCTCCCGAGCGTGGCACCGGTCAGAGCATCGTTTACCTGGCCACTTAGTCCGCCCCCCTGGGCCATGTTGATATCCACAGCAGTGATGCTACCGCTGGCGGGCACGCTGATAGGCGTGCCGAAATCACCGCAGTTAAATGCCGGGCAATTGACGTTGCCGAGAAAAGTTCGCTCCAGGCCGAACGCCGGCTCGGCTCGCACGAAGAAGGTGCCCTCGACCAGACCGGACACGGTGAAATTGCCGCTCGCGTCAGTCTGCGCTGATCGCCCACCCTGCAGGGAATTGGCCACAAAGACCGTGGTGCCTTCCACTGCGGTTCCGTCACTGAGTCGACGGACCGTACCGCTGACGCTGCTGCCCTGCTGCAGACTGAAATTCAGCATCACAGGGCCGCCGCCAAGACTGACCGGCGTGCCGACCTCCGGCGCACAATCCGTACCAAAACAATCCACACCGGGGTGAATCTGGCTCAGGCGCGACGAATGACTGATCAAAATCTGATAATCGGCGGGACGGAGCACGGAGAAATTGTAGGCACCAGCAGCATCGGTCTGGGCCGACCACGAGGTGAAGCCGTCAATCGAACCCAGCTGAACAACACCCCCTTCGAGTGGTGTCACGCCATCAGCCTCGTAAACCGTACCACTCAATCCGAAGCCAGGCTCGAGTTCAAAATCAAATATGGTCGGCGTTGTGGTATTGCTCAGCGTAACGTAGGAAACCGGCAAAAAATTGCAATCAGCGGCAGCACACACCTGGCCATCATGCAGTTTTCCCAGCAAACCCGTTTCAGGAGCAATACTGGCAAACACACGATAGTCTCCCGGGGGCAGCGCCGTCCGGGATGCGTAGGTGCCGTCAGCAGCCGTCACCCCGAATGAACTGATATTACGATTGCGCCCCACCAGCTGGACGAATACGCTTTCCAACGGCAACATCGTCGAGTCGGTCACTGTGCCACTGATTCGGACACCGCGATTCAGCTCGAAATCGCGCACCAGGCTGGCACCGGAAGCGAGATCAATCGTCTGTCCGCCATACCAGGCCGAACAATGGTTGTTATCAACGCAGGTGATATCCGGCCAGGCCTGACGAATATGTTCCGGATGGCCGTCGGTCTGCAGAACATAGGTTCCCGGCGGGATGATCAGCGAGTAGCTGCCATCGGGCTGAATCTGGGCACTGAAACTATTGACCGAGTCGGTACCGAAAGGAATGGCACGGACCCAGCCGCTGGTAACTGGCCCACCACCGCCGACTTCTGACACCGTCCCGCTGATCGCACCTGTCGGGCCGCGGGCCGCCGAGATCGAAACTCTCGCCTGAAGTGGTGGTCTCAGGGCCAGCACTTGATCCAGCCGCTCCCGGTCAATTGCCGTCAAGTTAAATTGTCCGGCCTCACTCAGCATCAGCATTTCGGCTGCCCGGCGATGTTGTGCAACATGACTTGCCGATTGATCTTCGGCCAATTCCTGATTCATTGCCTGCAGCGTCAGTTCCTGACGTACCTGCCAGAGTTGATCAACCTCTGTATTGCCCCAGCCAGACTGGGCACTGGCAGGTTCCAGGGTCAAAACCGACAAGAAGCACGTTAGCAATGCGAAAGTAGTCTGGATGCGCATAGGTAAGGAGCTCCGAAATTTTTGAAATAAGCAAATCCCCTACCTCATCTATACGAAAAACAAGCACCCAATGTGCCACCAGGTCGGTTAACCCCAGTCGCACTGGCGGGTGAAATTGACCGAATCGCCTTCGGTGACCAATACGTTGTCTTCGATCCGAATGCCGCCAAACGATTGCATCTGCTCGATCGCCGCCCAGTCAACCTGGCCTGAAAAAGCGCTGCCGCGAAGCTTTTCCAGCAGCATCGGAATAAAATACAGACCCGGTTCGATCGTCAACACATTGCCCGGCTCCAGCTCTCGGGTCAGGCGCAATGCCGGAAAGGCTTCGGGAGGCGGCAGGGATTGCCCGTCACGGTCAACCTTGCCGGCCACATCATGGACCTGCATGCCAAGAAAATGACCCAGCCCATGTGGCAGGAAATAGGCACTTACCCCCGCTTCCACCATCGCATCCGGTGCCATCCTGACCAGACCCGCCTGCTCCAGGACACCGGCAATCCCCAGGTGTGCCTGGCGATGCAGTTCGACGAACGAGGTACCCGAGCGAACCTCATCACATAGCTGGCGCTGGACCCGGTCCACGGCATCGATCAGATCATCGAAATCGCTTTCCTCGGGAGCCGCCCAGGTTCGGGTCACGTCTGCCGCATAACCGCAGTGATGGGCACCGGCATCGATCAGAAAACTGCGCGCATTGAGGGGCCGTTTTGACGAGCGAAACTGGTAATGCAGTACGGCAGCGTGCTCATTCAGGGCCACAATACTGTTGTAGGGCAATTCGTCCTGATCCTGGCCAGCTGCTGCCAGGTAAGCCAGATGAATTTCCAGCTCACTGGCTCCCGCCTCGAACGCACGCCCGGCCGCCCGATGGGCTCGTACGGCGACTTGATTGGCCCGCGCCAGGCACTCCCGCTCCCAGGCCGTCTTGCGGGTTCGATTCTCATCCAGCCGGGCAATCAGACGTGCTGGATTGAGATCGGCACCGTTGAGTCCATCGCCGAGGTCGCGCGGGCGGCCAATAACCGCCAATGAACCCTGATGGCTCAAGCAGTGCTTCCAGTCTGCCGCGTCCTTGACCATTTCGATGTCCAGCACGTCGGCCCACCATGCATCAGGCGTCTCGGGTGCCAGATGCCAGAAATCATCCGGCTGACAAAACCACAAACGCGGCTTTTTTCCGACCTTGATTTCCAGCAGGCAATCCACCGCAAACGGCTGCGGAATCCATGACGAAAACGACGCATGGGCTCGAAACGGCGGGTGCTGATCATCAAACAGGCGCATCTCCGGGCGACCGGAATGGATCAGCAGCGTGTCATAGCCCAGTTCACTGAGCGCATGATCGGTTTGTTCACGGCGCCGTTCGATATGACGGGCGAACAACAAAGCGTTTTGCGTTGGCATGACGGTCTCCATGATGCGTTAGACTTCCTGATTAAGTCGATTGTATCGCGCCACGCGCCCCTGACACCGTTCACCGATGACTATCCAGATTTACAACACGCTGACTCGAAAGAAAGAGGCGTTCGTCCCGCTTGACCCCGATCGGGTGACACTCTACGCCTGCGGACCTACGGTCTACAATTATGCCCATATCGGCAATGCCCGGCCGGCCGTGATATTCGATCTGCTGCGACAGGTACTGGCCCGGCGTTACCCGCAGGTTATCTATGCCCGAAACATCACCGATGTTGACGACAAGATCAATCAGTCAGCGGCCGACCAGGGCGTTGCCATTGAAGTGATTTCCCGGCGTTATACCCAGGCCTACCATGAAGACATGGACGCCCTGGGCGTTCAGCGCCCAACCATTGAACCGCGGGCCACGGATCATATCGCTGACATCATCCGCATGATCGAGCGTCTGCTCAAGACTGACCACGCCTATCAGGCCAAGGGCCATGTTCTGTTCAATGTCGATAGCTATTCCGATTATGGGCAGCTATCGCGCCGCGACCGCCGTGAAATGATCGCCGGTGCGCGGGTCGAAGTCGCGCCGTTCAAGAAAAATCCGGCCGATTTCGTTCTTTGGAAGCCATCGACCCCGGACCAGCCCGGCTGGGACAGTCCCTGGGGCCGTGGCCGCCCTGGCTGGCACATCGAATGCTCGGCCATGAGTGCGGCTCACCTGGGTGAAGTGATTGACATCCACGGTGGAGGCCAGGATCTGGTCTTCCCCCACCACGAAAATGAAATCGCACAGAGCCGTTGCGCCCACGGCAACGACACCTTTGCCCGCTACTGGATGCATAACGGCTTTGTCACGGTCGAAAAGCGCAAGATGTCAAAAAGCCTGGGCAACACGCTGATCGTTCACGAACTGCTCAAGCAGTGGCCGGGTGAAGTGCTGCGCTACGTGCTGCTTTCGGCCCATTACCGCCAGCCCCTGGATTGGTCGGAGAAGGTGCTTGAGCAGGCCCAGTCAACACTGGACCGACTCTACGGATTGCTGCGCGACCACGCCGCTGGCGCAAATCCGACTCAGCCCGATAGCAGCGTTGTGGCAGCGCTGGAAGACGATCTCAACACTCCCACGGCTCTGGCCGCATTGAACGGTCTGGCGCGCGAGTTGAACAGCGCCGACGACAGTCGTCGACTCGAACTGGCCGGAAAGATGAAAGCCTCGGCTGAACTGCTTGGACTGCTGCAGCAAACACCAAAGGACTGGTTTGCCCAGCGCCAGGGAGAATCCAGCCTTGACGAGGCGGCAATCCAGACCTTGATCGCGCAGCGCAATCAGGCGCGCAAGGCGCGTGATTTTGCCGCGGCCGACCGGATTCGGGATCAACTGGCCCAGGCCGGTATCGAACTCAAGGACAGTCCCAATGGAACCACCTGGGAAGTGGCTGCGCGATGAGCATTGACCACGATGTAAATTGACAATGACTATTGACGATATCCAGCAGGAAATCATCGAGGAGTTCAGTCTGTTCGACGACTGGATGGACCGCTACCAGTACTTGATCGATATGGGCAGAAAATTGCCGCCACTGCCCGAGCACGAGAAAACCGATGATCGCCTGCTCGATGGCTGTCAGTCGCAAGTCTGGCTGGTAACTTCAGGCGACGCCGACCAACTGGTATTCCGGGCCAATTCAGACGCCGCGATCGTGTCCGGGCTGATTGCCCTGCTGCTGCGCGTCTACTCGGGCCGCTCGGCCAGAGAAATCCTGGCTGCCAAGCCCTACTTTATCGATGCGATCGGTTTGAGCGAACATCTTTCACCGACCCGAGCCAACGGTCTGGATGCCATGCTCAGAGCTATCACCAACCGCGCCCGCTCGTCGCTGGGATGATCGGTGACTCTCAGCGTAAGTTGTGCGAGATTCGGATAGACCAAAAAAAGGGTCAGGGACGGGTGGAAACCCGCGCACCTGACCCTCAGGGCTGCTCTTGCTGGGCCGATCAGCGATCGCGTCGCTCCAGAACAACCAGCTCGACGCGGCGATTTTGCTGACGATTGCTTTCTGAGCTGTTCGGAACCTTGGGACGGTCCTCGCCATAACCACGAACCGCTAAACGATTGGCATCAACACCATTGGCAACCAGATAGTCTCGGACAGACTGGGCGCGTCGCTGCGACAGCCCCTCATTGTAGCGGGCCGGCCCCAGATCACAGGTATGCCCGGCCACCTCGATTCTCGAGATTTCCGGATGCAGCTTGAGCAGTGCTACGGCCTCGTTCAGCTCGGCCATCGCGCCGGGGCGCAGGTCTGCCGAATCAAGACCAAAGGTCACCATGGCATCGAACTCAAAAAGCACTTCCGGCTCGGGTTCCGGCTCGGGCTCAGGAGCCGGTGGCGGTGGCGGCGGGGCTGGCCGCGCGGGCGGGTCAGCCGGCGGTGGCGGCGGCGACGATAACTGCCCAAACCGGATATTCAGACCGGCTGTCAGCAGGATATCCGTAAAACCGCGGCCGCGATCAGAAAAGGAATCACGGTCATTGTCGCGCCGACCTTCCGCTTCAAATCGCAGGTCAACCCGGTCGC
Organism: uncultured Wenzhouxiangella sp.; assembly: GCA_964523755.1. Lineage (GTDB taxonomy): Bacteria > Pseudomonadota > Gammaproteobacteria > Xanthomonadales > Wenzhouxiangellaceae > Wenzhouxiangella. Next base: position 13,396 of record CAZFYM010000054.1, on the reverse strand, counting down.
TCAGACGGGAGTTGAGCCCCAGACCGAGCGATCCGAAAATATCACGGCCATTGTCCGTGAAATTGCGGTGCTCTTGAATTCCGGTCGCGAGCATGAAATACGGCCGGAGTCGCTCATCCTGGCCAAAATGCCAGCGACCCACCACGCCGTACGAATTCAGTCGGAAGCGGGATTTTTCCCCGACCGGAACATCGTCCAGATTTTCCTGATAGCGATCAGCTCGCAGATCAAGACTGAGGTTGCGGGTAAAAAATCGCCCAAAACCAATTCCGACGTAGGGTGCTCCATTACTCAATTGACGGTCGCTGTCAAAGGTCACCACCCCCACACTGGGGCTGATGTACCAACGATCATCAAAATCACTCTCAGCAACCGCCGCCTGACTAAAACCGAGAATGCAGGCCGCCAGGCACATCCAGCTCGGGCAAATCAATTTGTTAAACTTCATATTCGCAATATCCTTATGTCGCCAGTGGCGAGCGCTTGCATCCAAACAATTTCCCTACTCCAGGGAAACTGCGCCAACGGAAAATACTGCATTTACTCTGACCGATCCGAACTAACAAAGTTGCAAGCGAGGGCGCATGCAATTTCTCAGCGGCTGTCTCGCATCTGCTTTTGCTTGAGCTCCCAGCGCTCCTGGGCATCCAGGCACAAGGTGGCGTTGGGTCGCGCTTCGAGTCGGGCCAGACCGATTTCTTCGCCGGTTTCCTCACAATAACCGTAGGAACCGTCATCGACCCGGGCCAACGCTTCGTCGATCTTGCCTAGCAACTTGCGGTAGCGATCCCGTGTGCGCAATTCCAGACTGTTTTCCGTTTCGCGGCTGGCCCGCTCGGCCTCATCGCCGACATCGCGCACTTCTCCGCGCAGGTTATTGATGGTTTCCTGTGACTCATCAATCAGACTATTGCGCCAATCCAGCAATTTCTGCCGGAAATACTCCAAATGCTCTGGACACATGTACTCTTCGTCGTCAGAAGGCTTGTATCCTTCGGGAAGTTTGATTTGTTTGCTGGGCATCGATTCTCGCGGCCTCGCGAATGGGTTGTTGCAAAACCGGCAATTATATATCCTATTTACGTTCACCGAGCAACACCATGCAGACACTACTGATTTATCTGATCCGCGCCTATCGCTACCTGCTCTCGCCGTGGATCGGAGGACAGTGCCGTTTTTCGCCGACTTGCTCAGTCTACGCCATTCAGGCAATTGAAACTTACGGCGCCCTGCGGGGCAGTTGGCTGGCATTGCGGCGTCTGCTGCGCTGTCACCCATTTTGCCCGGGTGGTGAGGATCCGGTGCCCGGTCTGGAAGATACGACCATGCACAATCACGACCACACGGAGCCACAATGAGCGGTTGGTTGATTGTCAATGCCCGGCTGGTCAACGAGGGCCAGATCACGGACTGTGATATCCGGCTTCGATCCGGGCGAATCGAGTCGATTGCCTCGTCGCATTCGTCGCGTTCGCGGGAAACTCTGTTCGACGCCCGCGGGCGTTTGCTACTACCCGGCATGATTGACTCGGAAGTTCACTTCCGCGAACCCGGCATGACTGACCGGGGCAACATTGCTACCGAGTCCCGAGCCGCTGCTGCTGGCGGTGTTACCAGTTTCATCGACTGGCCTGACACCCGCCCGGCGACCGTGACGGCCGCGAATCTGGCCGACAAGCTCAGTCGAGCCGGGGGGCGATCAACCGCCAACTTCGGTTTCGTGATCGGCGCATCGGACCTCAATCCGGAAGAAATCCGCAAACTGTCTGCTCATCAACCAGCGGCCATTCACGCCCATCTGCGTGCAAACCATACCGATTATGGCCTGAGTCAGCCGGAACAAGTCATCGAAACGGTGCAGCAGGCGGCCGCACCGGTGATTATCACCTGCAACCAGCACAATCTGGGGCAGTTGATCACAGGCCTGAAACCGCTGGAAAAGCCAGTATGTCTGAGCGGATTGAGTCGAGCCGACCAGATCGAATTGCTGGCTGCCTTGTCGGATTCGAGCAAGCATCTGCAAGCCGTTATCGATCTGGCCCACCTGTTTTTTATCGATGCCGACCGTGAGGCGCTCGGACCGCGCCTGGAGACCCGGCCGGCAATCGGGACCGATCTTGATCGAAAAGCACTGCGTCAGGCGGTCAAATCCGGACTTATTAATATGCTCTCCAGCGCGCATGCTCCCTGTCTGCTTAAGGAAAAACTGGCCAATCCCTCGCTTGCCGGCGGCATACCGGGGATTCAGCAGGCTTTACCCGTAGCGTGGACGCTGGTAGCCGCCCGCCTGATCGACCCGGCAACACTGGTCGAGCGAATTGCCCATCAGCCAGCCCGCTGGCTGGGGATTCGCGAGCGTGGCTTCGTGCGCGAAGGCTATCACGCTGATCTGGTGCTGCTGGACCCGAACAGCCGCACCGACGTCAATCAACAACCGATGCTGACCCAGTGTGGCTGGACCCCATTTGCCGGACGCAAGTTACCGGCACGCGTCAGTGCCACCTGGATCAACGGTCGTCTGGTCTATCGCGAAGGCTTGCTGACCGGCCTGGTCCCAGGCCAGCCCCTCCAGTTCAATCGAAAATAACCAAAAACCAAAGAACCAACCTAAACAATCACAACCACCGCAACTCCCGAAAACGCCAGCGCAACCCCGGCCAGGCGCTTGAGATTCATCTCTTCCTTGAGAAACAACCAGGCGAACAACACGATAAAGGCACCCGCGGTTTCGTTCAGTACCGAGGCGATCGACGCATCGGTCAATTTATAGCCAGCCAACCACAGGATCATTGACACGTAAGATCCCAGCAAACTGGCCGCAATCACCGTTGTCCAGGGTTGCGGCGACCGGTAATGGATCATCATCCGCCCCCAGCCTTGACTCATACTGACAAACAGCAGCATGCTCACCGTGCCGGACAGCAGTCGCAGACCCACCGTCCAGAGAAACTCGTGCTGCTCCAGGACCGGCTTGACCATTACGATACCGATCGCCATCAAGGCTACGCTGGCACTACCAAACGCAACGCCCAGCTTGAGGGCCCGCAGCGAGATTTCCTGACGGTTGCGTCGCCAGGTCACCAGAAGAATACCGCCAAGCACCAATATAAAACCCAGATACTGAACGGGTCGCAACGCCTCACTCAAGAAAAACCCCGACAACAGAATCACAAATGGGGAAAACAGCATGGCGACGACACCGGTCCGACTTGCTCCCATCAGGTTCAGCGCCCGCAGGTACCAGGTATCGGCCACGGCAATGCCGATCACGCCGGAAAGCAGCACGATCATCCACTGTGCCGGCGAATAGCCAGGCAGACTGGTCCCATGGAAAAACAGAATGGTCGGCACCATCAGCGCCACGGCCAGACCGTTCTTGAACAAGTTCAACTCAAACGCAGGCAGCGTTTCACCGGAACGACGAAACAGGATAACGGCCAACGCCCAGGAAGCAGCGCAGGCGACCGAAAAGAATTCACCCATAAAGAAACATCGCCCCGGAATGCGGGAATTGCAAGACGCCCTATTCTACCCGAGCAAAAGCGCCGAACCCTTGCGCCATTCCTGCTAATCTTGCAGGCCGAATGAAGGTAATGGATTCAAACCGTGCATTGGCTGATTATCGTTACTCTGATTGTGCTGGTTATCGCACTTTGGCGCTTCTGGCCAGAGCCCCTGGCACGCCTGTTCATGTTTCTGGACCGTCGTCAGGGTCGGCTTCAGCGGCGCTGGAAAAGCAGCGGTGAAATCAACTGGCACTACCTGGAAGGCGGGCATGGCGAGCCGTTGATTCTGCTGCACGGTTTCAACGCTGATGCCCATCATTTTTGCCGGGTTTCGCATCTGCTCTCACCCCACTTTCGGATCCTGGCACCGGACCTGCCAGGGTTTGGCCAGACTCACCCGGCAGAATCCAGCAGTTTTCGCATCGAAGATACGGCCGATCAAATCCTGGCTTGGCTGGATGAACTTGGCATCCATGAATTCTATCTGGGCGGAAACTCCATGGGTGGCTACCTGGCCGTCGCCATGGCCCGGCGCGCTCCCGAGCGGGTCCGGGCTCTCTGGCTACTGGCTCCGGGCGGCCTGCGCGAGGCCAGGCTGTCAGCGGTCATGGAGGAAGTCGCCGAGGAGCGGCACAACCCCTTGGTGATTCGCAATTACCGCGATTTTCAGCGATTACTCGATTACTGCTTTGTTCATCCACCCTGGATTCCCGCTCCCCTGGCGCGCTATCTGGCCGCCCGCTCGGCTCTGGAAGCGGTACGCGCCCAACGCATTTTCGATGCCATTCGTTACGACTCAAGCCCGTTGGAGTCCCTGGCGCAGGGTCTGGAAACGCCCGCACTGGTTGTCTGGGGTCAGGCCGACCAGGTCTTGCACGTTGACGGCGCGACACACATTGAGAAGTTAATGCCCCACTGCAAGACCTTGCGATTGCCGTCGATCGGTCATCTACCCATGATCGAAGCACCGCGCACCACGGCCGAGGCCTGGATCGGATTCACCGAGTGGCTGGCCAGACAACAGCAGCAATCACCGCCGCCGGCAGACTCCGACTAATCCATTGCCACGCTGACCGAGCACTACACTTGCTGGGTCAAACTGTAGTAGATTGATGATCGAAAGGGGGGGTTAGCGCCGGTTCTGCCGGCTATCAGAGACGAGGGAGACGCATGGCCAGTTTCACGATTCCGCCAGAAAAGCTTTGCTGGAAGCCCAGCGCCCATTCGATTTCGGAAACCTCCACGCGTAAAGCTCCCCAATCCAGCGGGATTGTGGGCCAGGCCAAGGCGCGCGATGCCCTGCGGTTCGCACTCCAGAGCCGCAGCCGCAACCACAATGCCTACATTCAAGGCAATGACGGCAGCGGCCGCCGGACCTTGATCCGGGCCTTGTTCGATGAACTCAAGCCGCAACCCAGTCGCTCGGAAGACTTCTGCTACGTCCACAATTTTGCCAATCCCGACCGCCCTCGCCTGATCGTACTGCCTGGCGGGCAAGGAAACCAGTTTCAGCAAGCGATGACCCGGATCAGCTTGTTTGTGCGGGATCGTCTTCCCGACATTTTGAAGAATGATCCGATTCGTTCGCGGCGCGAAGCGCGCAAGGAGGCGGCCGAGCGCGAAATTCGCCTGAAGATCGCTCCTCTGGAGAAAAAACTGGCCGCTGACGGGCTGTCATTGACACGCACCCAGTCGGGGCCAAGTTCCAGGGTCAGCATTTATCCCCTGGTCATGGGCAAACCGGTGTCACCGGAAGAGTATCGCAACCTGGTAACCCAGAACCAGGCGCGCGAGGAAGACCGTCTGAACTCCATGAAAAAAGCCGAGAAGTGGCAGGCTGAAGTCAATCGATTTGCTCATGAAATCAGCCAGATATGGCAGCAGGCAAACCAGCATATTGATCAGATCAACGCGACCGAAACCGCCAGAATTCTGGGCGAAATGACCACCGACGTCGCACGCAGGTTCAAGGCCCCGGGGCTGGATTTCTTCCTGCGCGAAATCATCGATGACATTGTCGAGAAGCGGGTCGGCCGCGACACCTCGCACCTGGCCGACCCCACGCTGCTTTACGGCGTCAATGTATTGACCGCGCGGGCTGATCGCAATCAGGCACCGGTGGTTTTTGCCAATCAGCCATCGGTTGCCAATCTGTTCGGTACTATCGATCCGGCCTGGATGAGCAGCGGGCGGGCGGTGACCTCATTTCGCGGCATTCGAACCGGTGCACTTCTTGAGGCCGACGGTGGATTTCTGGTGCTGGATGCGGCTGATGTGCTGGCAGAGCCAGGTTCCTGGCGCATGTTGATGCGGGCCTTGCGCACTGGACTCAGCGAGGTTGTACCGCCTGAGCTGGGTTGGCCCTATTCAGCTCAATCGCTTAAACCCGAGCCCATTCCCGTGCAGGTCAGAGTCATTCTCACCGGAAATGCCGAGACCTTTGCCCGACTTGAGTCGGAGGACCGGGATTTCACTCACCTGTTCCGCGTTCTGGTCGATTTTGATCGCAGCCTGGCGCGGGACGATGAAGGGCTGTCAGACTATGTCCGATTTCTGGGCAGCCTGGTGGCCAATGAAAATCTGCGCCATTTCGATCAGCCAGCCATGCTGGCGATGATTGAACAAGGTGCGCGACACTCGCCTGAATCCGGTCGCCTGACTGCCTGCTTCGGCGAATTGGCGGACCTGGCCCGTGAAGCCTCCGACCTGGCGGGTGAGGATGGCCTTAATGAAGTCGGGCGTGAACAGGTCCAGACAGCACTTCGCCTGCGGCATGAACGGGCGGCCTTGCCCATGCAACGCTTGCTGCGCCAATTCGACGCGGGACGGGGCGATATCCAGCTGCGCGGACGCGCCGATGGCCGCGTCAACAGCGTCGGCCGCAGGCGAGCCGGAACTCAGGTGACCGCACTGCCGCTGGTGATCAGCGCGGCAGCGGCTCTGAGTGATCGGAGCGACGTTCTGATCGATGGCGAGCAAGCCTCGGCCAGTCCGATACCCCTGATCCTGGCACAGATCCTTCGTCTGCCAAAATGCCCCGGGCTATTGGCCGGCCTGACAACCATCAGCACCGAGTCGACCCACGGCCCCAATTCCGATAACGGCCTGGGCATGGCACGCTTGGTGGCACTGCTGGCCAGCCTGGCCGGAGCACCGCTGCGACAGGATCTGGCCCTGATTGGTGAAGTTGATCTGCACGGCCAGGCCAAGCCCGTCAGGGCGATCAACGAACGTATCGAGGCCTTCTTTGGACTGTGCCGCCACGCCGGGTTGAGCGGACAGCAGGCGGTGATCATTCCGCGCGCCAATGAAGTGGACCTGATGCTCGGCCGGGAATTGATCAAGGCGTGCAGCAACGACATGTTTCGGGTTTTTGCCGTCGACACGGCGCTTCAGGCGGCCGAACTGGCGACCGGACTACGGTCCGGAACGTTCAAGGATGGTGTATTTGGCGACGACACCTTGCTGGGGCGTGCGCGCTCAGCACTGCAGCCTCAAGGTGCCGCAGAATAGCGCTCCACAGCCTTGAGCGACCGGCGGGAAATGTCAACGCCGAGCTTGTCCAGCGACCGAAACAGGCGACGCAGCATCGATGAACCGGAGACCGGACGCGGCGCGACGCGTGCCCGGTCAAAATCAATCAGGTACCAGGCCGACGCACCGCTGCGCAGAATATTGCGGGCATTCAGATCAGCATGCAGCACTCCGGCGCGAAAAAATGCAGCCAGGGTGTGTCCAAGTTTCTTCCAGTCTTCGGTGTCCATCGATTCGGCCAGTTCGGCCAAGCTGCGGGCATCGGCAATCCGGCGCGTCAGAAGGCCGGCGCGGTAAATCAGACCGGATCGTTCGCAGCTGGCCGCCAGCGGCTCAGGCACCGGCAGCCCGACGTCGAAGAGCTGTTCCAGCACGCGAAACTCCCGCACGGGGCGGCTGCGCTCAAAGCCAGTAAACAGGTAGCGGTCGCGTCCCAGACGGGCAACGCGTCCACCACGTTGATAACGCCGCAATACGGCTGGCCCGGCCGCCGTTTCCAGTGCCAGGGCCTGGCCTCGACCGCCCAATTGCTCGACAACGCCATCGCGCAGTTGCCAGAAGGCAGGTTGCAACCATTCCAGGCTGACCGCAGGCAAACGCTCGGAGTTGTATAGAATACGGGTCGAGCCGGCCTGTAAACTTTCAACCTTCATGATGCTGGCATCGGACTGATAATTCCTGGTGCTAAAAAATTCAAGATGAAATTCGACCCTTTACAACCCGGCTCCATCTGCCTGTTTCGCCTGTCGGCTCTGGGCGATGTGTGCAACTGCGTGCCTCTGGTTCGTGCCCTGCAGCGCCGCTGGCCCGAAGTCCGGATCACCTGGATCATCGGTCGAATCGAGCATCGCCTGGTGGCAGCACTGCCCGAGGTGGAGTTTATCGTACTCGACAAGCGCGCCGGATGGCGCGCTGTTCGCGTTCTGCGCCAGGCCCTGGCAGGGCGACGATTCGACGTCCTGCTCCAGGCTCAGGTCTCTGCCAGAGCCAACCTGCTATCCCTGCTGATTGGCGCGCAGCGGCGAGTCGGATTTGATCAGGCACGCAGTCGCGAGGGTCATGGGCTGGTGGTCTCCGAGCGCATTGCCGCCGTCCCCTTCCAGCACCAGGCACTGGCCTTTCTGGAGTTTGCACGTCACTTGGGTGCCGACATCGAACACATCGACCGACGCCTTCCCATCGATGAGTCATCGCAGGATTTTGCCCGCCGTCATCAGCCCAAGACTCGGCATGCCGTCCTGATCAGCCCGTCCTCCAGTCATGTCAAACGCAACTGGACGGTGACAGGCTATGCAACGGTTGCTGATTGGGTGATCGAACAGACTGGCCGACCGGTCATTTTTATCGGCGGGCCAACGCCTGCCGAGAAGGCGCTGGCCAACGCCATAGAACAGACCATGCAACAGCAGGCAATCAATCTCGTTGGCAAGGACACTCTGCCCCAGGCGCTGGCCATGATCGAGCGCTCGGCCTGCCTGATCAGCCCGGATGCTGGTCCTGCTCACTTTGCCGCAGCACTGGGGATACCGGTTGTCGGTTTGTATGCGGCCACCTGGTCGCGTCGATCCGGCCCGCTGGGGAGCCTGGATCACTGTGTGGATTGCTTTCCGCAAGCAGCCCGACAATTCCTGGGTTGTGAACCCGAGAAGGTGCGCTGGGGACGGCGAATCGAACGTCCCGGGGTCATGGCCCTGATCACACCCGAGATGGTGATCGAAAAGCTCAAACCTCTACTCGCCAACGAACCTTGATACTCGGATTAGTCCAGGGTCAGAAAATGCAGTTTAGCTCCGATTCGGCCAGGCCGGACTGATCATCAGGGTTGCCGGTTCGCGTCACTGTCACCAGCGCCGAGTCCGTGGCACCGAAGGGGTCGGCAATCGTGTAACGGAACAGATTGCGCCCGCTGCAAGTCTCGCTGATGGTAAAGCTCACTGTTCCATCGTCATTGATCACCACATCGGCACCGGCAACCGAAATTCGGTCAACGCTAATGACCGTCAGTGGATCACCATCCGGGTCAAAGTCATTGGCCAGCACATCGACCACAATCGGTACGCCGGCCGGACCACTGGCTTCGTCCGGATTGGCAACCGGAGGACGGTTCGCGAACAGCACTGTGATGCTGACCTGAGCCGTGTCTTGACCTCCGCGGCCATCGCTGATGGTGTAGCTGAACTGATCGTCTCCGGCAAATTCGGCAGCCGGCTGATAAACCAGTTGTTCACCCTGCTGACTGACGCTGCCGCTGGCCGGCTGGGTGAAAGCAACAATATTGAGTGCATCACCATCCGCATCGCTGTCATTGGCCAGAACATCGATTGTCACCGCCACTCCACGTTGGGTCGTGGCGTTGTCATCATTGGCCACCGGCCGCGTGTTAGGAGAGCTGACGATGATGACAACAGTAGCACCATCCTGACCACCGAAGCCATCCTCGACGGTGTAGCCGAAACTGTCGGTTCCGATAAAGCCGGGTGACGGCGTGTACAGCACCAGGTCGCCGCTGATCTGGACCTGGCCATTGGCCGGCGTGCTGACGCCAATTAGCTGCAGCGCATCGCCGTCCGGATCCGAATCATTGGCCAGTACATTGAGTGGATTGTCACTTGAATCGGCCATAACCTGGAATTGGTCATCCACTGCTTGTGGCGGCTCATTATCGAATACCGGCTCGCCTTCGGTGATCGACTCACTGACCGCCTGGTAACGATAATAATCAACCACACGTTTGTGCTGAACCGGATTGCGCAGCGCACGGCGAATCCAGGCTGCCTCCACCGGCACCTCAACCTGGCGGATTTCAGTGACTGGTCCATCCGGACCGACCTGAACTCGCTCGATACGCGATTGCTCGGTAACAAAGTTGATTTCAACTCGCCGATTGCGCGAGCGATTGTCCTCACCGTCATTCGGGAAGCGCGGCTGCAATTCGCCATACCCGGTCGCCACGATGCGATCGGATGGCAACCCACGGCTAATCAGGTAGTCCACCACGGACCGGGCACGCCGCTCACTCAACCCCTGGTTGTAGCGCTCGGTGCCGATATCACAGGTGTGACCACCAACCTGTATCGCACCGACCAGAACGCCGTCTTCAATCGCCGCTAACAGCTCATCAAGCGTCTGGCGCGCAGCCGGTCGCAGCTCGGAACTGTCAAAGTCGAATGTTGCGCGGTCCGACAGGGTCACCTCAGCAGCGACAGCGCGCTGTTCAAAGCGCGGTTCGGGCTGAACCTCGACCGTATCGCTACGGTACTCGGTAGCCGGTCGGTAACTGTTGCCGAAGCTGTAGCCGTACACCAGGCTGGCACGAAAGTCATTGCGATCATCGATCAAATCGCCCTGCTTGCGCGCAAACCCGGTGCGTATCGACAAGCTGTGGGGTGTATTGGCAAAAAACTTGTCGAGATTGAGCGAAGCGGTCAACTGATTGGCTCCGAAATCCCCGTCTTCGTAATCCAGCCCGGCTCGCAGACGAACCAGTTGATTGTCGAAATAGCGTCCACCCCGCAGTCCAGCGCCCCAGTCATAGGGGGTTTCGAATACTTCGGTAACGCGTTGCAGACTGTCGATTCGAGTAAAATCACGCCCGTCTATGGTGCCCTCGGTCAGCAGATCCTCAAGATCAATCGTGCGGTTGACGAGTCGTTCGTCGGTCAACGCGCTCATACCGTAAAGGCTGAAAAACCAGTCGCGATATTCGTAGCCGCCGCCAAAAGTCAGCTTGCGATCGTCAAGCTGATTCTGATCAGCGGCAACAAACAGTTTGGCGACCCGTCCATCCGTATAAACCGGACCGTCCAGGCCCAGTTCGCTTGCCCCACCGAAAACCCAGTGATAGTTCAGCTTGACACCGCCCGCACCCTCACTGCCCAACCAGCCTTCGGCAAGAAACGCAGAGCGCTCATTTTCAGTCAGTGTGGCCAGAAACTCGCCAATGACATCAAACTCGGTATCCAGACCAACGCCGATACGGTACCGATCGCCGGCAAAATTCAGCATCGGTGCTGCACCGGATTCGATCGGCTCGTCATTAACCCCGGGATCGCTGGCCTGAGCCAGGACACAAGCGGGTGCCAACGCCACAAACACAGCCAGAATGCTGCCGAAATAATTCATTAACATGATTCCCCACGATAATCAGTTTCGCTGCCATCTGACTGATAGTCCTGATAGGACTTCTCCTCAACGATGACAGAACCCAGTTCGATATTGATTTGTTTCTTGAGCGCAGCCCGCCTGTCATTTGTGAAATACACCGCGCGCGCCAGTTCAATAAAATGATCGCTAAAATCATGTTTTTTTTCGCAGACCCGGATATTGTCCTCGATATCCCAGAGTTGCTCGTTGATCTGCTTGAGCTGACCACGCAATGAGCGAATGGAATCCGTCTCCAGCCCCGATTCACGCCAGGTACGCTCCAGCAATGCCTGTTCATGGCGAACATTGGCGAGCTTGTTCGCATCCGAAATCCGTTCGGACTTGATATCCAGAATGGTCAGCTTGTCAATCAACTCACCCGGCGAAACCGGCGTCATTAGTTCCATAAAATTATTCGCCTGTTCGATGGCGGAGCAAACAAAAAATCTTTAAACGCAAAGACACGAAGACGCGAAGGTTTTATTCAATCCCTTTTTTCTTTGCGTCTTTGCGTCTTTGCGTTCAACAGGTTTTCGCTTTTCATGAACAATCTACTCTCAAAAAAACGGCGGCCTCCAAATTTCGGAAGACCGCCGTTGCAATCAAAAGGAGATTATTCCCCTTCGTTGAGTGCTTTCATGCTCAGGCGGATGCGGCCCTGCTTGTCGACTTCCAGCACCTTGACCTTGACCCGATCGCCTTCGGCCAGCTCGTCGGTTACATTCTCGACGCGCTTGTCGGAGATCTGGGAGATATGAACCAGGCCATCCTTGCCAGGCAGGATCGTGACAAAAGCACCAAAGTTCATGATCTTGGTCACGGTACCTTCGTAGATCGTACCGACTTCAACATCGGCCGTGATCTGCTCGATGCGCTTGCGCGCCGCATCGGCCGCAGCCTGATTGACCGAGGCAATGGTGACTGTACCGTCGTCCTGGATATCAATCTGGGTTCCAGTCTCTTCGGTAATGGCACGAATGGTGGTACCACCCTTGCCGATCACATCACGAATCTTGTCCGGATGCACCTTCATCGTGAACAGTCGCGGCGCGTACTCGCTCATCTCGGCACGCGGCGCTGATATCACCTCGTTCATCTGACTGAGAATATGTCGACGCGCATCGGTGGCCTGCTTGAGCGCCACACGCATGATTTCTTCGGTAATCCCGTCGATCTTGATATCCATCTGCAGTGCGGTCACACCATCGTGCGAACCGGCCACCTTGAAATCCATATCACCAAGATGGTCTTCATCACCCAGAATATCGGTCAGCACGGCAAAACGATCGCCGTCCTTGATCAGGCCCATGGCGATACCGGCCACCGGCGTCTTGATCGGCACCCCGGCATCCATCAATGCCAATGAACCACCACAGACCGTGGCCATTGAGCTCGATCCGTTGGATTCGGTGATTTCCGACACCAGGCGCAGCACGTAGGGGAATTCCTCGCCCTTGGGCACAACCGCCATCATGGCGCGTTTGGCCAGACGGCCATGGCCGATTTCACGTCGCTTGGGCCCCAGCATAAAGCTGGTCTCACCGACACAGAACGGCGGGAAGTTGTAGTGCAGCATGAACTGCTCTTTCGACTCGCCTTCGGGTGCGTCAATAATCTGCGCATCACGACCGGTGCCCAGCGTGGCCACAACCATGGCCTGGGTTTCACCGCGGGTGAAGACGGCCGAACCGTGGGTGCGCGGAAAAACGCCCAGCTGCATATCGAGCGGACGAACCGTGGTCAGGTCGCGACCATCGATGCGCGGCTTGCCGCTCAGGATGCGATCGCGCACAAAATGCTTCTCCATGGCGTTGAACGCGTCCTTGACATCATCCACCGCCGGCGCGCTGTCATCACCTTGCGGGCACAGCGTTTCGATCAGCTGCTGACGAACCTGTGAGATCGCCTCGCGGCGCGCGGTCTTGTCGGTGTTACGGTAGGCAACTTCCAGACCGGCCTTGGCCAGTTCGGCGACCTTGTCGGCAAGCCCTTCCGGCTGGGGCGGGGCCTGCCAGTCCCATTTCGGCTTGCCAACCTCTGCTGCCAATTCCTCGATCGCCTTGATCGCCACCTGCATCTGCTCGTGACCGAAAGTCACAGCACCCAGCATCTCATCTTCGGTCAGCAGGTCGGCTTCGGACTCGACCATCAGAACAGCATGCGCGGTTCCGGCCACGACCAGGTCCAGGCGCGAATCGGCCAACTGGGTCTGG
>CAZFYM010000053.1:0-22500 GCA_964523755.1 uncultured Wenzhouxiangella sp. | reverse complement strand
TGCGCTGGTGGCACTGGCGGTAATCGCGGGGCTGGCCGGACAGATGGTCTGGTCGGTCGCGGCTCTGTGGCAGTTTCCCGACCTGTTGCCCGATGCGTTTACCTGGCGCAACTGGCAACGCCACGGGCCCCGGCTTGTGGGGCCTGCCACCGAGACGCTGATCATCGCCGGGGCGGCTACGGCCTTGGCGCTGATGTTGACGCTGGCCAGCCTTGAAGCTGAACATCGCCACGGTCTGCGCCCCTCCACGCGCGCGCTCTGGCTATTGTACCTGCCGTTGATTGTGCCGCAGGTGGCATTCCTGATGGGGTTTCAGACGCTTTCCATCGCCACCGGGATCGACGGCGGGCGCGTGGCGGTGGTGCTGGCGCATCTGGTCTTTGTGTTGCCTTACGTGTTTCTGTCGCTGTCCGATCCCTGGCGCGCCTGGGATGTTCACCAGGATATCGTCGCCCGGGCGCTGGGAGCGACGCCCGGCCGGGTACTGTGGACAGTGCGCTTGCCGATGCTGTTACGCCCGGTTTTGGTGGCCGCGGCGGTCGGGTTCGCGGTTTCGGTGGGGCAATATCTGCCGACCCTGCTGGTGGGTGCCGGTCGGGTGCCGACGCTGACCACCGAAGCGGTCGCACTCGCCTCCGGTGGAGACCGGCGGGCAATCGGGGTCTTTGCCTTGGCACAGACGGCGGCGGCCTTCGCGCTCTTTGCGCTGGCGGCCTTGCTGCCGCGACTCGCCTGGCGCAACCGGAAGGGAATGCAGTATGGCTGAAGAATCCGGGCTGCGGCTCGAAAAGCTGACGATCTCGCTTGGGAACGAGCGGCTGGTCGAGCTCGATTGCAGCATCGGCCCCGGCCAGGTGCTGACCGTGATGGGGCCTTCAGGCTCGGGCAAGTCCAGCCTACTGGCTGCGATCACCGGCACGCTCGATCCGGTTTTCGTGATGACCGGGCGCATCCTTCTCGACGGGCAGGACCTCGCCGGACTGCCCACCGAGGCGCGCCGAGTCGGCATCCTGTTTCAGGACGAATACCTGTTTCCGCATCTTTCTGTCGGCGCCAATCTCGCCTTCGGCCTCAAGCCCGAGGTACGCGGTCGCGCCGCACGCCGCACACGAATCGAGGCGGCGCTGGCCGAGGTTGAACTCTCGGGCTTTGCCGAACGCGACCCAGCCACGCTCTCGGGCGGGCAGCGGGCGCGGGTGGCCCTGCAACGGATGCTGCTGTCAGAACCTCGCGCCTTGCTACTCGACGAAGCTTTCTCCAAGCTCGACACCGACCTGCGCGCCCAGGTACGTGCGCGGGTCTTTGACACCGCCCGCCGCCGCGCCCTGCCGGTATTGCAAGTCACCCACGATCATTCCGACGCCAGGGCTGCAGACGGCGAAACGATTATGCTGGGCCATCAGGCTAAATAAGTACTGCCACATGCACTGTCCGGTTTGTCTGGAATTCGATACCCGTCTGTTGATGCGCGTGGACACGCGGACCTACTGGCGTTGCAATACCTGTGTTTGCACCTTTCTGGACCCCGATCAGTTGCCGGGCATTGAAACTGAAAAGGCCGAGTACGACCGGCATCAGAACCGGGTGGATGATCCTGGCTACCGGAAATTTCTGGGACAGTTGGCCGAACCCTTGCTGGGCAAACTCCGGCCCGGCTCGAAAGGACTGGATTTTGGTTGCGGGCCGGGGCCGGCGCTGGCAGCGATGCTCAGTGAGGCCGGCCACGATGTGGCGCTTTATGATCCCCTTTATGTGCCCGACTTGTCAGTACTGGAAAAGCAATTCGATTTTGTCACTTGCACCGAAACCGTCGAACACTTTCACCAACCGGCCCGCGAGTTCCAGTGTTTGAATAAACTGCTGCGGCCTGGCGGCTGGCTGGGCATCATGACCCGTTTCCAGACCGATGACACCCGCTTTGCCAACTGGCACTATCGACGCGATCCCACCCACGTGGTGTTTTACCGCGCCGAAACCATGCAATGGCTGGGCCAGCGCCACGGCTGGAATATGGAAATATTGCCCCCCGGCATCGTCCTGGCGAAAAAGCCGGCCGGCTAAAAACTGACCACCTGCGCCACCCGATTGACCAGCAATTTGCCGCTGGTGTAGCAGGCATTGAGAAATGCCATCACATTCTCCGGTGGCTGACCGGATTTTTCACGCAGTTCGTCCAGTGTGATCGGGCCACGAATCAGAATCTGGGCCAGGCGGTGAAGATGTTCGTTTTTCATTGCCTCGCCCGGCACCTGGGTAAGCATGAACTGTACTTCTCCCAGCAAGTCCGGATGCAAACGTCCGCGTGCCTGGGCCAGACCAGCAAACCACTTCAACTCACTCAAAGGCCGCTGACGGTGACCCTGAACGCGATCAACCAGGTCGGCACTGGACACCGGAACGCCGGCTGAGGATGGCATGGGAATCGCAAACATGGGGGGTGCAAGGTCAGCGATGGATCCGTCGAAAAACCAGGCACCGGATCCCGGATCAACCAGTATCAGGGGCCATCCGGGATGGGTGATGACAACCGGCTTTTTCCAGGTTTGGCGGCGCAAATGCTCAGCCAGCGTAAAGTGGCCCTGCTGTTCACCAACATCAATAGCCTGCCAGATGGAATCCGGGGCAGCCGGAGGCGCAGGACGGTCTTGTTCGGTATAGTCCTCGTAAATTTCCCCGGAGGCCAGAGTGGTCAGTAATTTGAGAAATTCGCGGGAGCGCAAGGGCTTGTTGAGCAAAAACCGCGCCGGAAAATCCTTGCGCCGCGACATGGCAATGGCAATTCGACCCCGTTGAGTCAGCTCTTTCCAGACATCCTCGCCGTCCTCGGTGTCGATGTCGATCAGGATAACGTCACCATCAGGCTGATCAGTAATGCTCCACGATTGACCGCCATCCCGACCACCGGCCAGGTTAAGCAGCGAACGCATGACCATCAGATCCTTCGGCCCGACTTTCAAAGCGGAAAGGGTCATCTGATCAGTCATCGCGTTTGGCTCCGATGCAACACTTACGAACGAACAGGATACATCCCGAGCGTGAAAATCCCAAGTAAAATCAGCGCGAAACGTTTCACAATTTCCAGGATTTTCAAATTCTCAATGTCTGCATTCGACATCCGGAGCGCCAGACCGTGAAGCACCTCACAGCGGTCAATGGCTCCCCAAGGCCTGAAGCACTCGGCTGGCTTGTGCCATTGCCCGGCCCAGCACGGCCTCGATTTCGGCCATACTGATTGGCTGGTCACTCAGGCCCGCTGCCGGATTGGCCACCACGCAAAGACTGGCGTAGCCAATCCCTGCCTCGCGCGCCAACGCCGCCTCCGGCAGAGAGGTCATGCCGACCAGCGTGCAGCCGTCAGCCGCCAGGCGTCGGACTTCTGCAGCGGTTTCCAGACGTGGCCCCTGGGTTACCGCGCAGCAGCCGCCATCGTGAACCTCGATACCGGCCTCATTAGCGGCCACTAGCAGCGCCTGGCGCAGCGTCGGGCTGAACGGGTCGGCAAACTCGATATGGACCAGCGGACGATCATAGTCATTGGCGAAACTCGATTCACGACCCCAGGTATAGTCGATCAACTGATCGGGAACGACCAGGCTGCCGGACATCAGATCAGGCGCGATCGAGCCAACCGCGTTGACGGCAATAATCCGGTCAACACCCAATTGGCGCAACGCATCAATATTGGCCCGATAGTTGACCCGATGCGGTGCAATTCGATGCGGATTGCCATGACGGGCCAGAAACCAGGCCTCGCTTTGGCCCAGACGCACCCGCGTGGGAGCCGCAGACGGCTCGCCGAAGGGTGTTTCCACAAGCTGTCGGGCAATCGTATCCAGCAGATCAACGGCACCGGTTCCGCCAATAATTGCGATGGTAGGACTATTCAATGGCCCAGATCTCGTCGAGTTGTCGCCAATAGCCGTGCCAATCCATGCCACAGCCAAAAATATATCGATCCGGCACGCTCAGCGCCGCATCATCCACCCAGTCTCTGTCGAGCCCGCGATCATGCAGTTTGGTCGCAAGAACGACTGTCAATACCCGCTCGGCACCGTTATCCAGCAGCCGCTGGCGAACCGCCTGCAAGGTGTAACCTTCGTCAAAGATATCGTCAACCAGCACGATTGTGCCTTCGATAGCATCCGGCCAGCGCCCCCACTTCAGGTCACCACCACTGGTGTGGCCGCGGTAGCGTGTTGCATGCACATGGTCAAACAGCAACGGTCGATCAATCCGGCGGGCCAGTTCCACGGCCGGGTACATGCCGCCGTTCATCAGCACCATCATCGTCACCCGCTCAGAATCGTCCAGGCTTGCCGTCAGGCGCTCGGCCTGGCGATCCAGTGCCTGGCTGATGAGGCTTGCATCGAGCAAGCGCTTTGCACCTTCCGGCCACCGCTCAGGCCAGCGCTGTCTGCGCGTCATGAATTGCCCTGCTCAGCCTGTTCGCTGGCCATTTGCTCGGCCTGATCGATTTTGAGCGTGCGCGTCGGAAACGCAATTTCAGCACCATGCGACTCGATGATTTCACCGATTTTCAAAAGAACATCCTCACGGACCTGATGATACTCGGTCCAGACTTTGGTCTTGGTGAAGCAGTAAATCATGATATCCAGAGACGATGCACCATAACGATCAAAGTGCACCATGGTGGTCTGATCGGTGGCAAGATCTTCATGCTGACAAATCATGTCGCGGATCTGGTCGACGACCGACCGGATCACGGCAAAGTCATCGTAGCGAATACCCACATGTTCGAAGATCCGACGATGGGTCATGCGCGACGGATTCTCAACCGTCAGAGAGGTAAAGGTCGCGTTCGGGACATACAGGGGGCGCTTGTCAAACTTGCGGATGGAGGTCATGCGCCAGCCGATTTTTTCCACCGTGCCCTCAATCTCCTGATCCGGTGAGCGTACCCAGTCTCCGACCGAGAACGGTCGGTCCATAAACACCATGAAACCGCCAAAAAAGTTGGCCAACAGATCACGTGCCGCCAGACCAACCGCAATTCCACCCACGCCACCGGCGGCCAGAAAACCCGAGATGGGAATTTCCAGAATGCTCAGTACCGTCAGGATGCCGGTCAGGACAACAGCAATGCGCACGATCCGTCCGAGCACGCTGACCGTGGTGATATCCACCATCTCGTCACGCTTTCGCTTGGTGGCGACAAAAGCGTTCTCGAATCCGGTTACCAGGCGAAAGGCAAACCAGGTTGCTGCCACAACCAGGCCCAACTGCTGGGCTGCGTTGAGAAACTCGACTGAAAAACCCAGCGCTTCACTGTGCGGCTCGATGACACGCGCCGCCATGACCATGCCCTGCCACCAGATCAGCAGGGAAATCGGGCGGCGACCGGCATAGACCACCGCATCATCCCAATAATGACTGGTTTTCTCGGCCAGCTTGGCCAGGTGACTGATGAATAATCGGTAAATCAGCTCAAGCAGCAGAGCCCCCAGAATAATCAGGAACGCACTCAGCACCCATCCGGGAAGGCCAATCAATCCGCTGAATTTGTCAAGGTATTCGTTCATTGTTTACTAGCAAGAAGTTTGAGTGAGTCACGCCAGGCCCGAAACTCGGGCACGGTCAGTTGTTCGTCCAGGGTGACCATGGGCCGTCCATAAAGCGTCTCGATGCGCCCGGTTGATGGCAGCGGCCAGTCCCTGACCGATGCCAGCACCTGGCCGGCAGAGTCGGCACGACAGACTAACGCCAGATCGCAACCGGCGGCAAAGGCCATTGCAAGCCGGTCGGCCAGGTTTCCGGCCGGTGCGGCACCGGCCATATCAAGATCATCGGAAACGACCAGTCCTTTGAAGCCGATCTGATCGCGCAATCGTTCACCGATCCAGCGTCTGGAAAAGCCCGCCGGGCGCTCGTCGACACACGGATAGCACACATGCGCCATCATAACGGCCTGGAACTGATTGGCAAGCTGAACAAACGGTTTCAGGTCTTGATCAATCTCGTTCTGGGGTCTTGGGTCAATGACCACTTCCAAATGCGAGTCTGCGGCGACCGATCCGTGGCCCGGAAAATGCTTGGCGCAGGCAGCCATGCCGGCATCGCGCATGCCAGCCAGATACCAGCCAGCCAGGGCGGAGACCACCGCCGGATCGTCAGCCATGGCGCGGTCGCCGATAACCGAGCTGCCGCGGTCCAGATCCAGTACCGGAGCCCAACTCAGGTCGACACCCAGATCCAGCACTTCGGCCGCCATCACCCGCCCGTGCCGATAGGCCAGATCACAGGCCCGGTCCGGACGGGTCCGATACCAGCGCCCGAGAACACCCACAGGCGGCAGCGGCGTCATGCCGTCGCGAAAGCGCTGAACGCGTCCTCCTTCCTGGTCAACCGTGACCAGCAGACGAGGTTGGCGCAGTGCTCTGATTTCGGCAATCAACTCACGCACCTGCTCCGGTGAGCGGAAATTCCGGCTGAACAAGATGACCCCGCCAACGGCAGGATGACGCAGCCTTGCGGCAGTTTCGGCATCAAGACAAGTGCCGTCGATACCGATAATCAACGGGCCCGGTGCTTGCGGCTCAGTCATGGTTTTTCAAACAGGGCAATGGATTCGACATGGGCGGTATGGGGAAACATGTCGGCAATACCGGCCTGCTTCAGAATAAAGCCGTGGCGACGGACCAGTTCGCCTGCATCGCGCGCCAGCGTGGCCGGGTTGCAGGAAACATAGACCACACGGCGCGCGCCGCTGCCGGCCACCAGGGGCAGAATCTCGAACGCACCGGAGCGTGGCGGATCAATCAGCACGGCATCGAACCCGGCCCGGTACCAGGGCCGCTCCGACACGTCCGAGGCCAGATCAGCCACGTCGAACTCCACGTTGCCAATTCCGTTGTTCAGGGCATTGACCCGGGCCGATTCGACCAGTTCTGACAATCCCTCGACGCCGGTCACATGGCCAGCGTGCCGGGCCAGGGGCAGACTGAAGTTGCCCAGACCGCAGAACAGGTCCAGGACTCGTTCGTGACCTTGCAGATCCAGCAGCACCAGGGCCTGATTGATCAGACGCTGATTGATCCGGGCATTGACCTGAACAAATTGCTGCGGATGGAAGGCCAGCGTCAGATCCTGGTCGTTCAGCCGGTATTCGAGTTGATGCTCAGCCGGATTGAGGCGAAACACCGTGTCCGGCCCCTTGGCCTGCAGATACACGGCCACCGACTCGCGTTCGGACCACTGGCGAAGACGCTCCAGATCAGCAGGTTCCAGCGGATCGAGATGGCGGATCACGATGGCCGAGCCCTGGTCACCGGCCGCAATTTCAATCTGCGGTACCGCATTGGCAACTGAAAGCTCGCCTAGCAGCGCCGACAGGCTGGCCAGGCGATCACTGAAGGCTGGATGCAAAACGCGGCAATCTCCCACGTCGGCCACAAATCGACCCTGCGGCTCGCGAAAACCAACCAGTACCCGCTCCTTGCCCTTGACCCAGCGGGCGCTCAGCCGGGCCCGACGACGGTAGAACCAGGGCTGGTCGGCAATCGGTTCCAGCCAGGTTTCCGGACAAACCTCACCCAGCCGTTCGAGGTTATCGACCAGGCGCTTGTGCTTCCATTTCAGTTGTGCGGCTGGTGCCAGATGCTGAAGCGCACAACCTCCGCAACGATCGAACCAGGGGCACTCCGGATCAACGCGTTCGACGGATGCCTCAAGCACCTGCTCGGTCACCGCCTCATCGAATTTGCGCGAGCGATCAATCAGACGTGCGCTGACCCGCTCGCCCGGCAACGCCCCGTGGACAAACACGGCCTTGCCGTCCACCCGGCCAACGCCGCGCCCGTCGTGGGCCAGATCCGTCACTTCAACCACCACCGGTTCTACCGGCAGCTTGCGGCGTCTTCGACCCGACATTCCCCTTATTTCTGAACCCAGTTGCCGTCTTCACGCTGGTAATACCAGCCGGTGCGCGCGTTGGCGATCCACTGGCGAGCGAAGGTCTGGCGGATATCGTCTTCCCATTCGGGACGACCGTTGGCCACAGCAATTTCCCGATAGACGGCATTGCGGTCAGCATTCTCCTCGGATACCACCCGCTCCAGATTGCGTCGATCGGCCAGGCCGACCGCACTGCGATCACGAATCTCGACCAGGCCGTCGTTGCCAAAGCCAATCGCACCGGCGTCGAACCAGGCGGCAAGCTGGCTGCGCTGGCGTTCGGCCATGCGCTCCTTGATCGACTGGACCTGGGGGGTGTCTATATTGATGTTCGGCGCCTGGGCATGGGCGCTGGCGATAAACAGATCCGACCAGTGAAAGCGCTGAGTCGTGGGAGGCGGCGGGACATCAGCGCCGGAGCCACTGTCTCCCAGCACGTCCTGAATGAATCGATCTGCCGCCCGCTCAGCCGCGGCCTCCGGAAAATAGACGTTGATCGTGACGCAGGCCACCAGCGTCAGCACGGCGGCAATGGTCAAATAGGAAGCCATTCGAATCATTTGGAATCTCTCCTCGAAAAAATAAAGGCCCGTTTAAGGTCCCGATAAAGCATGACGCGCCAACACTGAATCACGCATGAATAGTCTACACTCTGCGAATGGATGGGGCGGTGCCGTCTGTCTGAATGCCCACTCTGGTTAAATGGACTCAAGTGCCTGGGCCAGAGTCCGGTAGCCGCGTGCCGTGATCTTTGCCTTGACGCCCTTCAGGTTGCCCTCTGGCACCAGGGCCTGATCAAACCCCTGCCCGGCCGCTTCACGCAGGCGCTCCTCGCCGTTGTAAACCGGTCGAAGCTCACCCGACAGACCGATTTCACCGAATGCCACCAGCCCCTTGGGCAGGGGTTTTTCGCGCAGCGACGATTTCAGGGCCAGGGCGATGGCCAGGTCACTGGCGGTTTCGGTGATCCGTATTCCGCCGGCGACATTGACGAACACGTCCTGGTCACCGATGGCAATACCGGCATGACGGTTCATGACCGCCAGCAACATGGCCAGGCGATTGGGATCAATGCCGACCGCCACGCGGCGCGGATTGGACAGTGTGGACGGAGCCACCAGCGCCTGGACTTCAACCATCAAAGGCCGCGTGCCTTCCCGGGTCACCAGCACGCAACTGCCTGGGGCAGGCTCTTGCTGGCCTGACAGAAAAATGGCCGATGGGTTGCCGACCGCTTTCAGTCCCTTGTCGGTCATGGCGAACACGCCCAGTTCGTTAGCCGCACCAAAGCGGTTTTTCACCGCCCGGACCAGTCGAAAGCGGCTGCCGGAATCGGATTCAAAATACAGCACGGCATCAACCATGTGCTCCAGCACACGCGGCCCGGCCAATGCACCCTCCTTGGTCACATGCCCGACCAGCACCACCACGCAGCCGGTCTGTTTGGCGTATTGAACCAGCCGCGCCGCGCACTCGCGCACCTGAGCCACGGCACCCGGTGCCGACTGCAGCGCTTCGGTCCACAGCGTCTGAATCGAATCGACCACCATGAAATCCGGCTTGCGCCCGGCTGCGGTGGCCAAGATGACCTCCAGACTGGTCTCGGTCAGGCATTCCAGGCGTGACGGATCGAGATCCAGCCGCCGTGCCCGCATTGCAACCTGACCGGCAGACTCCTCACCGGTGACATACAAACCGCCCAGATTGGCCTGGGCCTGCAACAACAGCGTTGACTTGCCAATGCCCGGATCGCCGCCCAGCAACACCACCGAACCCGGCACCAATCCGCCCCCCAGCACCCGATCCAGCTCGCTCAAGCCGGTCGCCAGACGCCGACCGCTGTCCTCGGCGCGCACCCTGGCCAGATTGATCACTTCAGCCGAGGCAGTACCGGTCCAGTTTCCTCGACCCCTGGGACCATTGGGACCTTTGGCACTGCCAGCCGGGGTCGCCACGCCTTCCTCCAGCGAATTCCACGCCAGACAGTCCGGACACTGACCCGACCACTTGGGGAAACTGGCACCGCATTCGCGGCATG
This sequence comes from uncultured Wenzhouxiangella sp., assembly GCA_964523755.1. Taxonomy (GTDB): domain Bacteria; phylum Pseudomonadota; class Gammaproteobacteria; order Xanthomonadales; family Wenzhouxiangellaceae; genus Wenzhouxiangella. Next base: position 12,551 of record CAZFYM010000053.1, on the reverse strand, counting down.
AATATACGGACTTGGTTTTTGCCATGGCAGTCAGTGTACCCTTCATCAAAGACGGACTGCAGCGGATATCACCACCTTGAAACGTGACGAACAACCCATCATCGGTGAATCACCGGCTTTTCTCGAAGTGCTGGAAGAAATCTCGCGGGCAGCACCCCTGGACCGACCGGTGCTGATCGTCGGTGAGCGTGGCACCGGCAAGGAATTGATTGCCGAGCGCCTGCATTTTCTCTCGCAACGCTGGGAGCAGCCACTGATCAAACTCAATTGTGCCGCGATCAGCGAAACGCTGCTGGAATCCGAGCTGTTTGGCCATGAAGCCGGCGCATTTACCGATGCCGCCCGGCGGCGCCATGGCCGCTTTGAACTGGCCGATGGTGGCTCGCTGTTTCTGGACGAACTGGCCACCACCGCCATGAACGTGCAGGAGAAAATCCTCCGAGTAATCGAATACGGACAGTTCGAACGCCTGGGTGCTTCCAGCACGATCGAAGTTGACGTGCGCCTGATCGGAGCCACTAACGAGGACTTGCCAACACTGGCCGAACAGGGCCGGTTCCGCAGCGATCTGCTGGACCGGCTGGCCTTCGACGTCATCACGCTGCCACCGCTGCGCGCCCGGCGCGAGGACATTCTGCCGCTGGCCGAGTATTTCGCCATCCGCATGACCCGCGAGATGGGTCGCGAAGTGTTCAGCGGATTCAGCACCGCAGCCATCGAGCGCCTGCACAACCATCCCTGGCCCGGCAACGTTCGCCAGCTCAAGAACGTGATCGAGCGGGCCGTCTACCGCCACGAGGATGCTGACGATCTGGTAGGTAATATCCAGTTCGATCCGTTTGCGTCACCGTGGCGACCGGACTCCAGGCGACGCGAGAAAACAGCCAAAACCGTCGAGGCCGTCGGACTGCCGGACGATCTTCGTGCCTATCTGGACCAGATCGAGCGCGATACCGTATTGGCCGCACTGGATGCCAATCAGGGTCGCCAAAAAGCGGCGGCCGACCAGCTTGGACTGAGCTACGACCAATTACGCGGGATTTTGCGCAAATTCGATATCAACCCACGCGGTCGCCAGCGATCAGACTGACGATTCCGGCCCAGCTCCGGAATTCCCGGAAAAAAACTTGACCCGATTGCGACCGCCATTCTTGGCCTGATACAAGGCTTGATCAGCGCGTTTGAGCAGGCTGGAGAATTCTTGATCAGCGGGATCGGAAAGCGCCAGGCCAATACTCACTGTCAGTGCGAGTTCGGCCTCCGGCAAGCGGATCTTCGCGGCCTCCAGTGCCAGCCGCAAGTCTTCAGCCAGCCGGCGGGCGGTTTGGAGGTCCAATCGCGGCAGCAGTACGGCAAACTCTTCACCACCCATGCGTCCGATCAGGTCATCCGGACGCAGTGATTCGCGGCAGATCCGGGCAAACGCCTTGAGCGCTTCGTCACCGACCGGATGGCCGTATTCGTCGTTGATGAGCTTGAAATGATCCAGGTCCATGATCAACAAGGCCATGGACGCCTGGTCTGACAGGACTTCCCGGTGTATCTGACGGGCTTGTTCCAGAAAAGCGCGACGAGAGCTCAGGCCGGTCAGGGAGTCTGTACTGACCAGATACTCGAGTTTCTGGCGGGCACGAATGCCATCGATTGCGGCACCGATTGTCGCGGCGGCAATCCCCAATGCATCAATCTCGGCCTGGCTCCAGTCCCTTGCCCGTGAACAGTCGTCAAAACCGATCATGCCCCGGAAGTGCCCGTCCAGTACAATCGGCACCACGACAATCGACAAAATGTCCTGGCTTTGCAGCAAGCCACGCTCGGGTTCTGACATTCGCTCTACTCGCCCGTGTACCGCCTCGCCAGCCTCCAACACGGAGAACCAGCCTGGAATCGCCTCGCGATAAGACATTGCTTGCATATCTGGATTGTCAATCTGCGCCTCAATCCCGTCGTTGACCCATTCGAAGCGCATCGTTGCCCGCAGCTCGCCATGCTGATCGTGATAGTTCTCGAACACGTAGACCCGATCAGCATCCACTGAACGCCCGAGCGACTCCAGCGCCCGGTTCATGGCGTCAAGGTGGTCTTCGGAGTTGAACATCAATCGGGCGCTGCTGGCCAGCGCAGCCAGTATGGACTCGCGCGACTGACGTGCCTGCTCGGCACGTTTGCGGGCGGTCACATTGCGCGAAATACCCTGAATACCAACAACTTCACCGGATTCATCCACCATCAGCGAAGCAATGATTTCAACGGTGATCTCCTGACCGTCGATGCAGTGCTGGCGAACCTCGATACGCTGAGCCTCGGTTGGCCCGAAATGACCGTCGCGAAAGCGCGCCAGACGATCATCAATCATGCGTCGAACCCGCTCACGCTGCTGCGGCACCACCGACTCGGGAAAGGTCTCGGCCATGGCCTGCTCAACGCTCAGTCCCCGCAAGCGAGTGATGGCAGGGCTGATATAGGTGTAACGCAAACCGGGCAGGCTCAAGGTCCAGATGACATCGCTGGCATTTTCGGCCAGCAGTCGATAACGGGCCTCGGACTCCGCCAGCTCGCGATTGACCGACTCAACCGTTGACCCCAGCCGGCGCTGCTGACGTCTGAAATAATAGGCGAGCGCAGCAAGCAGCAGCACCAGCGTGCCACCCATCAGCCATAGTGATTGGTCAATGTCGAACATTCAGTGATCATACCGATAAAAAACGGTCATCCCAAGCGTCAAGGCGACTGGTCCGCGGTCACGCGCGTGGGCACGATCCAGAAAATCAGCGCGATCAGCAGCATCACGACCCCCAGTCCCAAACCAAACCAGGCGTTTCGACCGACACCCGGCTCAAGCACCGATAACTCGGGATGGTCCGGGTGGTGGCGAACCTGGATGACCTTGGCCCTGGCGTAGCGATTCTCAATCTGTTGGATCTGATCCGATCCGCGACGCTGCAGGGCCCGGCTGAACCGGATTCGCGTTCCCTGATAATCGTTGCCATCAACGGTATAGATGTAGCGTAGCGACAAGCGCCAGGCGGGCCGCGTTCGACCGCCCCCGACCATGTCGGACTCGAACTGCTCTATCCGCCCGGAAACTTGCGGCCATTGTTCGCTGCCCAATCCATGGCGAACAATCCAGATACGATCATAGAGCAGAATGATGCCCATGACCGCCACGATGACGGCAGCAATCTTGCGTGCCCTCCGTTGACCTGGCCGTTCCATCATCCCATTTCACTCGTCATGCCAACCGGCACTGTAACAAAGACCCGCGCGCAAACCGGCAACACCTCGAGGTGATAGCATAACGACTGGCTCAAAGATTGACTTTGCAAGGGCAGACGCATGAAAGCAACCGACTTGATGGTCAAGGCGCTGGAAAGCGAAGGCGTGGACTATATCTTCGCGGTTCCCGGCGAGGAAAACATTGACCTGCTGGAGTCCATCCGAACATCGTCGATCAGGCTCATTCTCAACCGGCACGAGCAAGGTGCCGGATTCATGGCCGCCACTTACGGTCGCCTGACGGAAAAGCCGGGGGTCTGCATGGCCACGCTGGGCCCGGGCGCTACCAATCTGGTCACGCCAGCCGCCTACGCCCAGCTGGGTGCCATGCCCATGCTGATGATCACCGGTCAGAAGCCGATCAAAAAATCCAAGCAGGGACAGTTCCAGATTATCGACGTGGTCGATCTGATGCGGCCAGTGACCAAATTCACCCGCCAGATCGTCAACGGCAACATGATCGCTCCGCTGGTGCGCGAATCCATGCGCCGGGCCACGGAGGAACGACCCGGTGCGGTTCATCTCGAATTACCCGAAGATGTGGCCCGAGAAAACACCGACGGCGAACTGCTCGACCCGGTCGGCAGCTTGCGCCCGAATGCCTCCGAGCAAGCCATTGAAGCCGCGATCCGGATGATCGAGCAGGCCACAAGCCCGCTGCTGCTGATTGGCGCCGGTGCCAATCGTAAGAACACCAGCCGGGTTCTCACCGCTTTTGTCGACAAGACCGGTATCCCGTTTGTCAATACCCAGATGGGCAAAGGAGTGATCGACGAACGCAGCGAACATTTCATCGGAACGGCAGCCCTGTCGGCCAATGATTTCGTCCACGACGCCATTGACCGTGCCGACCTGATCATCAATGTCGGCCATGATGTGATTGAAAAGCCGCCGTTTTTCATGACCCATGGCGGCAGTCAGGTCATTCATGTCAATTTTTTGCCGGCTGAAGTCGACGAGGTTTACTTTCCACAATTGAACGTGGTGGGTGATATCGACTCGACCATGGAGCGGCTGGCTGACGGCATTGGCGATTGCTCCGGCTGGGATTTTTCCTGTTTTGATCAGGTCAGGGACAACCTGGCCAATCGATTGAGCAAGTATTTCAGCGACAGCCGCTTTCCGATGTTGCCCCAGCGTCTGGTTCATCGCTTGCGCGGGCGGCTGGACGACGATGCCATCGTCAGCCTCGACAACGGTATTTACAAGATCTGGTTTGCACGCAACTTCAAGGCCTACCAGCGCAATACCCTGCTGCTGGATAACGCCCTGGCATCAATGGGAGCAGGCCTGCCCTCGGCCATGATGGCCAAGCTGCTGTATCCCGACCGCCAGGTGGTCGCCGTCTGCGGCGACGGCGGCTTCATGATGAACTCGCAGGAACTCGAAACTGCAGTTCGTCTCAAGCTGGACTTGACCGTCATCGTACTTAACGACAGTGCCTACGGCATGATCCGCTGGAAGCAACGCGACTTTGGATTTGCCGATTTTGGTCTCGACTACGCCAATCCGGACTTTGTCAAGTATGCCGAGAGTTACGGTGCACACGGCTATCGACCCGACAGCGATGAAGACTTCGGCGACATTCTCGATCGCTGCCTGGGCCAGCCCGGTGTCAAGTTGATTGACTTGCCGGTCGATTACTCGCTCAACCACCCGATTCTCAACGAACTTCTCAAGCAAAAGGACAGCTCGAACGCATCGCCCTGTCAATCATGAGAACTGCGAATGATTCAGTTACCATCGGTGGCTTCGAGGTAAAACCGGGAACCCGGCGCAGCATTGACCTGGAAGTGGGTCGCCTCTACACCCATTCACCGACAACCATGCCGGTGCAGGTGGTCTGCGGCAGGCGTGCCGGGCCAACCTTGTTTGTCAGTGCGGCCATCCATGGTGATGAACTCAATGGCGTTGAAATCATTCGCCGGCTGCTCAAGATCGCAGAACTGGATCGATTACGCGGTACGCTGATCGCCGTTCCCATTGTCAACCTGCATGGTCTGATTCATTCCAGTCGCTACCTGCCCGACCGACGCGACCTCAATCGCAGCTTCCCGGGCTCGGAAACCGGCTCACTGGCGGCGCGCGTTGCCCATCTGTTCATGCGCGAAATCGTGCATCAGTCGACCCACGGTATCGATCTGCATACCGGTGCCATTCATCGCGGCAATCTGCCGCAGATCCGGGCCAATCTCGATCACCCTGAAACACTGGCCATGGCACACGCCTTTGCCACGCCCGTGATTCTGAACGCCGCGATTCGCGACGGCTCACTCCGGGCAGCCGCCATGACACGGGATGTCCCTATCCTGCTCTACGAGGCTGGTGAAGCCCTGCGCCTGGACGAGGTCTGTATTCGTGGCGGTGTGGAGGGCATCGTCCGGGTCATGCGCCATTTGCAGATGCTGCCCAAAAGTCGGCGCAAAGCACCGCCGGATTCGATCATTGCCCGTTCCAGCGGCTGGGTGCGCGCCCCGCAGAGCGGAATTTTCCGGGCCTATGTTCAACTCGGCGATCGGGTAACGCGCGGTCAAACCACCCTCGGGGTGATTGCTGATCCGTTTGGCGAGCGCGAGCAGGAAGTGCGTGCGCCATTCAGCGGTATCGTGATCGGCCGGCTCAACCTGCCGCTGGTCAACGAAGGCGATGCCCTATGCCATATCGCCCGTTTTCACCGTACCGACCTGGCCGCCGAACGGGTCGGTGACTACCACGACAGCCTGGAGGCCGACGACTTCCCCTACGCCGATGAATCCGATCATTGAGCAGGACGTGCAAAAGGCCGACTCTGACTGCTGGCTGACGCCATTTCTTTTATAATCCTCGTTTTCCCCACTGGAGTCATGCGATGACCGCCACGATGCGCGCCCTGGTCAAGCCTTCTGCCGCGCCGGGTCTGGAACTGCGCGAGGTCGCCGTTCCCCGGGCCGGTGCCAACGAGGTGCTGGTCAAGCTCGAGAAGACCGCGATTTGCGGCACCGACCTGCATATTTACCAGTGGGACGAATGGGCACAGCGCACCATCAAACCGCCCCTGGTGATTGGTCACGAATTCGTCGGACGGATCGTCGATATTGGTGAGGGTGTGCGCGGCTACGAAGAGGGCCAGCGCGTATCGGCCGAAGGCCACGTGGTTTGCGGCGTTTGCCGCAACTGCCGGGCCGGGAAACCGCACCTGTGCCCGCATACCGAAGGCATCGGGGTTAACCGTGACGGCGGTTTCGCCGAGTATGTCGTGGTCCCGGCCAGCAATCTCTGGCCCATCCCGGACGCCATACCTTCAGAACTTGCCGCCTTTTTCGACCCGTTCGGCAATGCCGCCCACTGCGCGCTGCAATTTGACCTGGTCGGCGAAGACGTCCTGATTACCGGAGCCGGGCCGATCGGCATCATCGCCGCCGGGATCGCCCGGCATGTCGGCGCCCGTCATGTGGTGATCAGCGACGTCAACGACTACCGGCTCAAGCTGGCCGCCAACATGGGTGCTACCCGAACCATCAACGTGACCCGCGAAAAGCTGCCCGACATCCTCGACGAGCTCGATATCGACGGCTTTGACATCGGCATGGAGATGTCGGGCAATCCGCAGGCTTTCAACGATATGCTGACCTGCATGTATCACGGCGGCAAAGTGGCCTTGCTGGGTCTGCTGCCCAAGGGCACTGGCGTGGACTGGGACAAGATCATTTTCAAGGGCCTGGAAATGCATGGTATCTACGGCCGGCGCATGTACGAGACCTGGTACAAGACCACCCAGATGGTGCTGACCGGCTTTCCGCTGCACAAGGCATTGACCCATCAGATCGCGATTGATGATTTCGAGACCGGTTTCGACTTAATGGCCCATGGTGAGTGCGGAAAGGTCGTGTGTGACTGGACGGGGACGATTTAGTTTGGTTGGTTTATTGGTTTTGAATTGGAGAGTGTTTGATGTCGGACAGGGCAACGCTTGATCGGCTGCGAGGTGAGTTGAAACAGATCGACGCGGATGGTTTGTACAAACGCGAGCGATCGATCACGACACCACAACGGATCGAGATCGAGACGGACCAGGGCGGTCAAGTCCTGAACTTTTGTGCCAACAACTACCTGGGCCTGGCCGACCACCCGGACATTATCGAGGCCGCCAAGCAGGCGCTCGATGACTACGGCTTCGGCATGGCTTCAGTCCGCTTTATCTGCGGCACGCAGGACCTGCACAAGCAGCTGGAGAAAACCATTGCCGACTTTTTCGGCAAGGATGACAGCATTCTGTATGCAGCCTGTTTCGACGCCAACGGCGGGCTGTTTGAACCCTTGCTGGGCCCGGAAGATGCCATTATTTCCGACCAGCTCAACCATGCTTCCATCATCGACGGCGTTCGCCTGTGCAAGGCCGAGCGCCATCGCTATCCCAACTCCGATATGGACGCCCTGGAGAATGCGCTCAAGCAAACCCGGGACAAGCGTACCCGGCTGATTGCCACCGACGGTGTGTTTTCCATGGATGGCTACGTCGCCAAACTTGATCAGATCACCGCGCTGGCAGATAAGTACGATGCCCTGGTCATGGTCGACGACTGCCATGCCACCGGCTTCTTCGGCCCCACCGGTCGCGGTTCGGCCGAATACCATGGCGTCATGGACAAGGTCGATATCTTTACCTCGACCCTGGGCAAGGCACTGGGCGGCGGCATGGGCGGCTTCACCGTGGCCTCGCAGCCGGTTATCGACATTCTGCGCCAGCGTTCACGGCCCTACCTGTTCTCCAATTCGCTGGCGCCACCACTGGTCGCGGCCAGCCTCAAGGTATTCGATATACTCAATGAATCGACCGCCCTGAGAGACCAGCTCGAAGACAACACCCGCTACTTCCGCAAAGCCATGACCGATGCCGGTTTCGATATCAAGCCCGGCGATCATCCCATCGTGCCGGTGATGCTTTACGACGCGCCGCTGGCTCAGAAAATGGCCAATGAGTTGCTCGCCGAAGGCATCTATGTCATCGGCTTTTTCTATCCGGTCGTTCCCAAGGGAGAGGCCCGTATCCGTACGCAAATTTCGGCTGCCCACAGTCGTCAACACCTGGATCACGCCGTCGATGCCTTTACCCGGGTCGCAAAGAAGCTGGGTATCCTATGAGGCCTTAAGGGTCAGACCGCGCAGAACCAGATCTTCATAACTGACCAGGCCAATGACCTCGTCCGCGCGGTCGATCACCGGCGCCAGCGTCAGGCCAAAATGATCAAACAGGCGAGCGCAATACCGTACTTGCATGTCCGGTCGCACGCCGAGCACAGGCTTGGACATGATCTCGTAAACGTTGACCCGCTCCGGGGCACGGTCGGTCGCCAGCACCTTCTTGGCGATATCTGCCAACACAACGATGCCGTACTCGTCGTGCTCGTCGCGCTTGTTGACCAGTAATGCCAGCGCATGATCCTCGCGCAGCAGATCCAGCGCCTGGTCTACGGTAGTCAGACCATCCACGTAACAAAAGCGACTGTGCATGACATCGCGCACCCGAATCATTCTGCGCTCATCTTTATCCATGGCACTTATATCTCACTCTCAAGTTGACTGACCAGTTCCTTCATTTGATGACGAACGCCCAGCGCGTCTTCAACATCGATCTGCAGTGCAATCCCGGTTCCGGAAGCCTCGTCAAATTCGCCGACTTCAGCCAGCATCTCCAGGATACGACGTGCACGATGTTCTTCCACCAAAAACAGCAGCAAATCACGGACATTGGTAATTTCCAGTCCGAGTATGCCGATGGTACGGTGCAAACCCTCTCCTCGTACGTTGGTAATGACGGTCGAACCTGTTGCTCCGGCCTCGCGTGCGGCCTTCAGCAGCTTGCGGGTCAAGCTGTCTTCTACGATCGCCATAATGACCTTGAACTTCATCCCGCCTCCTTTCCTTGCGGTTCCGATTCTCTGGAGCGCAGCGCCTTCCATTGTCGGCTCATTCCGACACTGTCCTCGACATCAAGCTGAAATGCAATCCCGGTTCCTGGTGACTCGTCGAACTGACCGACTGCAGCCACCCTTTCCATGATATGCGCGGCACGCCCGGCTGAGACCACCAGCAGTAGAACGCTGCGGCAAGCGTCGAGCTGCAGACCAAGAAAGCCACCTCGCGCACGCAGACCTTCTCCACGGGCTCGATGAATCAGCGTTGCCCCAGTGGCTCCGGCCTCCCTGGCTGCGGCCATGATCTCGGTGGTCCGGTCATCCTCGATCAGTACGATCAACAGTTTCAGCTTCATTCTTCATTATCCTCCAGCCGCCGTGCGCGACGCGTCCACCAATCCGTGATCTGGGCGTAGGCCAGCACCGACATGATCGGAAACAGGCTGGCGAAAGCGATCAGACCGAAGCCGTCCAGCATCGGGCTACGACCCGGGACGTTGGCTGCCAGACCAAGCCCCAGAGCAGCGACCAGTGGAACGGTCACCGTGGACGTCGTCACTCCACCGGAATCATACGCCAGGGCAATAATGATCCGTGGAGCAAACAGAGTCTGAACAATGACCACTCCGTAACCCACCATGATGAAATACTCCAGCGGCGCACCCACAACGATTCGCCAGCTACCCAGCGCAATACCGACGGCCACACCAAAAGCAACGGCCAGCCGGAGGCCGGTGACTCCGATCGCACCCGCCGAGACCTCCTCGGCCTTCATCGCCACTGCGATCAGCGACGGCTCGGCGATTGTCGTCGAAAATCCGATCATGAAAGCAAACACATAGACCCAGAAGTAGTCCTGCCAGCGTATGGCAATGACAAATTCGCGCCCTGAGGCGACCAGAAAGGCCGGATCGGTCAGCTGTGCTGCCATCAGTTTGCCCAGCGGAAACAACGCCTGTTCAAGGCCCTGCAGAAAAAGGCTAAGTCCGACGATGACATAGACAAATCCAAGCAGCACACGGCGAAGATCGGGAATCCTGCGGCGCAAAACCACGAACTGAAACCCGAACAGTACGGCTGCGATAGGTGCGACATCAATCAAGGTCGCTGCCAGCATGGCAATCACGCCATCAACTACCATCAGGTCACCATCATCCCGTAGCCCATCACGAAAATCATTGGCATGAGTGATGCGAATGCAATCAATCCGAACCCATCCAGCACCGGATTACGTCCTTTGATACTGGAGGCAAGACCCACACCGAGCGCTGCCACCAGCGGCACCGTGATGGTTGATGTCGTGACTCCACCCGAATCATAGGCTATGCCGATGATTTCTGGCGGGGCAAACCGGGTCATCACAAGCACGCCAAGATATCCAATGATGATCAGCCAATGCAACGGCCAGCCCTTGATGATGCGCAAAACCCCGATCATGATGGCCAGGCCTACCGACACGGCCACACTCAACCGGAGCCCGTTGGCATACTCAGCCATGCTCCGAGCGTCCAGGCTGATGACGCCCCCCTCAGCCGCAACCCGCGCCGCCTCGCCGGCCACAGCGATCAGCGCCGGTTCGGCGACCGTGGTTCCAATCCCGAGCGCAAAACCGAAGGCAAGCAACCAGAACACACTGCCCTTGCGCGCGAAATCATGCGCCATGCTCTCACCGATCGGAAAAAACCCCAATTCCAGGCCCATGACGAACAGGGTCAAGCCCACCACGACCAGCGCTGCGCCGATTACCAATTCGGCGAAATCGGGAATCGGTTGACCGAGTACAGCCAGTTGGAAAAAAGCCACAACGAGAAAAATCGGGGACAGATCGCGCAAACTCCCACGCATCGTTACAAGAAACATTCGCAGCTGTCCACCCATTACTGCAAAGCCTATCACTGGCAGACTGAATCGTGAGCATTTTCTTGGCAAGCTTGAATTCACTCGCCCGCATGCCCTATTCTGAACGGCGAAACTGTCGAGCACCCCCTTTTGTCCGAACCTGTCTTGAAGCTGCTCATCGTTGGTGCCGGCTTTTCCGGTATTGCGCTTGGCATTCGCCTGCGCCAGGCCGGAATCACAGATTTCCTCATTGTCGAATCGGCCAAGGGGATCGGTGGAACCTGGTGGGTCAATCGCTATCCTGGCTGTGCTTGCGATGTTCAGTCTCATTTGTATTCGCTGTCTTTTGCTCCCAAGCCTGACTGGTCCCGCCAGTTTGCACCAAGGGCTGAAATCCAGAACTACCTCGACGATTGTGTGGACCGATACGACCTGCACTCGCAGATCAAGCTCAACACCGAGGTCAAGCATGCGCGGTGGGACGAATCCGGTGGCTACTGGCAGCTGACTGATCAGCATGGCCAGCGCTATCGCTGCCGCTATCTGGTGCCGGCCATTGGCGGGCTGTCACGTCCCGCCCGCCCCGCCATTCCGGGACTGGATACCTTTGCTGGTCCGGTATTCCACTCGCAGCAGTGGCCAGAGACTCCCGATCTGGATCATCGAAACGTTGCGGTCATTGGCGGCGGTGCATCCGCTATCCAGTTCGTGCCCGACATCGCGCCGACCGTGGCAAAGCTCGATCTTTATCAGCGCACGCCACAGTGGATTCTGCCCAAGCCGGACCGGTCAATCCCCGCCTGGCGCCAGCGTTTGTACCGGGCATTCCCACCCGCCCGTTGGCTGACTCGCCTCGGGCTGTATGTGTTGCTGGAGTCGCGTTTGCCGGCCTTCAACCGGTTTCCCCGATTGACTGCCTTTCATCGACGCAAGGCGCTGAAATTTCTGGCACAGCAGATCGATGACCCGGCACTTGAAAGAACGCTGACTCCGGATTACGCAATGGGTTGCAAGCGGGTTCTGATGTCCAACAATTTCTACCCTGCCCTGAACCGCGACAATGTCGAGTTGATCAACGGTTCGATAACTGCGATTGCCCCGGACGGGGTGATCGATCGCAATGGGAAAAAGCGCCAGGCTGAAGTCATCATCCTCGCCACCGGTTTTCAGGCGACCAACCCGATACCCGAAGGCATGATCATCGGGCGCGATCAACGCGACCTGGGTACTGGGTGGCAAGCCGGCCCCAGCGCCTACAAGGGAACCTGCGTGCACGGCTTTCCCAATCTGTTCATGCTGCTCGGACCGAATACGGCGCTGGGCCACAATTCGGTGCTGCTGATGATCGAGGCGCAGATCAACTACATCCTTGACATGCTTAAAACCCTGTCCCCTGACAAGGCGATCGTCGAAGTACTGGAATCGGCCCAGCAGGACTGGAACCGACGCCTGGACCGAAAGCTGGCCCGCACTGTCTGGAGCCGGGGCGGCTGCGCCAGCTGGTATCTGCATCCTCAGAGCAGCCGCAACACCACCCTGTGG
>CAZFYM010000052.1:15067-27151 GCA_964523755.1 uncultured Wenzhouxiangella sp. | reverse complement strand
CGCCCTCCGTCCTCAGCCTTCAGTCTTCAGTCCTCCGTCCTCCGTCTCACGCCTGGGCCCTTTTTGCTTTAACCTTGCGCCTTGAACCTTCAACCTTGAGCCTGCCATGATGTTATCGAATCAAATCCAATCCGCCTGGACCCTGGTCAAAACCATCGAGCTGGCCCTGCCATCCGCTGACACCATCAACAACGTCATCATTCTCGGCATGGGAGGCAGCGCCATCGGTGGTGATCTGGTTGCCGGATTGATCGCAAGCGAATGCAAAACCCCCGTCATCGTCCATCGCAATTACGACCTTCCGGCCTGGGTCAACGAAAACAGTCTGGTCATTGGTTCAAGTTACAGCGGCAACACCGAAGAAACTTTGAGCGGCTGGCACCAGGCCGCCAAACGCGGTGCCAAACGCATCGCCATCACCACCGGCGGCACCCTGGCTCAATCGGCCAGTGACAACAATGACCCGCTGATTCAATTCGATTACAAAGCGCAGCCGCGTGCCGCACTGGGCTACAGTTTTACGCTTTTATATGGCTTGCTGGCCCGCATCGGCCTGATTGCCAGCCCGTCCCACACACTGGCCGCCGCGGTCAAGGACCTGGTTGAAAACAACCCTGAGGGCAGCAAAGCCACCAAGGCCCTGACCAAACACCTGGCCGACGGCATCCCGGTCATCCTGGCATCAGAACACCTGACCCCGGTCGCCCGGCGCTGGACCACCCAGATCAACGAAAACAGCAAATCCTGGGCGATCTGGAACGACTACCCCGAACTCAACCACAACCTGATTGTCGGCCTGGATCTGCCAGCAGAAGCAATAAAGAAGAACCTGCTCAGAGTGATCCACCTCGACTCCGCTCACTACCACCCGCAAACCCGAAAACGCATGGACATCACCCAGGCCCAAATAGAACAGGCCGGCATCCCGATCATGACCACCCGCCCCCAAGCCACCAGAACACGCCTGACCGAACTCCTGCAAACCGTCAACCAGGGCGACGTCGTCAGTCTGGCCCTGGCGAAAAAATACAAAGTAGACCCCGACCCCGTCCCCCAAATCGAAGCCCTCAAAGCCAAACTGGCTTGAACCTTTCGCCCCTTCGCCCTTTCATCCTTGATCCCGAAACCCGAAACCCGTTGGTTATTTGTCTTTGTTGTTCCGGAACCCGGAACCCGGAACCCGGAACCCGGCTTTTGTTCTTAGCTTCTTCCATAAATCCCGCGCCGATGCCCAACCTTGACTACCGTCACAATCAACCGCTCATCTTCGATTTCATAGATGATTCGATACACACCCTGCCGAACGCGAAAGCGCTCTTGACCGGATAGTTTCTCGCAACCCGGGGGCCGCGGATTATTCTGCAGGCCCTCGATTCGATCCAGAATTCGCCGTAGGTTCTTATTGGGAATACCCCGCAGATCTTTGGCTACGGATCGCTTGAACTCCAGCCTATATCTTGCCATGGGCTTTCAGATCATCAAGCAGCGCCTCGTAGCTCATCGTGGGCTCGGCAACACGATCAGTAAATGCAGCCAGATCCTCCTGATCTTCAGCCAGCGATGCCCGCACTGCCTCGTTGACCAGATCCGACAACGAGCGCTGCGTATGCGCAGCCTTGAGCCTCAGCGCTGCATGCAACTGCGCATCGAAATAAACCGTAGATCGTTTCGAAGCTTCAGACATGGCAAGTTTCCAAATAGAACAATTCAGCATTATAACGTCATGACGTCTCACTCCAGACCGCCCTTTGATCTGATCGGGGTGACACACCGACAGTTTATGCTTCACCACCCACCAACCACCCGGTTTTCGGGACCCAACCCGCAGCGCCCTTTGTTTTCCTGAACCCGGAACCCGTTCTTTTCTCCTTGCCCTTTCTAACGTAAGGAATTATCCTTACCAATAACCCACTAATTGATGTAAAGCCATGCACCCCATTCTCGAACAAGCCACGCTCACATCAAAAGGCCAGATCACCATTCCCAAATCGATTCGCCAGGCGCTTGGAATTGCGGTGGGAGAGAAGCTGTCGTTCGAATGGAACGGCTCGCCATTACAGCGCAACTTCAGTGGCCGAGTCTCCGTGGTCGGATACCCGCATGGTGGTTCAGACCAGCCCCAAGAGCTGGCACTTTGATTTTCCAGTCGACAGTCTGGTTGGCGATGCCGCCAGGTTGCGGATTCGCCTGGCCGGGGTAACGGATTTTCCCGACATCGACCCGGATCATCACGTCGAGGTCTGGTTGAACGGCAGCTTGCTTGATGATGTCTGGTTCGAAGGTCGGGTTGTTCGTGAGCTTGACTACGCCTTGTCCGCCGGGTTACTGGTTGGTGGCGTTAACCGTCTGACTCTGCGGTTGCCGGGAGATTCGGGTGCCCCTGCAAGTGTGATCAGCCTGGTTGATTTCGATGTCGAGTATCCACGCTATCTGACGATGTCCGGGCCGGAAATGAGTTTCTCGGCCGAAGGTCGCACGTTGCGAGTGGATGGGCTGACCCATCGTGACGCAGTGGTTTACCGGGTAGTCAACGGGCGTGCCGATCCGGTCGATGGCGTTTCCATCAGTGGCAGGGGACCGTATGTGCTGACGATTCCCGGCATACCCGGCACGGCGCGCTATGTTGTGGCCCAGGTCGATGGTATCCAGCGGCCCGAGTTGCAGGCCGGGCGGCAGCGGGTGGATATCACCAGCGGCCGGGCCGATTACCTGATGATTGCCCATCCGGACTTTATTGACGGGTTGGCCCCATTGGTGGCTTTTCATGAAGGGCAAGGTCGTCGGGTCAGAGTGGTGGATGTGCTCGATATCTATGCCCAGTTCAGCCACGGTCAGGTTGATGCTGCGGCGATCGCCGACTATATCCGCGCGACAGCCAGGCAAGCCCGTTATCAGCACGTGCTGCTGGTCGGCGGTGATACCTACGACTATCGCAATAGTGCCGGCAGCGGTTCGATCAGTTTTATCCCGAGTTTGTATGTGGATACCAGTGACTTGGTTCAATTCGCACCGTCGGACGCCCTGCTGGTGGATATCGACGGTGACCAGGTACCTGACCTGCCGATTGGCCGGCTGCCTGTGCGCACTCCGGCCGAGCTGGATGCGGTGATTACCAAGACGCTTCAGTATGCCAACCGATCCTATCTGCAGACTGCGATAGTCAGTGCCGATCGCCAGGAGCCCGGTGTTTCGTTTACCAGCCAGAGCAATCGGTTTTTTGAGTCACTTGACGATCAGTGGTGGATCGAGCGAGCTTATCTGGATGAGCTCAGCGTCGAGCAGGCGCGGGCTGATCTGATGGCCGGCATCAATGTCGGGGCCAGTGCAACGACTTTCGTCGGCCATTCGGCCTATACGGTGTGGACGTTTGATGGTTTGTTCAGCGCCAGCGATGTCAGCTTGCTGGATAACGCCGGGCGTCCGACAGCCGTGGTGCAGTGGGGCTGCTGGAACACCTATCACGTGGTGCCGTCCTTTAACACCATGGGCCATCAGTGGATTCTCACGCCCAATCGTGGTGCCGCGCTGGCCATGGGATCGGCCACCTTTACCGAGGTTCATCACAGTCGTCAGTTTGGTGAATTGCTGATCCCTGAATTGCTCGGCAGCGACGCAACTGCCGGCCAGGCCGTGACCCGTGCCAAGCAACAATTGGCCCGGACCAACCCCAATGCCCGCGACATGATTCTGGGCTGGACGATTCTGGGCGATCCGGCTTTGATGATGGGAACGAATTAAAGAGCAGGCTCAAGGCACAAGGTTCAAGGCGCAAGGTTGAGAAGGGATGGCGGGATAAAGGGCCAAGGGGCCAAGGGGCCAAGGGGGGGGGTAGGTCGGGCCGACGTGCCCGACGGTCCATGCGGCAGAAGCCACCAAAGGTCCGTAGGACAAACACTGACATCTCTGTATCCTGTCGTCCTACCTGACAATCGGGGTTCCTCCGATATGACCTGAACTGCAAGACGATCACACTGTTTCCCACGTTGCCGAGGTTTGTTTCTGACATTCCTCTGATGTCAACGGGCCTTGCCAAGGGGAAGTGTTGTGACTCGTCTGCTTTCGATCTTCGTACCTGTATTGATCGCTTTTTCTGTTCAGGCCGGACAGATCCAGCGCGCGGAATCGCCCATTGCCGATCAGTATATTGTTGTGCTCAATTCCGATTTACCGGCACTTGCCTCGCGTGCAACAAACAGCGAGCGTCGTTCTGGCGTTGATGCGGTTTCACGTGATCTGGCCCGGGATTTTCGCGGGCAGATCAGTGGTGTATTTGCCGATACGCTACGTGGTTTCGCCGTACGCATGAATCAGCGTGATGCCGCTGCACTGGCGCGCGATCCGCGGGTGGCTTATGTGGCCGAAGACCAATGGGTCCAGGGCACATCGAGTTCCACCCAGTTCGATCCGCCTTCCTGGGGTCTGGACCGGATTGATCAGCGTGATGTGCTGCTGGATGCACAGTATCGGTATGTTGATGACAGCGCACAGTCCAGTGTCCACGTGTACGTGGTTGACTCCGGCATTCACTACACGCATGAAGATTTCGGTGGTCGGGTGGATGCCATCAACGGATTCAATCCCTACACTGACGGCTTTGGGGTGGAAGGCTGTCATGGACATGGCACGCATGTGGCTGGCACGATTGGTGGCAGCTCGTTCGGTGTGGCCAAAAATGTCACGTTGCATCCGGTGCGCGTACTCAATTGCTGGAATGGCGGGCCGGTGTCGGCCGTGATCATGGGCGTTGATTGGGTGACGGCCCGCATGAATGATGAGCCGCACGCTGCCATCGCCAACCTGAGCCTGATAACAGCACCGTCGCAGACGCTGGACGATGCGATTCGAGCCTCGATTGCCGCCGGGGTGACCTATGTTGTGGCGGCCGGCAACAACAGCGCTGACGCCTGCAACTATTCACCGGCCCGGGTGGCCGAAGCCATTACCGTCGGTGCCAGCACGCCTTCGGACAGTATGGCTTCCAATTCGAATTTCGGGGCATGTGTGGACTTGTACGCGCCAGGGACCGGCATCGTTTCCGCTTTCAATGGTTCGAATACGGACAGCCTGACCATGTCGGGCACTTCGATGAGTGCGGCGCATGTTTCCGGCGTCGCAGCCACGTTGCTGGCTCAGGCACCGAACCGTTCGCCGCCCGAACTGACTGATCTGATTATCGCCAATGCCACGGAACTACCAACGGATATCGATCCGACCGGCAACCATCTTCTGGCCTACAGCTTTGTCGAATTGGAAACCGAGCCGGAAGTCGATCCCTTGATACTGGACTTTCGCGTCAGCTGCACTGCGTGGCCCCGTCGCTGCGCGTTTGAAGGGCTGATCAAGAACAACCCGTTACCCGTCGATATCTGGCTCTGGGACTTTGGCGACGGTAACCTGATCAAGCATCAAAGCCCGACGGCCAGGCATGCTTATGCCGATAACCTGGTCGAGGTCGATGTGGTGCTGACCGTGCTGCTGGAAAACGGCGAGTTGGTCAGCAAGGCATCTGTATTGAAACTGCCGTCATTCAACGGGCAACGGTGATCGCTCACCAGCCGGCCGGCTGGACAAACCGGCCATCGCTGCGGTATACCCTTGTGCTGACACATCGGCAAAGCGAGGGGAACAGGTGGAGGAGCGGTCCGGCAAGGCTGAGCGGTCGACGGATGCCGAGAGTGTCAACCGACTACTGACGGACAATGCGCGTGAGCTGATTTCGCGCCATACCTCGGACCTGACCTTTCTCTACGCTTCGCCCGCCGCGCGTCGGGTGTTGGGCTATGCCCCGGAACAGTTGTTGGGTCAGCGCCTGGATGATCTGGTTCACCCTGACGATCTGGCCGGTGTCGTGACGGCCTTTGCCCTGGCTCGCGATGGTGAGGACACGGTTTCAGCAACCATGAGGGTGCAGGCTGCCGACGGCACCTGGCGCTGGTGCGAGGCGTTTTGTCGCGGAGTTGAATCGGACCAGACCGGCGAGTGGGAGATTCACGCCGCCATTCACGATATTTCCAAGTTCAAACAGATTGAAAAAGCCATTGAGCGAGTGGCGCGCGAGTGGCGCAGCACGTTCGATGCGGCGCGTGACGCCATTCTGATGCTCGATCGACAGGCGCAGATTATTCGGGTCAATCTCGCCACCACCCGTTTGCTGAATTGTGATTTTGCCGAACTGTTGGGTCAGCCGCTCAAGCAGGTGATTCATGATCGGCTGGAACTCGAGGATCCGTTTGGCATTGACCAGGTGTGGGAGCGTCGCGGGCAGGTGCGACGTGACGTGCAACTGGAGCGCAATGGAAGCTGGTTGCGTTCGACCATCGACCCGATCGCCGGCAGCAATGGTGAGATGACCGGGGCGATTGTTTTTCTGGCCGATATCAGCACTGAAAAGCAGGCTGAAGTGCGTTTGCGCGACACTCTGGAGCAGTTGCGCCGGTTGTCGTCGCACCTGCAGGTGGTGCGCGAGGAAGAGCGCAAGTCAATTGCCCGGGAAGTCCACGATGAGCTGGGGCACGCGATGACCGCGCTGAAAATGGAGATTGCCTGGCTGGGGCGGCAGCTCGAAGATTCCCATCCTGATCTGAACAAACAAGTCCGCAGCATGACCGGACTGGTTGATCAGACCATCGCCACGGTTCGCCGGATCAGCTCCGAGCTGCGCCCGCCGGTGCTGGATGATCTCGGGCTGGATGCCGCTATCGAATGGCTGGCGGAGGATTTTCAGGCGCGCACCGGCTTGCCGGTGTGGGTGAACTTGCCCGACGACGTCGACAACATCCAGGGTGAGCGAGCCATTTCAGCGTACCGGATTGTGCAGGAGGCGCTGACCAATGCCGCGCGTTATGCCCAGGCTGGTTCGGTCGAGATTGATTGGCAGCAAGATCAATCCAGCATCCAGCTGCAGATCCGTGATGACGGCAAGGGTTTTGATGCCGCCGCGCGGCGGCCGTCCGAAGGTTTTGGTTTGCTGGGCATGGAAGAACGGGCGCGTGATCTTGCCGGTGAGCTGGTGGTGGACAGCAGGCCGGGTGAGGGCACGCTGATTCGCCTGATTTTTCCCCGGAGCCCGACATCATGATCAGGATCATGATTGCCGATGATCACGCGATTGTACGGGAGGGCCTGAAGCGCATTATTGAAGAAGATCGCGAGCTGGAGCTGGTGGCCGAAGCCGGTAACGGGCACGAAGCGCTGCGTCTTGCGCGCGAGCTCAGACCCCAGGTCATTCTGCTCGATATTTCCATGCCCGAGCGCAGCGGCCTGGATGCGTTGAGTGATATCAAGAAGGCCTGTCCGGGAGCCAGGGTGCTGATCCTGAGCATGCACCCGGAAGAGCAGTACGCCATTCGCTGCCTCAAGCAGGGCGCGGATGGTTACATGACCAAGGAAAGTGCGCCTGAATTATTGTTGGATGCCATTCGGCGGCTGCATTCGGGCAGAAAGTATGTCAGTCCCAGTCTGGCCGAAAAGATGGCGATCAGCCTGTCCAGCCCCGATGATGAACGACCGCGCCACGAAACCTTGTCCGAACGCGAACTGCAGGTTCTGACCATGATCGGCCAGGGCCAGACCGTGGGCGAAATCGCCGATCACCTGTGCGTCAGCGTCAAAACCGTCAGCACGTATCGAACTCGACTGCTGGAAAAAATGAATATGGACAACAACTCGCAATTGATGCGGTATGCGATTGAACATCGTCTTGCTTAGTACCCCTGGGCGATGGGCTTTTCCGATCCCGCTGAACGTGTGTGTATTTATGCCCAGGGGTACTTAGGCAAGACAGGATCAGGGCTCAAGGAGCAAGGGAGGACAGAGGACAGAGGACACAATGCTTTTGCCTTTTCTTTTGATTCAACCTTGAACCTTGATCCTTCTTTCAGTTTTTTCTCTTTTTCTCCCAAAACGCGAGGCGTTTGACGATTTCGCGTTCGAAGCCACGCTCCGGCGGATTGTAGAAGGATTGGCGGGGGAGGTTGTCGGGGAAGTAGTTCTGGCCGGAGAAGGCGTTGTCGGTGTCGTGATCGTAGGCGTAGTCTTTGCCGTAGCCGAGGTTTTTCATCAGTTGGGTGGGAGCGTTGAGAATGTGGGCGGGGGGCATCAGGGAGCCGGTTTCTTGCGCCGTTTTCCAGGCCTGTTTTTGCGCCTTGTAGGTAGCGTTCGACTTGGGTGCGGTGGCCAGGTAGAGTACTGCCTGGACAATCGCCAGTTCGCCTTCGGGCGTGCCCAGTACTTCATAGGACTGGCGGGCGGCCAGTGCCTGGGGCAGAGCCTGCGGATCGGCCAGTCCGATATCTTCCGAGGCAAAGCGGATCAATCGGCGCGCAATGTAGAGCGGATCCTCACCCCCAACCAGCATCCGCGCCAGCCAGTAAAGTGCGGCGTCGGCATCCGACCCGCGCAGGGATTTATGCAAGGCCGATATCAGGTTGTAATGACCCTCCCGGTCCTTGTCATAGGCCGCCGCTCGCCGCTGCACCAGGCGCAGAAGATCATCGGATGCAAGGCTCATGTCCGCTGCCCCACTTTCGGCCGCTACCAAATCAAATACCGACTCGACCATATTCAACAAATAGCGGCCATCTCCATCGGCCAATGTCAACAGCAACGCACGCGCTTGGGTTTCCAGTGGCAGCGCCCGCCCGAGGTGCGCTTCGGCTCTTTCGACCAGCTTTTCAAGACCAGCCTCATCCAGTCGCTTCAACACCAGTACCTGCATCCGCGACAGCAAGGCCCCATTCAATTCAAACGAGGGGTTCTCCGTAGTCGCACCGACCAGGGTGATCGTGCCGTCTTCAACGTAAGGCAGGAAGCTGTCTTGCTGCGATCGATTGAAACGATGAATCTCGTCGACAAACAACAGTGTGCGCTGACCGTTGTGACGCCGGATTTTTGCGGCTTCGAAAATTTTCTTGAGCTCAGCCACACCGGAAAAGATGGCCGAAATCTGGACAAAGCTGAGGTCACCGACATCGGCCAGCAACCGCGCCATGGTTGTCTTGCCCGTCCCGGGCGGCCCCCAGAACACCAGCGAGGCCACTTTGCCCGACCCAATCATCCGCCGCAGTGGCCCGTCATCACCCAGCAAACGATCCTGTCCAACAACGTCATCGAAAGTCGCGGGGCGCAGTTGATCCGCCAGCGGCCCGGCCGGGGTGGGGGATTGGGTTGGGGGGAAGAGGTCGGACATTTAAAACAACGGTTTACGGTTTCCGGTTTCCGGTAAAGGCAAAATCAAAAGACATTGCATTTTTCCCCGAGCCAGTGGGGGCTCGCTTTTTGACGTTGACTTTCCCGGAAACCGGAAACCGGAAACCGATCTTGATTCCTTCAACACTCCCTCGGAATTATCCGTGTCAGGTCGCGCTGGTCGGCGGGGAATTGGGGGAGGATGGACTGGATGTCCAGGTTAATACCGTTGCAGCTGGTGAATTCGAGTTCGATGGAACCGAAGTTGATCCGCTCGATATCGTCCGGGTTGAAATCAGCACCGTAGTCGCCGCCGCGGGTAATGACCATGTCGCCGAAGCTGATGCGGTTGCCCGCTTGGCTGCCTGAGCCGATCATCCAGGCTTGCTCGCCGTCAAGATAGGTATAGAAGGTGATGACCCAGGCCAGCCCGTCGGCTTGCAGCGAGAGTTGCACGCCCTCTCCGTCACGAATCGGGTCGAAATAGGTGCCGGTGCGTATACGATCGGGTTGCTCGGTGGCCCGGCGATTGCAACTTCCGCTGACAATCTTGACCATCTGGCTGGTGAAATCGGGCAGTCCCTGGTTGATGGGCTGGAAGTCAAAACGGGCCTGGTTGCAGTCAATCGGGCGCATGATCAGGTTGCCCCAGAACTCGCGCACGACATCGTCAGGATTGAAGTTGTCGCCGTAACCGGTCCCGCGAGTAATGGTCATTTCGTTGAATTCCCAGCGATCACCCAGATCGATGCCATTGCCGATTAACCAGAATTGTTCGCCGTCGAGGTACATATAACAGGTCATCACCGGAATATCCTGATCGTCCTCCAGGGTTAGATGGCAGCCCTCGCCATCGCGCTTGGGGTTGAACCAGTTGCCGGTGTATTGACCTCGTTTGGCCTCATTGCCATGCCAGCCAATATCCAGTAGCAGGTCAGGGACCTGGTCGAGGTCTCCGCTGAAGGACGAATTGGACAGACCCGGATTCATCAGCGATAGCGGGGCCAGTGTGTTGGCAAAGTGCGAAATATTGCTGTCGGTGTTTTCCGCGGAAGCCTGGAGGTTGATAAAACCCTGGTTCGTGCCCCGGGGCGGGCTGCTCAGGTCGTAGCCCAGGTGAACGGAAAGATCGGGTAGTTGGTTGACCAGACTGGCGCCGGTCGCGTCACCGACCAGCCAGATGGGAATCGGCAGGTTACGATCGACGGCAATGCCAAAATCCCGCCCGATGGCTGTGTCGCTTGCGGCTGGCTGGTTGTCGGCGATGATCATGCCGGCTCCGCCGGCATCAAACACGTTTTGCCATTTGATAGCAAAGAAACATTCGCCGCGCCGCACCAGGACCAGCTTGCCGGCCACGTCGTCGGCGTTATCCAGCGGTTCGCAAGCCAGTGACCGGTGCCAGGGATCGGCGGGTCCGGGGCCAACACCCGGTCCCTGGGCCAGGACCAGCTCGCTGGCCAGTCCTTCCAACGGCAGAAATGGCGCAAATCCCTGAATGAATGCCGGGAATGTCTGGCTGCCCGGCAGCCCCGGGCGACTGACGATCTGGCCGGGGGGCAGCAGGCGTTCGGCCGCACGCAGGTTGGTTCTGGGGCCGGTCCAGACCAGGTTGGCGCCGGAGGTTGCGGTCTGGACCCGTTGCGCTGGCGTCATTTCGGCCCAGGACTGGTTCTGGGCAATGCCGAAGATGAAGTTCGACATGATATCGGCCACCGGCGGATCACCGAAAAAGGTCCGGTCTTCGCGGTTGGTCAGGCTTTGGAATCCCAGGCCATGGCCGATTTCGTGCAGAACCAGTTCGAGAAAAGAGGCCGTTCCCAGTGCCGGCGGGGTCAGTGGATCCAGGCCGTACCAGTAACCTTCAATATTCTCCGAACAATCTTCCGAGTCGATTCGGAAATTGAAGCGCACGCGGATTTCGGCTTCAAACTGACTGAAGATCTGGCCGCGCAAAGCTGCAGCGACTGAAAGCGGATAATTAATGTTGTTGAGTGGCGCGTTGAGAAAGTTGCGTGCCAGACCCAGCGACCCACCCAGGCCCAGAGTGGTTGACTCACCGCAGCCGAGGTCTTCGAAAAAGGTGTCGATGCGAATGGCGATGTTGCTGTCAAGGCGGCTGGCCCAGATTTCAAGGGCGGCATCAAACACCGCCCGGCGCTGCTGACCCAGCGTGGTTGCCGGGTTCCCGGGGGCCGGGCTGACGGGCGTGTTGTCGTTGAATCCGAAATTGGCATCGTCGGAATAAGTCACTGTAAAAACGGCCGCCTGAAGCGGCACCATTACGATCAATAACAGGCCCGTTGCCAGTGCACGAAGAATGTTCATTGCACGGCTCCTGCAAAATTATTGCCCAGGCGAAAGTCAGGCATTTGCCGCCCGAGCAGGGCGCTGGCATGCACGCATTCGAAACTGACCCGGCCGCTGGCATCAACCTGAGCGCGGGTCGCTCGCGCAAGTGGCCAGAACAAGGCCATGGTTTGCTCGCCCTGGGCGGTCGTCTCGGTGCTTGTGGGCCGGGACATTTGCCGTGCCAATCGTTGCTGACGCTTGGCTACATAGCGCTCAGCCTGGTTGCGTGGCTCGCGCAGCAGGCGGGCTGTACCGGGTTCCAGGTACTCGTGCATCGCAGCTTCCGCCGCCCGCAGTTCCGACTTGTCGAGTTGATGGAATTGCGCCAGATCGCCAGCAAAAGCCAGGCCGCTGAAAAGCACTGCGAACAGCATCACAAATTGTTTCGGATTACGAGTCATGGCAGGTATTTCGATGTTCGGACTTGGTTCATTTTATGGCAAATGGATGAAAAGGGGGGAGAAGGGGCAGAGGACTGAGGACTGAGGACAGAGGACAGAGGACAGAGGACAGAGGACAGAGGACAGAGGACAGAGGACAGAGGAC
>CAZFYM010000052.1:0-14967 GCA_964523755.1 uncultured Wenzhouxiangella sp. | reverse complement strand
AGAGGTTGGAGGGGTGGCTTTGGATATGGTGATTGTAAAACGCATTTACAATTCGCATAGATTGCGTTACGGTATTTTTATGTTTACTCGCGCGGCTGAATCATTGGTGGAGGAGCTTCTGGGCGGGTTTCCGGTCGTGACGGTGACCGGGCCGCGTCAGTCGGGCAAGACGACGCTTGCGCGTCAGGTGATGTCTGACCGGCCTTACCGTTCCCTGGAAGATCCCGATGTCAGGGCGCTCGCTCGGGACGATCCACGCGGGTTCCTTTCTCAGTTTCCAAACGGCGCGGTACTGGATGAAGTGCAGCGTGTGCCTGAGTTGTTTTCCTATTTGCAGACGCACGTGGACGGTGATGGCCGATTGGGCTTGTTTCTCCTGACCGGTTCGCAGCAGTTCGGATTGATGTCCGGGATTTCTCAATCGCTGGCCGGGCGTTCTGCGTTCGTGGAATTGCTGCCTCTGAGTTATGCGGAACTGGCCGACGCGGGGCAAGCTCCTGCGGATCTGAATACCAGCTTGCTCCAAGGAGGGTACCCGGCTCTTTATGATCGACCTGTTGCGCCCTGTCGCTGGTTTCCGGCTTACGTAACGGCCTATGTCGAGCGAGATGTTCGTCAATTGCTCAAGGTGCAGGATCTGGATGCCTTCCAGCGCTTCGTGCGCATGTGTGCGGGTCGGAGTGGGCAGATCCTGAATTTGTCGTCGCTGGCCAATGATTGCGGTATCACGCATAACACGGTCAAGGCCTGGCTTTCGGTGCTGGAGGCCAGTTACGTGCTTTTTCTGCTGCGACCGCATCATGCCAATTTCAATCGGCGGCTGATCAAATCTCCAAAGTTGTATTTTCTCGACACCGGCCTGATGTGTTGGCTATTGGGTATCCATGAGCCTGAGCAGCTTGCGGCGCATCCGCTGCGAGGATCGATCTTCGAGACCTGGGTGATCTCGGAATTACGAAAGACTTTTGTGAACAGTGGAGAGCTGCCGACATTTCATTTCTGGCGCGACAGCAATGGCAACGAAGTCGATTTACTGATCGAGAAGGGCACAGCGTTGATGCCGGTCGAAATCAAGTCCGGGCAGACTCTGAACAAAGATTTCTTTACCGGCCTTGAGCGCTGGGCTGAACTGGCCGGTGAAATGGCGCGCGCTCCTGCGTTGATCTACGGGGGCGAAGGTGAGTATACCCGCCACAGGATTCGCGTTCTGGGCTGGAAGGAGATGGGGATGGGGAGGGGCGGGCTCAAAGATCAAGGATAAAGGGCGAAAGGGGAAGAGGACTGAAGACTGAAGACTTTCCCCCTCCTCTTTCATTGCTATCATGGGCGGTTGTTCTCGCGATTCGGGTTGTTGATGTCTGTATCTGTCCCCAAGAAAACGCCGCTGGATGCTCTGGGCGCGGGCTTTGTGGCGCGGGGACAGGCGCTGGTTGACGATGCTGCCGTGAGCGAGCTGCGTGAGGGTCAGGTCGATGAGATGCGGATACTGACCGGAGTGGTTCGGGATGGTGAGGAAAGGCCGTTTCGGGTCTATGTCGTGGTCGATGGCGACGCGGTGATGGGGGATTGCACTTGTGAGCGCGCTGAGCAGTGCGAGCATGTTGCGGCGATTGTGCTGGCAGCTCGACAGCGAGAATCTCGGCCTGACTCGCCGGAACGACGGTCTGTTATCGGCGCCGAAGCCATGGTGCCCGGTCGACAGTCCATGGTGTATGTGTTGCGGCTTTCGGATGATGGGCGGGACTTGAGTGTCTGTCCGTCGCGTTGTGTGGTCGGGCCGCATGGCGAGTCGTCGGCCACGCCGTTTTCCCTGACCCGGCTGGCCGATACGCGGCAACCGGATTACGTGCGCGAGGAGGATCTTCATATTCTCCATGAACTGGCTGATCGCATGGCCGGGGCGCTGGATCTGATCTGGTCGCCAATGGGATCCGGCAGCCAGGGTTTGCTGCAGGCGATGCTGGCGACCGGACGCTGTCGCTGGGGCCATGTTGATGGCCCGGTATTGCATCGGGGCGAGCCGATTCGGGCCAGCCTGCACTGGACGATCCTCCCCAGCGGCTACCAGAAGCTGACCCTGGAAGGTGAGGATGATGACAGCGCTCGTCAGCTGCCGTTGTTGCCGCCGTGGCGGGTCAACCCGCAGACCGGGGCTTGCCGACCTTTGGACAGCGGGCATGACGCAGCGCGGGTCGCTGAGTTGCTGGCCGCCGGGCCGGTCGCGCCGGACGAGGTGGCGGCGCTGAATAAACGGCTGGTCGCTGAAGAACCGGATTTCCCTCGTCCGCGGCCGATGCAACTGGATGAACTCAAGCAGTCCGGCCCTGCGCCCAGGCTTGATCTGGTGATGGCGGAGTTGGGTTCAGGCCAGCGATTGATTCGCGAACCGGCGGCGCGACTGACTTTTGTCTACGGCCCGGTCACACTGGCCTGGGATGACGAATTTTCAACCTGCCAGACGGCACCGGGCAAAGTGGTTCGAGTGTCTCGCGACAGTACCTTCGAGGAACGCTGCGCCGAGCGCCTGGAGCAGGCGGGTTTGATGCCTTTGCAGACCCAGACCGGACGCGATTATGGGCCAGGTGAAGGGGGCTTGTGGGTGGCTCGCCGGTCGGAGCGCACGCTGGAAACCTGGCTGAATCTGCAGCATCTTCGCGATGAATTGCAGGCCGAGGGCTGGCAACTCAGCAGTGACCCGGATTTCGCACCCGAACTGGTTCGGCCCGATGAGTGGTACGGTGATTTACTCACGCTTGATGATCAGCCGGATCATTTCGAGCTCGACCTGGGCGTGGTGGTGGCGGGCGAGCGCTTGTCCCTGCTTCCTGCGCTGCTGCGCTGGGTGGAGCAGACGCCGGCCGCCTTGCTGAGCGCCATCATCCAGGGTGATCATCGCTCGGACGCTGAAATCACCCTGGCCGTGGATGAGCGGCGCATGGTGATGATGTCGATCAGCAAGCTGGCAGTGACGCTGCGCGGGCTGGCCGATTTTCTCGAAGGCGGGCCCAGGCTCAAGCAGGGCCGCTTGCGCCTGCCGCGCGGTCGCCTGGTCGAGTTGTCGGCGGCCGGCAAGAGCTGGAATTTCGGTGGCGACGAGGGTCTGGCCGAGCTGAGTCGACGGCTGGCCGAGTTTGAACAGATCGAGCCGGCCGTGGTGCCGGCGGGGTTTCGGGCCCACCTGCGTGATTACCAGTCGTTCGGGCTGGGCTGGTTGCAGTTTTTGCGCGAGTTCGGCTTTGGCGGCATTCTGGCCGATGATATGGGGCTGGGAAAGACGGTTCAGGCGCTGGCGCACGTGGCGCTGGAAAAAGCAGCGGGGCGACTGGACAAGCCGTGCCTGGTGATTGCGCCAACCAGCCTGATGTTCAACTGGCGGGCCGAGGCGCGCCGTTTTGCGCCAGAGCTGAAAGTGTTGCTGCTGCACGGTCCGCAGCGCAAGGGTGATTTCCAGTGGATCAAGGACAGTGACCTGGTGCTGACCACTTATCCGCTGCTGGTTCGTGACATTCGCTTGCTGCTTAAAAATGACTATCACCTGTTGATTCTCGACGAGGCCCAGGCGATCAAGAATCCCCGCACGGCGGTCAGCCGGCACGCGCGTGAACTGCGGGCCAGGCATCGACTATGCCTGACCGGCACACCGCTGGAAAACCACCTGGGTGAGTTGTGGAGCCTGTTCGATTTTCTGATGCCCGGCATGTTGGGATCAGCCAGCCGTTTTCGCAGCCTGTTCCAGTCGCCGATTGAGCGCCATCGCGATAATGAGCGGCGCGAAACGCTGGCGCGCCGAATCCGGCCGTTTTTCCTGCGCCGGACCAAGGCTGAAGTCGCCCCGGAACTGCCGCCCAAGACCGAGATGGTGCGCGCTGTGGCACTGGAGGGGGCGCAGCTTCGCTTGTATGAGCGGGTGCGTGTGGCCATGCACGACAAGGTGCGCCGGGCATTGCAGACCCGGGGTATCGAGAAAAGCCATATCGTGGTGCTTGATGCCTTGTTGCGGCTGCGCCAGATCTGTTGCGATCCGCGGCTGTTGAAAAATACCGAGGGAGCCGGGCGGGCTGGATCGGCCAAGCTCGATCTGTTGCTTGAGCTGGTGCCGGAGCTGGTGGCCGAAGGCCGACGCATACTGCTGTTCTCGCAGTTTGTCGGCATGCTCAATCTGATCGAGGCGGAGCTGGTTGGGTTGAGCATCGATTTTGTCAAGCTGACCGGTCAGACCCGTGATCGGCAAGCGGTGGTCGAGCGGTTTCAGTCAGGCCAGGTACCGGTTTTTCTGATCAGCCTGAAAGCCGGCGGTGTCGGATTGAACCTGACCGCCGCCGATACCGTGATTCATTATGACCCGTGGTGGAACCCGGCCGTGGAAGATCAGGCCACTGATCGCGCACATCGGATTGGCCAGGACCAGAAGGTCTTTGTCTATCGATTGCTGACCGAGCAGACGGTTGAGCAAAAGGTCTTTGAACTGCAGCAATCCAAGCGCGGACTGATCGAAGGCATGCTGGGGGGTGGCGGCGCGATTGAGCTGACGCCGGATGATCTGGATGCGCTGTTCGAGCCGCTGGCCTGATGGAGTTGACCGGGCAATGAACAAGCAACGGATTCAGGCCTGGGTTGATCGGCTGCTGGCGCGCGACCAGAGCTATCGACCGATTGAACTGCTCAAGCTCAGTCGGCGGCTGGACAATAGCGGGCTGGCTGGTTTTCAGTCCGGTGAGATCAAGGTGCTGGAGGATGCGCTTTACGGCAATCTGGCCTGCGTTGAAGCGCTGCTTGAGTCGGCCGCTGACTGGGCCCGGCATCTGAATCTCGAGTCCGAGATCGAGTCGCGTTCAGCCGGTGATGCGGCGCTGTTTCGCAAGGCCGGTACCGACCGGCTGGCGCGAACAGTCTGGCATCGCTGCGCTGCCTCGCCGCAGGCTGACCTGTTTCTGGACAATCGCTTTGCCGTGGCGCGCGCGCAACTGGTTCGTCACCTGCTGGCCGGGGAGCATGATCGGGCCGAGGCCGCACTGACCGAAATGGCCCGGGCGGATGCGGCCAGCGATGTCCAGGCCGATGCTGAACATCTGGTTGGCGCGCTGGCCTGGCTGGACCAGCCGCCGTCCGATATCGGCAAGTTTCTTGATACCGTGGATCATGAGCTCGCGCCACGGGCCGAGCGGTTTCTCGGGCCACGCGACGGGCGGCGATTTCTTCGGCGCTTCTGGCGCCACCTGGCGGCTGCGGTTGACGCGGTAGATTTTGACCCGGACCAGCCGTCGCGCCATCCTGCGCTGTTGGCCGCGCGCAGCGACGACTGGTCCGGCGTGCTGGAAGCCACGGCGGCCGTGCCTGAGTTATTCCGCTATGCCGACTTATTGGAGGCTCAGGCCAATGCGGCCTTCAAGACTGATCAGCGGGAGTTGGCATTGGCTGCGGTATGCCAACTGTGCTGGCGCCATCCCGGGCGCGCGGAAGCCTGGCTGGACCAGGTCCGCGACCAGGAAATCGAACGTCGTATCGAACAGTTCTGGGATCTCGACCCACCCCTGGATATCAGTCTGTTCCCCGCCTGGTTGTTGGCCCGTGCCTATCCCTTGCCGAGGGTTCCAGACAGCCCGGCAACCAGCGCAGCCGAAGCCCTGGAACGCGTGCGATCCATGCGCCACAACCCGAGCGATGTCAACCAGCGACGCTGGTTCCAGCAAAACCACCCGGAGTTACTGCAGCAATGGATAGCCGGCAAGGATCCGGTTTAGTCATCGTCGGAAAAAATATCCAAATGGTCCGGTCGGGCACACCGTCCCGACCGACCATTATTTCCCCTTTGCCCTTTTCCGTTTCCCTAAAACCTCACTTTGACGCCACCGATAAAGGTCTGGTCGAGGTTTGGACGGGCACCCCGCGGTTGACGACCGGCGATGCCGTCTTCTTCGAGCAGGTTTTGGGCCAGGGCGTAGAACTGGACGGACTCGGTTAGATCATAATGGGTTGACAGATCGACCATGGTGGCCGAATCAGTTTTCTCAAATGGGCCACAAGTAGCCTGGGTGCAGGTTGAATCAATGTAGTTGATGCTGGCATTGATGGCCCAGCGGTTCATTTCAAATCCCAGGGACAGGTAGATTTCGTGATCCGGCACATAGGGAACGGGATCACCGCGCTGGGCATCGCCGAAGAAATTGGAATCGGCCAGATCGGAACGGAATTCACCGTCACTGTAGGTATAGGCGATGGACAGCGGCAGGCCGAACCGAGCCGAGGGGGACAGGTCGTGGCGCAGCGCCAGTTCCAGACCACGCACGCGGACGGCATCGCCGGAAAACAGGTCACCGATCTGGCAGTTCACGCCGGATGAGGCAGTGCAGATGCCAACCAGATTGGAAAAATCATTCCAGAAGCCCATCGCCTCGATAAAGTTGCGGCCATTGTTGAACCGCAGACCCGCTTCATAGTTGGTCGAGCGCTCGGGGTCGGCATCCGGATCGCTGGATGGAGCGGAGAAACCCCGATTGACGCCACCGATCAAATTGATCGATTGGGTTAACGCATAACGCAGGCCGATACCCGGTATCCAGACATCAATATCATTGCTGCGGGTGTCGCGCAGGTTGGAATCAGCGCGGCTGGCCGGGTCATCGGTACGACCGGGCCGATCCTCAAAGCGAGTGCGCTTTAAATCAATGGTTTCGTAGCGCACGCCAGGGCTGAGTGTCAGCTTGCCGACGGTGATGGTGTCATAAGCCCACAGCGCAATGGCTTCGGCGTCCTCGATCCGGTTGCCGGCGTTGCCGAGCAGGCCGCGATCGGCCAGGACCAGGCTGCCATTAATCTGGCTGTAGGTGCTGTTGCGCTGGAGCCGGTCTTCCTGGTCTTCATGAAAGCGCAGGCCCAGTCGCAGCTCATGGCCGACCGTGCCGGTGTTGAAATCGATGGTGGCCTCGCCCTGGATGCCGCGAGAATAGTATTCGCGCGCGTTGTTGCGTAACTGGATCGCGCCGACAGCGGTATCCGCCGTGCCGTCCAGGATGGCCTGGAGCTGAGTCGGGCTGAAACCATTGAGATCCTGGCCGCGGTTGATGGCCTGAATCACGTTGAACCAACTGGTGCCGCTGAACTCCTGGGCGTTGCTGCTGCCGTCCAGATCGATTGCCTCGGTCTTGAACCAGTCGCGCTCGAAGTCGTTGTTGTAGGCGCTGGCCCGGATGGAAACATGGTTACCAAAACGGCCGCGATAGCTCAAAATCACCTGCTCGTGATCTGTGGTGATCTGATCGAGCTCGCTCAGGCCGTAACGCCGATTGCGGTCGGCATTGAAGTCGGCATCGGTCAGTCCGAAATAGGTCTGGTTGGACGTTTCCTCTGCCGCGCGCAGCTTCAACTCCAGGCGGTGGTCACCGATGGCATCCAGATCCGCGCGCAGACGGACCATGTAATCGCTCTTGTTCAGGCCGGTATCGCGACTGGAGCGGTCGATATCCTGAAATCCGTCAGCGCGCCACTCATGCCCCTCGACCACAAAGCCGAAGCGTTCGTTGCTGTTGCCGTACCAGGCATGGCCGCGCAGATGGCCGTGGCTGCCAGCCTCGACCTGGGCCTGGCCGCGGCGACCTTCGGGAATTCGGGTGCTCAGCAAATTAATCGCGCCACCGGTAGTGTACGGGCCTTCCAGAATGGATGCAGGCCCCTTTAATACTTCGACGCCCTGGAGACGACCGGCGGTCGGGAAAAAATAGGCTGCCGGCGCAGCATAAGGTGCTGGCGCGATCAATACACCGTCTTCCAACAGGGTGATCCGGGCCGATCGATCAGACGCCGTGCCGCGAATTGAAATATTGGGTCTGAGGCCGTAACCATCCTCGACCTGCATCGATACGCCTGGCACCTGGCGCAGGATGCGCTGAATATCGGTGAACTCGAACTTTTCGAGATCCTGTTCGGTGATCACGGTCGCGCCACCGGTGGCCAACTGGGCCTGCTCCGGCGTTCCGACAATGGTCATCGGTTCGAGCTGGACGGCCGACTCTGCAATGGCATTGGTTGACAGGGCGGCGACAATGCCGAGTGTGAAAAAAACAAAGAATTTCATGAGGGGCTCCAGAAAGTAGAAACGAATTGTGTAGCGAAAGCGCATTGTAAACGATAATGATTCGTGTTTGAAATAAAAGGCAAGACGAAAGGCGAAAGAAAAAACTGTTCTCTCGCAGAGTCTTCGACCCCGTGACCGGGCCCGCTGTCGCGCAGCGAACAGCTTGTTCGATCAGAGCACGCGGAGGCGCGGAGGAAAACCTTGAAAAACTTTGGGAAGAGGGGAAGAGTGACAGTCGGCAGCGCGACACCCTCAGCCTCGACGAAAAGCCCTACATTCAGGTCGCGGCGGCGTTTAGTGGGGAGGGTTAAGACTGAAATTCAACAGAAAAGATTGTTTGTTTCGGATATTTCGATTAATCTCACGGTCAAAATGATCAAACCACAGCGGGAGAACATTGTGAGTACTGCTAGAAGATCGGAGGATTTGCCGACCCCGGAGATCGCCGGGATGGCCCGAGAAAGTGCGGCAAGAATCGCCCGGCTCCTGCAAAAACAGCCGGAAGCAGATCGTGCCAGGGTGCGACTCGATGGCGAGGAGATCATTCTGCCGCGAGCTGCTGTTGCGCTATTGCGCGATTTGTTGACTGAGATGGCGCAGGGGCGTGCAGTCAATTTGATTCCCGTTCATGCCGAGCTCACCACTCAACAGGCCGCCGATCTCCTCAATGTGTCGCGTCCGCATCTGGTCAAACTCGTTGACCAAAACAAAATCCCGTATTCCATGGTTGGAACCCATCGACGAATCCGGCTGCAGGATCTTCTCGATTATCAGCAAAGGCAACAGGATGACTCGGGGGAGGCATTGAACGAGCTTGCCAAGCAGGCTCAGGAAATCGACCTGGGATACTGACTGTGCGTTTTTCGGTTGTTTACGACGCTTGCGTACTTTACCCAGCACCGTTGCGCGACCTGCTTCTGCAAATGGCCACACGTGGTATGTTTGCTGCCCGCTGGACCGATCAGATCCATGAGGAGTGGATTAGAAACGTCTTGGCTGATCGCCCGGATCTTGATTCGATGAGGCTGAAAAGGACCCGTGACTTGATGGACCGAGCAGTTGCGGATTGTCTGGTCCGTGGATACGAGCCATTGGTTAAAGCATTGGAACTCCCGGATGCTGATGATCGACATGTTCTGGCCGCCGCAATTGTCGCCGGGGCGCAAATGATCGTAACGTTCAATTTGAAGGATTTTCCCGAGGAGTATCTGGGTCAATTCGGCATTGAGGCGGTACATCCTGATCGTTTCATTGAGTGTCAAATGGATTTATTTCAGCCCCGCGTCATCGACGCGGTCAAGGCTCAGCGCGCACTCCTGAGCAATCCGCCGATGACGGCACGCCAACTACTCGATACACTTGCCGCCGTCGGATTGACCGTTACTGCAGATCGTCTGGCGGAATTCGAAGCCCTTATATAACCCTGTTGCGGTCATGGGTGGGCCGACTCCCTGGGGTTTTTATTTCGGAAAGGAAACGAAATTCGCCAATTTGACCAATCGGGCAGGAGTCATTTTTAGGCGGTCGCGGGAGCAAGGAAGGCACGACTTTGGCACAGAATGGGCACAAGGCCGGTCGGCGACGCTATGGAAAGGTCGCTCACAAAATGTCCGCTGTCGCTGGGCGTTGGAATTCTGGTAGCGTAAGTGATTAATTCGTAAAGAAAAAGCCGGCGCTTAGGCCGGCTTTTTTCCGTGATTTCGTCATGGTCGGGGTGAGAGGATTTGAACCTCCGGCCCCTGCCTCCCGAAGACAGTGCTCTACCAGGCTGAGCTACACCCCGACGAAGCCGAGCATTATAGCGCCGCTGTTGCCGTTGAACAACAATAGCTCATCAATAGATGTTTATTTTTTTTACAGTGGCAATTGATAGTACAAATAAAGGCCCGGGGAAGTTAAAATTCTGTAACAATTCGACAGTACACTGCTCGCTCGAACTGATTATCGAATCGTGTGTTGGTCTGGGGACTTGACTGGCACGAATGACATCCGCAAAAACCGATCCGACTGGAGCGCTCTAACATGTTAAAAATACGCAGTTTTCTTTTGTCGCTGATAGTGACGGCCGTGTTTGCAATGCCGGCACTTGCCCAGCAAACGGCAACCGGTGTTACCGGGCAAGTGTTTGATCAGAATGGGGATGCGCTGCAAGGCGCCACCGTTGAAATCGTTCACGGGCCGACCGGTGCCACTCGCACCACTGAAACACTCGACGGTGGACGCTACCGGGTTTCGGGCTTGCGCGTTGGTGGGCCGTATCGCCTCACCGCCTATCAAGATGGCTATGAGCCGCAAATTCAGGAGGATATTTTTCTAACTCTGGGTGAAAATCAGGTAGTCGATTTCGAGATTATCGAATCCGGAGAGCTGGATCGCATTGTCGTGACCGGTCAGAGAATCTCCAGCGTTTTCCAGACCAGTAACATGGGCAGCGGTTCGACCATCGGCAGCGACCGGATTGACAATTTCGCCTCGCTCAGCCGCTCGATCAACGACTACATCCGCCTTGACCCGCGTGCCACTGTGGTCGATAAGGGGCGTAACGAAATTTCGGTCGGCGGTGCGCACAATCGGATGAACAATATCCAGATTGACGGCGTAACAGCCAATGACTCGTTCGGCCTCAATGCCGACGCGCAGCCCGCCATACGCCAGCCTATTGCGATTGACTGGATCGAGGAGATTTCAGTCCAGATCAGCCCGTATGATGTCAGCCAGAGCGGGGGTACCGGGGCCATCGTCAATTCAGTCACCAAGTCCGGCAGCAACGAGTTTGGCGGTCGCCTGTATGGCAACTATCGCGATGAGAGCATGATCCGCGGCAATTTCCCGGATTTTGAAGACTGGGTATTTGGTGCTTATGTCAGCGGCCCGATCCTGAAAGACCGTCTGTTTTTCTTCGCTGGCTATGAAAAGTCCCGTATCGACGATGTTTCGGGCAACCTGGTCGGCCTGGCCGGCAGCAATGCGCAAACCGTCTTCAACGTCACGCCGGCAGAAGTCGATGAGCTGATCAGCATCGCCCGGGGCTTTGGCTTCGATCCGGGCTCAGTGGAGTCGCCGCAGTCGCGCGCCGAACAGGAAAACTATATTGCCAAAGTTGACTGGGATATTTCTGACCGCCACCGGGCCAGTTTGCGCTATACCTTGTCGGAAGGTGCCGAGGCCAACTTCAGTCGCGGTCAATTCAATTTCGATCTGACGTCGCGCTTTTTTGATCAGACGATTGATTACGAAAGCTGGACCCTGCAGGCGTTCAGTGACTGGAGCTCCAATATATCAACCGAACTGCGTGCTACCTATGCCAATTATGACTCGAGCTTTGATGTGGGTCAGCGCCAACCAGAGGTTGAAGTAGAGTTCGATGGCGGCGATATTTTCTTCGGTACCGAGCGTTTTCGGCACAGCAATGAGTTGGAAGTCGACACGACCCAGATCTTTTTCAAACTCAATTACTTTACCGGTCAACACTCGTTTGATGTGGGCGTAGACTATACCGAGGAAGATTATTCCAACCTGTTTGTCGAATCCAGTCTCGGTCGCTATGAGTTTGACAGCCTGGAGGCCTTTGCCACCGGTAACAGTGGTGTGCGCTACACCCTGCGTACCAGTGCCGACCCGAACGATCCGACTTTCCCGCGCGCGGACTTTGCCTGGGATGTGCTGGGCTTCTTTGCCCAGGACAACTGGTCGGTTACCAACGACCTGACCTTGCAATACGGCGTGCGTGTCGAAACCTTCAGTGCCAATGATCCGCTGTTTAACCAGTCGTTCCAGGATACTTTCGGTTTTTCCAATACGGGCACTCTCGACGGCGAAACTGTCGTCCAGCCGCGCATCGGATTTAACTGGCAGCCGGGTAACCTGCCGTACCAGGCCCAGCTTCGCGGTGGTGTTGGCCTGTTCCGCGGCCGCACGCCGGGTGTGTGGATCACCAACCCGTTCTCCAACCCGGGCGGCACCATTGACGTCTTTACCTGTGATTCGCGCGGCACGGCAACCCAGTGTACTGATCTTGACCCGAACTTCTTTATCTCTGCCGACCCCGACAATCAGCCACGTCTGGGTGGAATCAATCCGGCCCAGGATGTTGATGTCGTTTCAGACGGCTTCAATCTGCCGACCGAGTGGAAGGCCAACCTGGCCTGGGATATGGAGTTGCCGCAACTTGACCGCAGCAACCTGACCATCGAAGTCGCCAAGACCTGGGTCAAGGAATCCATGTTCTGGCAGGAGCTGAACCTGGGTGATGTGCAGGGCACGCTGCCGGACGGCCGCAACCACTTCTGGGCCAACCCCAATACCGCTTCCGGGTCTCGAACCGGTCGCAACCGCGATTTCAATAACGTTATTCTGATGACCAACACCGACAAGGGTGAGCGTACCAATGCCACGGTATCGCTGGACAAGACCTGGTCGGGTAACTGGGGTTCGCTGTTCGCTCGCGCCGCCTACAACTACATGAGTTCGACGGAAGTTTCCTCAGGCACGTCATCTCGGGCGATTTCCAGCTTCCGCAACCAGCCGGTGTTCAACACCAATGAGGAAGTGGAAGGCCGGTCGATTTTCGAAATCGGTGACAGTGTGAATATCCTGGCTCAATACACGGCCGACTGGTTCAGTATCGGGTCTACCCGCATCAGCTCGTTCTTCCAGTTCCGTGACGGTCGTCGTTTCTCCTGGGTGTTTGACGGCGATATGAACGGGGATAATGTGTTCAACAATGATCTGTTGTTCGTTCCGACCGCAGGCCAAGTATTGTTTGTCGACCGGAATGGGGCACCTGATCCGGCGGGTGAGGCAGCCTTCTTCTCATTGGTCGAAAATGTTGATGAACTGCGCCGGTCTCAGGGCAGCGTGGTCGAAAAGAACTCCACCCGCAGCTCCAGTGTTACCCAGATGGATATCCGGATTGCCCAGGACTTCAATTTCGGGCAACGCTTCCGCGGCCAGCTCTTTTTCGATATCGAAAACTTCACCAATCTGCTTAACAGCTCCTGGGGCCAGATCGAACAGGTTGGTTTCAACTGGACCGCACGACCGGTCGGCTTCGAGGGTATTGATCCAGTCAGTGGCCTGGCGATGTATCGCTGGTTGGACCGCGGAACCACAGCACGCGACTTCGAAAGCCTGCAGGATGGCACCGGCGAATCCCGCTGGCGTCTGCAGATCGGTGCTCGCTTCGAGTTCTGATCGATGTAAGCATCAGCGTCAAACCAGAAAAACGGCCAGCCTCAGAGCTGGCCGTTTTTTTGCCGACGCAAAACTCCAATCCCTCCCCCAATTTCAGCTATCCTTCATGCTCCGTTTTTTTAGAACCCCCGAACCCATAAAGCCCTGATCCCCATGTCCCAATCCAAAACCTGCCAATCTGAACGCATTTCAACTTCTGTTTACCCTGCTGGAGCCTTGAACATGCTCTCGCGCGAGGAAGTTGCGCGGCTTTCCAATGCGACTGAGGAGATCGGCGAGGTGCTGCGGCGCTGTGCACTGGCGGTTCTGAATTCCGGTGAGCAGGGCGATGATGCCGAAGCCATGCTGGAGAAGTATGAAAGCTTCAGCATTCAGGTTCATCAGGTCAATCGCGGTATGCGGATTGATCTGGAGAATGCCCCGGCTTGTGCGTTTGTTGACGGCAAGATGATTCACGGGATTCGGGAGCTGTTGTCAGCGGTAGTTCGCGACATCGTGTATTTCGAGACCG
This sequence comes from uncultured Wenzhouxiangella sp., assembly GCA_964523755.1. GTDB lineage: Bacteria > Pseudomonadota > Gammaproteobacteria > Xanthomonadales > Wenzhouxiangellaceae > Wenzhouxiangella. The sequence goes on along the minus strand of CAZFYM010000052.1, from coordinate 1,192 downwards.
AAATCCATCCCAACCCCTACTTTGATCTGGATAAAGGGGAAGGGGTGACCAATGCGGTGTTCGAGATCGTGCGCAATGCGCGCATTATTGATTCTCAACGCGAACCCAACCTGGTCGTGTGCTGGGGTGGGCACTCGATCAGCGGTGAGGAATACGACTATACCAAGGAAGTCGGCTACCAGCTGGGCCTGCGCGGTCGCGACATTTGCACCGGTTGTGGGCCGGGTGCGATGAAGGGTCCGATGAAAGGGGCGACCATTGCGCATGCCAAGCAGCGGACCCTGCCAGGGCACTACGTCGGGGTATCGGAGCCGGGTATCATTGCCGCCGAATCGCCCAATCCGATCGTCAACGAGCTGGTGATTCTTCCGGACATAGAGAAGCGGCTGGAAGCGTTTGTCCGCGTCGGTCACGGCATCGTGGTGTTTCCGGGCGGGGTGGGGACGGCCGAAGAGATCCTGTTCATTCTTGGTGTGCTGCTGAATCCGGCCAATACTTCGATGCCGTTCCCGCTGGTTTTTACCGGGCCGGTATCAGCCAGGGACTATTTCGACGAGATTGATCGCTTTATCGGCCTGACCCTGGGCGATGAGGCGCGCACGCGCTACCAGATCATCATTGGCGATCCGGTCAAAGTGGCACGCGAGATGACGGCGGGTATCGAAAAGGTGCGCCAGTGGCGGGTCGAGGTCAACGACGCGTTCTATTTCAATTGGCTGCTCAATATTGAACAGAATTTCCAGCGTCCGTTTGCGCCCACCCACGCAGCGATGGCCGAGCTGTCCATTTCACGCGAACTGCCGCGCCATGAACTGGCTGCCAACCTGCGCCGGGCCTTTTCCGGCATCGTGGCCGGCAATGTCAAGCCGAATGGTGTTCGCGCCATTCGCGAACACGGCCCGTTTGAAATCCACGGCGAGCCGGAAATCATGCATGCCCTCGATAACCTCCTGACCCGCTTCGTCGCCCAGCACCGCATGAAGCTCCCCGGCGGCAATGTGTACGAACCTTGCTACAGGATCGTATAAACAAGGGTTTCCGGGTTCCGGGTTCAGGAAAAACAACGGTTTCCGGTTTCCGGTTTCCGGTTTCCGGTTTCCGGTAAGGGCGGGTTCGTGCGGCGGCTTTTGGGCCAGTGTTCCGTCATTTGCTTTTCCCGTAACCCGTAACCCGTAACCCGTAACCCGTAACC
>CAZFYM010000051.1:17702-27821 GCA_964523755.1 uncultured Wenzhouxiangella sp. | reverse complement strand
CCGCCTGCCGGCATTCGATGCCGCCTGGCCGGGTTTTGCCTATCGCGGCGAGATCATGCGCCTGGTCCAGCGCTTCAAGTTTCAGCGCGATCTGGCTGCCGGCCGGGTCTTGGCCAGTCTGCTCGCCCGCCGGCTGGCCGAGGACGGTGCGCCTCGACCGGAATTGATTGTCCCGGTGCCGCTTCACTATCAACGACGCCTGAGCCGCGGCTTCAATCAGTCCGGCCTGCTTTGCCGCGATCTTTCGCGCCAGTTCGCGGGCCTGCCCTGGGCCGATGTATTGGCTCGCCGACGCGCCACCCGCGCCCAGTCCGACCTGCCTGCCGATCGCCGCCGCGGCAACGTGCGCGGTGCGTTTCGAATCCGCCAGCTACCGCCGGGTACTCGCCATATCGCGCTGGTCGATGACGTGATGACCACCGGATCAACCCTGAACGAATGTGCCCGTGTACTCAAACGCGCCGGAGTAGCGCAGGTCGAAGTCTGGGTGGTGGCGAGAGCATAAAAGCGGGATCATGCGTCGGAATTCAGGGAAAACCAACTAAACCAACTAAACCAACTAAACTAACAACCCGGTTATTGCAGTGTCTTTCCATGCCTGAATTATTGAGTGGGTATCAGTTTTTGCTGCTTGAGCAGCTGGCTTTGCTGCGCGAGCGCCTGTTGATCTGGCTGCGCGAGCGGAGATTGAAAGGGACGGTGCTGCTTGCGCCGGAGGGGATTAATTTCAGCCTGGGGGGCGAGTCGGCGGCGCTGGATGACTGGCTGGACTGGCTGGCCGGTCAGGCTGGCGTGACGGACCCGGTACTCAACCGCCAAGTGGTTGACCCGGTCCCGTTCCTTCGTCTCAAGGTCCGAATCCGGCCCGAGATCATTACCTTTGATCCGGCCCTGATTCCGGGGCAGGCAGCGACCGGGCAGGCCCTGGCACCGGAGCAGTGGCACGAGCTTCTGGCTGGCGGCGATGTGCAGCTTGTCGATACGCGCAATGATTATGAAGTCGAGCTGGGCAGCTTCGATGGTGCCATGGACCCGGCGATCAGCAGTTTTACCGAGTTTCGCGAGTGGGCCCAGACCCACCTGTCGCCGGACAAGCCGATTGCGATGTTCTGCACCGGGGGCGTTCGTTGCGAAAAAGCCAGCGCCTGGCTGCTGGATCAGGGTTACAGCAAGGTGTTCCAGCTCGACGGTGGTATTCTCAATTATCTGCGAACCATGACGCCCGAGCGATCATTCTGGCGCGGCGAGTGCTTTGTCTTTGACGACCGGGTCAGCGTAGACCATGACCTCAGACCCACTCATCGGGCCGTTTGCGTGAGCTGTCGTCGCCCGGTTGACGGGCTTGAAGCCGATGGCATGCCGCCAGTGGATGAGTTGGGCCACTGTCGTTTGTGCGATCAGGAATTTGACCATGCTCGCCTGGCCGGACTGCGTGAGCGGGTTCGACAGATCGCTCTGGCCCGGTCGCGCGGGCAGAATCACCTGGGACCGCAAGCGACGGAGAATGATGCATGAGTGAAACAACATCGCCGAGTGCGGTTGCGCCTTATTGGCTGCCCGAGCCACTGATTGTTCCCTGGAATTTTCTCGCGGACTATCCGATCGTTCTGTCGGTTATTGTGATGGTGATCGGGCTTGCTCTCGCTACGCTTGGTCGGGCGATGGTGCTTTACTGGGGCGGCAAGGTCACCGCGCGAACGACCACGGATCTTGACGAGAAGCTGTTGCGCATTGCGGCCAACCTGACCGCCTTGATGGTCGGCTACACGGCGCTGGTTGCGGCGGTTCAGGTGCTGGGGCTGAATGATCGGGTCGAGCAGATCGTTATTCGCCTGCTGATGAGCATACTGATTATCCGGCTGATGGTGGCGGCGATGCGGGCGGCGCATATCGGCCTGGCGATCCTTGGCAACCTGCGCGATCGTTTTCAGATTGTCGAGGAACGCACCCTGCCACTTTTCGACCTGGTTGCGACCATCGCGATCGTCGGTGCGGCAGCCTATGCGCTGCTGATGGTCTGGAAAATCGACCCGACCGCCTGGCTGGCATCGGCCGGGGTCATAGGTATTGCTGTAGGTTTTGCCGCGCGCGATACCCTGGCCAATCTCTTCGCCGGCTTTTTCATCATTGCCGACGCACCCTACAAAATGGGCGACTACATCGTCCTCGATACCGGTGACCGGGGCGAAGTGACCAAGGTCGGAATTCGCTCGACACGAATACTGACAAGGGACGACGTCGAAATCACCGTTCCCAATTCGGTCATGGCCAATGCCAAGATTTACAACGAATCCGGCGGCAAATGGGTCAGGTTCCGCATTCGCCTGAAAATCGGGGTGGCGTACGGGTCCGATGTTGATCAGGTGGTTGAATTGCTGGAGCGGGTTGCGGTTGAGCACGACAATGTCTGCAAGGATCCCAACCCCAGAGTCCGCATACGCGGGTTCGGCGACTCCAGCCTGGATTTTGAGCTGCTATGCTGGGTCAATCACCCGTCCGAACGCGGCCTGATCACCCATGAACTGTATATGGACGTTTACAAGGCGTTCCACGAAAACAACATCGAAATTCCCTTTCCCCAGCGCGATCTGTGGGTCCGCGACCCCGGCCTGCCCAAAGAGGAATAAAAAGAAAAAAGTCTTTTGGGCCCTAAGCAATCAAGAAAACAACTTAAAAAAGTTTTTGCTCTTCTTTGCTGCTTCGCTGCTTTGCGACATAAAGATTTTCTTGATGCCCTAACTGGTCAGGAAGCTGACCGTTTGATCGATGGGCAGGTCCTGGTTTTCGCCGCCGCGGCGGCGGTATTCGACGATGCCATTGTCCAGGCCGCGGTCACCGACCACCAGTACGTGCGGGATACCGAGCAGTTCGGCGTCGGCAAACATCACCCCGGGACGCAATGGGCGGTCGTCGAGCAGGACTTCAAGCCCGGCCTGGCCCAGTTCTTCATAGAGCCGGTCGGAAAGCTCGCGCACGCGATGCGATTTCTGCCGATTCAGCGGCAGGATCATGACGTCGAACGGGGTCAGCGGCGTCGGCCAGATAATGCCATTGTCATCGTGGTTCTGTTCGATGGCGGCGGCCACAATGCGCGAGATGCCGATGCCATAACAGCCCATAGCCGGATGTGCGCCCCGGCCGTTCTCGTCCATGACCACCGCGTTCATGGCTTCGGAATATTTGCGTCCGAGCTGGAAGATATGCCCGACTTCGATACCGCGAATCAGCTCCAGCTTGCCCGAACCGTCAGCGGCCGGGTCACCGGCGACGACCTTGCGCAGGTCGGCCACCGTCGGCAGCGGCACATCGCGCTCCCAGTTGATATTGAAATAATGAAAGTCATCCTCGTTGGCACCGGCACCAAAATCACTCATGACGGCCACGGAACGATCAATAACCAAGGGCAGCTTGAGGCCGACCGGGCCCAGGCTGCCGGGGCCGGCACCAATGGCCGCCCGAATTTCCTCTTCGCTGGCCATGCGCAGCGGCGCGGCGACTTCGGCCAGCTTTTCGACCTTGACATCATTGAGTTCATGGTCACCGCGAACCATCAGTGCGACGAGCTGGTGTCCGGATGCGTCGCTGCCGGCCACGATCAGGGTCTTGACGGTTTTCTCGATGGGCAAGCCATGGTGCTCGACCAGTTCGGCAATGGTTTTGGCGTCCGGCGTGGCGATCTTTTCCATCGGGGCGGTCGGGGTCGCGCGTTCGCCCGTGGCCACGGCTTCAGCCTGCTCGACATTGGCCGCGTAGTGGCTGCCGGACACGTGGGCGATCTCGTCTTCGCCGGAGTCGGCAAGGACGTGAAACTCATGACTGACCGCACCGCCAATTGCACCGGAATCGGCCGTAACAGCCTTGAAGTTAAGCCCCAGGCGCTCGAAGATTCGGGTATAGGTCTGGTGCATGACCTGGTAAAATTGCCCGAGACAGTCGTCGTCCATGTGGAAGGAATAGCCGTCTTTCATCAGGAACTCGCGCGCTCGCATCACGCCGAAACGGGGTCGGATCTCGTCACGGAACTTGGTCTGAATCTGGTAAAAGCAGATTGGCAATTGCTTGTAGGAACGGATCTCGCCGCGCGCGAACTCGGTGATGACTTCTTCGTGCGTTGGACCAAAGGCAAATTCGCGACCGGCCCGGTCGGTGATTTTCAGAAGCTGGGCACCGAACTGGTCCCAGCGTCCGGTTTCGCGCCACAACTCGGCCGGCTGCACCGCCGGCATCAGCATTTCCAGACAGCCCGCCGAGTCCATTTCCTCGCGCACAATGGCTTCCACTTTGCGCAAGACTTTCAACCCGAGCGGCGTCCAGGTGTAGATACCCGAGGTCAGCTTACGGATCATCGAGGTGCGCAGCATCAACTGATGCGAAACAATCTCGGCATCGGCAGGGACTTCGCGCTGGGTAACAAGGTGAAACTGGCTGGTTTTCATCAATCGGGTCCGGGCACAATCAAAGCCGCCAATTCTACCAGCCGCTGGACCCGGCCAGCAGCCCCGAGCCCCTGATAATTATTTCCTGAACCCTGAACTTTCTATTGCGTCAACACCACTCGTCAATAAAAGCCTGGTTCTCGCTAATTTGTGCCTGACGTTCTTCCTCACTGATGCGACGCAGGGTGCCGTCTTCGTTTGTCATTGAAATGCGAGTGCGCTGGGTCAGCCAACTCAGGTTGTTGCGGGCCTGTTCGCAGCGTTCGGCGACCAGCGCCGGATCGGGTTCTTCGACCGTGACCTCAGCCAGCTGTGGAAGGGCTCCGGTGACCTGAGGTTCAGCTTCCGGCTCGTCGTTGTTTTGGCTCGTCGAGGCGGCATCGTTGCGCGCCGTGGCGCGGTCTGCTTCGGTGGTCACGCGTTGGTATTCAACGCCTTCGGGTGGCCGTGCGGAATAATGCGTGACCCCGTCCTCGTCGATCCATTTATAGATTTCTTCTGCACTCTGGGCTGTACCAGCCAATACGGCCAGGATTAGTATCAGGCAGAAATAAGGCAGTGCTTTCATTCCAGTGAACTCCATTTGCGCAACAGGCCGTTTGCAATGGCCCAACTGTGCCTGAATCGTCAATCCTGCGCAAGTCACACGACGGCAATGCTATGCTTTTGTCACTGTGAATCCGAAACGACTACCGTGACTGAAAACAACCCACGCCGGGGCCTGGCCCGCGGGGCCTTCTTGTTGCCCAATGCGCTGACGACAGGCGCTCTAATGGCGGGATTCTATGCCATCGTGGCCGCTATTGGTGGTCAACCGGTAGCCGCCTGCGTAGCCATTGTGATTGCCGGCCTGCTTGACGGCGTAGACGGTCGAGTGGCGCGATTGACCAATACCCAGTCGGAATTCGGCGTTCAGTACGACAGTCTTTCGGATATGGTCTCGTTTGGCGTCGCACCGGCGATTCTGGTGTTTACCTGGACTTTGCATAGCCTGGGAAACCCGGATACCGTGGCCGACAAGCTCGGCTGGCTGGGATCGTTTTTCTTCGCTGCCTGTGCGGCATTGCGCCTGGCCCGTTTCAATACCCAGGCCGGGGTGGCAGATAAACGCTACTTTCAGGGCCTGGCCAGTCCGGCGGCCGCCGGCACGCTGATCGCCACGATCTGGTTTTGTGAAAGTCGGCAAATTTCGCCTGAACTGGTCGCCTGGCCGATGCTGGTCCTGACTGTGATGCTGGGCACACTGATGGTCTCTCGCGTGCGTTATTTCAGTTTCAAGGCCTGGCCGATGTCAGATCGGGTGCCATTTGCCTGGATTTTTCTGGTGCTGGTGGTTCTGGTCATGCTGGCGGTGGACCCGCCGGCCGTGCTGTTTACCATCGGCATCTTGTATGTGCTGTCCGGATTGCTGGTTACAGCGCGGGGCCGCTATCAACAGCGTCGCCGCCGCAGCCGTGAGAAGTTTGATGACCCGGCTTGATGCGGCTTCACGCCAGCGGCTGGCGGTGATCGGCGTGGATGTCTGGAGTCGGCGCGCCAGCGCGGTGGCGGCTGATCAGGATGCCGCCGCCTCCCAGCCACGCGTGCGCCTGCTGTCCGGTGCCGGCGACTGGCTGCTGGTCCAGGCAGAACCCTGGCGGGGTCGTCACGAAAAGCTTCTGGCTGATATCAAGGCCACTATCGGCATCGATCGCTGTCGATTTGGTCAGTGGGGCGGTGACACCACGGCCGGCGTGGGCATGGCGGAAATGAGCGCCCGCGGCATCACACATGTTCTGGCGTTCGGTGAGCCCAGGCAACGACCGGACTGGCGCGAACTGATCGTCGCGCCGACGCTGGATGCGCTGGCAAGCGACGCTGATTCAAGACGAGAATTGTGGCAGCGAATTGCACCCAGGCTGGAGCGCTGAAATGGCTGCGGTACTGAAACCGGCGCTGGAAATTCGAGCCATGCGCCGCGCTGATCTGGGGCGGGTTGCAGACATCGAGCAGGCCAGTTATCGGTTTCCCTGGACCCGCGGCATCTTTGCCGACTGTCTCCGGGTCGGCTACCGTTGCTATGTGTTGACCAGTGAGGGCCATATTGTTGGCTACGCCATCGTATCCATGGCCATGGACGAATCCCATCTGCTGAATTTGTGCATTGCCCCGGAGCTTCGTCGCCAGGGGCTGGCCCGAATACTGCTGGGACACGTCATTGATGAATTGGCCCTGATCGGTCTGGCCCGGCTGTTTCTCGAAGTTCGTCCATCCAACCCGGGTGCCGTGGCCTTGTATGAAGCATTCGGTTTTCGCCAGATCGGACGACGGCCAGGCTATTACCCGGCCGATAATGGACGTGAAGAAGCGCTGATCATGGCACTTCGAATCGATGAAATGAACACATGAGTGGCCGGACACTGCGCGTAGCCGCTGCCCAGATCGCCCCGGTCTGGTTGGATCGGCAGGCGACGATCGAACGGGTCATCGAACAAATCGATCAGGCCGCCGTGTCTGGCGTCGAGCTGGTGGCTTTTGGTGAGGCACTGATTCCCGGTTATCCATTCTGGGTCGAGCGCACCGATGGAGCACGCTTTGACAGTGCCCTGCAAAAAGACTTTTTCTCCCACTATGTCGACCAGGCGGTGGTTATCGAGCAGGGTCATCTGGCCCCGGTCTGCGAGGCGGCCCGGCGCAATGCCATCACCGTGGTCACCGGCATTCTCGAACGGCCGGCGGATCGTGGCGAGAGCGTGTATGCAGCCGTGGTGGTGATTGATGCAAGCGGCCAGATTCAGTCCGTTCATCGCAAGCTGATGCCGACCCATGAAGAGCGCCTGGTCTGGTCGATTGGCGATGGCCACGGTCTGCGTACCCATGCCGTCGGCGAGTTCACGCTGGGCGCGCTGAACTGCTGGGAAAACTGGATGCCGCTGGCTCGTGTGGCCCTGCAGTCCCAGGGCGAGGATCTGCATGTGGCCGTCTGGCCTGGCAGCCCCCGCAATACCCGCGAAATCACCCGCTTTATGGCCCTGGAAGGGCGCAGTTACGTGCTGTCTGTTTCCGGCCTGATGCGAATTGACGATTTACCGGACAATCTGCCTCACGCCGGGCTTGTGAAACAGGCCGCGGCGGACATGCCCTGGGCGACCGGCGGATCTTGCCTGTGCGGCCCGGACGGCAAATGGTTAATCGAACCGTTCGCCGACCAGTCCGGGCTGTTGTTCGCCGACATCGATCCGGCCCAGGTCCGCCGTGCCCGTCACAACTTCGACCCCAGCGGCCACTATGCCCGCCCGGATGTGTTCCAGCTCAACATCAACCGCACCCGCCAAACTCTCTCAAATTTCAACGAAGATCCCTGAGCCTTTCCCCTTTCCCCTTTTCCCTTTTCCCCTTCCCCCATGACCTTCGGCACATCCCGGCCAACCCCCTTACTGTTATAGTTCACCAACACACATGGAATTCGCGCGACGGAGTGATTGATGAACAAGTTGATGGCACTGTGGTTGGGGCTGGCGGTCTTTGTCCTGGCTGCCTGCGGAGGAGAGCAGACAGCCGAAAACGAGTCCACTGACAAGGCACCCGTTGAGCGGATTCCGGTGGAAGTGGCCGATGCCCGGCTCGGCTCGATCTCGGCCTACTATGCTGCCACCGCAACGCTGGAAGCAGACGGTCAGGCGCGCGTAGTACCCAGAATGGCCGGCCAGGTCGTCGAGTTGCTGGTCGAGGAAGGTGATTTCCTCAAAGCCGGCGATGTCATGGCGCGCATTGATGATGAGCGCCTGAGGCTGGAATTGACACGGGCCGAAGCTGATCTGAGTCGATTGCAGCAGGATTTCAACCGGCATCGCGAAATGCACCAGCGCAGTATGATCAGTACCGAGGCATTTGAGCGGCTGAAATTCGAGTTCGATGCCCAGAAAGCCCAGCATGATCTGGTCAAGCTGGAACTGTCCTACACCAATATCACGGCACCGATCAACGGCGTTGTTTCCGAGCGCATGATCCGGGTTGGCAATATGGTCAATACGGTCGATCCGATTTTTGTCCTGACTGCGCTGGATCCGTTGCGGGCCGTGCTGCACGTTCCGGAAAGCGAGCTGAGTCGGTTGTTGCGCGGTCAATCGGCGGTATTGCGCGCTGATGCGCTGCCGGGCGAAGAGTTTCTCGGCGAGGTGGCCAGAATCAGTCCGGTGATTGATGCTGAATCCGGCACTTTTCGCGTCACGATCGAACTCAGCGATGCCAGCGGTCGGCTGCGCCCAGGGATGTTTGGGCGCTTTTCCATCGTCTATGACCAGCGCGACAACGTGGTGATGGTGCCGGTCGACTCGGTACTGACCGAGGATGGCCGATCCGCCGTTTTCGTGATCAGCGATGGCGAAGCCGAGCGGCGTCCGGTGATTCCGGGTTATCGGAACAACGGCGACTATGAAATCATCGAGGGTCTGGCAGTCGGCGAGCGTGTAGTCGTTACCGGCCAGGCCAGCTTGCGCAGTGGCAGCCCGGTACTGGTGCTGGGTGATCCTACCGGCCTGGCTGATTCGTCTGTCGTTGCCAGCGCCACGCTGGTTGAATCGCTGCTGGACGATGAGACATGAAATTGATTCGGCTGGCCACGCGGCGGCGGGTAACCATCGCCATGGTGACTGTGGCGGTGCTGCTGTTCGGCCTGGTCTCGCTGTCGCGGCTGGATATCAGCCTGCTGCCTGACCTGTCCTATCCCACATTGACCGTGCGCACTGATTTTGCCGGTGCGGCCCCGGCCGAGATCGAAAGTCTGATGACCCGGCCGATCGAAGAGGCGGTAGGCGTGATCCGCGGCGTCCGACTGGTTCGGTCGGTATCGCGACCGGGTCAGTCCGATGTCACCCTGGAGTTTGCCTGGGGCACGAATATGGATCATGCCGCGCTGGATGTTCGCGAGCGCCTGGAAACGCTGGAACTTCCGCTGCAGGCCGCGCGGCCGCTGCTGTTGCGCTTCGATCCATCAAGCGAGCCGGTTTTGCGCTTTGCCCTGGCGCGAGCAGTGCAAGATGCCGATGCCGCCGATGATTCAAGCAATCACTTGTTACCGTCGCGTGAGGCTGCCGACGCCAGCCAGGAGCTGCGCTTGCTTCGGCGTTATGTGGATGAACAGCTCAAGCAGGATCTGGAATCGATTGACGGGGTGGCCGCAGTGACTGTTTCTGGTGGTCTGGAGGATGAGATCCAGGTTCTGCTGGATCAATACCGGCTGGCACAGCTGGGTCTGACGATCGAAACCGTAGCCCAGCGGTTGCGCGCCGAGAATGTCAACCTGTCCGGCGGTCGGCTGGAAGAAGGCAGTCGTCAATTCCTGGTTCGTACAATCAATGAATTCGAGACGGTCGATCAGATCGCCGAGGTTATCATCGCCACGCGTGATGGCCGCCCGGTGTACCTGAAGGATATCGCCGAGATTCGTCAGGGATGGCGCGAGCGCGAAGCCATCACTCGGGTCAATGGTGCTGAAATGGTCGAGCTGGCCATCTATCGCGAGGGCGATACCAATGTGGTTGCCGTTGCACGACAGGTCGAGCGGCGACTGGTTCCGATTCGTGCCAGTCTGCCCGGTGACCTGGCCTTGACCCGGACCTATGATCAATCGGTATTTATCCGCAATGCCATTGTCGAGGTGGTTCAGGCCGCGTTGATCGGCGGGCTGCTCGCTATCGCCGTG
>CAZFYM010000051.1:0-17692 GCA_964523755.1 uncultured Wenzhouxiangella sp. | reverse complement strand
GTGCTCTACCTGTTTCTGAAAAATGCCCGCGCGACGGTGATTATTGGCCTGGCCATTCCGGTGTCGGTGGTCGCGACATTCGCCGCCATGTACAACGCCGGGCTGACTCTGAATATCATGTCGCTGGGTGGTATTGCCCTGGCCATCGGGTTGCTGGTCGACAACGCCATCGTGGTGCTGGAAAACATCGCGGCCAAGCGGGAGGCCGGTGCCAGCCTGATTGATGCGGCACGCGAAGGCACCGGCGAGGTCGCCGGCGCGGTCATTGCAGCCACCTTGACCACGATTGCCGTGTTTTTTCCGCTGGTCTTTGTCGATGGTATCGCCGGCCAGCTGTTTCGTGACCAGGCGCTGACCGTGACCTTTGCCCTGATCGTCTCGCTGGCCGTAGCCCTGACGCTGATTCCGATGCTGGCTTCGCTGGGCGAGAAGCCGCGCGCCCGGGCCAGCGGTGACCTGCCTGACAGCGCAGGTGCAGCAAGTCATCCGTCCGGCGAGCGGCGCGGCCTGTTTGGCACGTTGCGCCATGCCATGTACGTGGCTGTCACCTGGCTGGCCACCCTGGTCACCCGACTGGTCGGTACCCTGGTATTCCTGATTGCACGGCTGGCGCACGGTGTCTTTCGGCCATTGGTCATCATTTTCAACCGCGGTTATGACTTCCTGGCTGACCGTTACCCCGATTTTCTGCGACGCTCCCTGGCCCGCAGCGGTTTGACCCTGACCGTGGCAGTCGTGTTGTTCATTCTGGCCCTGGCGCTGATTCCGCGCCTTGGGATGGAACTGGTCCCGAGCCTGGCCCAGGGCGAGTTTCAGGTCGAAGTCCAGTTGGCACCAGGTTCGCCATTGCAGCAGACCGATCGGGTCATACGCGAGCTTGATGAGATTGCCCGGGCTCATTCCATGGTCGCGCGGACCGATGCGGTGGCCGGGACCGGTCGGCGCCTGGATACCAATCCGGAAGAGGCCGGCGAGCATTCCGGCACCTTGAATGTCGTGCTCCGTCCAGAGGCGGATGAAGCGGCGGTCATTACGGTGCTTCGCTCCTATCTGGAGGCTCAGCCTGGCGTCGATTTCACTATCCAGAGACCCGAACTGTTCAGTTTTGCTACACCATTGGAGATTGAAGTCACCGGGTTTGATCTGGCCCAGCTCAAGCAGGTTTCCGACCGCATCGCCCAGGCGCTGGCCGACTCGGAACGGGTCACGGATATCCGTACCACGATGGAACAGGGCCATCCGGAAATCCAGATTCGTTTTGATCATGAGCGGGCCGCCCGGCTGGGCCTGCGGGCTGACCAGCTTGCCGACACCGTGGTCCGCCAGGTGCGCGGTGAGGTGGCAACGCGCTATACCTGGCGTGAGCGGCGCATTGATGTACTGGTCCGGGCGCAGGAAGACCAGCGCGAGTCCATGGAGCGGATCGCCCGGCTGATTGTTAATCCTGCCGCTGACCGCCCGGTAACGCTCGATGCGGTAGCCGATATTGCCGTGGTCATCGGTCCGGGCGAGATTCGCCGCAGCAGTCAGCAGCGCGTGGCCGTGGTCTCGGCCAGTCCGCGCTTTGGCGATCTGGGCTCGGCCACTGACGAGGCCCGCGAAATTCTGGCCGGCATGACGCTTCCGCGCGGAGTCAGCGTGCGCGTGGCCGGCCAGAGCGAGGAAATGCAGCGCGCCTTTGCCTCCCTGATAATGGCCTTGGCACTGGCGGTGTTTCTGGTCTACCTGGTCATGGCATCACAGTTTGAGTCATTGCTCCATCCGCTGGTCATACTGCTGACCATTCCGCTGGCTCTGACCGGTGCGATCTTCGGTCTCTGGCTGACCGGCTCCAGTTTGTCAGTGGTGGTGTTTATCGGGCTGATCATGCTGGCCGGCATTGTGGTCAACAATGCCATCGTCCTGGTGACCCGCATCAACCAACTGCGCGACCAGGGCCTGGCCCGCCTGGATGCTATCATCGAAGCTGGAGCGGCTCGCCTGCGCCCGATTATCATGACGACGCTGACCACGACATTGGGCCTGATGCCGCTGGCGTTGGGTATTGGCGATGGTGCCGAGATGCGCACCCCCATGGCCATCACGGTTATCGGCGGCCTGCTGTTCTCCACCCTGCTGACATTGGTGGTTATCCCGGTGGTCTACCGCCTGGTGGACCGGCGTGAAACCCAGGCAGATCGCGACGTCATGGTCTCGGCCAGCCTCAAGGTCAACCCCACATGACCGCGACTCGCCTGGCCATTCGCCGTCCGGTCACCACGTTGATGGTGTCGATCAGCCTGATATTGCTGGGTATCGCCGCACTGCGCCTGCTGCCGCTGGAATTCTTCCCGGCCATTGATTTCCCGGCCATGATGATTCAGATCCCCTACCAGGGAAGCTCACCGGAAGAGGTGGAGCGCCTGATCACCCGGCCGGTCGAGGATGTGCTGGCGACCATGGGTGACATTCAGACCATGAATTCCAGTTCCGGTCAGAACGAATCGCAGATTTTCATGTTTTTTGGCTGGGATGCCGATATGGCCGCCCGAGGCGTCGAGGCGCGTGACAAGATTGACGGCATTCGCGGCCAGTTGCCCGATGATCTGGAACGGGTTTTCGTGCGCAAGTTCACCAGCACCGATGAACCCATTCTGGGCCTGCGAATTGGCTCGCAGCGTGACCTGTCAAACGCCTACGAGTTGCTTGATCGCAATGTACGCCGTCGCTTGGAGCGACTGGAAGGCGTGGCCAGCGTCAGCCTGGACGGGGTGCAGCGGCGTGAGGTTCGCATCCTGTTGCATGCCGACCGGGTTGCTGCGCATCAGATTGACCTGGCCGACTTGCGCCTGAGACTGCGTCAGGCCAATTTTTCGGTCTCGGGAGGCTATGTCACCGATCATTCGGCCGGCCAGCGTATCCGGGTTCACCCCATGGGTGAGTTTCGCAGCCTGGATGAGATCCGCCGCTTGCCGGTCAATGCACAGGGCCTGCGCCTGGACGATATCGCCGACGTGGTGCTCGAAACCCCGCCCATGGAATATGCGCGGCTGCTCGATGGCGAGTTTGCGATTGGTCTGGATGTGTTTCAGGAAAGCGGTGCCAACATGGTCGATGTCAGTCGACGGGTACTGGCTGAAATCGATGCGATCAGCGAGCTGCCTGAAATGGCCGGCATCAATCTTTATATCCTGTTCAGCCAGGCTGATGGCGTAACGACCTCGCTGAAGGACCTGGCCATGGCTGGTCTGATCGGCGCGATCATGTCCATGCTGGTGCTGTTTGTGTTTTTGCGCCAGTGGGCCACCACCCTGATCGTGATGCTCTCGATTCCGGCCGCCATTCTGATCACACTGGCTGCGATGTATTTCCTCGGACTGAGCCTGAATATCCTGACCATGATGGGCCTGATGCTGGCCATCGGCATGCTTGTCGACAACGGCGTGGTGGTCACCGAAAGCATTTACCGTCGCCGAGCACTTCTGCCCGATCAGCCGGCCCGCGCGACCTTGCTTGGAGTGCGAGAAGTCTCGATGGCCATCAGTGCCGGCACATTGACTACCATCATTGTGTTTCTGCCCAATATCTTCGGGGCCCAGAACCAGATCACCCTGTTTCTGTCGCATGTGGCCTACACCATCACCGTGGCCTTGCTGGCCTCGCTGCTGATTGCGCAAACCCTGATTCCGTTGCTGACACTTCGGGTCAAGCCGCCACCGGCGCCCAAAGCCGGCAATTGGCTGGTTCGCCTGACTGATGGTTATGCCCGAATGCTGGAGGCCAGCCTGAAATATCGCTGGACCAGTGCGCTGATCGTTTTGGTCATGATCGTCAGCGTGGTCATTCCGGCCGGTCAGGTCACGACCAACATGTTCGACGAGGCCGATGAGGATCGGATGATGCTGCGTTACAACGTCGAGGGAACATATACTCTGGAAAAAGTGCGCGAGGCCGTTGATCAGATCGAGAACTATCTGCGTGCCAACCAGGATGCCTTCGAATTCGAATCACTCTACAGCTTTTACAACACTGGCCGGGCAGAAACCACGCTGATCCTGGCCGATGGACGCCAGCAATCGAACGAACGGCTGCGCGAACGGGTTCGCGGCGATTTGCCGCCCATCGCGATTGGCAAGCCATCCTTCGAATTTCAGCGTACCGGCGGTGCCGAGTCGCTCAGTCTGAACCTGTATGGCGATTCCAGTGAGCGCCTGTTTGAAATTGCCGCTGAAGTGGTACGTGTACTCTCGGCTGCTGATGGTCTGGTTGATGTGCGCTCCGGTGCCGCTTCTGGCAATGAAGAAGTGCAGGTCACGGTCAATCGCGAACGCGCGCTGCGTTATGGGCTGTCAACGGATGAAATCGCGCAATCTGTCGCTGTGGCCATGCGCGGCGATAATCTGAACGAGTTTCGCGGCCCGGAGGGCGAGCTGAAGATGCGCCTGGAATTCCAGGGTGCAGATCGTCAGAGCATCCCGCAATTGGCCGGGTTGCCGTTGATCAACCAGGCCGGCGAACGGGTTCGCCTGTCAACCGTTGCTGACCTGAACGTGATTCGAGGACCGTCCGCGATCTCACGTCTGAATCGGGAAACCTCGGTCAGCGTGTCGGTCAATCCCTCTGACATGGGGGTCGACGAGGCGCGCGAGCGCATTTCGGCAGTCATGGATCAGATCGCCCTTCCGTCTGGCTATACCTGGAGTTATGGCCAGGCATTTCAGCAGGAAGACGAGGCCATGCAGCAAATGGTCTTCAATATGCTGCTGGCCATCGCATTGGTCTTTATCGTCATGGCGGCTCTGTTCGAGTCAACGCTGTTTCCGGTCTCCATCATCACCTCGATCCTGTTTTCGTTTATCGGTGTGTACTGGTTCTTCATGCTGACCGGTACCCAGATGTCGATGATGGCGCTGATTGGCATGTTGGTACTGATGGGCATTGTGGTCAATAACGGCATCGTTCTGATTGACCACGTCAACAACCTGCGCCGCAGTGGTTTACCGCGCAACCAGGCCGTGATTCAGGCTGGCCGTGATCGTCTGCGCCCCATACTCATGACGGCGGCCACCACCATACTGGCCATGATCCCGCTGGCCATTGGCAATACCCGGATCGGCGGCGGTGGCCCGCCGTACTATCCGATGGCCCGGGCAATTATCGGTGGGCTGGCCTTCTCGACCGTGGTCAGCCTGATTGTGGTGCCCTACGTCTATGTACTGCTGGACAGCCTGCGCGCCTGGACCGGCGAGGTCAGGTCACGTGCGCGCCGGTCTCCCCGGGTTACGATGAATCGCTTGTAGGTTTGGATGGTTCGAGACACTGCAACGCATGACCGGCCAGATTGCGGCCCGCCTCGCGCATGGTCAGATAGGTTTCGTTGGCTCCAGCTCGGCGGATTTTTTCTGCATCGTCGTCATACAGGGCATGAGCGATGATCGGGCCAGTAAATCCCCGTTCCCGCAGCTTGCGTGCGGCGATCAGCTTGGCCTCCAGATCGTCCATGGCCAGAATCACAACTTCCAACGCATCCAGATTAACCGAGCGCCAGAAGTCGGTGTCCTCGGCATCGGCCAGTACCACCGGCCATCCCTGCGACTTGTGTTCTGCCACGCGATAAGGATCCGAATCCAGGCCAAACAGGTCATCAATATGGGGTTCAATTTCGAGATAGGCGGCCGACCCGGTGCGACCCATGCCAAAAATCAGCCCCCGTGCCGTGCCAAGATCCGGGGGAATTTCGTCAGGATGGCGTGCTTCGCGCTGAAACCGACACAGTCCGTTTTCGAAGTGCTCAAAGAGTCGATGCGCCGCACGGTTGAGTGGTGCGGCTACGGCGAAAGACAGTGACACCGTCAGTGCCAGGGCGACCAGCCAGTCATTCATGGCCGGAATGCCGGCGGCAACAATCAGCCCGAATTCACTGTAGGCGGTCAGTGTGAGCGCACCGAGGAAGCTGTTGCGGGCGCGCAGACGAAACAGCGCCAGAATGATGAAAAACAGCATGCCCTTGAGCGGCAGTATCAGGATCAGCCCGAGCGCCAGCATCCAGTCGTGCGCGGTTGGCAGGCCGGACATTCCGATCTGCAAAAAGAAGCCGACCAGAAACAGCTCTTTCAGGCCCCAAAGTGACTCGGAGACTTCCTTTGCACGTTGGTGGCCGGAGACCAGCACCCCCATAAGCAGGGCACCAACTTCAGAACTCAATCCCAGGCCTTCGAAACCCATGCCGCCGAGCACCACGGCCAGCATCATGCCCATCAGCACCAGCATTTCATCGTGGCCGGTCAAATCCAGCAGCCAGTGCAGGACCGGCCGCAGTAGTGGCAGTCCGAACACGATCAGCGCCCATGGCGTGGGCATGCCCGCCCCGAAGATACTCAGCACCAGCAGGGCAATCAAATCCTGAACAATCAGAATGCCGATGGCGGTGCGTCCGTGGAAAGCGGTCAGCTCGCGTTTGCTTTCCAGAATCTTGGCCGCCAGCACAGTCGAGGAAAAAGCCAGCGCGATACCCAGCAGCAGGGCAACCTGAAAGTCCAGATTCAGGATCCAGTAAAGCGCGGGCGCGAAGATCATGACGGAGATCGCAAAATGCAGTAAAGCGCCACCCAGCACCGCCGCCTGGCCCAGCTGCCGCAGCTTCAGCTTCATGCCGACGGTAAACAGTAGCAGCAGCACGCCAAGATGGGCGAGGTGATCGAGCACTTCGCCGGTGTAGGCAGGCAAAATGCCGAAGCGCTGTCCGAGCCAGTTCAAACCAAATCCGGCGGCCAGAAAACCAACCAGCGGTGGCAGACCGATCTGTTTGACGGCCAGACCGAGCACAAAGGCCAGGCCAATACTAAAAACTTCGAACATGGTCAGTCCCCGGTGTCAGTCGATATTGTGCCTGAGCATCCATGAATAATCATTTGCTGATGCAATCTACCTGAAAGCATTGAGAGGCTGGTTCGATGCAACTGGTGGCATGGTCTGTCGTCTTTTCGCAAACGCTCAATCGATTGTATTGGGTGCTGAGTTCTGACTTCGTCTGACCATCGGCATGGTCAGCATGGTCGATGCTGCGGCCATCAGTAGCAGCGCGGTAAAAATCTCCGCGCTGATCACGTTCCGGTCTAGCAGCCTGTCGGACTTGACCGATCGTAGCGAGGGAACGCCGGTTGGAGTCAGATTTTTCGATCTTTTGAGGCGAATAGTGGACCTATTTAACGAAAAAGAGCGGGAAATCTGGCCCAATCCGGCGTTTCCGCAGTAGATCAGCGTTAAGTCCGACAGGCTGCTAGAGCGCGCAATCATAGCGCAATGGTGCCTTATACTCTTTGTCAGCGAGAGTTTCAGGGAACAGGCTGATGATTCGATACGTGCGCTACTTGCGTCTTGCTGCTTTTGTCGTTGTCTTGAACGCCCCCGCGTTGGCGATCACAGTTCCGGTTGTGGTGGAGTCCAGTGCGCAACGGGCATTGTTCGACCGGGCGGTTCGTGATCGCGCCAGGTCGGTGATCGATCAATTGCAGTCCGATAACGGTACCGGTTTACTTGCGCAGATGGTTGCAATAGATGCTTCCGATGACTTGTCGCCAGTGCAGATTGATGCGGTGTTTTTTGATCTGGTCCAACGTATGCGAGCGATACAGCCTGAGCTGGTTGGTCCGGATGATCTGGAGTATCTGAAGCGTCGACCGCCACGAGCGGTTCGTTTGCATGACGAGTCTGCCAGTTATCAAGTGCCTTTGTTTGACGTGGCTGGCGCGCTGCGTGGGGTGGAAAACCAGTGGGCCTGGTCGGCAGGATTTAACGCTGTCACTCGTCCGGGATCAATCTCGGTGGCGGATCTGCTGCAGCGCTATGCCGCCGGGCCGGAGCAGCCTTTTGCCCGGGGGTTGCGCGCCGCATTGCCATCGGCATCGACGACCATGCTGGACAAGCTGGCGGCTGCCGCGCTTGATCAGCGATTGATCGATCATTTCCTGCCCTACGTTTGGCTGGCCCGGAACGAGCTGGATGGTTTGAGCCAATGGTTGCCGGCAGGTCCAGGGCCAAGAGTGGCCGATGTGCTTCGTCTGGCGACTACCACACTGGACCCGGATCAATTTCTGGCGCTGGGCCAGGCGATGCTGGCTCACCCTGATGCTGGCACACGCGCCCTGACCCTGGCGTTGGTCACCGATCATTACATGACTGGCAATACCTGGCCATCGGATTGGGCCGGCCAGCTTTGGCGGCTGCTGGAGGATGTCGAACTTCGCAGCTCGGCAGCGTTGCAACTGGCTCGGCTGGGTGCGGCCAGTCGCTGGCAAGCCAATCCCGAAAGCGCGCCGGCCGATGCACTCGATTCGGCAAGCCTGGAACACATTCGAGCCATGGAACAAAGCCTGGCATCGACTCAGGGAGCTGTGCAATGAAGGGCTTGACGGTGCATACACTTCGAGGCGGTCTGGCCCTGCTGCTGATCGTGGCGTCCGGTTCCCTGCTGGCTCAGCGCCTGGCTGAATGGACTGAGCAGGCCGGTGAGCTCGGGTTGGGTTACCCGGTTCCGATTCCGGTCGACACACCGCTGCCGTTCGATGGTTTTAGAACTTACTCCGGTCTGCATACCCGTCATCAAGACCTGTTGATGAATTCTGATCGGGTCAGCGGCAGTGTGGTCGGCCAGACTCGTTACGGTCGCGATATCTGGGCCTATCGTCTGGCAGCGCCGGGAGATTCAACGCCGGAGGGACTGGAGCGGGTAGCGATCTTCTATGCCGGCACCATACATGCACGCGAATGGCAATCGCCAGAGGTGGTAACCGGGTTGATGGAACGGGCGGTTAACGGTCACGGCGATCATTATCTGACAGACTTTGTCGCTGAGCATGTCAATATCGTGGTGGTGCCGGTGACCAATATCGACGGTTTCCTGCAGACCCAGGCCAACCCGAGGCGTAACTGGATGGAAACCGACAACCGCTTTCCGGATTTCTGGCCGAGGGACGGGCGCATGAGACGCAAGAACCTGCGCGATGCCGATCAGGACTTTTTCAGCACGGGGGATCATCTGAATGGTGTCGATTTGAATCGAAACAATCCGCCGTTCTGGCCGGGGCCGTCGGAGACAGGAATAGCCCAGGACCTGACCTATCGCGGACCCACGCCCCAGTCCGAGCCGGAAATCCAGGCCCTGCTCAATGCCGCCGAGCTGGGGCCGGGCAACCGACTGCGTTTTTTTGCCGACATGCATTCCTATACCCGGGTTTTCTTCAGCGTTTTCACCTCGAACCTTCGACGCAATGCCATTCAGACCCGGTTGTTTTCAGTACTGAGTGATCACCACTCCGAACTTCCGGGCAACCAGTTTTACCTGGACTCGCCCAGCGCCATCAATGTTGGTATCGGGACCACGTCGGAGTACTTCGGCCATAGCTTCCAGGTGCCATCCATGACCTGGGAAATCGAGCCAGGCCAGGATGGCGGGGCCGAGTACGGGGGCTTTCGCAGCAACGGCCACGACGGCTTTGTTCTTCCTGACTCGGAAGTTCGCCGGGTGCGTGAGAATCTGGCCGAAACCATGCTGGTGGCGGCCTATCACATGGCCGGGCCACCGCATATCCAGCGCGCCGAGATTCGGGACGCGGCCAGCGATGCACTGGTCTGGTCAGCGCGCTGGGGCCGGCCCGTCGAGGGTCAGCGCGAACTGATCAACCGCACGATTCAGTCCCTCTTGCCCGAACGGGACTATCGTCTGTGGCTGGGATTTTCCAAGCCCATGCGCTGGCGGCAAGACGGTGCAGTTGTCCCGTTTCCGGGTCAGACGGCTGACACATTGAATGTATCCATCGTATTGCAAGTTGATGAGCACACGCTGGATATGGAGATGGGTCAATCAGCCTGGCTGAACCAGGCCGGTGGCGCACCGTTCGGCTACCACCGATATCGAGATGATGCCTTGAGCGTGATCTTTCGCATCGCGGACACTACTGCCAACCGGGATTTGATTGGCAGCCTGACTGATCTGGCCAGTGACGCCCGATTGAGTGTTCTTACCAGCGATATGACCGGCCACCTTCTTGACGCCGATCCGTCCAGTGTGGTGGATTTCATTAACGGTGGCTGGGTTGGTTACGACAGCCAGTTCGAGACTGTGGTCGATTTTGGCGGTACCGATCGAACCTTGTCAGTGCCGATGTCTCTCGACGAACCGTTTGATCCACTCGCTGTTCGTCCCGGCCACAGTGCCCTGTGGTTCAATCCGGACCGCTCGGGCGAAGGCTGGGTCCTGGAAATCCTGCCAAATGACCAGGCGTTGGGCTACTGGTTTACCTATGATGAACAAGGCAACCCGCGCTGGCTGATCGGGCAGGGGCCGATTGTCGCCAACGAGATTCAGTTCAGTGACCTGCTGGCACCTGTTGGCGGTCGCTTTGGTCCGGACTTTGACCCCGCTGAAGTCGACCGGGTTCGGGTCGGATCAGCTCGTCTGGTATTCTCGAGTTGTGACAGAGGCTGGTTCGAATACGATGCCTTTGGTCAGTCTCAGACCATTGATATTGCGCGCCTGAGTCGCACCCAGGGGCTGGACTGTCCCGACCCGCTACCTCCGAAAAACGCGCATGCTGGTCAAAGCGGCACCTGGTTTGATCCGGCCCATGACGGCGAGGGCTTCACCGTTCAGTGGCTGGATGACAATCAGGTTCTGATGATGTGGTTCAGCTATGACCCTCAAGGCAACCCGTACTGGATGCTTGGGATGGGCGCGCTGGCAAACGGAAAAATCATCATGCCCGAGGTGCTGGCGACCCGCGGCGCAAAGTTCGGCCAGGCATTCGATCCGGATGCCGTCGAGCGTTTTGAATGGGGTGCTGTCGAGATGGATCTGGATTGCCTGTCCGGTAGCGCCGACTATCAATCGGTGCTGCCGGCATTCGGCAACGGCAGCTTCGATCTCGAACGCCTGACCTTTCTTGCCGGTCTGAATTGCGAGGACTGATCAGTTAGATGTTGGGAAATTAATCAGTCCAGATCAGCGAGAGTGACAACCAGGTCGTGGCGTGACACATCGATATTCCAAAAGGTGTAGGTATCACCATCTTCATCAACCAGACGAATATCGAAAACCGGGCTGTTGTAGTTGGTCAGCGTGACCCGCTGAGTCACGCCGTTGCGCAAAACATCGGCACCGAGCACGTCCTCTTCCCAGCTCTTGGCATCGCCCGGGCTGACATACATGTACATGATGGTGTAGCCGGTCTGGTTGGCGATATCGACATAGTAGTCGGTAGCCACGGCCTTGCCGGCAGCCAGACAGGTCAGAACAGCAAAAGCAAACAACGTCTTTCGGAACATCATGAAACTTTCCCCTTGAACAATGTAACGGATTGAAAAAAGCCTGGCCCCTTGCCGCGACCGGAGTATGAGCCGCTTTTCCAGCCCCGTCAATCGATTCACCGTTTCTGAACTGGCTGGACGGCATACCGCTGGGCAACCGGGGGTTTACTCGGTCAAGTCCTGGATCGATCAGGTGGTGTGTTCGACATCGACTGAGCTGGTTCAGCCAAGCCGGTGTGCTTTCAACTTACGGCAAGACCGGAAGCGCGTCGGGATCGTTGTTCCTGAACTTGGGCAGATTGCGCCACGGATCGGCGGGGAACTCCAGGTCAGGATTGTAGTGGTAGCTGTGGGTGCCCAGCCCAAAGTTGCAAAGTCCGCCGACACTGGTGCAAAAGCCCTGCAAGTTGTCCAGTCGACTTTCGCTGATGACATCGGGATGAACCGAGTGCCAGGCGATACCGCAAGCCTCCCAGCTACGGCCCGATTGTCCGGCGTCGCCCGAAGCTCCGAACGTGACTGGCGCGTCGGGAATCAGATAGACGGCTGGATCGTGAATGTAGATCCGGTCGGTTGTTGATCCGGATAGCTGGGCGAACGAGTCATTCAGCAGTAGTCCGCCGCTTGTCAGGGTCAACTCGCGCATCCAGGTGCCACCTTTGATGTAGACATAATCGACGGGATCGTCATTCATGCGCACCAGCTTGTGAAAAGACACCCGCACTCCGTTGTCGACGATCAGTATGTTGTCGCCACCACTGATGCGAAAGCCCCAGGAATTGCGATTGCCGGCGGTCACGATATTGTTGTTCGCAAACAGCAGGTTGCGAGCGCGCCCGCCGAGAAAGGCATTGCCATCCAGTTCCTCAATCTCATCCGGCGGCAGAGTCTGCTGCATCAAAGGCGTCAGGCGAGTCACGTCGGCCCTGACAAACAGGCCGTGACTGCCGGCATCGATCCGGTCATGGAATCCACGCATGGGTGATTCAGGATTCTCGGGCCAGGACCGCGAGCGGCCGAACGACTCCGGCTGGGCTGCCATCCCACCCACCAAGCGCACTCGCTGGGTGACCGGATCGAACGCGTAGAAAATCGGAAACACACCGGCCAGAATCTGCTCGGGCTGATCGTCCGAGGCCGGCTGCAACAACTGCAGCAAGCCTCCGGGCTCGGTGACGTCCGACAGCAAGGCGTTGAGCGCGTCAACCGATTCGAAGGCAAACCGTCCCTCGATCACGATTTCGGCTTCCATCGGTTGCGGCCCCTCTCCGACCAGGTCGACTTCCAGCGGTGAGCGCAGAGTTTCCAGCAGCAGGGTCAGCAACGGCGCGGCTGGCCCGAACTCCGCGGTCATGACCTCGGGAATGCGCGCCTGCAAGGCGGCGATGGTTTGGGCATTGGCCTGGCTGCCCAGCGCCGGTGCCAGCGCCCCGGACTTGGGTGCGGCAAGCATGCCCCAGAGATTCGGAATCCGGACATAAGCCAGCGTTGAATCCGGCAGTACTTCTTACAGACGAGCCCGCTCAGCCAGGGCCTCATCCCAGGCGTTGGTGAATGAACTATCGGACGATGTCAGCGAATCGTCTTGATCCTGCCCGCAAGCGACGACGAACAGCAGCAGCGCGATCAGTATCGCGCCAACAAGATTCTGGATTTTCATTTTGCTCCCTCTGGATGACTTTGGACCTGACGAGCGTCATTGTATAAGAATCTCCACGCCCCACTGCGTCGAGCCATTGTGTGGCTTGAGTATCAATCACCATCTATTCAAAACGGTCGCGGAAGAGTAAATCGAAGCCGGTGGGCGGTGCGCTTGTTGGCGTGCGCAGGATGACTGCGGCGGGCAAAGGACGCTCCAGCGTGCCGTCCGGCCGTTGCCAGCCTACCGAGAGGTGGTCGCCGCCGCCGGCTTCTTTGACCAGGGCTTCGATCCAGTAGGATTGACCGGCCTCAAGCCAGATCAGGCCTGATTGCTGGGTCGGAAAGCGGTCCCATTCGCGCGGATTGGTCCAGGCGGTGTGGAACGCGATTTCCTGGGCTGCTTCGGGGTTGGCGTTGGGCGACAGGCGCAATGAGCCGTTGTCGTCACTGGCCATCCAGAATCGATAGTTCCCGGATTCGGGCACGCAGAGCCAGCCGCTCAGACGCAGGCCGTAGTTGTCGTCCAGATTGGTCGGGCTCTCGAACAGGTCGTTGATCATCCAGCTTTCATCGGGCTGGTCCGGATAAGCGGGATGGTTCGTCAAATCGGCGATGGATGTGCCGCTCAGGCCGTTCCATTTTTCGGCCAGGACCCCCGACTCGCCGCTGCACAGACCAAACTGCACGCGTACCGGCCGGGTCAGGCTGGTCAGGCCCGATCCGTGAATGGCTCGGGCCTGCAGCCAGACCGGTCCGCTGTCGCCAGTCCAGGCAACTGCCCACGGTGGGTTGGTCCGCGTACCGACGATGTCGCCGTTGGCCAGAAATTCGATTCGATCCAGATTGTCAAGATTGGCCGAGACGGCCATATCGAGGGTGGCGGATTCGGCGAACACCTGGCCATGGGCCGGTTCGATCCAGGCCAGATTCAGTGGATCGCCAGCCGGTGCCGTTTCGCTGGCATCGATCTGGCGCAGATAGGCAATCAACTGCTGAATCTGGTTGGCATCGAGCGTGCTGATGGCCCCATGGGCGTCGTCGGGGTTGGCGTCGACCAGGACATCTTCCAGGGTCGCTGCACTCCCATCATGCAGGTAGGGGCCACCGCGCCAGAGCCCGCGCAGGGTCGGGGTATCCAGTCCAGTCAGGGCCGAGCCCAGCCGTTGACCCGAATGTTCAGCCAGGGTACCGACATCGTGCATCAGACCATTGCCGGAATCGGTGAAAGCCGCACCAGCGTGACAGCTCTGGCAACCCAGGGTCGAGAAGATCTGTCGGCCGGCAAGGCC
This sequence comes from uncultured Wenzhouxiangella sp., assembly GCA_964523755.1. Lineage (GTDB taxonomy): Bacteria > Pseudomonadota > Gammaproteobacteria > Xanthomonadales > Wenzhouxiangellaceae > Wenzhouxiangella. Next base: position 3,479 of record CAZFYM010000051.1, on the reverse strand, counting down.
GTCGGGCGTGAGGCTGCCGCCGGATTGGCGGTAGGGACTGTCGCCGAAGGTGCCCAGGCTGGCCATATAGGCGGCAAGCGCATCCAGGTCGGCCGAATGCCCGGCCAATGGGGTCCCGAGCGGGTCGGCGTGGAAGGCGCTGCTCGGTATGAAGCCGGTACCGGCAAACAGGTTGCGAATCTGGATCTCGAAGTCCTGGATCTCGTCGAAGTTGGCACTCCAGTGGACGAAACCGTGACCGAGGCCGGCTCGGCCATGCAGCGGGATGGTACGGCGCAGGCCCTCGCCCTGCTGGGTGAAGTCCCAGACCCGTCCGTCGCCGCCATTGTCAAGGTGGCAACTCGCACAACTCAGGTAACCGTCCTGGCCCATGCGCGGATCTTCGGCGTCATAGAACACCCGTTTGCCCTGCAGGTCCTCGGCCGGCAAAACTTCGCCGATTGTGCTTGGGATGATGTCGATTTCAGTCATGGCGGGCAGGCCACTGGCGATCAGGTCGGACACGTCGACCACCGAAACGCTGCGGTCCAGATCGTTGCGCACGAACAGCCGTTCGCTCACCCCATCCATGGCCAGTCCGCGCGGTGTGAAGCCGACGTCCAGGCGTTGCAACTCCTGGCCCTGCCAGGGATCCAGTGCGATCAGGCGGTGGTTGCCGGCCAAAGCCACGAACAGGTGAGCACCATCAGGTGAGGGAGCGAGCGCCAGGGCCAGGCTGGAATCATCCAGGTCCATGCGCGCCGCGATCTGCTCGTTGCCGCTGGTCAGATCCACGGTCCCGGTCATGACCCGCACCAGACTCTCAAAGGTCAGGTCGCTGCCTTCGCGCCACTGGCCGCGCAGAATATTGTCTTTTTTGGCCGCGTACCAGAGGCGTGAATCGTCCGGCGAAACGGCCAGCGAGGCAAGGTAGTTGGGCAGACCACGGGCGGCAGTGCCGGAATCCGGAGAGGTCGTATCCAGCGGCAAATCGAACTGACGGCTGATGTTCAGCTCGGGCAGGGTCAGCTCGACGATGCTGGCATGAGCATCCTGAGCGGCAATCAGAAGACTGACCATCAGCCGATCGGCGGCCGCTGTCACAGCCAGGGCGTGGGGCATGTGACCCACCGCTGTGCGTCCCAATTCACTGACACTGCCCGGATCGAAGGCTACAACCTCGCCGGTGCCGGACAGGCTGGCAAATCCCAGGTTGCCGCCAGGGTTGAACACGACGGCCTGCGGCGCACTGCCCCGGCCGGTGGGCAATTCAGCTTCGATCGCTCCGTTGGCCGGACTGAGCCGCAACAGCCGATGGTCACCATGACAGGCCACCCAGGGCCGCTGCTGGCTGTCGAGGGCGACAGAGCGAGGCTGTTGGCAGATCGGCTGCTCGAAGTTGAAAGCCAGGGCGTCGGGATCGAGTCGGGCGATGCTGCCGTGGTCGGGATTGACGACCCAGACCCGGCGATTGCCGGGATCAACGACAATGGAATCGGAGCGAGTCGGCTGCGAACTGCTGCTGGCCGGATTGACCACCATGCGGCGGGTGCGGGATTGCAACTGTCCTTCCTGGTCACGCACCTGGACCTGGACGGTGAAGGTACCCGGACTGGACCAGGTGTGATTGAACGAGTGGTCAGGTAGCCAGCCGGTCTGGTTGCCGTCACCCAGGTTCCAGCGATATTCGAGCGCACCATCGCCGCCGCTGGCGTTGATCGACAGGGTGACCGAATCACCGCTGCTGACCGGACTGTCTGGATTGAATAAAAGGGGACCGGTCTCGATCGGTTCGCCGATGCCAAGCTCGTCGCCGGTCGAGAAGTGAAAGGTGTATTCTTCGATCGGATTGCCGGCGATATCGTGGACGCCGCCGGCAACCAGGCGGACTTCATAAGTGGTGTCGGGCAGCAACGGATCGACTGGGGTGAAGTTGATGACATCGTAGTTGCTGTCAATGACCACACCGGCGATCGGACTGCCATCGACCGGACGGACCTGGATGGTTTGGTCATTGACGGTGGTCGAATCCAGCACTTCGTTGATCACCAGCCCTATCACGGTGGTGAGGGGTTGCTGGATCGCACCGTCGGCCGGCAGGTGGTAGCCGACGCTGGGTGGTGTCGTGTCCAGACCATCCTGATGAGCGAACAGGTAAGAGCGACTGGCATTGGTCTCCGAGCTCGAGATCAGCAGCAGATGCCCGAGCGGTACCCACTGAAAATCACCGAACCCGCCAGTGGGCGGCGTGAACACCCGCTCGACGCTCTGGGTCTCCATATTGAACTTGGTACCGCGATTGAACCGCCCGGCAAAGGCGTACTGATCCTGAAAATGAACGTAACGTCCGGGCAGGTCGTTAAAAGGGATGGTTGAGGACAGGCTCAGGTTGGTCGGGTCCGAAATGTCGATGACCAGGGCATTGGCACCGCCGGCCGGTCCGTTGTTGTTGTCGCCGTTCATCAGCACCAGGTAATGGCGCCAGATATGCCAGGCGTTGGTGTACTGGCGGAAGTTGCCAGTCAGCGTATCGAGCAGGACCGGATTGAGCGGGTCGCCGATATCAAACACCGCCACGCCGCTCTGATCATCGGCGGGCGTGAAGAACAGCAGGTTGCCGAGGCGCCAGCGGTTGGATGCGTTGATGCCGGCTTCCTGTTGTAGATTGCGTTCTACCAGGGGAGGCCACCAGCCGATGCGGGCGTCGAAGATGCTCTGGGCAAACAGGTGGGGATAGGTGGGTAACCAGTTACCCGGCCAGGTGGCCGGCGGATTGACGAAGGGAAAGTCATGCACGCTGCCGGTATACGGCTGCCAGTTCAGCATATCGCCAAGATCGGCAAATGGTGCCGAAACGTCGGCGTTGCCCAGTTCCGGGTTCCAGTAGGCGCGCCAGAATGCGTTGCCGATCTTGTGCCAGGTATGGCCGTTGTTGCCAACCTGGAAATTGTGAACCAGGGTTGGCGAGGTCGGATCCGAAATGTCGTAGATCGTGGCTTGCTGGTTGTCAGTGGCACCCAGATAGAGGTAGCCATTATGATAAGTGGTAATGCGCCCGCCATGGTCCCAGTGCGACAGGAAGGTGCCGGCAGGCCAGGACTGATCGGGCAGTCCCTGGGCCAGGGCGGGCGTGTGCAGCACTGCGATTGCCAGAGCGCTGGCGAGGATCAGTGGGGCTTTCATTTTCGGTCGTCTCCCTACGGGGATGTTATGTTGCAAATCCCCTTGATATCCGAGACGCCGATAGGCGGACTCGAACAAAATGGCACCCTTTCCGGGTCACCATAGGTTGCAATTTACTGGGTTCCGCACTTGCTTGCAACCGGCTTGGCTGTTTCGGCGGGTCGGGAATCAGCGCTGACTTGTCAATGGTCCGATTCGATGCGTTGCTGGGCGATTGCAGCCTCAGCCAGCGGCTGAATGTTACAGGATTAACGACGGGGTACACTAGTACCGTGACCCATAGATTTCGGAACAACCAGAGCCCCCCGGATGTGCCG
>CAZFYM010000050.1:0-27921 GCA_964523755.1 uncultured Wenzhouxiangella sp. | reverse complement strand
CGAAGTGCGGCTGCTGGTCGGCGCTACCGGGCCGTTCACCTGGATCGGTAGCGTCTCCGACGATTGGTTCACTGCCGGCAACTGGTCGCCGGCCGCGGTGCCGGGCGCCGGCGATGTCGTCAACCTGGACAACGTCGTTCCCAACCCGACGGTGATCGACGGGCTGCTCAATGCCAACTCTGCCGACCTGAATGTCGGTGCCGCCATGCAGGGGGAGCTCATCATCCGCAATGAGGCCATCCTGAGCAGCACCGCTTCCTCGATCGCAGGTTTCGTGGGTTCGACCGGAAGCGCCCTGGTCACATTCCCCGGCTCGCGTTGGGATATGAGCGTCATCCTTACCGTCGGCGCCAGCGGAGTCGGCACGCTGCGGGTGGAAGATGGCGGCGTGGTTACATCACCGACTTCCTTCGTCGGTACCAATACAGGAAGCGTTGGTGAGGCCACGGTCCGAGGTGACGATTCGCAGTGGCTCATGAGCGGCGAACTTCTGGTGGGCCGCTTCGGCAGCGGTAACGTGCGGATCGAGGATGGCGCACTGCTGGAATCAGAGAACGCCTCGATCGGCTTCAGACCCGGATCGGCCGGCGAGGTGACCGTGGATGGCGCGGGCTCCCGTTGGAACAACGATGACGAGCTGGTCGTGGGCGGGGAGGGCAACAGCGCGATCTTGAACATCACCAGCGGGGGTCTGGTCAATAATCGCGGCAATATGGCTATTGGATTAGAACCTGGTTTTGGTGGCCAGGTCGTGCTGGAAGAGGCCGGGTCGGAGCTCAGGAACGCAGGCTCGCTGTTCGTGGCTCTGGAGGGCGAGGGTCTGCTCGATATCGGCATGGACACCGAGGTTGCGGTCGGCGGATCGACAACGATTGCCGAAGCACCGGGCTCCATCGGCGAGCTGCGCGTCAACGGCACGCTGATTTCGGATTTCGGAGTGACTGTTCAGGATGGCGGCACCCTCGGCGGTGATGGCAGTGTGGTGGCCTCGGTCCAGAGTATTGGTGGTCAGCTGACGCCCGGCGCCAGCCCGGGAACTCTGGATATCTCCGGCTTTCTCGAGCTGGACAATGCCTCATTGCTGACTTTCGAGCTCGATGCGCCCGGCGTGGTCGGCGGTGGCGTCAATGACCTCATTGCCGTCGACGGCGACCTGATCCTCGACGGAACGCTGGAGATCGTCGATCTGGGCGGGTTCGCTGCCGGCAGTTACACCCTGATCACCTACACCGGCGACCTGAACGACAACGGTCTCGACATCGCCGGCCTGCCGGCGGGCTTCAGCGGTCTGATCGATGTCACTACAGCCGGTGAGGTCCGATTGATCGTATCGGCGACAGCCGCACCGGAACTGATGATCGTGCCTGCTGTGCTGGACTTCGGCGACGTCGAAATCACGACTGGCAGCGCGCCGCTGGTGGCGACCTTGAGCAATACCGGTGCTGCGGACCTTGTGGTGGATTCGGTGAGCTTGCCGGTTGCGCCGTTCGCGCCAGACGAGTCGGCCACGACCTGTACCGAACTGCCGTTCACCCTGACCCCGGGCGCGAGCTGCGATCTCGCTGCGGTCTTCACACCCTCGACCGTCGGATCGTTCAGTCAGCCGCTTCTGATCGGAAGCAACGCGCCAGGCAGTCCGGCAAGTCTTGAACTGATCGGCAACGGTATCGAACTGACGCCCCCTGTTCCGTCCGACTTGCTGGCGGTTCCAACGCTCAATCGATTCGCGTTGCTGCTGCTGATCGCTTTGCTGTTGCCGATCGGCATGTTCGCTGTGGCATCACGCTATCCGGGCGGGGCAGCCAGTCCATGAAATGCAAACTGAGCAGGAGTGCTTCGAGGACCAAAGGAGGACGGCCCTGATGCGAATTTCACCACTCGTCTTTGCCCTGGTCGCCCTGGTGGCATCGGCCGCCAGCCCGGCTCAGATCGCCAACTGGCAGGGTCTGGCTTCGGAGAACTGGTTCAATGATGTCAACTGGAATCCGGAGGCCATCCCGGCGGCCGGCAGCAATGTCATCATCAATACCGTCTCGCCCAACCCGACCACGCTGGCCGGTGCGGCTACCCCGGATCTGGGGGCAGTCCAGATCGGCGCGTCGGCAACCGGCGACCTGCTGATCGAGCTGGGTGGCAAGCTCAATAACGACGGCATTGGCATGCTCGGGACGGAGGCGGGCAGTCTGGGCTTCGTGACGATCAGGAATCCCGGGTCGGAGTGGAGAATCGACCTGAACCTGGTGGTCGGCGAGCAGGGCGCAGGCTCACTGCGGCTTCGAGATGGCGGCTATCTGCTCAACAACAACGGGCGCATCGGCAACATCGCCAGTGGATCGGGCGCGGTGTCGGTCTGGTCGGGCTCGAACTGGGTCAGTCTGGGCAATCTGTTCGTCGCCCATTCGGGTACCGGCTCGCTGGATATCCGTGGTGATTCCGGCGTCTTCAACCAGGCTCAGGCCTTTGTCGGTTACGCCGTCAGCGGTGACGGCAGCGTGCGGGTGCGCGAGGGCGGTGGCTGGGCGTCGTTCGCCGATGTCTTCATCGGCCGCGAGGGTCAAGGCTGGCTCGATGTGGAAAGCGGTGGCGTCGTGGTGGTCGCCAGCGACAGCAACAGCTTTGTCGGTTCCGGCGGCCTGGGCACGGGCGAAGTCACCGTCACGGGCACCGATTCGCTCTGGACGAGTTCGGGCGCCCTGATCATCGGCGTCAACGGCCATGGTCAGCTCGAGATCGGCGATGGCGGGGTGGTCGAGGCTGACATCGTATCCATCGGCGACCTGCCCACAGGCGTCGGCACCGTCACGGTAGGTGCGAATTCAGAGTTGACCTCGGACAGCAACCTGATCGTGGGCGCTGTCGGCACCGGAGCGCTGACCATCGCCGGGGGCGAAGTCAGCAACGCGAACCTGGGCATCATCGGCAACGCAGCCGACGGCAGCGGTGAGGTGATCCTGACCGGCTCGGGGGCCTACTGGTTCAGCCAGAACGACCTGATCGTCGGCAACAACGGTCAGGGTGTGCTGACGGTGTCTTCGGGCGCGGAAGTCGAATCCGGTGGCCGCGTGCTGATCCCTAGCGATCTTGGCGACGGGACGGGCCTGATCGAGCTGAACGGGACACTGACCGCCTCGGCTGCCAATGGCGGCACGCGAGTCAGAGCGGGCGGAACGCTGACCGGGTTCGGGACCATCAATGGCGGCCTGTTTGTCGGTCCGGACGGGATCGTGGCCCCGGGTGCCGGTCCGGGGTCGATTGGTGTCCTGACGGTCAACGGCACCCTGAACCTGGCGTCCGCAGCGTCGATACTGGCGTTCGACTTGAGCAATTTCGCGGTTCCACCCGATCCGGTGGAACCGGTGTCGGATCGCATCGAAGTCAACGGCGACTTGATCCTCGATGGCATTCTTGAGGCCACCGTCACCGGCGTGTTCCTGCCCGGCATCTACACCCTGATCACCTATACCGGTACGCTGAGCGATCAGGGTCTGTCGATCGGCAGTCTGCCGCCGCCACCGCCCGGCTACGGCGCCTGGGTCGACACCACCAGCCAGCCCGGGGAAGTGCGGCTGGTGGTGGGCCCGGTGTCGGATGAGGTGTTCTCGGACCGTTTCGAGCTGTAGCCGCCCAGGCCTGTTGATGAGATAGTGAGCGGATGGCATGTCAGGAAGGTACGCGGCATAATCGGCTGAGAGTGTAAAGGACCCTCATGAATGGCAACCCCATCGCCCACTGAGCTCTGGCGGCAGGCTGATTCGATACTGGATCAGCTGCTTGACCTTGACCAAGGCCAGCGGCGTGAGGCGCTGGAGCGACTGACTGCTCCGGGATTGTTGCGTGTCCGGGTCGAGCATCTTCTGGCCGCTGTGGAACAGCCAGGCATTCTGGATCAGAGCCATTTCAGTGGTCTCGAAGCGGCAACGGACGACAGTCTGCCCGATCTGTCCGGCCGCACATTGGGTGCCTACTCGCTGGAGCGTCTGATCGGTCGTGGCGGCATGTCGGCGGTGTATCTGGCCCGACGGGTAGATGGTGCCTACGACGCGCCGGTTGCACTGAAGGTACTCAATGCCGGACTGCTGGCAACCGACTGGCATGAGCGATTTCGGCTTGAAGTGCGTTTTCTGGCCAGTCTGCGTCATCCGCATATTGCCAGCCTGCTCGATGCCGGCGTGGCCGAAGACGGCACGCCGTGGCTGGTGACCGAGTTTGTCGACGGCGAACCGATCGATCAGTACTCTCGTCGGCGCAAGTTGAGCCTGCGGGATCGGGTTGGTCTGATGACCGACCTGTGTGAAGCCGTCGCCTTCGCCCAGAAGAACCTGATTGTCCACCGCGACATCAAGCCGGAAAACGTGCTGGTCACGGATCAGGGCCGGGTGGTGCTGCTTGATTTCGGCATTGCACGTGCGCTGGATTCGCAGGCCGGTTCCCGAATTGATCGCCAGAACACTCGAGCCTTCACACCGCAGTACGCCGCGCCCGAGCAACTCGGCGGACAACCGGTCACCACGGCGACCGATGTGTTTTCCCTCGGCGTGGTGTTGTATCGGCTGCTGACCGACAGCGCGCCGTTCGCCGGGCAGACCGACGTCCGCCGCTCATCCGTCCGGCCATCGCGCCAGGTGGCAACACAGGATGGCATTGACGCGAGTGAGCGAAAGCGCCGCATACAAACTCTCAAGGGTGATTTGGACAATATTGTTCTGAAGGCCATGGCCGACGAGCCGGAGCGACGTTATGCCAACGCCGAGCAGTTTCGGAGTGATCTGCAGGCCTGGCTGAGCTATCGTCCGGTTTCCGCGCGTGCACCATCGATGACCTATCGCCTGACTCTGTTTTTCCAACGCCGAACGGCGCTGGCGTTGACTTTGTTGACGCTGGCCCTGGTCACCGTGGTGGGCGTGTCTGCGACCCTGTGGCAGTCGCGCGAGGCGCGCTTGCAGGCTGAGCTGGCCCGCAGTGTGAGTGACTATCTGGTCACGGTCTTTACCTCCAGCGACCCGACCATGGGTGATGCTGAAGATCCACCCGCCTCGGAACTGCTTCGGCGTGGCAGTCGTGAGGCGCTCGACACCCTGGATAGCGAGCCGGCAGTCGCTGCTGAGTTGCTGCGGGTTATTGGCAGTATTCAGCGAAAACTGAGCTTCTTCGACGATGCCGAGGCCTCTTTGAGTGGCGCACTGGAACGGCTTCCACAGGGCAGCAGAACGTCGCAGTCACGGGCTGAAATCCTGATGCCCTATGCCATGCTGGCGCACGATACGGGCAATTACGAGATCTCGGTTGAACGTCAGGAATCCGCTCTTGCGGCCCTGCCATCCAGTATCGGCCCGCGTCATCCGTTGCGTCTGGAGGGTCACGTCGATCTGGCGCAGCTGCAGATGTGGGCAGATCCACCGAGCGCATTGAATGAGTTGGATCGACTGCGCAGCATGATTGATGATTCGACACTCGATGATCGCTTGCGTATCAAGGCCATGCGAACGCTGGCCATGGTGCTGGGGGGCAATGAATTGCATCCGGACGAGCATGCAGCGGTGCTCGAAAAGGCGCTGCGGCTCGCTGAAAGCGGTGCCGGCTTCGGCCCTCTGGAAGTCAGCGATATTCACGGTGAAATCGGACTGATGCACCTGGAGCGAAGCAACTATGCACTGGCCGGAGAGTCCATCGCTCGAGTCCTGCAGGTTGAGCAGGGGATATTCGGCGCGGACCACCCCCGTCTGGTGGCCGTTTTGAGCAATCTGGGATTTGCCTACTTCTTTTCCCGTCAGCCAGTCGAATCACTGGAAGCGTTCGAGCGCGCATACGCCATCGGTGCTGCCGCGTGGGATAATGATCATCCGTATCTGCCCGATTACCGGGCCGCAGCCGCTGGGCCGCTGCGCACCCTTGCGGCCTATGAGCGCCTGTCTGAGTTGGCCGACGAGCTGGCAACGGCTGAAATGAGCATCTACTATTTCACCTTCCTGCAGCTCAATATCCTGCTCGGACTGCTGGAGCAGGGACACTGGCAGGCGGTTGTCGATGCGGCTGATCGTCTGTTTGGCGACGCCCGATACAAGGCTTTGAACGCCAATCAGCAAGGGGTGCTCAGGGCCCTGGTGGCGCTGGCGCTGATAAAGGAGGGCCAGGCTGAACGAGCACGTGCCCTGGTGAATGATATCGCCATGCCGGAGCACCCTCCTACCCAGTGGGTTCAGCAATTGCAGGCATTGGCGATGATCCATGTCATGAATGCGCTGGAAGCGGCTGGGCAGGCGGAAGCCTGGGAGCATCATCTGACAACCGGTGGTGCCCTGACACCTGAACTGGAATCAATACGCCTGTTCGATTGACCTTTCCCGCTGATTGTAGGCAGGCGCTTGGGAATCGGTTACCCTTTGTTTTCATCATGGATGGTTTCGTGACGTCGAGGAGGGCAAGCGGATCCGATGGCGGATATCACCGAGCTGTTGACTCATGGCGAAAGGGAGCCGGATCTTCATGCGGTTTTCGATCAGCTGTACCCCGAACTCAAGCGCCTGGCCAACGCCCGCCTGGCGGTCATGAGTGGCGGGCAAACGCTGACGCCGACCGTGCTGGTTCATGAAGCCTATGACCGGCTGATTCAGGCCTCCAATCTGGATCTCAAAAGCCGGCGGCATTTCTTCGCCACGGCCGGCAAAGTCATGCGCCACATCATTGTTGATCATTTGCGCGCCGGAAGCTCGCTAAAGCGCGGTGGCGACCAGATTGCCGTCACCCTGACCGAAAGCATCGCCGCCGACACAGACATCCCCCACCTGCTTGATCTGGATCGGGCATTGGACGAGCTGGACCAGATCAACCCGCTACAGCGCGAGCTGGTCGAACTGCGTTTTTTTGCCGGATTGCCAATGGCGGAGGTTTCAGAGTTGCTGGAGCTGTCCAATCGCACGGCATGGCGGGAGTGGCAGCGGGCCCGGGCTTTTCTTCATGCGCGGGTTGCCGAATCCGAATGACAGTAAAAATTGTACGTCGCTGCGCGCTGGTCTTTTTCCTGATCTATCTTCTGGCCGTGATCTGGCCACTGGCTACACTGGTTTCAGCCGCGGAACCCATGATCCTGGGATTGCCTTTCTCCATGGCCTGGGTCGCTGCCTGGATTCTGTTGGGGTTTGTTGTGCTGCTGATTCTTGACCGGTTCGAGCGCCGGGAAGAGGACAGGGCGCGCGAGCGCCAGGATTCAGAGGCCAGCCGCTGATGGAACAGTGGGTGATTGTCGCTACGATAATCGTGGCTTATCTTGGCTTGACCTTGTGGATTGGCCTGCGCGCCGGGCGCGGAACCTCAGCAACGGTGGATGGCTATGTGGCCGGCGACCGGAATTTCGGTCTGTTGGTGATGTATTTCGTCACCGGGGCGACGGTCTTCTCAGCGTTCGCTTTTCTGGGTGGGCCTGGCTGGGCCTATTCCCGGGGCGCGGCGGCATTCTATATTCTTTCTTACGGCGTGCTTGGCATGGCACCCTGGTATGTGATCGGCCCGAAGGTGGCGCGGATTGGCCGGCGCTTCGGTTACGTCACCCAGGCTCAATTTCTGGTCGGGCGCTTTCCCTCCCGAACCTTGTCGGTTCTGATTGCGCTGGTCAGTGTGATTGCCCTGATTCCCTATATCACCCTGCAGATGCGTGGTGCCGGCATCGTCATCGAGGCGGTCACCGACGGCCATGTTCCCTTGTGGGCCGGCGCGGCGCTCGCCTACGGCATTGTTCTGATTTACGTGCTGGTCAGCGGGGTGACGGCAGTCGGCTGGACCAATACTTTCCAGGGCATTTTCATGATCACCATCGCCTGGGTTCTGGGAATTTATCTGCCGTATTCGCTCTACGGCGGTATTGGCCCGATGTTTGCCGAGATACTCAATCACCGGCCTGAACTGCTGGAGTTGCCGGGCCTGACGGCGGCCGGCACACCCTGGAGTTGGGGCGGGTACACCAGCGCGATTCTGATCAGTGCCATTGGCCTGACGATGTGGCCACATCTGTTCATGAAAGCCTTTACCGCCCGTGACGAGCGCATCATCCGCCGCACGGTGGTCCTTTTTCCGACCTTCCAGTTATTTCTGGTGCCGGTATTTCTGATCGGTTTTGCCGGTGTGCTCTACGTCGATGCACTGGCCCAGCCCGACTTTATCCTGCCGCACTTGATACTCAATGTGCACTTGCCTGTGATTGTTGTGGGATTGTTCTGTGCCGGCGCGCTGTCGGCGTCCATGTCCACCGGCGACGCCTTGCTGCATGCCACAGCGTCGGTGGCGGTGGAGGACGGTATACGCCCGTTCGTTCAGATGAGCGAGCACACCCAGCGCCTGCTGATTCGCTGGTTTATCGTGCTTGCCGGTGCGATTGCCTACTACTTTGCCGTGACCGAAGGTGTATCGCTGGTGGTGCTGCTGTTGACTTCCTACGGCGTGATCGCCCAGTTGGCGCCGCCGGTCGTTGCCGCGCTGTTCTGGAAACGGGCGACCACGACCGGTGCCTTGTCCGGTTTGGTCGCTGGTTCCCTGGTGACCGTAATGTTCTTTTTCAATCCGGATCTGCGACCGCTTGACATCCACGAGGGTATACTCGGATTGGTCGTTCATCTGCCAGTGCTGGTGCTGGTGTCGCTGATCACTAAAGCTCAATCGGAAAAGCAGGTTGCAGATTTCGTCAATGCGACCTGAACGATGGGACCGACCTGGGGGCTGCAATCATTCGCTCAGCCTGCCGGTCTGATTGACTGAATTCTGGCCATTGGGAACCTATGCAGGCTTCGCGATTTCATCTGACTCTGGCTTTGTCCCTCATTCTCATCCTTGGCATCGGGGCCTCTGTGCTGGTGTACCTTGCGTCACAACGCATAGCCAGCAGTAACCACGAGCTGATTGAACGGGCGCTGGCCGATGTTGATGCCATTTCGATTTATCGCTCCGCACTGGCCGAACATGAACGCCTGGCCTATGAACTCTATGCCGCGATCAATGCAGAACAATTCGCACCATTGTTGCTGGCGCAGCGGCGCGAAGTCGAATCCCGCATGGCCGACCTGGCGCAGCGACAGATCCTTAGCGCGCGTGACGGGCGGCACCTGGAGCCTCGCTGGCAGGCGATTATTGTCGAGGTCGAACGGCTGATCACCAATATCGCCAAGGCGCCACAGCGGGAGACAAACTGGGATGCGGCGCGTGACCAGCTCAAGGCAATCAGCGGCGAGCGTCGCCTGATTGACCCTCAGCTTGACGCCATGGTTGAAAATGCCCGGTCACGTGCCGCACAGGTGGAGCAACAAAATCGCGGTGCTCTGGAGCTCATGTCATCGCTGGTCACGGCCTACACGGCAGTCATCTTGCTGATCGCCATGGCCGTGGCCTGGGTGCTGCAGCGCTTGTTTCAGGCCAATCGAAAGAATCAGGCACTGGCTCAGTTTCCGGCGCGCAATCCCATGCCGGTTTTGACTGTCGATAAAAACGGTGTGGTCCAGTATCGCAATCAGGCTGCTGTCGAATTCGTCGCCAGGGCGGTAAGTCAACAGGCCCAAGTTGATCAGTTGGTACCGCCAGAAATCATGGGGCAATTCATACAGGCGCTGGAGGTGAGTCAGTTCGGAAAAATCGAGGCCGCAGTCGGTCAAAGTCAGCTCGCATATCATTGGTATTGGTTGCCGGATCGGCAACTATTTCATATCTATCTGCGGGATGTCAGTTCCGAGAGAGAGGCCGAGGAGCAACTCCAGCGCATGGCGTTTCAGGATCAGGTGACGGGTCTGATGAATCGCAACGCAATTTTCCGCCATACCAGATCGCTGTTGCAGCGCCAGCGTCATGTTTGTCTGTGTTTGCTCACAATCGAGCGCTTTCACCTGTTGCCTTCAAGTCTGGGCTTCGAAGCAGCCGAGTCAATATTGGCAAGCTTTGGCCAGCATCTGGTCAAGCAGGCTCGCGACGTGGGCGGTCCCGGTGTTGCGGTTGCCCGCATCGAAGGGGCCATGTTCGCGCTATGCTGGGAACTGGATAACGCTCAGCAGAGCCGGGCCAGTGGCCCTGAAATGCTATTAAGAGCGCTGCCCCGGACCATACAAACTGATCGGGCGATATTTCATGCCAGTTACTGCATGGGCGTGACATTCACCCGGGGTCTTGAGCAGACCAACATGGAGGCCGTCTTTAGCGATGCCGATGCGGCGCTTCGATCCGCCCGAAAAACGCCCGGTTGCGATTTCGTTGTCCATGACTCAACGATTCGTGACCAGGAGCAGGACAGCTTGATCATAGAACAGAAACTGCGCTGGTCCATTGCCAATGGCGGTCAGGGGCTGGCGCTGGTTGTGCAACCCAAAGTCGCCTTGTCCACGCGTCGGATCATTGGAGTTGAAGCCTTGTTGCGCTGGGATGATGCGGAGTTGGGGTCGGTGCCCCCTGATCGCTTTGTTTCCGTTGCCGAGCAATCGGGCTTGATCCTGCAAATTGGGCAGTGGGTGAGTGACAAGGCTCTGGGTATACTTCGAGACTGGCAGCGTGAACCAGCGTTGTCCGAGCTGCACATGGCCATCAATGTCAGTGCCTATGAGTTGGCGATAGAAGGCTATTCACGGCGAATTCTCGACTCGCTGGACCAGCATCGCATCCCGCCGGACAGGCTGCAGATCGAGGTGACCGAGTATGTCCTGGCCGACACCTCCAGTCCGGCCTGTATTGACAACCTTGCCGAGCTTCGTCGAGCCGGGGTCGGTGTATCGATCGATGACTTCGGTACCGGCTATTCGTCGCTGGCCTACCTGTCAACCATGCCGATCAGCCAGATCAAGATCGACAAGAAATTCGTCGAACGGCTGCCGCCGCAAAAGGATCGTGCCGATCTGGTTGGAGTGATCGTCGATATTGCTCGCGAGCTAAAGCTCGAATGTGTGGCCGAAGGTGTTGAGTCCGCTTTGCAGGCTGGCTATCTGGCCGAGATCGGTTGTCAATTTGCCCAGGGCTATCACTTTGCCCGCCCGATGCAGCGGGAATTGCTCGAGGCCCAGGTTCGCTCTCAGGTCAGGTTGGCCTGAGCGGGCGAGGGTCCCTGGTGTTCCAGAAGTTGCTATTCCAGAAGGTTCTGAAGTGCCTGGCGAATGCCTTCGGGTTCGACCCAGGGTTGCGCCAGCACGATGACGCCGTTGGCATCGATGACGAAGGCCGCTGAGGGGGCGGCACCGTAGCGCTTCCAGGTTGCATCATTCATGGTATCAACCAGAATAAGGTCTTGCCGGTCGAGCTCATGCGTTGACCAGGCGGCGCGTTCCAATCGCTCGGACAGGTTGCTTGTCTGGCTTACGCGGGTATTGGTGATCCAGTTCGGAAAGCTTAGCCATTCTTCGTCACGGTAGGGGCTGGCCGCACCGACCGGGTGAGCTTCAGTGGTGTAAACAACGACAAAATCGACCTGGTCTTTGAACGCACGCTGCAACTTGAACAGATCAAATCGACGATAGCGATAGACCGGGCAGGAATGCGAACCCAGTTGCAGCACCACGGGGCGCTGGCCGATCAGATCATGCAGCGCCACGCTTTCGCCATTGAGCAAGCGAACATCAAGCTCTGGAGCAGGCTCACCCGGTGCGGGAGCCATGGATTCGAAGTGGGCCAGGCTTTCACCTGCCTCGGTTGGAAACAAAAGGGCGCAACCGCTGTGAATTAGCACAATGGTAGCCAACAGAAGAATGCGGAAAAACTGTGTCGGTGAACTCATGATTGTCGAGTCGTCTGAGTGGATCGGAACTTGAGAATCCTGAACATGGGCGGGGCGCCCAGATGATGTTGCCATATCCGGCTTAGTCCCAGTGCGAGCACTGATACCGGCATGAGCCAGCCGAACATCGCGGTAAAGGCACCAAGACCGGGAATGCCAAGCAGCAGGATCAGGCTGGGTGCACAGCAGGCACCGCCGGCAAACAATGCGGGCAGTGCACCGGCCAGACTGCTGGCAGGATGACAGCTTGCTGGCTGCGAGCGAAGGTAAAGCACGCCGTGAATATTAGCCGCCAGCAAGCCCGAGAGCAGTAAGGTCAGGAAAAGATTCAACGGGCTGATCAACCAGACCAGCCAGCCCATTTCAATCACGCCAATGGCCTCGAACATCAGGGTCGCACGAGCGGTCAATGCCCGCTCCAGGGTCGGTTCGGTCAGAAATGCCCCCCAGGCTGGCGGTCCATACATGGTGAGATCGCCAATGGCATAGAGGTAAAACAGGCCATAGCTGACGCCGACAATGAGCGGCAGCCACAGGCGCAAGTTCAAACCTTTATTCGAATTCATCAATCACAATCGTGTTGGGGTAGAACGCATGCCAGGCAAACCACATCGCTTCGAAGGCATTGACTGGTTCCAGCCCGACAAGCGCGGGCGCAACCGGGCCGGCGCGACTGAATGCAATGTCATCGAGCGCTTCGGGTGGGGGAAGCTGTCCAGGCTGGCTTTTGAATACCCAGCCGGTGTTCAGGCCCGGATCGTGGATGATCAGAAAATCGTGGTGCTCGCCGGTAAATCGCAACTGGCCGGCTTCGGCCAGCACGTCGGGGACGATAGCGACGGCCTGATGGGCCGTGCGAAAGCCCAGAATCTCCATTTTGTCATTGAAGCGGTCACTACTGGCAAACACGGGAAACATTCTTCGACCATCAGCATAGTATCCGCGCTTGGGTCCATAGCTGCCGTACGGGTCGTGACGATAGTTGCGGGCATAGCCGGTCCGTCGACTCAGTACTTCGGTGTCGGCATGGCGCTCACGCCAGCTTGCCCAATCAGTCCAAATTACCCGTACTTCTTTCAGGCCTTCACCGATTTGCGGACCATGGATCCCGGCCGCCAGAATCTGTGGCCAATAGGTATCAGTGGCGCGGTTATACATGATCAGATTGCTGTTGATGAGCCGGCCTGACACACCCAATTCGTCCACTCCGCGTTCGAATGCCAGTGCCGTACCAGTCAGCGGGCAGTAGGTTATGGCGATACCTTCCCCACCTACAGTGTCGTTGACAATTTCGTGCCAGACCAGCAATTTTTGCGGATAGGCGCGGGTTTGACCATTGTGATGGAGACCGATAATTCGGTCGGCATCATCCAGCCAGCGATCAGCGCTGTCGGCTGACTCGAAACGGGGTTGGTCAATTGAAGGAATACCATCCTTGGACGGGCCACCGGAAAGACTGTCCTGCCAGTATCTGTTCGGCGCCTCATGAATTGCCGCCGGGGACACCGTTGGCAGCGATGAGGCCGTCGTCAGTCCGGAGGCTCCGAGTACAAGTAGCCCGAATGCCAGGGCTATGGGTTGCCGATGAAGCATAAATTCACTTTTGGGTCGGAGGTGAGCTCACAAGATAAGGACCGGATGCGGATCAGTTCGATTGCAAGTGCCGCTCTGCTCATGGCGCGTTGTTCATGGCGCGCCGTTCATGGCGTACACTGAACCATCACACCGAAATGGAGGTTTTGTTGATGACTGACCTGTCCAACAGTCTGGAAATGCTTGCCCGTCTGGTCGCTTTTCCGACCATTTCATCGGACTCCAATCTTGAACTGATTGATTTTGTTGAGGAGTATCTTTCACAGTTTGGTGCACGCTGTCGGCGTACCTGGAATGAAGAGCGGACCAAGGCCAACTTGTTTGCTGCCATCGGTCCGGATGAACCAGGCGGTGTGGTGCTGTCCGGGCATACGGATGTGGTGCCGGTCAAAGGTCAGGATTGGCACACTGATCCGTTTGTGGTCACCGAAAAAGATGGGCTTTTTTACGGTCGCGGCACCTCGGACATGAAAGCTTATGCAGCGGTATTCCTGTCGCGTTTGCGTGGGCTGGAAATCGACCGGCTGGCCAGGCCTTTGTATCTGGCCCTGTCTTATGACGAGGAGATTGGCTGCCTGGGCATTGATCGCATGGTCGATGATGCGCTTGCTCATTTTCCCATGCCCGATTACGCCATTATCGGCGAGCCGACGACGATGCAGATCGTTCGGGCACACAAGTCGATCAATGTCTTTCGGACCACGGTGACCGGCCAGGCGGCACATTCCAGTCAGCCGCATCGCGGTGCCGGCGCGATTTTTGCCGCTGCCCGCATTATTGAACAGTTGAGGCTGATCGGCGAGGAGCGCCGGGCAGCCGCGCCCGACTCGGGTTTCGAGCCGCCCTGGACCACGGTGCAGGCCGGTCTGATCAACGGCGGCGCAGCGGTCAATATCCTGCCGTCGCAATGCCAGTTCCTGTGGGAGTACCGTGGATTGCCGAGTGAAGATCCTGACGATATTGTGCAGCGCCTCGAAAAATTCATTGCCGCCGACGTGTTGCCTGACTTGCGTGAATTTGCGCCTGAAGCCGGAATTGAAACCGAAACCATCGCCCGTGTACCGCCGTTGATCCCGGACCCGCAGGGCAGGGCGGAGACCTGGGTTGGTTCACTGCCTGGCGTTCGCAAGGGTGGTTCCGGTGAAGTGTCGTTCGCCACCGAAGCCGGCAGCTTCCAGCGCGCCGGTATCAGTTCAGTCGTCTGCGGCCCCGGCTCGATAGACCAGGCCCACCAGCCCAACGAATTCATCGACCCCTCCGAACTGACCCGCTGCGGCCAGATGATCGATGGGGTGGTTGAGTATTTGACTAACCGCTAAAGGGTCATTATGAAGTTGAGGATTTTTCAGGTGGATGCGTTTGCCGAGGTGGTGTTCGAGGGTAATCCGGCAGCCGTGGTGCCGCTCGAGCGTTGGCTGGATGATGCGGTGCTGCAGGCGATTGCGATGGAGAACAATCTCTCGGAGACGGCCTTTTTCGTGCCCGAGGGCCAGGGCTTTCGGCTGCGCTGGTTCACGCCCAGCGCGGAGGTGGATTTGTGTGGCCATGCCACGCTGGCCAGTGCCCATGTCCTGTTTGAACACCTTAATTATTCCAGCCCGGAGATTCATTTTGAAACCCGCAGTGGCCGGCTGACAGTGCGCCGCTCGCAAAAGGGAGTTCGCATGGATTTTCCGGCGATTGTTCCCAAGCCGATGGCGATGCTGCCGGCAATTGTCGCGGGACTGCGGGCAGAGCCCATGTTGTTGCTTGGTGCCCCGGACTATGTGGCCGTGTTTGCCAACGAATCACAGATTCGTGCGCTTGAACCGGATTTTGGTATTCTCAAAACGCTGGACCGACGCGGTGTGCTGGCTACCGCACCGGGCGACGAGGTGAATTTTGTCAGCCGCTGCTTTTACCCCAAACTCAAAGTCGATGAAGACCCGGTCACGGGCTCGGCTCACTGCAAACTGGTTCCCTACTGGGCCGACCGGCTCGGGCGCAATCAACTCATCGCGCGCCAGCTTTCAAGGCGCGGCGGAACCGTGCATTGCGAACTGTCAGGTGACCGGGTGATTCTGACCGGCCATGCTGTGGATTATCTGACCGGCACGATTCAGATCGGCTGATCCGTGCGCCTGAGATGGGCGGGCTACGAATAGCTTGTGAGATAAGTCAACAGATTTCACCGTGAACCATTTTTCCTCCGGGCTGCGCGTATCTCAATAACAGCCACTATTAAGCCAAACCGGAGCGAACGCATGAACGTCAAAACCTGTCTGATCATCCTGGCCACGATTTTTATCGCTGGTAGCGCGCTGGCCCAGCCCGGCCAGCATTTTCTGGCCGAAATCAATCAATCGGCCCAGGTCGTGCAAATGAAATACGCGACCTCGCAATCCATGCTGAGCATTTCTGAAATGGCTGGTGACGCCCAGGCGTACCAGCTGGCTCAGTACGAAATGCACTACCACCAGCAAGCCTACGATTATTTGCAACAACTGGCTCAGAATCCCGGTGCGCTGGCCAATCCGGCGGCGTATCAGGCGTATCAGGCGGCGATGTGGGAATACAATTACCGCACCGACCAGCGCGACTACCGTCCTTACGATCAAATCGCATCAAATCTTCAGGCTTATGTGGCGCAACGATCATGGGAGGCCGCCACTCCTGAAGGCCGACAAGCATTTCAGTCGCGCATGCAGGGGAATCAGGCTGCCTTCGATGCTCATCAGAGGAACATGGCAGAGCGCTCCGCCGCCCAGGACCGGAATCACGCCAACTACATGGACACGCTTCGCAATACGCCCACCCGCCCGGCGGGCAGCGGCTACGACAGTCATGACGCTTACATCGACAGCATTCACGGCAGCACCCGCTTCCAGGATCCCTACTCGGGCCAGCAGATTACGCGCGACGGCGACTATGACTACTGGTATCAGGATAATCTCGGTAATTACTACGGTACCGACGACCCGAGTTTCAACCCGAACAGCCTGCCAGGGAATTGGCAACAGATCGATCCGCTGTCACCCGGCCGCTAAGGCGGTCGGGCCAATGGTCAGGCCTGCCGTCGGTTTTCCCTGCGGATATTACGCCCTGGTCTCTCTTACGCTGCTCAGGCCGCCGTTTCGAGCTCCCACCCGGGAAACACCAGCACCGCAGGATGACAGCCCAGCGCGCGAGCCAGCACTTTGGCGCGCTCGACACCCAACTTCAAGCGATCATTCTCGATTGCTGAAATGGTGGACTGCGGAATACCACTCAAGTTGGCCAGCTCGTTCTGGCTGAGTTCCTGCAGTTCACGTAGAATGCGCACGGATTCCCCGACTGACACATCGATCTGCTTGCCGGCCTGTACGAAATCGGCCAGATCATTTTTTTTGTGGTCATGTGCGGTTACCTCGAATACCTTGACCAGAAATCGGTCGCCTGCGACCTGATAGATGATGCGCCATTGTTGACCCAGTCTGGATGACCTGTGGCCTTGCCAACGACCTTTCAGCGCCTCATCGTGGAAACCCATGATGCTTCTAAGACCGTTCGGACCCGAAAGACGAACGATATCCTTCCACTTTTCGTAGCGCTTTAAAAACCTCAACGGGTACCGACTTGGCGGATAGCTTGTTGCCAACCTTGCGATGCTCAAGGATTCGACACATGCCAAATTTAGTATAGGCAGGAGTCCATCGGGTCACGAGCAGAATTCAACCGGCTTATTCCAGGGCTTGCTGGATCTTCCATTAAATGCCTTTCCTGGTTTTGTGTTGTTTCGCCGTCAATTTCCGGCTGTCGATCAACAAATGCGCTGATCCGGCCAAGGCCGAATGCGGGCGAGCGTTGACTCCAGTTGCTCGCGCGCGGCCTGAGTGTCATGGGCCGCTTGCGCCCGCAGCCAGTAGCCATCTGAGAGCCCGAAAAAGCGACACAAGCGCAGATCGGTATCAGCGGTGACGGCACGGCGCCCCTTGACAATTTCGCCAACCCGCTGGGCCGGCACGCCGATCTCCTTGGCCAGACGATATTGACTGATGCCCATTGGCTTCAGAAACTCTTCGAGCAACAGCTCACCAGGTGTGACGGGATCCAAACGATTCATGATGTAACTCACTAGTGATAATCAACGATTTCAACGTCTTCGGCACCTGCGCTTGTCCAACGAAAGCAGAGCCTGAACTGGTCATTGATCCGAATGCTGTGCAGACCCGCCCTATCGCCCTTCAGCGCTTCGAGTCGGTTGCCCGGCGGAACCCGCAAGTCATCGAGGCTGGCAGACACCTCAAGTTGCCGCAGCTTTCTCAGAGCGACTCTTTCAAACGGGATGAATCGACGAACGCGCTGTCCAGATACCAGTTTCGCCGTGTCACGGCATTTGAAAGACCGGATCATAGGTCATGATAGTAACGTTGCGCGTTAATGACGTCAAGCGTACCTAATTTATTGGATGTCTGTCCCGGATTTGCTGCCCCAAACTCAAAAGTCGATGAAGACCCGGTCACGGGCTCGGCTCACTGCAAACTGGTTCCCTACCGGGCCGACCGGCTTGGGCGCAATCAACTCATCGCGCGCCAGCTTTCAAGACGCGACGGAACCGTGCATTGCGAACTGTCAGGTGACCGGGTGATTCTGACCGGCCATGCGGTGGATTATCTGACTGGCACGATTCAGATCGGCTGATCGGCGCGCCGGAGATGGGATTTTCCGACCCGCCCGAAGGGAACGCCTCCAAAGCGCCTCTGCTGCGTTGCGCTTTTTGGCAAGAGCTGGCCATTCCCTGCGAAGCGCGCCTTGCATTGACGCTTTGGAGACGCTGTGAACGCGTGTGTATTTACGCCCAGGGGTACTCAGGTGGTCGGGCAGATCGCTCTCATCAGCGGCTCGATACGCTGGACGGCTCGCTCAAGGGCAAATTATTCTGGAACTCCAAATCATAGGCGCGCTGGTCATCGTGTACGATAACTACTCGATTTCGAGGGTGTCGCGGAGTGATGTGGTTTAGGGTTTTACTGACTGTACTCCTGTTCGCGGGTAGCCTGCCAGCTCTGTCGCAATGGGCTGGCTTCGAACCGGTTTCTGCCATTGACAGCGGCCTCGCCAATGCCGGTTTTGAGATGGACTTCCGATTCGTGCCCCACTTTCACCTCGGCGGTGCTGCGGCCGGGGACATCAACGCTAATGGTCACACCGACCTGATCCTGACCCGGGGTGAAAATTCGCCACGGCTGTATGTCAACCTGGGCAATGGCAAAAGCAAGCCGGCCCTATTGCGCGTGCAGGAACCCGATCGTGATCAAGGTCAACGTAAGGGCAATAAACTGAGCCGCATTCGGCCCGGGTCGATGGTGAGTAGGGCACCGGCTTGCAGATCCTCTTGGTACTTCTTTACTGCCCCTATAAGGTGATGGCCAATGGTCTCTGGGCTTATGTCCCTGGCTCGAAGTTGAATAACACTCGGACCATCAAGCTGGCTGGCCGCCAGAATTGCACCAAAATCCAAGTCGTGCGTGATGACCCAGTACCCGTTGGCGAGGGAATAGTTCATGATCTCGACGTCAGTTGCATCGCCTGCGCCAATTTGGGACCAGTGCACCGCCTCCATTCCCGCTTGCTCAAGAAATTCAGCCCAGCGTGGTGCCAGGTTCATGTCGAGAATAAATTTCACCCGGCCAGGTCGAGCTCGCGTTCCTCGCTGAGCCAGGCCGCGTAACGCAAAGCTTCCTGAATGTCCTCTCGGGCCAGATAGGGATACTCGGCCAGAAGTTTGTCCATGTCATGGCCGCTACCTAACATGCCGACGATCATGCCGACAGTCACCCGGGTGCCGCGTACACAGGGTTTGCCGCCCATAATTCGGGCGTCGCGCGTGATGCGTTCGAATGGTTCCATGGCAAATCCAATCCTTCTGCAATGCAACCATTAGACAGCATGAATGCTGCGGGTTCAAGGGTGGCGGCGGAGATGTGCCTGGCAGATTCTCAAGTCACTGGATTTCGGGACACTGGATTTCGGGACAGGTATTGAAACCGTGAGCAGCGACTTTCGCAGAAAAAATATTTGCCGACCTACAGAAGCCACTAGAGGCTACTAAACAGCGGTGTCTTCGCTCCAGCCTTAAATTACTTGGGTGTCCTGGATTGCCGGATGATGGACAGTTAGCCCAGGAGGTCCTGGCCGACCCTGAAAGCTTCAAAACCGTTCCAACCCCGGTCAGCCCCGAGCTACCGGAGGTTGTTACATAGAAAAATGCGCCGATCTGTTGGAAAACGGTTGACACGTTCCGCTTCCCAGCCGATTCAGGCGGCGCGAACGGCGGGGCGGGGCCAGAAAACTGACTCTTAGCCGGCTAGCGGCTAGCCGTGCCCCTCATTCAATGCCTGTCCTGGATTCGGTCCTGGATTCGGTGTCCCCTTGCCCCTATTCGTAGTGGCTCCAGAGCCGGAGAACTTTGACCACCTTCTCATCGTCCAGGACTTGGTATACCAGGCGATGCTGAATGTTGATGCGGCGTGCAAAAGCCCCTGAAAGATCTCCGATGAGCTTTTCAAAGGGCGGTGGCTTCACATAAGGATCCTCGGAGAGCAGTACCAGTAGTTCCTGGGCTTTTGCTTTAAGGCCGCTTGAGGCGAGCTTCTTTGCGTCTTTCTGGTCCTGTCTGGTGTAAACCAGCTTCCAGGTCACCAGTCAAGTTCCTCATCACATTCGGCCACCGCGGTATCCATCCCCTCACGAATGGATTCGCGCATCCCCGGCACTGAGAGCAGGTAAAGCGTTTCCTGAATGGCCGACCAGTCTTCTTCAGACACCAGAACAGCCTTGTTCCGCTTGCCCGTGATGACGATTGGCTGGTGAGATTCGGCGGCCTCGTCAATTAGCCGGTATAGCTTGCTGCGCGCTTCTGTGGCAGTAATCCCGGTCATGGTGCACCTTTATACAATCTACTGCCAAGTAGTGTACGCTTTTACGTCCGTACGTCAAGACGGTCGTAACTTTCAGCGTCGATTCGCCAATACAATGCCTGTCCTGGATTGGCTCTACTTCTCCAGTTCAATCAGCGCTCCCACTACCATGTCACCGTCCGTCACTTCACCACACCAATCGGGAATGCAGGTTTCCGCTGAAATGTCGGCGCCAGCGCGGCGGTTCTGCGTTTTCAGAGCAAAAACGTTTCCGCGGAAAGGTGTTGTGGGTGCTGGAGGAAGGGTTTTTCCGTTGGGATCTCGGAATTCGGGCTGGTTCTTGGCATTCATTCGGACGTCAAAGCCGCCTTCGTGGACCGCGCGGTGGTGGTGACGGCAGAGTGTGACCAGATTGTCGAGTCTGGTTTCGCCGCCGTCGGCCCAGTGTTGGATATGGTGAGCATCAGTGTACTTGTGTGCCGTGCAGCCGGGGAATCGGCAGCCCTGGTCGCGTCGTTGCAGGGCGCGGCGAATGGCCGGTGGAATTGATCGGGATTTGCGACCGATGTTAAGAGCGTTTCCTTCGCTGTCGTCCAGCCAGTGGACTACGCCGCAATCGCAAGCCAGGCGGTGTGACGTTTCTGCGGAAAGGTTTTGGCCGTTTTCAAGATTCGATTCCGCGCCTTCGCCATCTTCTTTCAGCGTGTCGATATCGGTATGCACATGCAGGGTGCAGCGTTCGCCGCCGTGGCCCGCTTTCTCGCTGCCACTGAGAAAGTGATCGGCCAGTCGTTCCAGCGCGTCTGCCCGTCGTTGTTCGGCTTGATCAGGCTTTGGTTGGTCCAGGTTCGGTTCGCCGCCGGTTTCCGCTGAAACGTTTTGTTGCTCGGATTCAATTTCCTCCATGGCTGCTTCCAAGGCTTGGCGCACGCGTTCGCCTTGTTCCGGCGTCAATCGAGCAGTGAGTATATAAGAACCATCATCGTCCAGCCGCCATACTACTTGGCGTTGCTGGTGCCGGTCGTTTTCTTCCTGTAGCGCTCCGGTGCGCTTGGCCTTTCGGAACTGACGAACGGCCAGCTCGACATGGGCTGCGGTGCCGTTTAGCGCAAGCCTGAGCAAAAAATCTTCGTTCTCCGATGTTGCAATAGGAGTCATTGCGCGGACTTTTGAATAGCTGATGCGGCCACTGGAAAAGGACTCGCTGATCTGCGGCAGATCGACCAATGCATGAGCAACTCGCACCTTTTCGCGTGCGGCGTTCATGCTGATGCCGCATTTCCAATTCAGCCAATGGGCGCAGGAACGTAAACCGGGGCCAGTCCATGCGGCTGACTCATCAAAGCGGTGAATCAGTGTCAGAAGGCGGTAATTTGCCGCATGGATGTGGGCTGCCAGTTCGGTGATCTGGTCTTCGAGAAGCCGGATCTCATCTGCCGGCAAGGTGGGGGTGATCGGGCTTGTCTGCACCATGATATTTCCCTTGTCTGAATACTATACTAGCATACAGTAATGCAAGGGAGAAATCCATAAAAAACCATGAGTTTCATTGGGTTGGGTGTTCACGATGGGCGGGATGATGCACAAGTCACAGATCGAATAATTCTCCAAAATAGTTCAAGTTTGACCAATCGCCAGCCTTCTGGCGGTTTGGCATGCGTGGAATTTGCCGATTAGGCGGTTCTAGCGCTTGCGAGAGCAATTGAACAGCGACTTTCGTCGAAAAAATCACTTGCCGACCTAAATGAGCCAATAGAGGCTGCCAGAGAGCGATATTTTCGTTCCAGTCTTGAATTACTTGGGTGTCCTAGATTGCCATAGTCGGCGATCACCGCCTCGATGGGTCATTGCACGGCCAGATAGTTCAATGCACCGAAGCCATTCCAGAGCAAGGCCGCCAGAGCAATCAGCCAGAGGTGCCAGGGGGTGGGCGCGCGCTTGGTGAAGATTCGGGTCTCGGCATTCATGCACTCTTCCTGAGCTGGCCCCGGGCCCCTTGCCAATCCCCAACGATGCCAGACTCGGCGGATTAATGCAAGCCGAGCGGCGGGCGATGCCCATCATTGGGCCGGCACCAGCATGACCAGACGCCGACTCGACCGGCAGACGGCCTCCGCCGTACTGCCCAGCAGCAAGCCGGCCATCGGGTTGCGGCCGCGGCGGCCGACGATGACCAGATCGGCTTGTTGTTCTTCGGCGACCCGAGCGATTTCCTCACTGGGCCGTCCCCGGCCGATCAGTTCGTGCTTGAACCCCCTGTCGCCGGCGCGCTCGGCGAGCTGACCGATATGTGCTTCGAGACGCTCGTGCTCGGCCTGTTGTTCCGGGTCGTCGTCCCAGTTGCCGACGCTGACCACGACGCCTTCTCCGCAGTTTGGCAGCAGACGCAAAAAGGCTGCCTCGGCCCCGGCCGCCGCCTCCGAGGCATCGGTAGCCAGCAGTGGCCGGCATGCTCGCTCAAGCGGTTTGGCCGGAGCGCCGTGGACCGGCGTCAACAAAAGCGGGCGGTCGGCCAGGCGAGCCAGGTCCAGAGCCACGCTGCCGAGCAGAAACTCCCGGATCCGGCCGTGGCCCTGGGAGCCGGCCAGGATCGCCCCGGCGTCGACTTCCTCAGCCGCCGCGACCAGTTCACTGGCTGGCGAGCCTAGCCGCAGGGTCCAGTCGACGCTCAGGCCGGTCTGCCGGGCGAGTTCATCGGCAACTTCGGCGAGCCGGCCTTCGTAGTATTCACGGTGGCTGACCTCCGGCGCCTGGGTATAGCCGGCAGAAATGACATAGGCCAGTGTCAGGCGCCGGCAGCCCAGGTCTGGCAGGCGCTGCAGCTGGGCTTGCAGATGAGGCCAGGCCGGGGAAAAGTCGATGGCCACCAGGATGTGTCCGAGCATGTCGTTTCTCCATGGGCGGCGCGGCCGCCGGTTCAGGTTTGCAGTCGGTTTCCCAATCGTTTCAGTCCGGACGCTAGGGACTGACAGCGCCTTCGACCGTCAGCCGCTGCAGCCGTGCTGCGGCGCTGCGCGCAGGGTCAGCACACCGCCGTGCTCGGTAACCCAATCGCGCGCGGCCCGGGTCAGTTCCAGATCGTTCACGAGGCAGCCGTTCGCACCGGTTCGGCGCCGGTCTCTTCGGGAAACCAGTGACGCGTGCGGTTGGCGATGCGCACCAATGCCAGCATCAGCGGCACCTCAACGAGCACGCCGACGACTGTCGCCAGGGCCGCACCGGACTGCAGGCCAAACAGCGCGATCGCCGCGGCCACGGCCAGCTCGAAGAAATTGCTCGCCCCGATCATCGCCCCCGGCGCGGCCACCTTGTGACGGACCTTCCAGGCCTTGGCCCAGCGATAGGCGATAAAAAAGATCAGAAAGGTCTGGATGACCAGCGGCACGGCAATCAGCACGATATACAGCGGATTGTTCAG
Source organism: uncultured Wenzhouxiangella sp. (assembly GCA_964523755.1). Taxonomy (GTDB): domain Bacteria; phylum Pseudomonadota; class Gammaproteobacteria; order Xanthomonadales; family Wenzhouxiangellaceae; genus Wenzhouxiangella. The sequence goes on along the minus strand of CAZFYM010000050.1, from coordinate 4,304 downwards.
GATCACCTCGCCCTGGAAGGCGAACAGCAGCACCAGAGTAATAATCAGCCCGATCGGCGTGACCGGTGCTAGGCGCTTCATGAACACGTTGTCGAACCACTCGATGCCCTTTTGGCGAATCAGCAGTATCCGTGTGAGATAACCGGCAAACAGCGGGATGACGATGTAGAGGAAAACCGAAAGCGCGACGGTGTTCCAGGGCACGCTGATGTCCGAGACGCCAAGCAGAAAAACCACGATGGGGGCAAAGGCAAACAGCATGATCAGGTCGTTGACCGAAACCTGCACCAGGGTGTAGGCGGCATCGCCCCGGGTCAGGTAGCTCCAGACAAACACCATGGCGGTGCACGGGGCCGCGCCAAGCAGGATCGCCCCGGCCAGGTATTCGCGCGCCAGATCGGCCGGAATGAAGGGCTCGAAGACCACGATCAGGAAAAACCAGGCGATGGCGAACATCGTGAACGGCTTGATCAGCCAGTTGACGATGGTGGTGATCGCCAGCCCCTTTGGCTCCTTGCGCACGCCGAGGATGGCGGTGAAATCGATCTGCACCATCATCGGGTAGATCATCGCCCAGATCAGGATCGCGACCGGGATCGAGACCTGGGCATACTCGAAGCGCGACAGGGTCTCGGGCACCACGGGCAGAAACTGCCCGAGCGCCACGCCGGCGATCATGCCCAGGGCGACCCAGAGTGTGAGGTAGCGCTCGAAAAGCCCCATGCCCTCGCGGGTCGAGGGAGCCTGGTCGGTTTCTTGTCGAGACATGCTCAGCCTTGTTTCTCGGAAAGGGATTCAAGCAATTCGTGCACGCGCCGGCGGATGTCGTCGCGGCTGACGCGGAATACCTGCAGTACTTCGTCCTCGCTGCCGGTCGCCCGAGCGGGGTCGGTCAGCGGCCAGTGATGCTTGACCGCGCCGACCGGAACAGCGGGGCACTGTTCATCAGCGTGGCCACAGACCGTAACCAGCACGTCGGTCCGGGCCAGCAGGTCATCGCTCAGCAGGGTCGATTGCTGGGCCTTGATATCGACGCCGTCCTCGGCCATGACTTCGACGGCACGCGGGTTGAGCCCGTGGGCCTCGATGCCGGCCGAGCGCACTTCGAAGCGCCCGCTTGCCAGATGCCGTGCGTAGCCTTCGGCCATTTGCGAGCGGCAGGCGTTACCGGTGCACAGGAACAGGATCGTCGGTTTTTCGGACATATTCGCTCTACCTCGCGTCGAGTTGTGGGCGATGCGACATTGCTGCGAGACGCTGCTGATCGCTGCCGGCCGGCGAATCGGCCTCTTCAATGGCCTCGGCGCCGGCGGCGATCACCGCCTCGATCCAGCCGGGCAGCCCGTCTGCGAGCCGATAGTGCACCCACTGACCGCGGCGCTCGTCGGTCACCAGGCCGTGCGCGCGCAGGCGGGCGAGGTGGCGAGAAATCTTGGGCTGCGAAACATCGAGTGCGTGGACCAGCTCGCACACGCACAGCCGGCCCTCCGAGCGCAGCAGCGCAAGGCTTCGCAGGCGGGTGCGGTCTCCAATCAGTGCGAACAGGGTCTCGGGCTTGATCATGGCTCTATTTTAAGAATATACGCATATACGGTCAAGCATATATTCAGATTTTGAACCCTTGCATGGCTGCCGAGCGGCAGACTTTCTGCCATGAAACGTTCTTGCCGATCGATCGTGCCACATTCGGCGCTTGCCGCGCTGGCGCTGGCCGGGTCCTTCGGGGTGCGGGCGGCCGGCGGCTACAGTGAGCATGAGCACATAATTTGAGGCTTTTCTGGCGAACGCTGGTCACATTGCATGATGGAGGGAGTGGCTCTTCCCTCGATCATTGTGTTCATTGGTGTATTGCTGCGACGTCTGAGTGGGTGGCGCTTGGCTAGCCGTCTGCGATGGAGCGTCTGGTTTTTTGAACATGAGCAAGAACGGCTTGATCGATATAGCCTTCCTTGTGCAGCTTGGTCGCTTTGTCGACGGCCAGGTTGCTGAAGTACAGCGCCTCTTCCAGCCGATTCAGCTTTGCATAGACCAGCGCCAATCCTTGATAGCCGTCAAAGTTGTCCGGTTGTGATACCACCAGCATCTTGAACCGATCTTCGGCCTTTTCCAGATCACCCCGATCGATCAGATTGAGGCCTTCATTCCACCATTCCATGTCGTCTTCGCCATCGAGCGTGATGTGGGCATATTGTTCTTGAATTTGTTGCAAATAGTCGGTAGACAAAGGGGTTTGCTCCAGATTGGCCACCACTCAATGTCCCACAAGTTCCTCTGCAATGCCAGTCTTCACAAGGTTCTTTTTGCCCTGGATAGGGAACTGGCGGATGATTATCGGCAGTCCGGCTGCCGGTTTTGCGGTGGCTGCCTGCATGTGAGCAACTACCCGCGCAAGCCTCGTGGTGTACCGCCGGCGTTTCAGGATCTCTACGCTGAGCGCCTGAGTTTCACCTGTGCCCGTTGCAACCTGCGCTGCACGCCGCCGTCGGTGCGTTTCTTTGGGCGGGTCCGTTTTGTTGCTGGCATCCCGATTCTGATCGCAGCGTTGCTGCGCGGGCTCAGTGATCGGCGCTGCGGGCAGTTGGCGGCGCTGTTCGGGGTTCACTTGTCGGTCTCGACCTGGACACGCTGGCGAAGGTGGTGGCGCGAGCGGTTCCGGGCTACCGCCTTCTGGCTTCAGGTCACAGGCTACTTCACCTGCGCCAATACGCTGGGGCCGTTGCCGGCCGGCCTGCTGGGTGCTTTCTCCGGCTGGCTTGGAGAGCGGCTGCTGGCCACCTTGCGCTTGGTCTCACCGTTAACCGGTGGCGCTTTGCGCGCTGTCTGAGGGAGGTTGATCACGTCCACAGCCTGTGGCACCTGGACTTCCATCACGGCTCACGCCAGGTGCTGGGTGTCGATGGTCAGTGGCGCAAGCCCATTCTGCTGGCCGTGCTCGATGACCGTTCGCGCCTGATCTGTCATGCCCAATGGTATCTGGACGAGACCACCGAGACCCTGGTTCACGGCTTGTGCCAGGCCTTCCACAAGCGTGCCTTGCCGCGGACGCTGATGAGTGACAACGGCCCGGCCATGACCTCGGCCGCCTTTGTCCAGGGTCTGGAGAGACTGGGTATCCTGCATCAGACCACGCTTCCGTATAGTCCCTACCAGAATGCCAAGCAGGAAGTGCTCTGGGCCCAGGTCGAGGGCCGCCTGATGGCGATGCTCGACGGTCAGCCCGAGATCAGCCTGAAGCTGCTCAACCAGGCCACCGGTGCCTGGGTCGAGCAGGACTATCATCGCCGCGTTCATGCCGAGCTGGGTGAGAGCCCGATGGCGGTTTATCTGGCTGCCGACGAGGTCGGGCGAGCACCGCCCGATAGCCAGGCGCTTGCCAAGGCCTTCCGCGAGCAGGTCCGGCGCAAGCAACGCCGCTCCGATGGCACCGTCAGCCTGGCTGGAAAACGCTTCGAGATCCCCAACGCCTACCGCCATATCGAACAGCTGTGTCTGCGCTATGCCCCCTGGGATCTGCGTACCGTCAGCCTGGTCGATGAGCGCAGCGGTGGTGAGTTGTGTGCGCTCCACCCGCTCGACAAGCGCGCCAATGCCGATCAGCGCCGACGCGCCCTGGTGCCGACCGATACAGCAGAAGCCATCAGCAAGCCGACCTCGCAACCGGCACCGACCGGCATCGCACCGCTGCTCAAACAACTCATGCGTGAACACGCTGCCACCGGCTTGCCACCCGCCTACCTGCCGGAGGAATACTGACATGGACCGCAGAATGCTCACCCCCTATGGCCTGAAGTTCAACCCCTTCACCCCCGACGTCCCGGTTGAGGCCTTGCAGGTTCATCCGCGCTTAGAACAGTTCTGTTGGCGCATCGAGCATGGCCTGGTCGGTGAGGGCGGCTTTGCCCTGATCAGCGGCGACCCCGGCACCGGCAAGAGTGTGGCCTTGCGCATCCTGGCCGATCGCCTGGCCAGCCTGCGCGAGGTCGAGGTCGGTGTGCTGACCCACCCCAGTTCCACCCTGGCCGACTTCTATCGCGAGATGGGCGACCTGTTCAGCGTGGCGCTCAAACCGCACAACCGCTGGGGTGGGTTCAAGGCCTTGCGCGAGCGTTGGATCAAACACCTGGAAACCACCCTGACCCGGCCGGTGCTGCTGATCGACGAGGCCCAGGAAACCCCTGTGCCCGTACTCAACGAACTGCGCCTGATGGCCAGCCATCGCTTCGACTCGCAGATGCTCTTAACCGCCGTCCTGGCCGGCGACTCTCGCCTGACTCAGCGCCTGGGTCGGGATGAACTGCTCCCCT
>CAZFYM010000049.1:27591-28352 GCA_964523755.1 uncultured Wenzhouxiangella sp. | reverse complement strand
AGGCAATGGAAACAGTGCGGTTTCGCGCAGCGAAGAAGCGCTGTTGGAATGCCGTTAAGCGCGTGCAGGCAATGGAAACAGTGCGGTTTCGCGCAGCGAAGAAGCGCTGTTGGAATGCCGTCGCGCGTGTTATCGCTCTTGCAAAGGCAATTAGCATTCCCTGCGAGCGCTGCCTTGCAGCTAAGCGCTTTCCGACTCGCTGAAAGTTACAGGATTAACGACGGGGTACACTAGCATGATCATGCGCATCCTCAACCCCCTGTTTCTTACCCTGCTGCTCAACCCGGCCTGGGCCGATTCGCGCACTACTGGCGACCTGGAATGGAAAAACATCTGCCAGACCACGGTGTGTCGCTGGACCGGCCATGACGGAGTCTTCGAAGCCAGGCTCTCGCCGGATGCCAAGCGGGCGATCCTGACCGTCAATACGCCGACCCGCAGCGGGCTGTTTCTGCTCGATATCGACAGCCGCGAACTCAAGTCTTTGGGCGATGGCCATTCGCCTTGGTGGTTCATTGACGGCCAACGCATCGTGCTGGTGCGCGACAACAATCTCCATATCCTGAATCTGGCCGAAGGAACCACCCGTGCGCTGACTGACGACGCGCATGACGTGCGTCTGCCCCGCCCGGCGCCCGATGGCAGCAAGGTGCTTTTTGCCAGCGCTCGTTCCGGTCATCAGGACTTGTGGCTGGTTGATATTGATGGCGAAACCCGACCGCGCCAGCTCACCGAAGAAGCCATGGATATCGACGAGCTTC
>CAZFYM010000049.1:0-27581 GCA_964523755.1 uncultured Wenzhouxiangella sp. | reverse complement strand
AGCTTCGGTTTGGCCATGCCTGGTCACCGGAGGGCGGCAGCGTGGTGTTCATATCCAACCGGGCTGATTACTGGGAGGACGACTTGTGGATCGTCGAGGTCGACACCGGCCGGACCCGGCAACTGTCCTCGGGCTTTATGGCCCGCGGCATGCCGGCCTTCAGCCCGGATGGCAAGACCATTGCTGTCTACGGCACTGACAAGGCCGGTTTCTGGTATCTGGATCTGGCCGATATTTATCTGATCGACGCCGGCGGGGCAGGGGAACGGCGCATCGATATGCAGCAAACCGCCATGGAGGTCGGGGCGCCGGCCTGGTCGGCTGACGGGAATGAATTGTTCTTTCCGGTACACGAGCGCGGTGAACTGGATCTGTGGCGCGTGCCAGCCCGTGGTGGTGTGGCCACCCGGGTCACCAATATGGGCGGGGTCACTCACGGCTTCGATGCCAGCGTCAACGGCGAACGCTTCGCTTTTGTGCGCTCCACCTCGACCCGCGGCCGGGAACTTGATCTGATCGACCGCGACGGTGGTTCGGTCCGACAGTTGACCGAGTTGGCCACTCACTGGCGTGGTGTTCGCCAGCCGCGCGAGATCAGCTATCGCACCCGCGATGGTCTCTATATCCAGGCATTTCAGTTCCTGCCCCCGGATTTTGATCCGACAAAACAATACCCGGCCCTGGTGCAAGTCCATGGTGGCGGCACCAACTCCTACTACAACGGCCTCAATCTGGTCGAACAACGCTTGTCCGGCAAGGGCTACGTGGTGCTGGCGGTCAACTACCGCGGTGGATCAGGCTTTGGACGCGGCTTTCAGGACCTGGCCATTGCCGACTGGGCCAACACCCAGGCGCTGGATGCCGCTGATGCCGCCCACTGGATCCGCCGTCAAGGCTGGTCCAATGGCAAGGTCGGCATTTACGGCTACAGCTATGGCGGTATCGTCAGCCTGGGTGCGGTCACCCGCGATCCGGATGCGTTTGACGCGGCCGTCCCCATGGGCGGCATCTACGACTTTGCCGATGCCTATCGCAATGCCGACCGACTCGGCCGTCTGTTTACCCGCGAAGGTCACCGCGGAGCCCCACAAGATAACCCAGAGGCCTACCGACGCAGCGATTCGGTCGCGCGCCTTGAACAAGTCCGTACCCCGATCCTGATCATGCACGGCCAGGCCGATCACCGTGCCCCGTTTCGTCAATTCGAGATGGTGGTCGAGGCCCTGAAGCACCACGAACGCAACTTCGAAGCCGTCAGCTACCCCGACCAGCCTCACCAGTTCACCAATCCGGCCAGCCGGGTCGACATGTACACCCGTCTCGAAGCCTGGATGGAGCGCTGGCTGAGGTAGGTGTTTAAGCTGAAGTTCTAACCGATGCGTCCAGCACTCGAATCAAGGCAATCCAGCCTCGGCTCTGGCCTCGCTTCGCCGCTCATCAATCAACTCGTCAACGAGGCTCGCCGTCCGAGGTACATTCCTGAATCGTTGCTGCAAGCGTTGCCCGATAACCGACCGGGGCTCCAGGATCAGAGAGTCTCCTTCCCGTCGGGCCGTCAACCGGTCACCCGGTTTCAGGCCCATGTCCTTGCACAGGACTGCGGGAATGACAAAGCCGGTCATCGTTCGAATGCTGGTGCCGTCGTTGTCGCCACGCCAACGTCTACTGCGCTGGTCTGTGGAAAGTTCGCGGTAGAGCCGGGGACATTCTTGACGATGTTCTCGGCAGCACCGAGTGCCGCTACACCGATGCAACGACTGCGGATACTGCGCAGCTTGTCAAGCAGAACAATGTCGTCCAGCGTAGCCTGGCCGAATCGTTCACGTCTCTCGAGATTCTTGATCGAAGTGGTCAGCGCGTCCTGTTCGGCGAGCCTGAGACGTTCGCGCGAGCCAGCATTGATGGCCTTGCTGCCGACAATGGCGGCAGCGCCAAGTGCAATCAGAAGCGCGATCAATTCACCATCCGGGTCGGTGAAATTCAGTGGGCTTCCCAGCACGTAGCGATACAGGTTTGGATCGCCGCCGAGGAAGCCGAGCGGGTCCGGGGTTGTAAATCGCCCGCTCAACGGGTCATAGTGCCGGGAACGATAGAAATACTGCGCCGTCTCGGTATCCCATTCGCGGCTTGTGAACCGGAACGGATTATCGATCATTTCAAGTTCCAGGACTGGATTTCCAAAGCTGTCATAACGGTATTCGTTGACCACCAAACCGGCCGCGTCAGTAAGACTCAGAACATGATTGAGACGGGATAGATGATAGTAATACGATTGACCCGAGCGTATCTGGACCAGAGGGAAATCTCGCCCTGGTCCATAACTGTATCGGGCTAGTAGCGAGTCGTTTCCATCGAACTCCAGGGCGATGTTTTCGCCGTCGTAGATATAGCGGATGATTGTGCCGTTAACATTCTTTTCGATGCGCCGGCCGAAGGCGTCGTAGCGATACCTGATCAGGCTTGCATCCTCCAGAGTTACGCTTGTCAGCCGGGACAAGGTATCGTATTCGTAGCTCCGCACAAGGCCGCTCGTGCGGTTGGCTCTGGTTACCAATCGGCCCAGCTCGTCGTATTGGTAGTCGAACCTATCATCCTGGCTTAGGCGATTGCCAGGGCCGATCTGGTGCATTGCGGACAGGTGCGAGGCCTCACGATTCCCGGCGGCATCGAACGTGTAAAACTCGGGCTGCGGATCCGTCGCCTCGGTCTGGCGGTACAGTTGGTCGTGCACGAACAATTGCATCGTTGCATCTTCGCTCCGACTTTCGACAACGAATCGATCATCGAATCCGAAGTCGACCTGCAACAGATTGACCGCTGAGGCATCCAGCTTAATGCCCGCGACTCGACCGGCGCTGTCGACGTTACGAGTCATTTCCAGGCCGTTCGGATAGGTGATTCCGGTCAGCGCGTCACTGCCATCGTAGGATAGTTCGATCGCCGCGCCAACGGTAGGCTCTGCCGAGACCAGGCGATCTTTCGCATCATAAGTGAACTGTTCGATGCCGCCGAGCGAGTCATTGCGCGAGGTTCTGCGATCAAGTGCATCCCAGGTTGAAGTCAACCTGACAACAGGTTGAGATTCACCGGCAGCGGTTGTGGAATCGATCCTGCGGTTAATGGCATCGTAAGCGAAGGAAGTGTCACTGTCACTGTCGCGGGCCCGGACAAGATTGCCGGTCGGATCATAGTCGAACAGCAATGTGTCATCGGGTGTCCGTATCTCGACGACTTGTGACAGCGCATCGTGCGAAATTTCGATTACGCTGGAGTCCTGCTGGACGATTTGTGTGATCTGGCCGAGGCTGTCATAACTCTGCTCACGCTCGAATCCGCCCGGTTCGACACGGCGAATTTCACGGCGGAGGGCATCGTATTCAAATTCCCACCGCTGCCCGAGTCCATCGGAAAGACGGGTAATTTTGCCAACTGGGTCGCGCTGCAGTACGGTTTCTACACCCTGCGGACTGAAGCGCCCGATTTCACGGCCCAGTGCGTCGTGCAGGACCTCGACGATCTGACCGCTGGCATCACTGACGCGGACCAGTGCTCCCTCACCGTCATATTCCTGAATGAGCAATGGCTCCGAACCGGAACGTGAAATCAATCGATTGCGCGGATCGAACTCGGAAACCAGCACGGATCGGTCCGGCAATTGGCGTTGCATTGGGTTGCCGGCCGGGTCGTAAACGGTGGTTGCTACACCGCCAAGCGCATCGGTTTCCATTGTGACACGATTCATCGGGTCATACTTGAATTGGCTTGTCCGGGCCAGGGCGTGACCGTCGGCGTTGGTGACGGCCAGGACGTTTCCAGCCCCGTCTCGGTCGAATCGGGTCACGATTCCGTCCGGGTTGGTCCGGGTGAGAAGGTTGCCGTCGGCCTGGTAAGTCAACTGGCTGCTGTTGCCGTTTCGGTCAATCACTTCCGTGATCAGTCCGTTTGTGTTGTAAGCAAGGTCAATCGTGTTGCCTAGGCCATCGATCAGCGTGGTCAGGTTGCCGGAGCTATCGCGCGCCAGCTGGGTGGTGTTGCCGTTGAAATCGATGATCGCTGTCGGCAGCCCGAATGCGTCAATCAGGCGCCGCTCGGTTCGTTGTTCGGGCAGCCCAACGGCCTCTGTGCGCGACGTTTCGATGCCGAGACGGTTGTAGCTGAACCTTGATTCCACGCCGTTCTCATCGAGCTGGCGTGCCGGTAGGCCATGGCCGTTGCGGAGGATGCGGAACACGCCGCCGAGCGGGTCGATGCGCTCTTCCATGGCACCGCGCGGGTTGGTGCGGTAGCGCCAGGTTTGGCCGCGACCGTCGACGCGTTCGGAAAATAACTGGCCGGCCAGTACCGGTGAAAGCGGGTTGATGACGGTTCCGACGCCGTCCACCGGACGCGAGACGATCGCCGCGCTGGCTGGCCGGAACAGGTTCACCGAGGCGTCGGCGCGGATGACCCGGGTCTGGAAACCATTGGCGTCGTATTCGTAGCGGGTCAGGCCGCCGCGCTTGTCGGTGTGCGAGCGCATCCGGTGGCGGGCGTCGTAGCTGAAACCGCGCTGGCTGCCGTCGGGGTCGGTGATCGCTGTAAGATTGCCGTTGCCGTCGTGCTGGAACTGGGTTACTCGGCCGGCCGGACCGGTGATTGAGGACAGTCGCGCGCCGGTGTAGTCCAGCGTCGTCATATTGCCGACCGGATCAGTGACGCTGGTCAGCCGTGCACTGCCGTCATAATCGAAGGTGAAGGTGTTGCCGTTGCGGTCGCTGCGCGAGACTTCCAGCCCCGCCGCGTTGAATTGGTGTACGGTACCGTCGACCTCGGTTCGGGTGAAGCTACCGTCGGGGGTTTTGACCAGCGTCGAGAACTCGCCGATCGGAGCGCGATAGCCGGTGATCTCGGCGGCTGGTTCGGCGCTTGCGAACTGCAGGCCGGCATTGGTCGAAACGACCAGGTCGGGTGCACCGTCGCGGTTGAAATCAGCCAGCCCAACGGGTCCCAGCAGGCCACCACTGCTGCGATGACCGAGTGCGATCGTCGCATTTCTGGCAAGCGCACCGACCCCATTGTTGACAAAGATTTCCACCGTGGCGCTGTTGGCACAAGTAGCGAGCACATCCAGATCGCCGTCGGCATCAATATCCTCGACCCGCAGGCCGCGCGAATTGTCTCGTTGATTGCAGACCGCTACCTCGTCGACCGCGCCCGCCAATGTGCCATCCCCCTGGCCGGCCAGTCGCTTGATGTAGCGCGGACCTGAGCCGCTGGGGTCCAGCGTCGCCAGCACGTCCAGACGGCCATCGCCATCCAGATCGGCCAGGGCCAGGTCGCCGGGAAAGACAGTCCCTGCGAATCCGGTTTCGACGGGCTGCACTGCGGCGAACACCAGGTTGCCGTCGCCGGTGTTGAGGTAGGTCGAGACGGTCAAAACGGACCCGTTCTGACGGGCCAGCACCACGGCATCGAGCAGGCCGTCGCCGTTCAGGTCGCCCAGCCGGATGAGTCCCAGATTGTCTGACATCGGCACCGAGGTGCCTTGTACATAGTTTCCTTCTCCCAGGCTGAAATAGGGCGTCAGGGCAAAAGCGGGGTCAGCTTGATGTGTCACGAGTACGTCGGGCCGGCCGTCATTGTTGAGATCGCCGACCTCAAGATCCAGTGGTCGACCGGGCAGTGCCATTCGCAGCACTTCGGCACCATCGGCGAAATTACCGTTGCCGTCATTCAGGATGGTGATCAGGTGGTAGGGTGCCGAAATCGTTTCGGCACTGACCAGATCCGGAACGCTGTTGCCATTCAAATCGGCCGCGTCAAACATCCCGCCGTTGTTGCCTGTCTGGGCAAATACGGCGCGCGGCGGCGCACGAAAACCACTGCCGCTGCCGAAATGAATGTCGATTACACCGCCAGTGTCGAAGCCAACTGCGACATCGTCGATCCCGTCGCCATCGAAGTCCGCGACGATGAGGTCACGGCCGACGCCGTTCCCACTGCTGTCATTGTTTTTAGGTATGACCCGTGCATCGACAAAGCTGCCGTCGCCACGCGCACGCAACCAGGACACGACCACATTGCTGCTGGAGCCGGAGTGAGTCATGAGATCGGGCCGGGTATCGCCATCGAGGTCGGCGATGACCACCGTTTGCGGCGAACTGGAGGTGAAGTACTGCTGGCGTTGCGGGAATCCGCCCAATCCGTTGTTGAGTAGCACCGAGATCGCTGAATCCGCCGAAGTCGCGACCGCGATGTCGATATCGCCGTCACCGTCCAGGTCGGCAACCGCGATGCCGCGCGGGGCCTGTCCGATCGCGGTGAACACCGGCGGCCCAAACTGGCCGCTGCCATCGTTGAGCAGAACGGCAATGGCGGCATCGGCGTTGTCGAGTGTGACCACCAGATCGGGCTGGCTGTCACCGTTGATGTCGCCAATAGCGATTCCGTTCGGCCGGTTTCCGACAGCGTAGGCGGGCACCGGGGTGAGGTTTGCATTGCCATCGCTGAAGAATACCGTGACATTGTCGGAGTCGAAATTGGCCACCGCAATGTCGATATGGCCGTCGCCGTCAAGATCACCAGCGGCAATGCTCTTCGGCCGGTCGCCGCCGATCAGATCCACAGGCGGTGACCAGACCAGCCCGCCCTGGGCGATCAGTAGGCTGACCCGGGTGGCGGGGCCTGAACTGTCGAGGTAGAGCAGTTCCGGCAGGTTGTCGCCGTTGAGGTCGGCGGCCACGATCTGGTCGCAGTTGTCGATATTGTTGGAATTGATCCGCTGCGGCGCGCTGAAATTGGCCGCGCCGTCGTTGATGAGAATGTCGATGAAGTCGATGCCGCACACGACCATGTCGATGTCGCCGTCAGCGTCGAAATCGGTTGCGACCAGCGATGATGGAGCTGCCAACAGCTCGATACGACTCTCGCCAAAGCGCCCATCGCCCTGGTTCAGGCGCAGCGCAATGTGATTGTTATTGAGAAAAGAGAAACGTGATGTTGGAAACGCGACATCGATCCGTCCGTTGCCGTTGAAGTCGGCCGCGACCGGGTGGCGTACGCCGTCGACGCCACTGTCGCGTCCCGGGATCAGCGCGCGCGCGCCGGCAAAGCGCCCGGTGCCGGCGCGCAAGCTGCGAAAATCGCGCGCGGTCCCGCCGCCGCGCTGCCACAGCAGTGCGCCGTCGACCTGTTCGCGCACGCGTTCCAGACCATCCAGCGTCCAGCCGGCACCGAACGGACTGTTGGCTTCATTGACCACAACCAAACGGCCTCGGCCGGTGGTTCCTACTCGGCTGAACTGAAACACCGCGTCAGTTTCAAACTCGAACGGATAGGTGCCAGTCGGCAGCATCGCGACATCGGCCAGCGCACCGACTTCGATGCGGTCACCGGTCTGGAGGCCGGCGGTGTCGAACCAGGTTTCATTGCCCTCGATACCGTTGATTGCAACGCGCGAGACGATGCGCCCTGGCTTGAGCAGTGGAATCCGCACCTGACTGCGCACGAACGGCTGTGGTGAGGCCTCCTGGCTGTTGTAGACCAGGCTGAGGCCCAACTCCTGCTCCAGTGCGCGATAGGTGGCCAGATCGTGGTGTTGGCGCAACGCGCCGGTGCCGACGACGGTCTCCGAGCCGGTGACTAGTCGCAGCCGCTCGCAGACATCGCAACCGGTTTGTTCTTCGAGGATCTGCAGCAACTGACGGGCCAGGAAACCGTGCCAGTCAGCCGTTAGCACGCCGCCGGCCACCGTAACCAGTTCGTTATTTTGCACGCGCGCGGTGCCGACGATGCCGAACTGGCCGGTGTTGGCGTCCAGCGACCAGATGTCGACTTCCGTGGCCTCTGGCCAGCCGTCAGCGTTCGGGAAGAAGATCGGCACCGGCTGGTCGAAATACACGCCGACCGGCTGGATAGTAATCAAGAGGCCAAAGCCCAGTTCATCGGGCAGGGCGGCTGGTGCCTGGCTATCGGGAACCAGCGAAATCGACATCGGGCCGGCGTAGTCACTGCCGTCCGGTCCCTTGGCTGTGTGCGGCGGAATCTCGATGCGCACGCCGATCTCGTCGTTGCGGATGATGCTCAGCGCATTAGGATCGACCAGTTGCTGGTTGCTTTCGGCGATACGCGGCAGCAACAGCGGCCGTTCGATGACGTTGTCCACATCCGGGATGATGCCGACAGCTTCGCGGAAGCCGGCGTAGTTTGAGCCATCGGGAGCCGGCTGGGCAGTGGCCGGATCGAGATCCAGGATTGTCGCACCGGGCGGAATGTCGTTGATTGCGAAACGTCCGTCAGCCGCGCTGATGGCTGCGGCCGAAGTACCCACCATGGTCGCCGCAATGCCGACCACTGGCGTTTCAGTGCCGCTGACAAAATCCGTGGTGTCGAGAACCCGCCCGCTCAGGCGCGTGGTCCCCAGCGAGGTGACGTTGACCGTGATCGTGATAGTCTCGGTGGCAGTCAGTTCACCGTCGCTGGCGGCGAATTCGATGACGAAATCACCAGTCTGGCCAGCGGCGGGTCGAAAACTGAATTGTCCGGTCGAGGTGTCGAAGCTGGCACCGGCGGGCATGGGGTTTGCGGCGACAAACACGTCGTCACCGTCAGGGTCCGAAACATTGACGGCAAAGTTGAGGGTTCGGCCCAGTTCGACGAGGTGATTGCCGATGCTCGACAGTATCGGGGCCCGGTTGGATTGCGGAACCACCACGACGACTGCCGGGGACAGGTTTCCGGCCGTATCGATCGCGACCAGTTCAAGTTCGTCACCGGCCACGGCCGCCAGCGAAGCGGCGAATCGGCCCTGGCTGTCGGCACTGGCCTGAGCGTTGCCTGGGCCATCAAGGTTGTCAATCGTAATCGTCGAGTTGCCCTCGCTGCTCAGGGCAAAGCCTTCGACAAGGACCTGGCCGTCATCGGGTTCGGATACGGCGATGAACTCGATTGATAGGGCCGGCGGCGCGATCGTGTCAAGCGTCAACAGGACCAGCAGTGATTCGGTCTGTTCGCCACTGGTGGCGGCTTCGAGCAAGAACGAATTCGCACCTTCCGAGAGCACGATCGGCAGATTGAACATCTGCTCGAAGAACGCAATTGGCTGGCCATCGAGGCTCAATTCGACAACGTCACTGCGCAAATCGCCGATCAGGTCGAGGGTGGGCGTGTTGACAGCCGCGCCGTTTTCCGGCGCAAGCAACCTGATTAATGACGCGTCTTCAAAGTCGTCGCGGAAAATCGGATCGTCCTGTTCGCCAGCGACGATCCCGCGAATCGGTTCACTGAAATCGGCCATCTGTTCGCGCTTGTGCGAGTCGAACGCGTTCAATTGGCTGACCGAGTGACTGGAAAAAGGCGTTGCCGGGTGCCCGATATCGGCACCGGCAACGCAGCCAGTCAGGCCGATCAACATGGTCAGTGCGATGCGTTCGAATGGAAGTCGCATAGGCCGGTACTCTTTATGTGATTGCCGTGTTGTACCTGTGCTATGCGCAAGCCGTCCGAAAAGCTGCCATCGTCATCGGGCCGCGGCCAGCCTGGTCAGGATATGCCGCAGGTCTGGTGGTGCGTTTTCGGGCAGCGAGATCGTTGCGTCACTGCACGCGGCGGTCGCGGCTTCAAGTTCAGCCAGTTCATTGCCATTCTGGTGGTGCCGGGCAATTCCAAGGGCGAGTTCGAGCCGTTCCAGGCCCAGTGAAGCCTGGCCGGTGAGGCAATCGACCAGGCCCCACCATTGCAGCGTCTCTGCCTGGCGCGGATGCTCGGTATCAATCATCGCCATTAGTCCGAAGGCTTGTTCGAGCAATATTCGCGCTTCGGCATAGCGTTCCAGCACTAGCAGCATTCGGGCCTGGTTGGTCATTGGCGTCGTGAGGTCGGGATGACGTTCCCCCCGGGCCTCGCGCACGATGCTGGTGGCCTGCTCGAAGTGGGCCAGTGCCCGTTCCCAATCATGCTGTTCGATCAGAATCAGTCCGAGGTTGTTGAGGTTGTTGGCAACATCGGGATGGCGCGCTCCCAATGCGCTGCGGTTGATGTCCAGTGCTTTACGAAAATTCTCGGCCGCGGCGACGTTCTTGCCCAGCGCCTGCTGCACCAGGCCCAGGTTGTTCAGCGCACCTGCACCAGCCGGGCTGTCGGCGGGCAGCTTGGCTTGCTGAATGGCTACCGCCCGCGCCAGCGGCACCTCGGCTTCGGCGTGCCGGCCCAGTTCGTAGAGCGCCGCACCGATGTAATTGAAGCTGATGGCGGTTTGCGGATGTTCATCGCCCAGCACGCGCTGCCGGATTACCAGCGCCTGGCTGAACTCGGCGTGAGCATCGTCGAACTGGCCCAGCGCATAGAGCGCCGAACCGTGGGCCATGAACGCCGTAGCGACTTGTGGCCACGGCACTGGCACCTGGGCCTGGCGGGCAGCCAGGGCTCTAGCGTAGAAGTCTTTGGCCTGGTCCAGCCGTCCCATGGTCCAATGCCATGCACCCAGACGCAGTGTGCTTTCGGCCCGGCGCGAGGCATCGTTCGGAATTTCCAGAGCCAGAAGCTTCGCACCCTCCTCGAAGCAGGCACCGGCTGCGTCGAGCTCGCCCAGGCGCTGGTGCGCATTGCCGCGGGCCATCAGCAGGTCGAATCGCAGTGACGGCGGAAGCTGGTTGCTGATACGCTCGGCGCGCTCGACGACCTCCAGCGCGTTGCGGTAGTGACCGGCGCTCTGGTGGGCGCGAGTCAGGCGCAGCAGCGAGCGGGCCTGGTCGAGCTCGCGGTTGGTGCTGCGCGCCAGTTGGTTGGTCTGTATGGCCAGATCGCGCGCCGCTTCGTGATCACCAAGATTCAGGTAGATGTCGGCCAGGGCAAGCTGGAAATCGATGCGTTTCTCGGCCGGCAGGTCGGGCTGGTTGGTCAGGCGATTCCTGCCAGCCATCAGGATGTCGCGTGCGGTCAGTTCCCGGCCTTGTTGGCGGGTGGAGTCCGCCAGTTCGAACAGCTCCATCATGAAGGTGGAAATCTGCTCGGACTGCGCGCGCGCGGCCTCGCTTTCGAACACAGCGCGATTGGCGCGACCGGCCTCGAAATACAGACTGGTCGACAGACTGAAAACCAGCGCCGCCAGCGCTCCGGCTACGCCCATCGGACGCCAGTTACGTCGCAGGAACTTGCGCGCTCTATACCAAGGCCCGACGGCCCGCGCGCGCGGTGTTCGGTGTTGCCGAACCCGCCTGACGTCAGCGGCCAGTTCATCCACACCAAGGTAGCGGTCCTCGGGCTCGAAGGCCATTGCGCGGGCCATCACCCAGTCGAGTTCGACCGGTGTGGTACCGTCGCGACTTGCCTGGACCTGCAGATGACGCCGCTGGTCCAGCCAGGCTTGGCGACCTCCATCGCTGGAAGAAAACGGCGAGCTGCCCGCCAGCAGTTCGTAGAGCAGAGCGCCCAGCGCAAACACATCCATGCCGACATGGGCTTCGTCGCCGCGAATTTGTTCCGGGCTGGCGTAGCCGGGGGTCAATGGCACGGTGTCCGGTTGGCGCGTGACGTCGGCATCGGTTGCGGCGTTCATCAGCTTGGCGATGCCAAAATCCAGCAGCATCGGCTGCCCGTCTGGTGTGACGACAATATTGGGAGCTTTGAGGTCGCGGTGCACGATGAGTCGGCGGTGCGCGTGCGAAACGGCGCTGCACACTTGTTCGAAAAGTTGCAGCCGTTGCGTTGTTGACAGCTGCTGCTCCCGGCACCATTGGGTGATGGTACGGCCATCGACGGCCTCCATCAGCAGCCACGGTTGGCCGCTCTCGGTGACGCCGGCGTCGAGCAGGCGTGCAATATTGGGGTGGCTCAGGCTGGCGAGGATTCGGCGTTCGCGCTGGAACCGTTCACTTTGGCCGGAACTGGCAAGGCCAGCATGCATCAGCTTGAGTGCTGCACGGCGCTCGAATGCGCCGTCGGACCGCTCGACCAGGTAGACCTCGCCCATTCCGCCTGCACCCAGCCGCCGCAACAGTCGCCAGGGCCCGATTCGATCGCCTGGCGTTGGGTTCCGGTTGGCCTGGAATGACAGCGGGTCGTGATCCAGTGGCGAGTCCTGAAGATCGTGGGCCTTGAGCAGCTGCTCGAGTTCGCGCCGTAGGGCCGGGTCGTTACAGTGCCGATCCAGCCATGGCGCACGCTCGTGAGTCGGCAGCACAACAGCGCGCTCGTACAGTGACCACATCGTATTCCAAGCTGATTCCGACACCGCGATTTCCCGTAGGCCTGGAGCTTGCAGCGGCGGTGTGCCGCCCAGCTTGAATCCTACGCTAAACTTCAATGCATCTTCAATGCAATGGATTGCCGATCATGTCCAACGCCGATCAGAAGGAGGATGTCCAGGCGCTAGTCCAGGCTGTAAACGATGGCGATCCGGAGGCGGCCCCGGCGTTGTTCAAGGCGCTTTATTCGCAATTGCGAGTACTGGCAAGAGCGCGCCTGTCGAGCGGACCGGCGATGACCCTGAACCCAACGGCGCTGGTTCATGAAGCCTTCGTTCGGATAGACGGCTCGGTGCCGAGGTCGATTAACAACAGTGGCCATTTCATCGGCATCGTCGGGCGCGTGATGCGTCGGGTGATCGTGGATCATGCACGTCGCCGGCAGGCCCTCAAGCGCGGTGCCGATCCGCTGATGACTACCTTGCCAGCGGAAAATGCCGACCCGCACAGCGGACTGAGTGCCGATGATCTGATGGCTCTGGACGCGGCGCTGCACGAGCTGGAGGCGCGCGACCGGAGGATGGCCAGGGTGGTCGAACTGAAATACTTCGCCGGGTTGAGCGTAGGCGAAATCGCCGAGGCTTTGGCAATCTCCGAACGAAGCGTTCACCGCCTCTGGGAGAGGGCGCGAGTCTGGTTGCTGGCGCGGCTGGATTGAGGTCGAATCCCACAGTTCAAAATCCAGTGGCAGCTTTTTTTGCGCCTTGCGCATTTCCATTGCAAGCCCTCTGGAAAAGGAATCATGATGAAATGTCCAAGGATTGCGATCGAGGTGATCGGCGGGATTGCGCTATTGATGCTTTCAATCCTGGCGATCCCGGCGGCGTTGGCGGGTGCTCAGCCAGACTGGCATGTGAATCTTCAGGAGATCGCGCCCTACACGCCGCTGGAAATCAAGATGGGTTACTACGACTCGGCACCAGGCACGCGTATCGGCGCAGCGGTGTTGTGGAACAATGGGATGGAGAATCTCATCGATATTTATGACGTCGGCGTTGACGCCAATGGTGTGACGGTCAACAACACATTCTCCAGCGTGGCCAGCGGGGACGTGTTCGCGCTCGGTGAGGTTTGCGTGATGGACGACTGGTTCCTTGTTCCCTATAGCGATAACTTTGATCTTCATATTATTCGTTGGAACGCGATCACAGCTCAGGACATCGCCATCGACACCAGCGCGACCAACCACACCATGACCGACTGCATCGGCTTCGACGGGGCGCTTTCAGGCGTTGCGAGCCTGGATTTCGACGATGGCGAAATCGATTACTTCTTCAGCAGTGACCAGGGTGCGTCCTGGAGTCTGGATTTTTCTTACAAGCCGATCGGCGATAGCATCATCGGACCGTTCAGCGGGGGCTTCCGGCCCAAGACTGGCCGGGTAGCATTACCGCTAGGCGGCTACGGCATCGGCCTGACCTACCAGCGCCAAACCGGATCGCTGGAGTCCGTTTTGCTCGATAATGTCGGTTCTATACTGGGTAGTCCAGTGAATTATGACAACTTCGCCCAGCATGATTCATTCATTGGCAATGGTAGTTTGAAGGAAACTGCCGGTCTGGCGCTGGATCCATTCGGTTACGCGTTCGGGGCTGCCAACGGCGGATCCGCGATCGGCTTTTCATGGCTGGATCTCGAAACCGGTACGCCCGATTTCAGGTTGCTCAATCCGGTTGTCACTACGACTTCTCTGGGCTTCCAGGGCCTTGACATCAATTACACTGTTGAGCCAGACACGCTTTTCATCCATGTCGTCACCAATCGACATGTCAGACTCACTTACGACATTTTAGCCGGAACGCAACTGTTCGAAGAGATTCCCGACCACCCGTTCGCCGATATCGGCGGTCCGGTCGGGATGGCGGTCGGCAACGACAGGCTGTATATCGCGGCGGCCGGTTTTCCGACCGGCTTGCGCGGGGGGCAGCCACGCCTGATGATAGCGACACTGAACCCCGATTCGACGGTGATGCAGGGCCAGCCGCTGGGCACTCCCGGTGGTCCTGGCGCAGATGCGTTTTCTGTGCCTGTGACGCGACCCAGCGGGCTGATCTTGCTGGCACTGTTGTTAACAGGCTTGGTGTGGCTACACACGCGGACCACTTGATCAAGCAGTGTCCAAGCCGTTACATCCGCACTGGTTTGATTCAACAGGACACGGAGATTCGGTTCGCGTACGGAGCGGATTCGAAGTCGTCGGCGAAGATCACGGCTGCGCGCACGTCGAGTACCGAGATGCTGACGTTATCGCCCGGTTGCGGATCGAATGATTGGGCATTGATAGCGGCCGTGTTGCCCTTGGTTCCCAAAGTATCTGCGCGGCCAGTTGCAGAGCCGTGACTCGCCCGGGCGCGCGCAATTCCGGATCAAGCTCGGGTCGAACTTTGATACGACACGCCCGACTGCCAAAAATTGCGTTCGGCAATGGCCCAGATTTGTGCTAGCATTGCAACGCAGGGACTAACCTATACTCAAGAGGGATTGCCACGTGATTAGAGTCTGTCGTTTGTTTCTTGTTTGCGCTGGTTTGATTGTGTTGCCATGGGTCGCCCTTGCTCAGGTGACCAACCCCGGTTTCGAGACGGGTGATACCACTGGCTGGACAACCCAGGTCAATGGTTCGGCTTTCCCGATAACGGTGGCATCCGGCGAAACCATAACCAGTGCCGGTACGATCAATCCGTCAATCAGCGGTGACTTTTACGCATTTACCAGTCAAACCGGACCCGGATCCAGCTTTCTGGTCCAGGATTTCGTGGTCCAGCCCGGCCAGAACCGAATTTTCTTTGATATCGCGATTAACAATGGTGCATCGGATTACTTCGTTCCTGACCCGCTTTCTTTTGATTTTGCTGGGCCGGCCAATCAGCAGGCCCGTTTCGATATCCTGGTTCCCGGTGCTGCAATTGACACAGTCAATCCAGCCGATATTATCGTCACCGGATTCCAAACCCAGCCGGGCGATCCGCTGGTCCAAGACTGGACGCGTTTCGAAATCGATGTGACCACTGATCTTGCGCCTTTTGAGGGCCAGACCGTCACTTTACGTTTTGTACAGGTTGACAACCAGTTTTTTTTCAATATGGCAATTGACAACTTAAGCGTAGGCGGCGCACCTCCTCCGGGTGTAGGTCCGGCGCCACCGGCGTTTGCGGTGCCGACGCTAAGCTTCCCGATGTTGCTTATCCTGGCTCTGTTGATCGGACTGGTTGCCCTGCGTCAATCCGCGAAGACCTGACGCCAACTGTTTATAGCATCAGCCTGTATGTTTTATATATTCTCATACAGGTCTGGATTCGCCGTACAGAGCAGCTTGTTTTTGGTCACTGGTAGCGGCTAGCCGCTACCAGTGATCGCCCTCAGGCCGAGTTCCAGCTCGATCGCGGTCATGTCCTGGAAGCGCGGACAGCCATCGAGTCTGCACGGGAAATCAACGAGGCCGGTTGGCCTGCCGGCCACCGCAATACCGCTCACTCACGACTGATCGCGGCCCGGGCAGCCCTGGCAGTTGCGCGCTACGATCTCAGCGCCGCACTGGCACGCCAGGCCATTGACGAGCTTGCTCGAACAAGCGAAGCCGGAGTGCCGTTAAGCGCGTGAATGGCAAGCCCTTTACAAGGGGCGGAACACGGGCAACGGCTCCGCCTGCCCTGCAATGTCGGTTCAGGCGCGCTCCCGAAGGGCCGTCGCGCGTGTTCTGTCTCTTGGCAAGGACGCTGCCATTCCCTGCGAGACAGGCCTTGCAGCTAAACGCTCTCCGACTCGCTATAAGTTACAGAATGAATGACGGGGTACACTCGCCCGAGTCTCGTGAACCTTGAACCTTGATGTCCCGTCAATTTGGAGTCATTCTTGGGGCTATGGACTCGGATCGATTTCGTGAACTCGAAGCGCTTTTCGAACATGCCATCACGCTTGATCCCGACCAGCGCCAGGCTTTTCTGGACGGTCTGAAGTCAGGTGATGTTGCACTGGCCGAGCGCATCGCTGCCATGCTGGATGCGGATGGAGCCCAGGTGGATGTCCTTGGGAACCTGGTGTCCAGCTCCACTGTTGAGTCCAATCGTCCGCTGCCGGAGAAAATCGGCCCGTTCCAGATATTGAGCAAGCTGGGCGAGGGCGGGATGGGGGTGGTGTATCTGGGGCAGCGTAAGACGGCTGAGTTTGAGCAACTGCTCGCCATCAAGCGCTTGAACGCCGCGGTGGACAATGAGCTGGCCCGGCAGCGGCTTTTGATCGAGCAGCGTGTGCTGGCCTCACTGCGTCATTCCAATATCGCCCAGTTTGTCGACGGTGGTCAAGATGCTGACGGTACGCCGTACGTGGCCATGGAGTTTGTCGACGGTGTGCAGTTGCTGGAGCATGTTCGGCAACTCAAGCTGACGCAACGGGAGCGAGTAACGTTGTTTCTCGACCTTTGCAAGGCGGTGCACTTTGCCCACCAGCATCTGGTCGTCCACCGCGACATCAAGGCTGGTAATGTCATGATCGACAAGCACGGCACCCTGAAGTTGCTGGATTTTGGCATTGCCAAGCTTTTGGGCGAGGAGCGTGGGGGCCACGACACAACGGTACTGACGGTGGCTGGCGCAATGACGCCCCACTATGCCAGCCCGGAGCAGATTCGCGGCGAGTCGGTAACACCTCTGACCGACGTCTACTCGCTGGGCGTGCTGTTGTATGAGCTGCTGGCCGGCCGCCGGCCGTATGACATCACCACCCGCCGCCCGACCGAAATCGAAAAAATCATCTGTCTGACTGATCCGCCGCCAGCGCTTCCCGGTCGCAGTGGCGGGCGTGCGGGAGATCTAAATGCGATTGTGGCCAAGGCGATGCACAAGGATATTGATCGCCGCTACCCTTCCGCCGCTCAGTTGGCCGAGGATCTTGAGCGCTGGCTGAGTGATCGTCCTATCCAGGCCCGTCCCGACTCGCCGCTTTACCGTGCCCGATCTTTCGCCCGACGCCATCCGTTCGGCATGGCGGCTTTGAGCTCGCTTGCGCTGCTGCTGCTGGTGTTCAGTGGCAGCATGGCCTGGCAGGCTCAGCGGCTGGCGCTGGAACGTGATCGCGCCGAACGCGAAGCGCTGGTAGCGACCGAAACATCGGACTTCCTGATCGAGCTGTTTCGGGCCTCGGATGTGCGCGAAACCAATCCCGAAGACCTGCGTGCGCGCGATCTGCTGGACCGGGCCGCTGAGCGCATTGGGTCCGAATTGGTCAGCGACCCGCTGATGCGCGCTCAACTGATGCAAGTGATTGGTCTGGCCTATACCCATCTGGCCCTGGAGAGCGAAGCTATCAGCCTGTTGACTGAGGCATTGCAGGTCCGCGAAGCGGAACTGGGTTCCGATCATGCCCTGGTCGCCTATTCGCTGAACCGACTGGGCAACGCGCTGCGCACCTTCGGCAGGATGAAGGAGGCCGAGCCGATGCTGGTACGTGCACTGGAGTGGCGCCAGGCCAGTGGCCAGGTCGATCACGACCTGGCCGATTCCTGGAATAACGTCGGTTTGCTGCACCAGGAGCTGGGCTGGTCTGAGCGCGCCGAGCAGTCGCTGCGTCAGTCCATCGCACTGCATCGACAGGTAGGCGGAGCGGAGACGGCGCAGGCGGCCGCGCCCTTGCATAACCTGGCCCTGGCCCTGCGCTCCCAGCAGCGTTTCGAAGAGGCGCGAGCAGCGGCGCTGGACTCCATCGCCCTGAAAAGGAACAACTATCCGTCACTGGCTTCGCTGGCCAACACCATGGCCGTGCTGGCCAATATTGAACGCCAGCTGGGCAATCTGCCCGCGGCCCTCGCAGCATCGGAAGAAAGCCTGGCTCTTCGTGAAGGGGTTTTCGGACGCGACAGCCCGCGTATTGCCAGCGGGCTGGTCACCCACGCCAATATCCTGGCCGCCCTGGACCGGGTAGACGAAGCCGAGGCCTTGTTCGTCGAGGCACTGGCCGTTCACGACAAGGCCGGCAGTGGTGATTCCCTGGCTGCGGCTGATGTACGTCTGGGCTTTGGCCGATTTTTGCACATGCAGGGACGCCACTTTGAGGCCGACCCGGTGGTGGCCGAAGCCCGAGCCATTGCCGAAGTCCACTTGCCGCCTGACGCCCCGGGTCTGGAGCGTTACTATCACCCGTTCGAGGGGCTGGATTAAGCAATCATTCTGGTTTCCCGCTTCAGCAATAGGTATAATGGTCGGCTGTTTATTGTTCAGAGGTTCCCTGCAGATGGTCGGATCTAAAGGGTCGGGCCAGCGCAGCGAATTGCTCGGTTGAAAAGGTAAAAAAGCATGTCGATTGAAACAGTTACGGCTGGCTCGGGCCAGTGCGAGATGACCTCCACAGACGTGCCTGAGCACCTGCTGACCATTGCTGTGCCCAACTACAATTACGGGCGCTTTATCGAACGCACCCTGCAGAGTGTGCTGGAGCAGGACTACCCGGACATCGAGCTGATTGTGGTCGACGATGGCAGTACGGACGATTCAGTCGAGCGGGTAGAGCGCGTATTGGCCGGGCAAGATCGTCTGCATCGGGCGGAACTTATTGCCTTTGAAAAGAACCGTGGCAAGTTGGCTGCTCTCAATGCCGCCGTCGAGCAGGCTCGCGGCAAGTATTTCATCATTCTGGATGCCGATGACTGGCTGTCGACCAGCTATGCCTCCCGCTGTATAGGTGAATTACGTCGCTGCCGGGAAAAGGACGAATCCATAGGATTTATCTACAGTGACTGCAATCTGATGAGTGCGGACGGCGAGTACATCAATCGTGGACGTTCCACGCCGTTTGATCGTGACCTGGTCGGCAAACTGAGTTTTCTGCCCGAACCGGCACTGACGCTGACCAAAGCCCTGCGTCAGGCCGGCCCGTTCGATGAACGCATTCGCAAGGCAACCAAGCACCACAAGTGGGTTCGTATCGTGGCGCGCGGCTGGTATGGCCGTTACATCAACGAGCCGTTGTTCTATTACCGCATGCACAGTGACAATATGTCCGGGATCGGCGAGCGGGTGAGTTCCGAAAACGACAAGGGAAGCTATGGCGAGCGCATCCTTTCCGGTTATTGGCAGGTATCTGGCGACTAATGGCCGAGATCAACCCGCTCGCTGCTTACGGTAATTGGCTGGCCACGGTTCCCGATGACTGGCCGGATGAGGCCGTTGATATCGCCTATCGGCAGTTTATTGACGCGATGGCGGCGATGGTCCCTGGAGGGCTGGCTCCGGTCACGCAAAAGATTCGCGGCTTGCTCGAACATTGGGGTCAGGGTAATTGCAGTGCCGTAGCCAGTACTCGGGGGATGAGTCTGCCCTCGGCGGCCATGCTCAATGCCACAGCCGCACATGCGTTGGATTTCGATGACAATTTCGACCCCGCCAAGGCCCATATCTCGTGCGTGATGTGGCCGGCCATACTCAATGTTGCCGAAGAGCTGGGAAGCTCGGGTGCAGAGTGCATGGATGCCTACCTGGCCGCCATCCAGATCGTTGGTCGCATCGGCCAGGGTGTGAATCCGCCGCATCGCAAGCGCGGCTGGCATGCCACGGCGACGATTGGTGTCCTTGGCACGGCAGCGGCAGTTGCCCGACTGCTGAAACTTGATGCCCACCAATCGGCGATGGCAATTTCGCTGGCAACCAGCCTGTCCGGTGGTTTCATGTCGCAGTTTGGCACCATGGCCAAACCGTTGCATGCCGGAAACGCTGCGCGTGGCGGCATCCAGTCCGCCTATTTTGCGCGGGCCGGGGTGAATGCCGGCTGGCATACGCTGGATGGGCCGATTGGCATGAATACCCTGATGGTGGGTCCGGATCGTGAAGCACTGCGCGCCGCGATTCGTGAGCCCGAGCATGGCCAGACACTGACCTTTGAAACCGACAATATCGGCGAGCCGCTGTTGATCGTGGAGCATCGATTTCGGGTCAAGCGTTTTCCAACCTGCGGGAGCGCACATCGGTCACTGGATGCGATGTCCGACCTGATGGAAGAACACGGGTTTGGTGCCGACGAGGTTGAACGTGTCGAGGTGCATGCTCCGGCCATGCACCTGAAAAACCTGATGTATGAACGGCCCAATACCGAGCTGGAAGGCAAGTTTTCGATTGAATATCCGCTGGCCTGTCTGCTGATTAGCGGCAATTGCACGCTGGCGGATTTTACCGACCAGGCCCTCCAGCGCCCGGCGCATCGCGCCTTGTTTGACCGCATTCACCGCTTCCCCGTTGATCTTCCCGAGACCGAGGTTGATACCACGATAAGGGTGGTTTTGAAAGACGGTCGAGCGCTGGAAAAATCACGTTTTATGCCGCGCGGCAGCAAGGCAGATCCTTACCCGACGTCGCAATACTGGAAGAAGTTTGATGAATGCACCGGTCTGGTCATGCAGCCGGAACATCAGCGCCGTCTGAAGGAACTGGTGGCGAGTTTTCTTACTTTGGATCAGGCCGGCGATATCATAAAAGCCGTGGCCGTGGACATGACTGCAGCTGATTGATTGGAATACTTATGAACCGTAAAGATGATATTCGCCCCGGTCTGACGGCACTGGTCCTGGCTGCCAGTCGCAAGGGCACTGAGGACCCGGTCGCCCGGCATGCCGGCACGACGCACAAATGCCTGGTCAAAGTGGATGGCAAGGCGATGATCGAGCGCGTGATTCAGGCCCTGATCGAAAGCAATCTGTGTCGCAATATCCTGGTCTCGATCGAGTCCGAGGAGGTTCTTCGCCAGGTTCCTCAAGTGGCCCAATGGCTGGATCAAGGCATCGTCGGTGTGGCACCCAGCGCCAGCAATCTAGCCGACAGCGTGTTGAGCCTGCGCGAGCGCAATGAATCTCCCATACCCTTGCTTATCACTACCGCCGACAACGCTTTGCATACCCAGGAGATCGTGACTCACTTTATTGATCGCAGCCTGGCCGAGGGCGGCGATATCAGTGTCGGTGTGACCAGCGAAGCGACTGTGCGGGAGCAGTTTCCGGACGAAAAAATCGGCTTTTTCCGATTCAAGGATGGCGGCTATTCGTTCTGTAATTTGTTCATGCTGCGCAGCGATGCTGCGCTTGCAGTGGCTGAGGTGTTCCGCTCAGGCGGCCAATTCCGTAAGCGTCCGTGGCGTGTTCTTGGTGCCTTCGGCGTGGTCAATCTGCTGTTGTATCGCTTTCGGCTGACGACAATGCAGGCTTGTATTGGACGAATCGGTCGCAATTTCAAGCTGAATGCAACCGTGGTTGATGTGCCATGGGCCCATGCGCCCATTGATGTGGATAATCCTGACAGTCTGGCCTTGAGTGAGCGAATTCTGCGCCAATGGCGCGATCAGGGCGAGTAAGCTTTATCCCCAAGCAGCTCATCGAACGCCTCGGTCCGAATTTTCCCGGCCTTGCCGCGCATCAGGTTCTGGACGCCGTAACTGGCCAGAAAATAGAGCCGAGCGTAGCGCCACTGGGCCTTCAAGTCTGGTCCGCCCTGTTCCCCAAGCTGGTCAATGATCTGATCCGCGTGCTCATCCAGCCAGCGGTAACGGGCCTTGGCCAGGCCCATGCCCAGCAACATCCCGTCATGGATGGCCTCGATATCGATACCCACGGCTCGACCGCCACTGATGATGAAGTTTTTGGCCAACGCATCAATGTAGTCCAGTCCAATCCAGACCTGCTCCGGGCCACAGCGGTCGGCCAGTTCCTGCAGGGCAGACACGCGTTTGTCATCAAGTCGACCGACCTCACCCAGCACGCGCAGATTGCTCAACAAGCGTGCAGGGAAATCGGTTTGCTCGAGACCACACCGGACCGGCCGGGCCTGGTACAGCCCGGTAAAGAAGCCAGTCATGGCGGTCATGTCCGTGGCTTTGACCGGGTCTGGTTTGTGGCCGGGCAGAAAGCGCACCCAGACGGTGTTTTCCAGTCGAAATACAAAGCCGGGGAACAGGCCCAGAGTTGCGGTTTCAAGCAAAAGCGTCTCGACCCGTCTGGCTTCGGCGCTGTCCGGGAAAGCGACCTGCTTGATACGCAGGCCGGCAAAATCGACAAACCGGGTTTCGTTTGACTTGTACCGCTGTCGACCGGACAGGGTCTGCCAGGCATGATGCGCGCGCCGCCACCACGGGTTGGCACTTTTTGCGACAATAGGCATTCTTGTTCGATACCTTCATTCGTGTTCGGGGCAAGTTAATCGAGCGCACTTGCCCCGGTGGCCAAAACAACGGTCACTATTATGTCAGCTTTATGATGCGCCTGGCGCAACGGGAATTCTCATCATCATGTCCAGCCTTCCTCACCCTCATCCCAGCGGCTCGCTTCGCATGCTGGGGCATTTATATCGTCGCTATCCGTGGCGCAGTAGTATTGTGCTGGCAGCCTTGCTGGTTGCCAGTATTCTTGATGGCCTGGGTCTGTCGACCTTGCTGTCGCTGATCAATCTGGCTGATGCCAGCGGTAATATCAACAATGCCGTATTGGCCGGAACAGAGGATGCCTCGTTGCCAGAGCAGTTGATCGCGGGGTTGTTTCGCGGGGTCGGTCTCGAACCGACGCTGTTTTTGCTGCTGATACTGGGTGCCGCGCTGGTTCTGCTCAAGACTGGTATTGTATTGCTGGCCAATCGTCAGGTGGGCTATGCCGTTGCCCAGGTCGCAACCGATCTTCGTATTGATCTGTTGCGTGCGATCGGTGCCAGCCGCTGGCGCTATTACCTGTCCAAGCCGGTCGGGAGTCTGACCAATGCCATGGCCACGGAAGCCCAGCGCTCGTCAGAGGGTTTCCTGCAGGGTGCTGTGATGGCTACGCAGCTCATCACCGCATTGATCTACATGATTGTCGCTTTTCTGATTTCCTGGCAGGTAACCCTGACTGCCCTGGTTTTGACCGCCGGAGTACTGGCGGGTTTGCACATCTTCGTCAAGGCAGCCGGACGGGCTGGTCGCCGTCAGACCGGGCTGCTCAAGACCATCCTGTCGGTCATGACCGACCAACTGGCTGCCATCAAGCCGTTGAAGGCCATGGGGCGTGAGGATCAGTTCGATGCGCTGGTGTCGATGCAGACGCGTGAGCTGAATCGCTCGCTGCGCAAACAGGTGTTTTCCAAGGAAGCGATTCGCGCGCTCCAGGAATCGGCCATGGTGATCCTGGCCATTTTTGGGCTGTTCATCATGCTGGGAGTGATGAACATGCAGCTGGCCGCAGTGATGATGTTGATCTTTGTGCTGGCACGCATGGTGACCTTGTTGTCCAAGACCCAGCGCGCCTGGCAGCTGACCGAAATTTCTGAAAGTGCCTACTGGTCGCTGATTGCCGCCATCGACGAGGCCCGTGCCGAGCGGGAACAGCGTACGGGTCGGCTTGTCCCCACACTGGAACGTGGGCTTCGCCTTGAACAATTGTCTTTTTCGCACCCGGGCGTCAAGGTGTTCGATCAGCTGGATTTGACTATCCCTGCCGGTTGCCTGACGGTCATCACCGGGCCGTCCGGCTCCGGCAAGACCACGTTGGTGGATCTGGTAGCCGGGTTGTTGCGCCCTGATCAGGGTCGGGTGTTGGTTGATGAGGTGAATCTGTCAGAAATCGATCACGCGCGCTGGCGCGCCATGATCGGTTATGTGCCCCAGGATCCTTTGCTGGTCAACGATTCGGTGATCAATAACATCACTCTGGGTGCCCCCAGCCTGACCCGCGAAGATGCCGAACGGGCACTGGATCAGGCCGACGCACTCGGCTTTGTCAGTGCCATGGAAGACGGGCTGGATACCCTGGTTGGCGAGAAGGGGGGGCGTTTGTCCGGTGGCCAGCGTCAGCGAATCGCTCTGGCTCGTGCGCTGGTGCATGGACCCAGGTTGCTGATTCTGGATGAGGCGACCAGCAGCCTCGATCGGGAATCCGAGCTGGCCGTGCTGGCAACCGTCGATAATCTCAAAGGCCAATTGACCTTGTTGGCAGTCACGCACCAGCAACCCATGCTGGAGCGGGCCGATCATGCCTGGCACCTTGGTGACGGCGTTCTGAGTCCTGTCGATCCGCTGGTGACGGTGGGCGGACGGCAGGAAGCCTGACCATGCGCTTGTGGCTGAGGCGCCTTTTCCGCCGGATCTGCGTATTCTGGCTGACGCGTCTGGCTTTTATCTGCGCTCGCAATGGCATAAGTGGTGTCCAGCGCGCCGGCGATCGTCTGGGACGGATTCACTACTATCTCAGGCCACTGATGACCCGCCGTCTGCGCCGCCATATGCGGCAGGTTGGCGGAAAGCCGGCCACGGTTCCGGCTGAGCATCTGAAGGAGGCTTTTCGACATTGCGATCGGGCTGCATTCGAAATCCTTGCCCTGGGGACCGGTGCCATCTCGGCCGGGGCGCTGGCCGATAGGGTTGATCCCGGCGACATCAGCACAATCAGAACCGTGCTGGACAGCGGACGTGGTGCGATTCTGCTGGGTTTGCACATGGGCAATGGCGTGGCCTTCGCACTCCATCTGGCCCGCCTGGGGTTGCCAATGAACATGGTTTCTCACAACTCGCGCAAGTTTGACAAGCTGAGTACGGATTTTTTTCAGGATGCCGTCAGAAGTGAGGGTGTCCAGGTGATTTCCTCCCGCCCGGAACGGGCGGCCTACTACGGCCTGGCACGGGCACTGAAAAATGGGCGAGCCGTTTTTATCACCATGGATCAGATGCACAAGCGTGGGGGTGTGCCGGCCCGCTTTCTGGGAAAGGATGTGTTGATGCCCGGCGGCCCGGCGGCCATGGCGCGATCACTGAATGTGCCCATATTTCCGGTGCTGGCCACGGCGGCAGGGCCGAAGTGGCAGTTCCGGATTGAACCGCCGCTGGAGCTGACGCCCTCGACGGATCTGACCTCGGCTGTGGCTCGGCTGACGGCCATCATGGATCGGCATATTCGCGCCTATCCGCAGCTGTGGAGCTGGCATCATCGACGCTGGATCCGAGAGCCTTTTCCCGATGATGCTGACCATCCTGATGAGACGGGCAAGGAAACGGGGCCATGAATTCCGTGCCGCCGCCGGCAACGATCAACGACGGGTTGATCTGGATACTGCACACGACCGGTATGGGTGCCAATCATCAGCTTCGAGCGCTGGCCCGGTCAACCGGTGCCCGGATCGAGATCAAGCACTGTCTCGATGGTTCGGCGATGGCTTTTTTTGAGCGACTGGCGCGCTTCCCGGCCCGCTTCATTCCATCGCGCAAACGTCAACTTCTGCAACCCCCCTGGCCTGATCTGGTGCTGTTTGGCGGTGGGCGTTCGGTCGTCGATGCCTGGCGAATTCGCCAGGCCTCCGGCGGCCACAGCCGCCTGGTTTGCATCGGCCGGCCAGCCGCAGCGCTCGATGCGTTCGATCTGGTGTTGACCACGCCCCAGTATCGTTTGCCACGCCATCCCAGAGTCTTGCATTTGCCGCTGCCGTTCCACGATCCGGGGCAGGGCGTGCGCGAACATGTAGCGGTTCCAGATGACCTGAGTCGCCTGCCGCGACCCTGGGTGGGTGTGCTGCTGGGCGGTGATTCGGGTTCGTATCGCTGGACTGAAGCGGCTGGCCGCCAACTGGGCACGGAACTGGAGCGCCTGGGGCATCGTTGTCAGGCGTCGCTGGCGATCAGCACCAGTCCGCGCACGCCAGGATCACTCTCTGACGCGATTTCCGGACAGTTGTCCCGACCGCACTATCTATACCGATGGCGTGCTGATGACAAGGCCAATCCGTTTGATGCGATCCTGGCTGGAGCTGATGCGTTTGTAGTCACGGCTGACAGCGCCTCGATGCTGGCCGAGGCCTGCGCGACCGGTCGGCCTGTTGCCAGCTATGCCCCACCACTGCGCCTGCTGGCGCGTGTGTTGCAGGGTCGCGAGTTGTCGCTTGGGTCCTGGCGCGAGTGGGCCACTGCTGCCGGCTGGTGGATTCCGGTGCGTGATATGCATCGTATTCATGCCGGGCTGGCCAAGCGGGGCCTGATTGCCGATATTGCCGAACTTGACTTATCCAACTCGCACGCTGACTCCATCCCGCCGGAATGGCAGCAAGCCAGACAACGCCTGATCGACCTGCTTGAAACGACCGTGGCCGAGCGCCGTGGTGCCGCGCTGGCCTGAGCCATCGCCAACCCGTCTCAGGATTGCGGTGTGCCAGTGATCAGCGTAAACTGCGCGCCATCCCGAAAGCCTTGCTGCCCCATGAATCATCGAGTTTTTATTCAAACCAACCACAAGCAGTTGACTGGCGCCTATGTGGCGGCGCACTCGCTGCGGCGCTACTCGGCCCACAGCGAACAATTCGAGGTCGTTCTGGTGGATACCCGCGATCATGACTTTTTCGCCGCCCATGAAGGGCAAAAGTATCTGCGCGATGGCATCTGGTGGGACTGGCTCAATGACGATCTGCAATCGTTTACCCCGACCCGATTCCTGCCGCCAGAACTGATGGGGTATGCCGGGCGTGCCGTGGTGATCGATCCTGATATTTTCGCCGCGACCGATGTTTGGGATTTGCTGGACCGGGATATGGGGGGCAAGTCCATCATGTGTCGTATGCGCACGGGCCCCAAGGGCCTGATCGACAAGTGTTATGCCAGTTCGGTGATGCTGCTTGATTGCGCCAAACTGGCCCACTGGCGGGTTGAGGAGCAGTTCAAGGCCATGTTCAGTGGCGAATTGGACTACCACAGCTGGATTTGCCTGAAAAATGAGGATCCCGATTCCATCGGGATGTTCGAGCCCGAATGGAATGATTTTGATCGCTTCACCACTGCCACGCGTTTGCTCCACACCACTCGTCGGCGCACCCAGCCATGGAAAACCGGCCTGCCGGTGGACTGGCGTTTGTCAGAAAAATTCCGCCTGTTTCCACCGCTGGGCTGGCTGGTGCGGGCACATCGCAAGATGTTTGGTTACTACGGCCTGCTCGGCCATTACTGGCGTCATCCTGACCCCAATCAGGAATGGTTCTTCTTTGCCCTGCTCAAGGAATGTCTGGAGCAAGGGCAGGTCAGCGAGGAATTTCTGCGCCAGGAAGTGGCCAGCAATCACGTGCGCCACGATGTATTCGATGTGCTGGAACAAACCCCCGATCTGCCGCCACCGGATGTCCATCCGCTGACTGGCCGCGCCAGGGCCAAAGCGGCCTGAGGGCCCGCGCAACAATAACTTCCGATTTTCGCATCCCATTGGCACGCTGCCTGCGGCCACTCCTTGGTCGCGAAATCCTCAACGTAGGCCTGGCTACGCCTGCGGTTTCGCTCGGTCGTCGCAACCGCATTCGACGCACCACTGGGCGCGCAAACTCGGATGTTATTGTTGCGCGGGCCCTAAGTACCCCTGGGCATAAATACACACACGTTCAGCGGGATCGGAAAAGCCCA
>CAZFYM010000048.1:26636-28362 GCA_964523755.1 uncultured Wenzhouxiangella sp. | reverse complement strand
GAACGTTTTGTTCAGCCTGGGCTCAGGATGGGGGGCTACAATAATTGTCTAGTTCATCAGGAAAATTCGTCATGCGAGTATTCATTTTTGTGTTTGCGGTGCTGCTGGTTGCCCGGGTCGAAGCAACCGGAGAAATCAATGTATTGACCGATCTGAATTCACCTTTCCCGCCGGGCTGTATTGCCCTGTCGCTGCCAGAGGCACCGTCATCAGCCGATAACACACTTTTCGACGAGAACATTGCCGCGCCCAGCGTTGGCAGCGTGAATCGGGATTCGACAGTGCGTGTGACGATCTGGCGGGTTGGCTGTCATGATCCCGGATTTTCGGTGGTGATGGTCCGCCTGCAGGCGGTTGCCTTTCCTGAGAATTCCTTTGTCATGGTGCCGCGGATTTTCGCCGATGCCGGCGTGGTCGACTTCCCGCTGCACGAAGGGCAGCTGATCCCGCATCCGGCCATCGGACAAGCCGGTGCCTCCAGTGAAGTCATCACGCCGAAAGGCCGGACTTACATGCTGGCGGTCAATCCGACCACCCTCAACGATCCGGATTCCTTCTTCCTGCCGGAGGATTACAACGACGAGTTCACGGTCGAACTGTTCTGGGGCGATTTCTCGCCCCAGGCGGCACCGGTCGGCGAGTTATTCCCGCTGGCAGCCTACGATCCAGCCTTCGACCCAACCCAGTTCAACACCCAGTTACTGCATGGCAGAATGTCGGGCATCTACCTGTTTGATGGCATTCCCAACACTGGCCTGCAGTTGCTGATCGGCGAACAAACCGACGACACCAACTTTGTCTTCGCCATTTTCTACACCTATCTCAACGGCCAGCCGTACTGGGTGGTCGGCAACACCGGCGGAGAACCGCCCGGATTTGGTCCACTGGAACTGGGCATGCTGGAATTTACCGGCGGTCAGTTTTTCGGCCTGGGACCGGGGATGTTCGACCAGGGTGATCTGACGATCGATGAAATCGGCTCCATCCTGATCGAACCGATCGACTGCCAGCGCATTCAACTGACCTACGATTTTGACCAGGTTGGACTGGGCTCCGGAAGTATGGTGGGACGGCGTGGTGATTTCCGCACCGCAGGTTATGACTGTAATCCATGGCAGTAGGGTCTTTTATCTGTTGCCTGACGGCATGACCTGTTATTTCTTGCGCCTGACGGCGCGTGGTTCGCAGTCAAAATCGTTTCGCTCGCGCCGCCAGACGCAAAAACCCGACTACCGTCGACTCAACCGGCTAACCAGCGATTTCAGGGCCAAGGGTCGAATGGGCTTGTGCAGGAATTCGCAGCCGGCTGAACGGGCTGCCTGGCGAACTTCGGCGGCGTGGTCGGCGCTGATCATGATGGTCGGGCAGTGCCGATTGCCTGCTTGAAGGCGTTCGATCAGCTCCAGTCCGGTGTGACCCTGATCCAGATGATAATCAAGGATCAGCAGATCGGGGCCTGCCTCCTCCCATATCTCGGAGGCAGAATCGGCATTGGTAGCGGTAAAGACCGAAAAACCCCAGCCGGAGAACAAGGTTTGCAGTGATTCGAGCATGCCGGGATCGTTATCGATAATCAGCACGCGTCCGGCCACGCTGTGCGTCTTTTCGCTCGGACGAGGGGCGTGCTGACGGACCGGGTCGGTGCGCACAACGCTGACCCCCAGAAAGCTGCCGTGGCCCTCGCGGCTGTCCAGCGTGAGTGGATGATGGAGCAATCGGGCCATGC
>CAZFYM010000048.1:0-26626 GCA_964523755.1 uncultured Wenzhouxiangella sp. | reverse complement strand
GCAATCGCCAGACCCAGACCCAGGCCCGGTGCATGGCGGTCCTTGTCCAGTCGCCGGAATTCTTCAAAGATGATCCGACGTGCAGCGACGGGAATGCCCGGCCCGGTATCCCAGACCCCGGCCAGCACGCGATTGCCACGCCGGCGGCATCCCATCACGATGCGGCCCTGCTCGGTATAGCGCACGGCATTGGACAGAAAATTCTGCAGGATGCGACGCAGCATTTGCGGGTCGCTTTCAACCCAGACCGAGGTCATCACGCAATCCAGTTTCAGTCCACGCTCCTCGGTCATCAGGCGAAACTCACCGGCCAGCTGATCGAACAATTCGGCCAGCGGAAATCGTGCCACACGCGGCTCCAGGCCCCCGGCATCGAGGCGTGAGATATCGAGCAATCCTTCAAGCAGGTTCTCGGTGGCCGCCAACGCGCCGGAAATCTGTTTGAGTGGTCGGCTTTCGGGCTTGCCTTCCAGTTGGCCGGACAGCGAGTGGGTTAGCAACTGTGCCGCGTTGAGCGGCTGGACCAGGTCATGGCTGACCGCTGCCAGAAAGCGGGTCTTGGCCTCGCTGGCGCGTTCGGCATGCAACTTGGCCTGTTCCAGTTCGGTGGTACGCGCAACCACGCGCTGCTCCAGTGTTTCATTGATGGCCTTGAGTTCTTCGGCCGTGCGGCGAAACTCGGTCACATCGGTAAAGGTCGCCACAAAGCCGCCTCCGGGCATCGGGTTGCCACGAATTTCGATCATCCGACCGTCCGGCCAGGGCCGCTCGACCCGATGACGTGAGCCGGCCCGCTTGAAGGCCAGACGACGCTCGATCTTGGCCTCGACATCACCGCCGCCCATCAAACCCTGAGCCGCGTTGTGACGCAACAACTCAACCACCGGACGACCGACCCGGATCAGCGCCGGCGGGTAGTCGAACAGGGCCAGATAGGCACTGTTCCAGGCGACCAGTCGCATCTGCTGATCGACGACACACACGCCCTGGCTCATGTTCTCCAGCGCCCCGGACAGGACTTCCTGCGAAAAACGCGCCTGGGCGGTGGCCTGTCCCACCAGATCGGCCACGGTATCCAGTGGCGCGGGGGCACGCTGGCGGGCTGCATCCAGCAACAGTCGTGAAGATGCCGATCCCACAACCGCAGCCAACTCATGCTCCAGCGCAGACTCCAGCTGACGCGGGGTACGCTCTGAACTGAACATCTGGCGCACCCGATCGGCCGGCAGAAAGCGCTGTGCCAGATGATGCACAACCGCCTGGTCGAGCAGGCCAGTGCTTGCTTTCGGGTCAACCGAACCCGGCCACCAGCGCGCCACCAGCCAGATCACCATTAAATTGACCATCAGCGATCCCAGCACGGCCCGGGACAGGGCTTCCAGCCCGCCCAAACCGAACAGCTGGTTCGGTGACAGCACTTCCCAGCCCAGCGGGCCAGATTCAATCCAGGCCGGCATCGCGTCGCCGGCTGAAACCATCAGCGGAACAAACAGTACGTAGGCCCAGACCAACACACCCGACAACAAGCCGGCCAGAATCGCCCGGGCCGGCAGACCCGGTTTATAGACCGCCAGCAACACCGCCGGACCAAGCTGGGCCAGGCCGGAAAACGACAGCGCGCCAATATCGGCCAAGGCCTCGGCCATGCCGACCATGCGGCTGTAGACATAGGCCAGCAACAACACCAGGGCAATACCGAAACGGCGCTGCTGGCGCACCGGAATACCCAGCTCGTTAACCCGGCTCCAGCCGCGATTGAGCAAGGCCGGTGTCAACCAGTGATTGCCGATCATGATCGACAAGGTCAGACTGGCCAGAATCACCATGCTGGTGGCCGCACTCAGCCCACCCAGAAAGGCAAACAGAGCCAGTCCGCGCTGCCCCTCCGCCATGGGCAGCATCAGCACATACAGATCGCTGGGCACACCCTGGTCGGCCAGCAGCGCATTGCCGGCCCAGGCCAGCGGCAGAATGGGCAGACTGATCAGAATCAGAAAAAGCGGGAACAACCAGCGCGCTGCCCGCAGATGGCTTTGGTCACGACATTCCACCACGCCGATATGAAACTGGTGCGGCAGGGTAAACATAGCCAGCGCGCCAAGCAGCGCCAGCGTGATGAAGGTATCGAGACTGGCAAATACCGGCCGGGTCGTGCTTTCGATCAGGTCAGCAGGACCACTGTAAAGGGCAAAGACCACGAACGCGCCCAGCGCCAGCATGGCGCCGAGCTTGAGCAGTGATTCAAAAGCCATGGCCAGAACCAGTCCGCGATTGTGCTCAGTCGCCGAGGCCCGCCGGGTACCGAACAGCATGGCGAAAATTGCCATCAACAGGGCCACATAGAAGGCCAGGTCCTGCCAGGCGGCCAGCTCGGTCTCCTCGATCCGGCCGAAACTCAACGCACCAAAACTCATCGCAACCGCTTTGAGCTGCAACGAAATGTAGGGCACGATGCCCAGCACAGCAACGCCGGTCACGGTGGCCGCCAGCATCGATGACTTGCCAAAACGACTGGCAATGAAATCCGCAATACTGGTTGAATTGGCCGCCTTGCTCAAACTGACCAGACGAATCAAAAACGGTGTGAAGAACACGAACAATACAATCGTGCCAACAAAGGTTGGCGGCACCGGCCAGCCAAAGCGCGCGGCCTGGGTGGTCGTGCCATAAAACGTCCAGGCCGTGCAGTAAACCGCCAGCGACAGCGAGTAGATTACCGGCCACCACGACTTGAATCGC
This sequence comes from uncultured Wenzhouxiangella sp., assembly GCA_964523755.1. Lineage (GTDB taxonomy): Bacteria > Pseudomonadota > Gammaproteobacteria > Xanthomonadales > Wenzhouxiangellaceae > Wenzhouxiangella. The sequence continues at coordinate 23,887 of CAZFYM010000048.1, read as the reverse complement.
CGCCCTGCCGGCGCGCCAGACCGTTCACCAACCACCGCCACGGCAAACAACAAGCCCAACCAGGCAACGCCGGCAAAGATGACTGTGGGAGCGGATAAGGACATGGGGAAGGAAGAGTATAGGGGAAACGAGAAAGGGGAAAGGGGAAATGGAAAAGGTTAAACAGCCAGGGCCAAACCATCACTCCGGTCCTTTTTCCTTCTCACCCTCTGTCCTCAGTCCTCAGTCTTCTGCCCTCAGTCCTCTGTCCTTTCCCTGCTTTCAAAAAAACCCCGACCGCTGTTGAGCGGCCGGGGAGGACGGGAGAGACGTCCTGGTGAAGGGTTCAGAAATTGATCTGACCGGTCAGGGTGATGGTGCGGGGCGCTCCATGAAAGGCATTGAGTACGCCTTCCAGACCCAGCGTGGAGGCGCTGCCATCCGGCGTGGCAAATACATAGCCGGAAGTAATGTATTCCTTGTTACTCAGATTGCGACCATGCAGTCCGATTTCGTAGCGGCCATTGATGGTCTTCCAGTTCAGATGCACGTCGTACAGTGAATAGGAAGGCTGATCGAGAAAGTCTGAGGCAATTTCAAACTGATTGGTTTTTCCACGGTAGGACCAGGCACCCATGATGGCGAAAGTACCTTCGGTGCCGAACACCGCCAATGGACGTTCGTAGCCGATATTCCAGTGCGCCGTCCAATCAGGCGTATTCTGGAAAACCCGTTGATCAGACACATCCTCCAGTGCTGTGGAACCAGTTGCCGCATCGGTTACCGCCGTAATGAACTCGTCATACTCGGCATCGATATAGCCCACGGCAATATTGGATGTCAGAGAGTCTCCAGTCATCATCAGATTGCTTCCGAGCAATGCGCTCATCTCGAACTCGACCCCTTGCACCGTGGCCTTGCCGGCATTGGTCGTCACACCGGCGAAAGTATCCGAAATACCGTCACCGGTGGTATCGACACCAATCGAGCCTGGAACCTGAATGTTGGTGTAATCGCTATAGAAGAAAGCCAGACTGGTATTGACTCGACCACCGGCCCAACTCGACTTGGCACCAATTTCCCAGGTATCGACTTCTTCTGGCTCAAACCGCATGAACTCGAAGATCTCCTCTTCACTCACGTTGCCGTCGCCATCAAGATCGGGTGCCGCCGAGGTCAAACCACGCGGATCGAAACTGCCGCCCTTGAAACCCTGCGACCAGGAAACATAGATATTCTGATCATCGCTTGGTTGCCAGGCCAGACTGACGCGCGGAGTAAAATCGTTGAACGTTTCCGATCCGTCAAAATCCGAGGTGGTTGCCAGAACGATCGGATCGCCGCCGAAGAACTCGGACTCACCAATCAGATTCTGGCGCAAAACACGTGAAGAACGCTTGTCACTGGTATAGCGGCCGCCCAGGGACAGTTCCAGGCCGGTATTCAAATCAAAGAAACCCGCCAGATCAAAGCTGACATCGGAAAATATCGACCAGCTCTCGGTATCAACATCACCCAGAGTGAATGCATTGAACTGGGGAATTCCGAGCAAGTTACCCAGTTCAAACAGGCGCACATCAAATGGACCGAAAGCATTGGCATCCAGGTAATAGAATCCGGCGACCCCGCTGATCAGATCACTGGTGTAGTTGAGCTGAAATTCCTGGCTGAATTGTTCGTTTTCGTAGATCGTTGCCACATCAAGGTCAACCACCGGCAAGGCCTCAAAATCGATCTGCTGGATATTGTCACTTTCGTTCCAGGCAGAAATGCTCTTGAACTGCCATTGCGGATTGATATCGTATTCAACCAGCAGTTGATAGTTCTCGGCTGTGGTTTCGTTCTCACCTTGAATGCCGCTGCGAGAATCAAAGACATGATCGAGAACCGGTGCGCCACTGACAAGCCCCGGAATCAATCGGTGCCCCCCGACCGGATTGGAATCATCCTTGTAGTAATCGCCTGACAAGCGGACGAAGAGATTGTCGGTCGGATTCCACTCAACGCTGGCTCGAGCGGCAACAACATCCTTGTCGTAGTTTTCCTCATCCAGATTCAGATTGGTGCCAAACCCATTGCGATTGAATGTTGCAACGGCTGCTCCTATCGCGACGTTTTCACCGATCGGGGTCTCGCCGCTGACGACAAGATCCTGCTGCGAGAAACTGCCGATACTGGCCCGAACGCTGGCCGCCGGTGCGCGACCCAATCGCCGGGTGACATATTTGACAGCACCACCAATGGTATTTCGTCCATAGAGCGTCCCCTGCGGCCCACGCAGCACCTCGACTCGTTCAACATCGTAAATTTCCAGCACAGCCGCCTGCGGTCGGTTCAGATAGACATCGTCAATATAGACTCCCACCCCGGCCTCGAAACCGGCGACCGGATCCTGTTGACCAATGCCGCGGATGAAGGCGGTCAGCGTATTGGAGGTACCCCGCGAAATTTCCATCGTCGTATTGGGGACAACCTGGTTGAGATAGGTAATATCCTGGGCACCAACGGCGGACAGTTTCTCGCCGGAAAGAGCCGTGATCGAGATGGGAACATCAATCAGGTTTTCGGTCCGTCGTCGGGCGGTCACCTGAATCCTGTCCAGATCGGCGCTTTGCTCTTCGTTGCCAGCGGTGTCCTGGTCCTCTTCATTCTCCTGGGCCAACAGGCCGGCGGAAAGGGCCAGCGCAATGGCCAGAGTCAGCGTTGAAATCTTTCCAATCTTCATATCTACTCCCTTGTTTGGTTCGACGGACGATTGTTATGACGATCGTTATGACGATCGTTATGACGATTGTCATAATGATCGTTGTCAGGTTCCTGCCGGCCACGGCAGATGTGACCGCTAGCTTAGGAAGGATTGCAGACCGGTGTAACTTGTACCTTGGTACAGTTCCAGAACACCGCGTCAGCGCGCCACCATGGCGGCTATTGTTGATGAACTGCCATTGGAGTAGACATGCTGAGCCTGATCGGCCTGCTCGGCGGCCTCGGCCTGCTGATTTTTCTGACCATGCGCGGCATGAGCCTGTTTGTGGCGACGCCTTTGTGTGCGCTGCTGGTCGCGCTGACGTCGGGGGTTCCGCTGTTGCCGCCACTGGCCGGCGACGATGGTGTCAATCTGATCACCCAGTACATGAACGGCTTTACCGGATTTATCGCGTCCTGGTTCTTTATTTTTTTGCTGGGTTCACTGTTCGGCAAGATGATGGAGTCTTCGGGAGGTGCCGAAAGCGTATCGCGCTGGATCATCAATCGCCTGGGCACGGCGCGTGCGGCCCTGGCCGTGGTCATGGCCTGCGCTGTTTTGACCTACGGCGGGGTCAGTCTGTTTGTGGTAGCGTTTTCAGTCTACCCCATGGCTTTAAGTCTTTTTCGCGATGCCAACCTGCCGCGCCGATTCATTCCGGCAACGCTCGCGTTTGGCTCGGTGACCTTCACCATGACCTCGGCCGGCTCGCCGGAAATCCAGAACTGGATTCCGATCGAGCATCTGGGTACTGGCCCGCTGGCGGCCTGGGAAGCCAGTCTGTTTGTTGCAATCTTTATGGCCGTTACGGGTTTTCTGTGGCTGCGCTGGATGCTGCGTCGCGCGGTTGCGCGCGGCGAAGTGTTCGAGGAGCGGGCGGATGATCCGCGCGCCGATCGCGGCGACCTGCCCCATCCCCTGCTGGCCATGATTCCGCTGCTGCTGGTGCTTGGAATATCGTTTTCCACCCATGAAAAACTAGATACCTCAGCACTGATTATCGCCCTGCTGGCCGGCTGTATTGGTGCCGCACTGATCAACCTCCGTCATCTGCACCAACCGGGTGAAGCGCTGGCCGAAGGCGGGACCGGTGCACTGATCGCCATCGGCAACACGGCGGCGGTCGTCGGCTTTGGAACGGTAGCGCGCGTTTCCCCGGCGTTTGACGCCGCCGTGGTCTGGGTCACCGGCTTGCCCGGTTCCGGCCTGATCTCAGCCGCTGTCGCGGTGTCGGCCATTGCCGCCATGACCGGATCGGCCTCCGGCGGCCAGGCCATTGCCTTGCCCATACTGGGCCCACACTACATGGATCAGGGCGTCGATCCGGATCAACTGCACCGGGTCGTGGCCATCTCCTCCGGTGCCCTGGATTCATTGCCGCACAATGGCTACGTGGTCACCACCATCCGCGCCATCTGCAAGGAAACCCACGCCGCCGCCTACGCCCCCATGGGCGCGCTCACGGTCATCATTCCGGTACTCGGCCTGATTCTGTGCCTGGGATTGTTTGCGATAGGGTTCTAAAAGGCAGGTTCAAGGATCAAGGTTCAAGAAAAAAGCTCTTAAAACAGACCCCAGTGCCAGCTTGCTGCTGCGGCAGCGGCCGCTGCACCGCCAGCCAGTAGCCAGATCCAGGCGCGGGACGGGGGTTTTTCGCGGGTCTGGCTGAGGACGCTGGGGGGGCGCAGCCCGGGGGCCTGGAGGACGAAACGCTGCTCGCCCAGACGAATCTCGTCGCCGGACTTCAGGGGCTGCCGTTGAACCGGCTCACCGTTGACCCAGGCCTGATCCACCGCCTCCAGCATCAACACATCGCCGTCAAACACTATTCTGGCATGACGCTCCAGCAAGCCATCAATCTGAATATCCGCCTGCTCAGCACTGCCAATCGCGGTGTCTTGGTCCAGTCCAAACGTCTTGCCCGTAACCTCGCCGGAAGCCCCTTTCAAGCGAAACTGCATACGCCACTCCTCCTTGATCCTTTATCCTCAAGCCGATGGCTCGGTCAAACCTTGGCCAGCGCCCGACGCAGATCGTCGATCAGGTCATCAGTATCTTCAATGCCCACCGACAGGCGAATCAGGGAATCGGTGATACCCAGGGCTTCGCGCCGGTCTTTTGGCAGCGTGCCATGAGTCATGATGGCTGGATGATTGACCAGCGACTCGACCCCGCCCAGGGATTCGGCCAGCGCAAACAGGTGAGTATTTTCCAGAAAGCGGCGCGCCCGGTCCAGATCGCCGCCGATATCGAAACTGACCATACCGCCAAAACCGCTCATCTGCTTTGCAGCAAGTGACTTTTGTGGATGCGAATCCAGACCCGGATAAATGACCTTCTTGACCTTGTCCTGCCCGGCCAGCCACTGAGCGATTCGCCCGGCATTCTCACAGTGTGCTTTCATCCTCAGCGAGAGCGTCTTGACCCCGCGCATGACCAGAAACGCATCAAACGGCCCCTGGATCCCACCGGCCGAATTCTGCAGAAACCCGATCTGCTCGGCCAGCCCGGCATCGTTGACCACCACCGCCCCGCCGACCATGTCGGAATGGCCGTTGAGGTACTTGGTGACCGAATGCAGGACGATATCGGCACCGAGCGCGATGGGCTGTTGCAACATCGGGGTGGCGAAGGTGTTATCGACCACCAGCCACGCGCCAATCTCGCGCGCCAGTTCGGCCATCGCGGCAATATCGACCAGTTGCAGCATCGGGTTGGTCGGCGTTTCCACCCAGATGATGCGGGTCCGGTCGGTGGCCGCAGCGCGGGCGGCATCCAGGTCTGCCAGATCCGCAAACGAGAAATTCAAACCGGACGAACGTCGCCGCACACGCTCGAACAGGCGCCAGGTTCCGCCATACAGATCGTTCATGGCCAGCACGTGATCACCGGGCTCGAGCAAATGCATCAGGGTATCCACAGCGGCCATCCCGGAGGCAAAGGCAAAACCATCAGATCCGCCTTCCAGATCGGCAATACAGGCTTCCCATGCCTTGCGCGTCGGATTATGGGTGCGCGAGTACTCGAATCCCTGATGCTCGCCGGGGCTTTTCTGGACGTAAGTCGAGGTGGTGTAAATCGGCGTCATGATCGCGCCATTGCTCGGGTCCGGCGACTGGCCGGCATGAATCACACGGGTAGCAAGCTTGAAGGTCATCAGGGATCGATTTCCGAATTCAGAAGACAGCCACTATTGTAGAGCTTCCACGTCACCGTCATCACGTGCTGGCATTTCGAACGACACAACCCGCTGTGGCCTGGCACAATTCGTAAAAAGCATCACGCAGAGTCTTCAACCCCGTGACCGGGACCGCTGTCGCGCAGCGAGCAGTTTGTTCGATGAGAGGCGCGGAGGCGCAAAGGCCGCAGAGGAAGGAAAAAATTCAAGAACGGATTATAGGTTTCAAACCCTTTCTTGCTGTGGTCTTTAGGCCTATTCTTTCTCTGCGTCCTCTGCGTTCTCTGCGCCTCTGCGTGATGCTTTTTACTGGCTCTGCTATTTTTCAGGCAGAAGGGTGAGGAGTTCGCGCAGGACGGAGGTGGCGTAGCTACCCTGGCCGAGACTGAAGTTGAGGTTCAGGGTGGCGGCATCGGGGAAATCCCAGCTCAGGTCGATGACTTTCATCCTCAGGGATCGGCGCTGGTGCTGGAGGCGAAACTTTTTCAGGCCCTCGACGAATACCGGTTCCTCATCCGATATTGCCTGTTCAATAGCCAGCGCCTGGCCCGTGGTGGGAATGTCGCCTTCTCCGACCAGCGGCCCGGTGGGATGGATATCAAGTTCGTTGCAGCGCCTGATCTGGTCCGGATCACAGGCATCGGCAGCAAAAATTGAATTCGACCCATCCAGCATCACAACATCGCCCTCAATCAACTGATTCCAGTTACCTTGGCGAATGCGCTCGTTCAGGACACGATTGAAGATCAGGCTGCGTGCTGCCGAAAGATAGAAACCGCGCTTGTTCTTTGACGGCTTGCGTCTCATCTGCCCGCTGAAAAGCGCATGAGCCCGGGCCAGGTTGTTGCCGCCAAAACGCTGCTCGCCAAACCCGTTCGGCACGCCACCCAGGCGGACCTGATCCAGGCGCTCGACCAGCGCATCCAGATCGCCATCAAGATTGCGCACCACCAATTCGAAACGATTGCCGCGCAGCCGGCCACGCCGGATTTTTCTGGCGGATCGCGTGGCGCTCAGAATCCGCACGCCGTCCACTGCCCACTCGGACCAGGCCGGATCATTATTCCGACCCGGCAGGTGGATGGAAAAGAACTGCACGGTCACCGCATTGCGATCCTTGAGTCCGGCAAAGCTGACCTGACGCGGATGCACGCCGGCCCATCGGGCCAGATCAACCGCTACATCGACCGTGTTACGTTCACGCTTTTCGACTTCCAACCACAAATGCTCACCGTCGCCATCTGGTGCATGACCCAAGTCTTCAACCACGCGAAAATCATCCGGGCAGGATCGGATGCGCCCGCTGGCGATGATGGAGCCCCAGGCTCGATCGGCTTGCGCCGATTCAGTTTCAGCGAGCGCCGCCATCATGGTGTCGACCCGGTCATCACGGTCGGGGCTCGGCCTGTTCCGGATCGACAATCAGGTAAAACTCCTCGTCCTCACGAATCAGACCCAATTCGGCGCGGGCACGCTCTTCGATGGCATCCAGCCCCTCGCGCAGATCTTCGACTTCGGCCGCCAGCGCCTCGTTACGCTCCAGCAAGGCCTCATTCTGCTGCAACTGTTGATCGACCATGTCGCGCAGTGAACGCACCTCGCTGACCTCCTGCCAGAGCCTGAGCTGGATCAGAATCAGCAGCACGAGCAGCACGACGAGAACCACGCGCATCGAGGGTCAGACTCCAGATTCGGCTGCAAGCATGCGTTCGATGATAGCGCGATACAGGCCCGGGAGGCGATCCAGATCGGCCAGTGCAATGCATTCGTTGACCTGATGAATGGTCCGATTGACCGGCCCCAGTTCGACGCAGGGGATGCCACGCGGACCCAAAAACCGACCATCGGACGTACCACCACCCGTGTCCAGCCGCGGCTCGCTGTCCAGTTGGTCCAGGCACACGCGACTCACGAGGGACGGCAGCGCGCCAGTTGCCGGGCCAAACGGCTCGCCCGACACCCGCCACTCCAGTTCCCAGCGTCCGGGTGGATTGGCCTCAATAAGCGCGCGCACACGCGATTCCAGCAACTCCGATGGGCTATTGGGGTTATTGCGCAAATTAAACAGGATTTCCAACTCACCGGGCGTCACGTTATCCGCTCCAGTTCCGGCCTTCAGGTTGGAAATCTGCAGCCGGGTGGGCGGAAAATACGCATCGCCATCATCGAAGCTCATCCTGCCCAGCTCGGCCAGCAACGGCCCGGCCCGGTGGGCCGGATTGTCGGCCGGGTCGGCGTAGGCCGTATGTCCCTGGCGACCATAAATTCGCAAGCGCGCCTGAATACTGCCGCGTCGGCCGATGCGCACATTGTCACCCAGTCGCTCCAGGCTGGACGGCTCACCGATCAGACAGGCATCCGGCAGCAAACGCCGTTGCTCCAGCCACGGCACCATCGCGCGTACGCCGTCAATCGCCATGCCCTCCTCATCGGAGGTCAACAACAGGGAAATCATGCCCGGGTGATCTGGCTGACTGGCCAGGAATTCCTCCAGTGCAATCACGAAAGCTGCCACGGACGATTTCATGTCGGCCGCGCCGCGACCGTAGAGATGCTGATCACGAATCGTCGGCTCGAAGGGCGGGCTGTGCCAGGCTGATGACGGTCCTGGCGGGACAACATCAGTATGTCCCAGCAACATCAAGTGCGGCTCGCCACGACCATGCCAGGCGAACAGATTGGTCACGGAATTGACCGGCCGAAGCTCGACCTCCATACCGGCTTTCTGCAACCGTGAAGCGATCAGCTCCAGGCATCCGGCGTCCTCGGGCGTGACGGATTGTCGTGAGATCAGATCACGTGTTAGCTGCAGAACCGGAGATTCGGAAAATGACATGGCCAGAGTGTAACGCAGTAAGTCGCCATCGCCTGTATCAGACGATCTGACGATAGTGGTTTCAGGACGGACCCCAGAGTTCACGGTCCATCGCTCGCTGCGGACTGAATCGTTCAAGGTCGATGGTATCGCCATCAAATTCCACGCCTTCGGCTTCGAGCAGGCGACGCTGGGTCCTGGCCTTGGTACTGCCTTCTGGAAAACTGATCTTGCCCTGCGCATTGACGACCCGGTGCCAGGGCAGTTGCCGTTTCCGGGGCGCACGCCCCAACGCCATGCCGACCATCCGGGCCCGACCCGGGAATCCGGCCAGGCGGGCCACTTCACCATAGTTCAGCACCGAGCCGGCCGGAATGCCTGCAATAACGTCCCACACTTTCAGGTAACGGTCTTCGCCGCGGCTGTCAGTTGTCCTGGGATCGCCGGTCACGTGCCGCCTCCAGGGTTGAAGACAGAATACCGTTGAGAATATTGAGTTCGTTCTCGTCCGGCCGGGCGCGCTGATACAGACGCCGCAAGCGCGCCATCAGACGCTTGGGCTGGTCCGGGTTGATAAAACCGATCGCCAGCAGGGTTTTCTCCAGGCGTTGATAATAGAACTCCATCCGCTCGGCCGGCTCTGGCACCCAGTCAGGTGGAGTCACTTCGCCCGGCAGCTCACCCAGCAAGGTCATATGAAGCTCGTAGGTGACCACCTGGACGGCCTGGGCCAGGTTCAGCGAATGGTACTCACGACTGGTCGGTATATTGATCAGCTCATGACAAAGCCGGGTTTCCTCGTTGCTCAGCCCGCTGTTCTCGCGCCCGAAGACAATGGCCACCTCATGCGCTTTGGCTTCGACGGCGACGCGCCGGGAAGCCGTACGCGGATCGGATACCGGCAACGGCAGTGAGCGCAGGCGGGCCGTCGTTCCCAGAACCAGGCCACAACCGGAAATTGCCCCAAGCAAGTCATCGGTAACCATTGCTTTCTGAAGCAAATCGTCAGCACTGGTTGCCATGGCCGTGGCCCTGGCACTGGGAAAACGGGCTTCCGGTGCGGCCAGGTAAAGCCGTTCCAGCCCCATCACCTTCATCGCCCGCGCCGCAGCCCCGATATTTCCCGGATGGGTCGTACCCACCAGCACAATCCGAATTTTTCCAAGAATCTCATCCATCCGCCAATTCTAGCCGAACAGCCCCTCGACCTCAGTCCTCAGTCCTCTGCCCTTTCCCCTCTCCCCTTTCCCCCTCTATCCCATTTTCCTTTATCCTTGCCAGTTCAGCCACCGAAGTCGGCCCTGTGACAAACCCCTACATCAATATCGCCACCGAGGCTGCCCGCAAGGCAGGCGGCCTGATGCTTAAATACCGTCAGCGGCTGGAGAGTATCCCGGTCGAGCGCAAGGCGCGCCATGATTATGTTTCCGACGTTGATCGGGCTTGCGAGCAGGCCATTCGCGATCACATTCTGAAAATGCATCGCAATCACTCCATTCTGGGGGAGGAAAGCGGACAGACTGGTGACAGCGAGTACCAATGGATCATCGATCCGCTCGATGGCACCAGCAACTACCTGCGCGGCATTCCCCACTTCGCCGTTTCCATCGCCCTGAAAATCGGCGACCGCATCGAGCACGGCATTGTTTACGATCCGCTGCGCGACGAGACCTTTACTGCCAGTCGTGGAGAAGGTGCCTTCCTGAACAATCAGCGCATCCGCGTATCAGGCCGCACCGACCTGGCCACGGCAGTGCTGGCGACGGCTTTTCCGTATCGCAAACGCCGCTTGTTGGGTGCTTACCAGGGCATGTTCAATGCGCTGTTTGAAAAGATTGAGGATTTCCGCCGCGCCGGAGCGGCCTCGCTGGATCTGGCTTACGTCGCCAGCGGGCGGCTGGACGGTTACTTCGAGCTGGGCCTGATGCCATGGGATGTCGCGGCCGGTGCGTTGATGGTCCAGGAAGCCGGCGGTGTGGTGATGGATATCAATGGCGGCGAAAAGTGGCTGGATTCCGGCCATATCATCGCCGCTCCGTTCAAACTGGTCACACCGATCCGTCACGCCATTGCCCCCCACGTCACCGAAGGCATGAAGGCCCGAATGGGCTGACCAGGGGCCAAGTTACAAAAACAAGAAAATCTTTTGGACGCGAAGCAGCGAAGCAGCAAAGCAAGCACGGAAAGAAATTAAAAAGCTTTTCTCTTTCTTTGCTGCTTCGCTGCTTTGCGACATAAAGGTTTTTTTAGGGTTAGCCGGAGGTCAGGAGTTCGTGGAGGAGTTCGTGGCCGGGCATGGGGTCTTCGCGGTGTCTGGCGAGAATGGCGCGGCAATCGCTGGCGCTGGCTTCGATCAGGCTTTTCTTGACTGCGGGTATGGACGCCGGCGGCATGCTGAAGTTGACCACACCCAGCGCCAGTAACAGGCGAACCGAGGCCTCATCTCCGGCCAGTTCACCACACACGGTGACCGGGCAGTCAAACGCCTGTCCGGCAGCGACAATCTGCTCGATCAGATACAAGATGCCCGGGTGACTGGGATCGTAAAGATAGCTGACCTGTTCATCCTGCCGATCAATGGCCTGCACGTACTGGATCAGATCGTTGGTTCCGATCGACATAAAATCCAGCAGCGGTGCCATCTGGCGCACTGCCAGGGCGGCCGCCGGCGTTTCAATCATGCCGCCAACCGGTACATCGGGGTCCACCTCGAAGCCTCTTTCCTGCAACGTTGTTCGACAGTCATCGATAATGCGGCGGGCCTGATGAATCTCATCGACATGGGTCAGCATCGGCAACAGGATCTGGACCGGCCCGTCGATCGAAGCACGCAGAATGGCTCTGATCTGCTCGCGAAACAGATCGGTGACGGCCAGCGAAAGACGCAAGCCGCGCAGCCCCAACGCCGGATTGGGTCCCTGGGTCAGCGCCAGCGCCGGTGGCAGCTTGTCGCCTCCGGCATCCAGCGTTCGGATGGTCACCTGAAGGCCGTCCATGGTGCCAACAGCGGCCCGATAGGCCCGATACTGCGCATCCTCGCTGGGCAACTGATCACCCATAAACAGGTATTCGGTGCGCATCAGTCCGATGCCAGCCGCTCGCGCCTGGCGACAGCGTTCGAACTCGGCCGGCAGCTCGGCATTGCCAAACAGGTGAAACGACTGATTGTCACGCGTCTTTGACGGTCGCGACACGTAGCGTTTGAGTTCGACCCGGTGGCGCAGGCTTGCTTCGCGCTTGTCCTGATAGTGACGCATCAGGCCCTCGTCGAAGCCGACCAGCAGCGCGCCGTAGTGGCCGTCCAGGATGATGGGTTCGTTTTCAGTCAAGCGGCTCAGCGCGTTATGGATACCGACCACCATCGGAATTTCCAGGCTGCGCGCCAGAATCGCCGAGTGCGACATCGGCCCGCCGTGTTCGGTGACCAGGCCAGCCACCTGGCGTTGATGCAGGATTGCCATATCGGCCGGCCCCAGCGACGGTGCGACAATGACCGTTCCATTGAGTTGATGGGGCACCTTGGCCCCCACCAGGGTTGCCGGCTGATCGGCCAGCTCACGTTGAATCAGGTTGGCCGCCTGCTCCAGATCCTCGCGGCGAAGGGCGATGTATTCGCTGTCCATGCGGCGAAATTCGGCCAGCAGGGCCTCAGTCTGCAAAACCAGCGCCCATTCCGCATTGATCCGATCGCTCTTGATCCGATCGCAGGTGGCCTCGATCAGCAGCGGGTCTCGCAGGATAAGGCGATGCGCTTCCAGTAGTTCGCGCGCAGTATCGCTGCCATCATCCAGCCGTTCCAGCATGCGCAGAATAAAACGTTCGCTGCGATCCACGGCGCGCTGTATCCGTTCCAGCTCGCTGTCGATCGCATCGGCTTCAAGATGGTATTCCGGTAGCGCCAGCTCACCTGGCGTGAGCCGGTGGACGTTACCGAGAGCAATCCCGCTGGTCACGCCGATGCCGGTCAGGATCAGACTCATTCGCCTTCTCCGAAACGATCCTCAATCAGTGCAACCAGGGCCTTCAAGGCGGCCTCTTCTTCCGGACCGTCGCACTCCAGTACCAGTTCGGTACCGCAGGGAGCGGCGAGCAACAGCACACCCATGATGGACTTGGCGTTGACCCGGCGGGATTCGCGCTCCAGCCAGACTTGACAGTGGTGGCGCGAGGCACACTGAACCAGCTTGCTGGCCGCGCGCGCATGCAGACCCAGCCGATTGATCAATCTGACATCACGACGGATCATGAATGGGTAATGCCCTGACGCCCGCCAAGGCTGGCCAGAGCCGCCAATTCATTGGCCGGCTTTTCGGCGTGATTGACCACCTTGAGAAGCATCGGCAGGTTCACCCCCGAAATCACGGGAATCTCACGTTGGGCTGCCGCCTGGCAAGCCAGATTATGCGGCGTCGCACCGGGCAGATCCGTCAACACAACCGCCCCCCCGGTGTCGACGCTCATGGCCAGCGCTCCGATCAATTCGGCCAGGGCCGAATCCGGGTCAGCGCCGTAGCTGATCGACACGGTGACCATCGGGCTCATGTGCCCCAATATGACTTCAACCTGGTGGCGCAGTGACTCGCCAAGACCGGCATGGGTGACCAGAACAATCCCGGTCATGATTCAAGCTCGCGGTGGGTGATCACGACGGAATGGCCATCGTCGCGCAGCGCCAGGCCAATGGCGTTGGCCAGCCAGACTGATCGATGCTGGCCGCCGGTGCAGCCGATTGCGATGGTCAGCAGACTACGCTGATCCTCGGCCAGCAACGGCAACCAGCGCTTGACAAAGCCCAGAACATCTGCATGAAAATCCTGAACCAGCGCATGACTGGAAAGAAATGCGTCCACCTCGGGATCCAGTCCGGTACGCGCGCGCAATTCGATCTCCCAATGAGGATTGGGCAGGCAGCGCGCATCGAACACCAGATCCACATCGCGCGGTACGCCGCGCTTGAATGCAAAGGATTCGAGAACCACGGACTGAATGGTCGGTTCGCTGACCTGTCCGACCGTACGCCAGACCTGTCGCCGCAGCTGGTGAATATTGGTCTCGGAGGTATCGATAATCCAGTCCGCCCGATCACGTACCGGCTTGAGCAACTGGCGCTCGCTGTCGATGGCAGCATCCAGCCCCCCGGCGCCAGCCAGCGGATGACGACGGCGGGTTTCGCTGAAACGCCGGATCAGAATCGATTGATCCGCATCCAGAAACAGCACCCGGAACAGGCCGTCATCCGGTTTACTGTCGAACAGGCTGATCAGCTTGTCCAGTCCGTCCGGACCGGTGCGGGCGTCGATCCCGATAGCGACCCTGGGATAGCGATCCGGTTGCTCCCGCACCTCGTTGAGAAGATCGGCCAACAAGCCGCCGGGCAGATTATCGACACAGTAATAGCTCAGATCCTCCAGCGCGTTCAGCGCGACACTCTTGCCGCTGCCGGACAAACCGCTGATCACCATGATCGGGCTGATGCTTGAATCCCTGCTCACTCGCTATCCCCCATCAAGCGCCCGTGGCGCTCGACAAACTCGGCTGCGGCATCAAACCCCTTCATGCGCAGCATGAAGTCACGAACAGCTGCCTCGGCCATGACCCCGAGGTTGCGGCCGGCCATCACGGGCAGGTTGATTTGCGGAATCGCCAGGTCCAGCACCTCGCGCTGTTCAGAATCACCGCGCAGCCGATCGCCGCCGGCGGGCTGTTCATCGGGCAGGTGCAGATGAATAATCAAACGCAGGAACTTGGCCGACTTGACGGCTGCATCGCCAAACATACGACGGACATTGAGGATTCCCAGGCCACGAACTTCCAGACAGTCACGCAAAACCGGTGGACAGGTCCCCTCGATGGTATCCGGGGTCATTTGCGTGAACTCGGGGGCGTCATCGGCAATCAGGCGATGGCCGCGGCTGAGCAACTCCAGCGCCAGCTCGCTTTTGCCGGTTCCGGACTCACCGGTCAGGAGTACGCCAATGGTGAAAATTTCCATGAATACCCCGTGCAGGGTAACGCTGCGCGCCAGCCGCCGCGCAATGCGGTACTCGAGAAAGCTGACCAGTTCCCAGGCGGGTTTGGTCGATGTCAGCATCGGGGTGCCGGTTTCGCAGGCCCACTGCTCCAGGTCATCAGCGACCTCCAGCCCGGAGGCCACGATAATTGCCGCCGGTTGCGCATCCACAATGCGAGCAATGGTTTCCCAGCGGGCCTTGGCATCCAGGCTATCCAGCCACTGATCTTCCTCCTCCCCGACAACCTGGACTCGATTCGGGTGAATCAGATTGAGAAACCCCACCAGCGAAGGTCTTGACTGGAAACTGGTTGCGGCTATCTGGCGGCTCTCGGCGGCTTTTTGGCCACAGACCCAGCTCAGATCAAGCCGTTCGGCATAAGCCTTGAACAGTTCGGCCGGGGTGACACTGTCGGTCATGGGGCCTGGGGATCATCCGTCTCGGTCGCGAACAACTTGAGCAGTGTGTCAGCCGTTGAAGCCTGTCGCAGCCGCTCACGATGGCTGGCATCGCTGAAGCGCTGGGCAATATCGGCCAGCAATTGCAGATAGACACTGGAGCCCTGATCCGGAATCGAAAGGACAAAAAACAGGTCAACCTCCTGCTGATCGGGGGCGTCAAAATCAATCGGGTGACGCAGGCGAATCACCGCGCCGGTCACTTCTGATTGTCCGCCGACCCGGCCATGAGGGATTGCCACCCCATGTCCCAGACCCGTCGAGCCCAGGCGCTCGCGCTGGCACAGGCTTTCAAAGATTTCTCTGGCATCGCCGCCCGCAGGCGACGATGCGAGAAGTTCCGACGCTTTTTCGAGCAAAGATTTCTTGCTGGAAACGGAAATATCCACCGCGATGCGGTCCGAATCAAGTACGTCAGCTAGCTGCATGTTCAAGTTGTACGATTGACTGAATCAGGTCTTTGATCGGAAGACGTTCAACCAGCTTCAGCCGCCCTGGCGGCGCGATGATGATCAGTCACCTTGGTCTTGTGACGTCGAACCTGGCGATCCAGCTTGTCTGCCAGCCCATCAATCGCGGCATACATATCATCGGCCACCCCTTCGGCAAAAAGCGGGTTGGTCCGTCCGCCCACGTTGATGGTGCCTTCAGCCAGGTGCTCGAGCTTTTCCAGGCGCAGAACAAAATGAGCCGAAATCAGGTTGTCGAAATGGCGCTCGAAGCGCTCGCATTTCTCGGTGATGTAGGCGCGCAGCGCCTGGGTAATATCGACATTTTGTCCAGTGACTTCGATCTGCATGGAATACTCTCCTTGGTTTGGCGTCAATGGGGTCGGATAGCAGGCAATTTTCAATCCCGACAATTCCGACCAACTACCCTAATCTTATACCAGTCGCCCATTCAGTTCAGGCCCGTATGCTTCCCATGCGGCGGCGCTGGGCGGAGCCGGGAATGCCCAGCTGTTCGCGATACTTGGCCACCGTCCGCCGCGCCAGTCGAATGCCGCGGATTCCCAGCGCCTCGACCAGGGCCTGATCAGACAACGGTTTGCCGGCGGGTTCTTCCTGAATCAACCGACGAAGCTGCGCCTTGATGGCCGTTGCCGCAATCGGCTGGCCATCCTGACCGGTGATTGCGACGGAAAAGAAATGCTTGAGTTCGAAGGTACCGCGTGGCGTATGGGCATATTTGTGGGTGGTTGCCCGCGACACCGTCGATTCGTGGACACCGACCTGCTCGGCGACTTCGCGCTGCAACAGGGGCTGCATGGCAATCTCACCTTCATTGAAGAATCGGTGCTGACGCTTGACAATCGCCTCGGTCACCGCCAGCAGCGTCTGATTACGCATTTCCAGTCCACTGATCAGCCAGCGGGCCTCCTGCAGCCGGTCCTTGAGATATTGCTTCTCTTCGCCTCGGCTCTTGCGTACCAGGTTGGTATACATCTTGTTCAGCCGCAGACCCGGGTCGCTGTCCGGGTTCAGAACAACCCGCCAACCCTCCCCGCGCGGGTGGATGTAGACATCCGGCACAATGTAATTTTCCTCATCCGAACCGAAACGACTGCACGGATGCGGATTGAGGGTGCGAATCAGGGCCACTGCGGCCAGTACATCGGCCCGATCAAATCCGGTCGCCCTGACCAGCCGGTCCATATCCTGCTGCGCCAGGGTGTCAAGATGATGCTTGACGATATGCACGGCAAGCCCCAGCCCGGGCGTCGAGGAGGAACGCGCTTCCAGCTGCACCAGAAGACATTCGGCCAGGTCCCGACAGGCCACGCCGACCGGCTCGAAATGCTGGACGCGCTCGAGCACCGCGCTCACTTCGTCGCGCGACACCAGATATTCTGGTGCCAGAGATGCGCGCAGCGAGTCCAGGTCATCCTTCAGGTAGCCATCGTCATCCAGCGCATAAATGATGGCCCGGGCGATGGCTTCGTCGGTGGTGCTGAAGCCGGAAAGATTGGCCTGCCACAACAGGTGCTGCTGCAGCGACTCATCGGCACGGTCACTGATGAACTCATCATAACGCGGTGCCTCATTGCTGACTGAATAGCCGTCGGGCAG
Source organism: uncultured Wenzhouxiangella sp. (assembly GCA_964523755.1). Lineage (GTDB taxonomy): Bacteria > Pseudomonadota > Gammaproteobacteria > Xanthomonadales > Wenzhouxiangellaceae > Wenzhouxiangella. The sequence goes on along the minus strand of CAZFYM010000048.1, from coordinate 6,631 downwards.
ATCGTCGAACCCAATGTCTTCCTCGAATTCGACCTCCTGCTCGGGCGATTCGTCATCGGCACTGGCGCTATCGGCCTCGTCCTCGCGCTCCAGCAGCGGATTGGACTCCAGCACCTCACGGATATGCTCCTTGAGTTCAAGCCGGTTGAGCTGGAGCAGCGAAATAGCCTGGCGCAATTGCGGAGCCAGCTTGAGTTTCTGGCCAAGCTTTAACTGCAGACGGGCTCCGACTTTCATGGCCCTATTCTACGATGCCTGAACCCTGACGAAACGCATCAGTCGTTGTTCACATGTTTACCGCCGGTCCAGCCACCCGAACTCAGTACGCGCTCGCCCAGCTTGCGCGGCGCATCTTCCAGATCGGTGGCCATGGAATCGTTCCAGCGATTCAAAAAACCGTAAAGACAAACTGCCGCCAGCAGCTCCACGATCTGATCTTCCTGCCAGTGCGCTTTCAGGCGCTCCATCAGCTCAGCGTCAACCGCATTGGGGACGCTACCGGCGGCCAGCGCAAAATCCAGCGCCACTCGCTCTGCCTCGGAATACAACTCGCTGGTCTGGTAATCCCAGATCGCATCCACCTTCTCGTCCGACACCCCGCTGATAGTGGCCGCGATCAGCGAATGCGCTTCACAATACTGGCAGCCAGCCGCTCGGCTGGAAAAATGGGCCAACAGTCGTTTGAAACCGGGGTCGACACTACCCTTCGGATCCATGACCGCAGCGGTCAGCTCACCAAACGCCAGTACGATCGACGGGCGGCGCTGCATGGTCAGCAAGCTGTTGGGAACAAAACCCAGAATGGACTCGAAATGTTTGAAGGTATCGGCCAGTTCGGGGGTGGTTTCGGGGGGTAGTGGTTTTAAATGGGACATGATGGTTAGGGAAAGGGGAAAGGGGAAAGGGGAAAGGGGAAAGGGTAAAGCAAAAAGGGGTAGAGGGGTAGAAGGAAGGGGATCGGATCTAGAGAAGCCAGGCCAGGGTGAACCAGGTGAGCATGATAGCGGCAATGATTGCCTTGGCAATCGTTCCGACGACCACGCCGATGGTAGCGCCGACGCCGGCACGCATCGAGGCATCCAGGTTGGCCTTGCTGGCCAGGTGACCGAGCACGGCGCCGACGAACGGGCCGAATAATATGCCCGGAATGCCGAAGAACAACCCCACCAAAAGGCCCAATGTGGCACCGAGAATGGCGTGTCGCCCGGCACCGAAGCGGCGAGCACCTTCTGCGGTGGCAAGAAAATCGACCAGGACCGAAAAGACTGCCAGCACCGACAGCCAGACCAGGGTCGACATTCCGACATGGACAAAGCCATCCAGCCAGGCCATCAGGACCAGCCCGAACAGAATCACCGGCACGCCCGGCAACGCCGGAAGCACAATTCCGGCCAGCCCGACCAGCACCAGCAACACCGCGAAAACCCAGCCAATAACCAGTAATGCACCGACCAGCATCGACTACTTTTTCCTCGCCGCGGCCAGAAGTTGCTCGATGCGCTGACCGGACTCGGACGAGGTATCGTGCAGGAATTTCAGGCTTGGGGTCAATCGCAAACGTATGCGGCCACCGAGCTGGTGACGGACCCGGCCGGCGTGTTCATTGAGAAACTTGATAATCTCCGGCGCTTGTTCGATTTCCAGCACGGCAACATAGACCTTGGCGTGGCTGAGATCACGCGACACTTCCACGTCGGTAAGGCTGATCAGGCCACGCGGGATCTCGTATTCGAACTCATGCTGGACGATATCGGCCAGCTCACGGCGCAACAAACCGGCGACGCGATCGGAACGCTGGACACTCATCAGTCGTCGAGCTTGCGCTGGACTTCAACCCGCTCGAAGCACTCGATCTGGTCGCCCGGCTTGACGTCGTTGTACTGCTTCACACCAATACCGCATTCGGTACCGGCCTGAACTTCGGAGGCTTCATCCTTGAACCGCCGCAGGGACTCCAGTTCGCCTTCGAAGATCACGACATTATCCCGCAGCACGCGGATCGGGTTGGCGCGCTTGACCGAACCTTCGATCACCAGGCAACCGGCAATGGCACCCAGCTTGGACGATCGGAATACATCCTTGACTTCGGCCAGTCCCAGGATGTTTTCCTTGGTTTCGGTACCCAGCAGTCCGCCGATCGCTTTTTTGACATCATCAATGGCGTCGTAGATCACACTGTAGTAATTGAGATCGAGATCGCCTTCCTGGATGATTTTGCGGGCCGAGGCATCAGCGCGTACATTGAAGCCGATAATCACGGCACCGGAAGCCTGGGCCAGGCTGGCGTCGGATTCGGTAATACCACCAACGCCGGAGGCCACGACATTGACCTTGATCTCGTCGGTCGACAAACGGGTCAGTGAATCCCGGAGCGCTTCCACGGAACCCTGAACGTCGGCCTTGATTACCAGATTGACGTTCTGAATCTCGCCACTGCGCCCTTCGTCCATCTGTTCAAACAGATTCTGCAGTTTGGCCGCCTGTTTTTCAGCCAGGCGACCTTCGCGCGAGGATTGCTTGCGCTGATCCGCCGCTTCACGCGCCTTGCGCTCATCAGCCACAGCCAGCACATCGTCGCCGGCATTGGGCACACCGGACAGACCCAGCACCTCGGTGGGAATGGACGGCCCGGCTTCCTCAATCGGCTGCCCGGCTTCATCGAACATGGCGCGGACACGCCCATATTCCTGACCGGCCAGAATCATGTCGCCGCGCTTGAGCGTACCGTCCTGAACCAGGATAGTTGCCACGGGGCCCCGACCCTTGTCCAGCGCCGACTCCACCACCACGCCGCGGCAGCGACGAGCAGGATTGGCCTTGAGCTCAAGCACTTCAGCCTGAATGAGAATGGCATCAAGCAGTGCATCAACGCCTTCGCCGGTGATCGCCGAGACGGGCACGAAAATTTCTTCGCCGCCCCAGTCTTCGGGAACGACTTCCTCGGCCGCCAGCTCCGACTTGACCCGGTCCAGATCCGCCTCGGGTTTGTCGATCTTGTTGACCGCGACAATCAGCGGCACCTTGGCCGCACGAGCATGCTGAATAGCTTCCTTGGTCTGCGGCATCACGCCATCATCGGCTGCCACCACCAGAATGACGATGTCAGTCGCCTGGGCCCCACGGGCACGCATGGCAGTAAAGGCCGCATGTCCCGGGGTATCGAGGAAGGTTACGACACCGTTGTCGGTTTCAACATGGTAGGCACCGATATGCTGGGTAATGCCACCTTCTTCGCCGGCAGCCACCTTGGACCGGCGAATGTAGTCGAGCAGCGAGGTCTTGCCATGATCGACATGGCCCATGACGGTGACGACCGGCGGCCGGGTCACGGCATTTTCTTCACCGCTTTGATCGACACTCACCAGCTCGCTTTCAATATCGCTCGCATCGCTGGCATGGGCCTCGTGGCCCAGTTCTTCGACGACCAGAATCGCGGTTTCCTGATCCAGTGGCTGGTTGATGGTCACCATGGAGCCCATGTTCATCAACGCCTTGATCAGTTCGCCGGCCTTGACCGCCATCAGTTTGGCCAGATCACCCACGGTAATGGTTTCGGGAACATTGACCACTCGCTTGACCGGCGCAGTCGGCTTCTGGAAGCCATGCTCGGTTGGAGCGCTGGTCATCCGAGCCTTGCGCTTGGGCTTGCGTCGCTTGGATTTGGGCGTAACGTGCAGTTCTTCGCGCCCATAGCGCGTGCGCGAATCGTCCTTGGCCACTTCCTTGCCGCCGCGGCGCTTGCGTTCGGCCTCTTTCTCGGCGGCCTGGCGTGCTACCTTGGCCTCGACCCGGGCCTGAGCCTCGGCCAATGCGCGCTGCTTTTCTTCTTCCTTGCGCCGCTCCTCGGCTTCGGCTTCCTTGCGGGCGCGCTCTTCGGCCTCGGCCTTCTCGCGTTCGGCAACTTCCATACGCCGGCGCTCGGCCTCTTCCTTTTCCTGGCGCTCGGCTTCCTCACGCGCAATGCGCATTTCTTCCAGCGCCCTGGCTGCTGCTTCGCGCTCCGGATCCGCCATTTCCTGCTCGGCGATCGCGCGCCGCTTGACATAAGTTCTTTTTTGTCGGACTTCGACGTTGACCGTGCGTGACGGTGCCGCGCCGCGGGAGCGTGGACCACGCCCGGCACCGCCCGTCGGCACCTTGATTTCACTGATTGTCTTGCGCTTGAGAGTGACTTTGCGCGGTCCGCCGGAGTCTTCGGCAACGCCCTTGCCATGACTGGTGCGCAAGTAAGCCAGCAGCTTTTTCTTGTCGTCATTGGTCACCGCTGCCGCAGGATCATTGATCTTGATCCCGGCATCGTTCAGCTGGGTAATCAGGCGATCTACACTGACGCCCAGTACTTCAGCCAGTTGTGTAACGGTGACTTGCGACATCACGTATATCCTTGAATTTATTGCGGTTTGACTACGCTTATTCTTCCGTAAACCAATGCGCTCGAGCTTTCATGATCAGCTCAGCTGCCAACTCCGGCTCCAGGCCCTTGACCTGTTCGAGTTCATCGACCGCGCATTCGGCCAGATCATCGCGGGTGCAGATTCCCTGCTCGGCCAGACGAAAGGCGATCGATTCGGTCATCCCTTCCAGATCGAGCAGATCCTGCTCGGGACGATGCTCCTCCAGCTGCTCTTCGGAAGCAATCATCTGGGTCAGCAAGGCATCGCGCGCGCGCTGGCGCAGCTCGGCAACCATCGTCTCGTCGAACTCCTCGATGGCCAGCAGCTCGGATTCCGGCACGTAAGCCACTTCCTCGACGTTGGTAAAGCCCTCCTGAACCAGGATGCTGGCGAACTCTTCATCGACGTCGAGCTTCTGCATGAACATGTCGAGCACGCTGCGCGATTCGGCCTCGCTTTTCTGCTCAGCCTCCTCAACCGTCATGACATTGAGCTTCCAGCCGGTCAACTCCGCCGCCAGACGTACATTCTGGCCGCCGCGACCAATCGCCTGCGACAGATTCTCCTCATCGACCGCGATATCCATACTCCTGGAATCTTCATCAACGACGATGGAACTGACTTCAGCCGGTGCCATCGCGTTGATCACAAACTGGGCCGGATTCTCATCCCACAGGATGATGTCGATACGCTCGCCGGCCAGTTCGTTGGAGACTGCCTGCACCCGCGACCCGCGCATACCCACACAGGCCCCGATCGGGTCGGTGCGATCATCGAGCGCGTGCACGGCAATTTTGGCCCGCCGGCCGGGATCTCGGGCCGCACCCTTGATTTCCAGCAGTTCCTGCCCGATTTCCGGCACTTCCAGTTTGAACAGCTCAATCAGGAATTCCGGCGCGGTGCGACTGACAAACAACTGCGGCCCGCGTTGGTCCGGACGAACCTCGTAGAGAAATCCGCGCATCCGGTCGTTTATACGGGCATTCTCGCCGGGAATGGTGTGACGCGACGGGATAAAGGCTTTGGCATTTTCGCCCAGATCCAGCACCACGCCACCACGCTCGGTGCGTTCGATCTTGCCATGAACCAGTTCACCGACCCGGTTCTTGAAAGCCTCGACCACCTGCTCGCGCTCAGCCTGGCGTACCCGCTGAACAATGACCTGCTTGGCCGCCTGGGCCGCGATTCGACCAAATTCGGGCGGCTCCATCGGCTCTTCGATAAAATCCCCGATATCAAGGTCAGGATCATGTTCCCTGGCTTCGGTCAAGCGGATCTGATGCGATTCGTCCTCGAACTCGAACGCTTCGCTGTCCTCGTCGGGCACCACTTCCCAGCGCCGGAAAGCTTCATAGTCGCCGCTGGTCCGATCGATTGACACGCGAACGTCGATATCTTCGGGATGGCGTCGTTTCGCCGCCGATACGAGTGCCGCCTCGATGGCCTCGAAGATGATCTCCGGATCGAGACCTTTTTCGTTGGACACCGCCTCGGCGACCTGCAAAATTTCCTTGCCCTTGTTCATCTTCAAGCTATCCGCTGGTTCAAAGCCAATCAGCGCTATCTGGCGTCGCCAAACAGTGCATCCATATTCGGCGCCAGGCGCGCCTTGTCCATGTCTTCCACGGCAAGTTGCCATGGTGTTCCATCAACATCCAGGCAGACGAGATCACCATCCACCGCTACAATTGTGCCCTTGAAGCGACGCCGTCCGTCTTGCGGAGCGTGCAACTGCACCGAGACCATTTCGCCGATAAACCGCTCGAAATGGGCCGCCGTGAACAGCGGTCGCTCAACACCGGGCGACGATACTTCAAGCGTGTACTGTCCGGCCACCGGATCTTCTACATCCAGCAACGCCGATATTTCGCGGCTGACCGTTTCACAGTCGCTCAGATCGATACCCTGGTCGGGTTCGTCGATATACACCCTGAGCACCCGATTCTTGGGATTCGAGGAATACTCCAGCCCGACGAACTCGTAGCCCAGATCTTCAATTACGGGTGCCAGCAGGCTGGCAATACGATCGCTTGTGGCCATGGTCTGTCTCGTCGTCGTCCTCGAATCTTCGTCGCCGTGCCTTCAGTGGCACATCAATGCCACCTTGAGCCAGCGCCTTGTCCAGCGCCTGAAACGAAAAAAGCCCCTTGAACCAGGGGCTTCTCTCTTGTTCTCGAAAACCTGGTAGCGGGGGCAGGATTCGAACCTGCGACCTTCGGGTTATGAGCCCGACGAGC
>CAZFYM010000047.1:6591-28510 GCA_964523755.1 uncultured Wenzhouxiangella sp. | reverse complement strand
GCTATCCAAATGGCGCTTTCTGGGCAACTCGACATCAAACCGGGTGAGTAGTTACGTGCAGGCAACGAAGGCTTTGCGACTTCGAGTTTGCTCGAAAAAGCGAAGCCGGAGTGCCGTCGCGCGTGTTATCGCTCTTGCAAAGGCAATAAGCATTCCCTGCGAGCGCTGCCTTGCAGCTAAGCGCTTTCCGACTCGCTGAAAGTTGCAGGATTAACGAAGGGGTACACTGGATAAGTTTGTCAAGGTAGGGGAATTCGCGCATTCACCTTCAGCTTGGTTCGCGCCGGACGGCGACGAGTTCCGGAGCTCCGATGCAAAAAGGCCCTGCAAGCACGTGGCGGTATTCCACCGCCCGAACCATCTTCATTCTGTAGACAGCATTGCGGTGACACGTTGATCCTTGTCCTGCCACAACTGGTTGATCCAGTCCTGCATTTTGGCCCGGAAGGTCGGGTCGTTCTGGTAGTCACCGCCGCGAAGTTCCACGGGAATCGGCAAGGTACGAATGTCGACCAGAATGCGTGAAATGCGATTGGCGAACAGGTCACCCAGCTTATTGGCGCCATCCGGGTAGGTGATAGTGACATCGACCAGGGTATCGAGCGATTCGCCCATGGCATCCAGCACGAACGCCGTGCCGCCGGCGCGCGGTTTGAGCAGGTGACGGAATGGCGAATCCTGAGCCGCGTGCTTGTCAGCATCGAATCGTGTGCCTTCGACGAAATTGACGATGGAGACGGGTATTCGCCGGAATTTTTCGCAGGCCTTGCGCGTTGCCGCGATGTCCCGACCGGCCAGCTCCGGGCGCTTTTCAATCTGCTGCCGTGAATAACGCTTCATGAACGGGAAGTCCAGCGCCCACCAGGCCAAGCCCAGGATCGGCACCCAGATAAGCTGACTTTTGAGAAAAAAGCGCAGCATCGGCAGGCGTCGATTGAACAGTTTCTGCAAGACCGGGATATCGACCCATGACTGGTGATTGCAGATCACCAGAAAGTGCCCGTCCGGCATGGGCTTGGGCAGGCCGGATACATCGATTACTGTATCGCTCATATGATCGAACATCCAGCTGTTGACATCGATCCAGCTGGCAGCCAGGGCCATCAGGCTGCGGTCACACAGATTGCGAACAGGCCTGATTCGGACAATCGCCTTGAACAGTGCCACCACCAACAAGGGTGTGACGTGGATTATCGAATTGAGGGTCAGCACGGTGGCGGCCATCGTAATCCGCAGACCCTGAAGCAGTTTCGTCATCATCGTCAGATTATTGCATAAGGCTTCAAACCGGCTCGCTCACCTGCTACATTCACGAACGCATATTGAACCGGAGTACCCATGCCCAGTTTTGACGTAGTTTCCGAAGTTGACCATCATGAGGTGGCCAATGCCGTGGATCAGGCCAATCGTGAAGTGACCACCCGCTTTGACTTCAAAGGGACGCAGTCGCACTTCGAGCTGAAGGATAACGTGATTGCGATGGCCACTGAATCGGAGTTTCAACTGTCGCAGATGCTCGATATTCTGTATTCCAAGCTGGCCAAGCGCGGCATCGAGCTGGCCTGCGTGGACCCCGACGAGCCGGTCATCATGGCAAAAACGGCCACGCGCAACGTAACCATTCGGGAAGGCATTGATACCGATCTGGGCAAGAAGATTGTCAAGCAGATCAAGGCATCAAAAATCAAGGTTCAGGCCAGTATCCAGGGAGATCAGGTTCGGGTGACCGGAAAAAAACGCGATGATCTGCAACAGACCATCGCGCTGCTCAAGGGCGAGGAGATCGAACTGCCGCTGCAGTTCAAGAATTTTCGCGATTAAGGAACCTCTGAACAAGTCTGCACGGGCGCGACGGAGTCATTGCGGGATCACCCGGTGTGGCTTTGGCGAGCGTGGTTTGGTCGTTCCAAATAAGCGAGCCGAAACGCGCCGGGTGGCCCGCAAAGGCCCGTCCCTACTGGGTTTCACCAGAGAAGCCGCATCTCGCACGCGACGTAACTCGGCCGTAGCGATGGCTACTGTCACTCGCCACAGCACGTACGATCTGCGGCTTCTCCGACTGAAACGCGCTCCGCGCAGACTTGTTCAGAGGTTCCTTAAGCATCCCCGTGCCAAAAAATCTTACTTGTTGATGATGGCCGGCTTCATCGGTGCCAGTAGCGCGATGACCTGGTTTTCCAGGCCATAGGGAATTTCATTGGCGCGCATGGCGGCTTGAAAATCCTCGACCAGTGCATTGAATTCGGCCTCGGTAATTTCCAGCGCGAAATGGGCTGATTCCATGTCCAGACCCTCATAGACACAGGGACCACCGGCCAGCTGGCAGATCTGTTCGGTGAGCTGGAATTTCAGATTGTCGATATCACTGTTGTCAAACAGAAAGTTGATTCGTTCGTCGTCGAGCACATTTTCGACGCCGTCGTCAACGAAACGGGCGATGACATCGCGACCACCCAATCGATCGTAAAGCGAACGATCAGCGGTGCTGGTGCGCTCATAAATTGTCCGGTCATAATTTTTCAGATTGGACGGTCCATCTGAGTCATGACTGGGAACACTGCCGCAGGCGACCAGAATCAGACCGATGACCAGGGCGAGGACGATCTTGAGTACTGAAGGCATAAAAAGAGTCTCCGGATCAGAATGAGGCTTGCAGCGACAGATAGGCGGCGCGGGAATTGGGCTGAAACGGCAGATTGCCCAGGTCGATCCAGGCTGCCGTCAGGGCAAACGACTTGTTGGGAAGCCAGGCGACGAACAGGTCGTAGACATCGTCTTCGGCGGCCAGATCAGGTGCGCCCAGCAGACCCAGCACCGGCTGATTGGCCAGGCGATTGGATTGGGTTCGATATTCTGCGCCGGCGACGATCGTCGGGGTCAGGAACATGGCGGCCGAGAGCTCGTATTCGAGATCGTAGCCATTGTCACGATCGAGTAATTGACCGTCGAGTGGATTGATGACTTCGCGGCCGAAGCCCAACAGGCCATAAGTATTGGCCCGGGTGGCGCGAAGGGTGGCGTTGAGCAGCAAGTTTCGACCGAATGGCACGCCCAGAAAAACCTTGCCAGCGGCAAGATAGAAATCCGTACCGCTGGAGTCTTTGGCCCCCAGCAGAGCGGGCACCCCGACATCACCCAGGAAGGGCACCGTGACACCACGGCCGAAATCACGGTTACGCTTGTGCTGAATGCCAAGGGCAACCTGCGGCAACCAGGAATCCTGGCGGTAAACGGCATCGCCGAACAGCCTGAGCTTGGCTCCGAAAATATCCATATCGATGTTCGTGCCACTGGGGTCCAGAGAACCCGGAGCCCCAAGAATGGGTTCCAGCGCGCCGGTCAGGGCACCGGCCGTGCTGGCAATCACGTTGCGGTCGACATTGAGTCGGTGGCGGGTCAGGGACAGTTCCAGCCGGTCATAAAAACCGGCCTTGATGCCGGCAGAGTGCAACCCGTAGTCATCGGTGTGAATATAGGTGTAGTGGGCCGAAGCGCCGATCTCGTCGGCGGTTCCGTAGCCGGTGATCAAGGCCCAGGGCACCAGGCCACCGCCTGCGGATCCTTCAAACTGACTGACACCGCCGGTGCCGAGCAATTTACCCCCGGCAGCAGCTGCAGACAGGCTGATCAGCATCAGCCCCAGTGCGGCCACGGTTTTGAACATTCTGATTCTCCTCGAGGCGCTTGGCCGTTTTTTCACACAACTGCTCTGTATACGCTGGCATACTTCCTGGTGGATGCAATCAATTGCAACCAGCAAGCGACGGTTAACAAGTGGATGAACAAGGGGGCGCAATGCAGGTACAAGCACTGAATCCGGAAATGCTCAAGGGCCGCGAGGCCGAAGCCAGGCGGCTGGCCAGGCTGATCGAGCGAATCTGCCAAGCCGATGAGTCCGCGCTGGCCACGCTGTTTGATCTGATGGCCGACCGCATGTTTGCCCTGGCGGTGAGTATCGTTGGCAATGCCGATGATGCCGAGGAAGTGGTTGGCGAACTGTTCAATCGTATCTGGCTGCGCTCGGAAAGCTTTGATCCGGCCCGCGGCCCCGTGGTTGCCTGGATGACAGTTATTTGCCGCAGCATCAGCCTGGATCTGATTCGGCGTGAGGTCAGGCGTGGTGGTAGACAGGTGAATCCGGAAGCCTTGCGGGCAGCGTATGGTCAGCATGAGACGCTTGAGCCTGAGTCCCGAACAGAACGCGCCTTGTTCCGCGCTGAAGCTTTGCGCGTGATGGAAGACTTGTCGAATGGGCAACGCCGCGTGCTGGGGCTGGCCTTCTTCCAGGATATGAGCCATCAGGAAATTGCCCGGCGTCTGAAAATGCCGCTGGGGACGGTCAAGTCGCACTGCCGGCGCGGTCTGGTTCATCTCAAGCAATCGCTGAAGCACTTCAATCCGGCCGAGTCCATGCGATGAATTGTCCTGCCAATGAACCTACGCATAGTCAACTCGGAGACGACCGGAAGCGCGAACTGAAAAAGCGATTGATGAGTCGAGCGTCGGCCGCTATGCAGGTTTCACGGGTTGAAGAGGCGGACTGGCAGAGGTTTCTGCCCGGGGTTGAGGTTCGTGTGTTGCATCATGACGTCGACAACGCCACCCAGACCGCTTTGTGGCGTCTGGCCGCAGGAGCGAGCATTCCTCCTCATCCCCACCACCAGGATGAAGAATGCCTGATCCTGGAAGGTAGCCTGACTCACCGCGGTGTGGACTACAGAGCCGGCGACTACATGCTCGCACCGGCCGGAAGCCGCCATGACAGTATCACCAGCCGCGATGGTGCAATCATGCTAATTCGTGGTGAGGCTGTTTCTTAAAGAAGTGATCAAAAGTACTCCGTGGTCATGTCCAAACTTATCGGTCACGCTATCAATATTGCCAAAGGGGTGCCGAGTTGAGGCGGTTTACCTATTTGATCAACCCGGTTGCGGGTGGTCGCCGTTCCATTAAAGCCGGTGCGATTGACAAGCGCATTGCCGAGCTCGACCCGCAGGCGGAAATCCTTGTGACCCGCAGGCCCGGTCACGCCGAAGATCTTGCCCGCGAGCGTTCGATGAACACCGGGCAGGTGGTGGTGGCGGTGGGTGGCGATGGCACGGTGCATGAAGTTGCCCGGGGGCTGGTGGGTGCGCGTGCGATGATGGCCGTGTTGCCGCTTGGTTCCGGTAATGATTTTGCCCGCATGCTCCACAGCCCATCTGAACCGGCGCGCGCCGTTGCCTGGTTTGCCCAGGCCGCTGCGCGTGCTTGTGATGTAGGTCAGGTACGCGTGGAGCGAGCGGGTGGCGAGATTATCGAAGCGCATTTCATCAACAGCCTGGGCATCGGTTTTGAGGCAGAGGTGGCCGCCAGCGCAGCACAAGCGCGAGTGTTCAGGGGGCTTTCAAGATATCTTGTTGCGGCGCTGGCTCACCTTTGGACCTATCAGGCCCCGCTGATGGTTCTGCGTTATTTGGGTCAGGTCATAGAGCAACCACAATTCCTGGTGGCGCTGGGCAATGGACGCAGCGCCGGTGGAGGGTTCAGGCTGACGCCAAATGCCAGGATTGACGACGGGATGCTTGATCTATGCCGGGCCGATAAGCTTTCCCTGCCGCGCTTGATCCGGATACTGCCCAGTGTTTTGCGTGGTACGCATGCTCGCTTCAAGGGCGTTTACAGCGATCGGATTGACCGGATCAGCATCGATTGTGCCTCTGGTTGCGGCCTGCATGCGGATGGTGAAGTGCTGGCGACTGATGCGGTCAGAATCGAAGTAAGTATTTTCCCCGGCGGCATCAAGATTCTTGGCTAAGCCGCCAGCGGGTCTGGCCGCCGGCCCGGAAAGGCACGCCGGCCTGACCGCCACCAAAATCCACGGAAGCGGGAATGGCCTCGGCGGATTTTTCCAGCGTGATGGTCGATGAGTTGCGCGGTAGTCGATAGAAATCCGGGCCGTAATGGCTGGCAAAGCTTTCGAGGCGGTCCAGCGCGCCGGCGTCCTCGAAGACTTCGGCGTACAGAGCCAGGGCGTGTCGTGCGGTATACATGCCGGCGCAGCCACAGTCCGATTCCTTGGCCTGTTTCGGATGCGGTGCCGAATCCGTGCCGAGAAAGAATTTCCGGTTGCCACTGGTAGCCGCCCGAACCAGGGACTGACGGTTTTTCTCTCGTTTGAGGACGGGCAGGCAGTAATGATGGGGGCGCAGCCCGCCCTCGAACAAGGCGTTGCGGTTCAGCAGCAGGTGATGCACGGTAATCGTGGCTGCCAGCTTATTCGTCCCCTGGGCCACAAATTCAACCGCTTCGGCCGTGGTGATGTGCTCCAGCACCATGGGCAGTTCGGGAAACTGCTCAATCAGCAGGCTCAGTTCGCGCTCGATAAACACCGCCTCGCGATCAAAGATATCGACGGCCGGATCGGTCACCTCGCCATGCATTAAAAGCGGCAGTTGATGTTGCTGCATGGCATCGAGCACTGCAAACACCCGTCGGATATCGGCCACGCCGCTGGCTGCATTGGTGGTCGCACCGGCCGGATAGTACTTGACAGCATGGATATGCTCACTTTCAGCCGCCTGGCGAATATCCTCTGGGGTCGTTTGCTCGGTCAGGTACAGAGTCATCAAGGGCTCAAAATTACTGTCCGGTGGCCGCGCAGACAGGATGCGCTCACGATAGGCCAATGCCTGCTCCACCGTTGCCACTGGCGGCTTCAGATTGGGCATGATGATGGCCCGGGCGAAATGTCTAGCGGTGTCAGGCAGTACCGCCGCCAGCGTGGCCCCGTCTCGCAGGTGCAAGTGCCAGTCGTCGGGTCGGGTCAGAGTCAAACGTGTCATGAGTTGCGGGTGAATCGGTTCGCCGACGCTCAGTTTAGCGGAGTCGGCTGTAGACGGGCATAATGAACACTGACTTTCTTGCGGCGTACTAACAATGACTGAAGCTCGCGACTACGATTTGATTCTGCTTGGTGCCACCGGCTTTACCGGACAATTGTTGGCCCAGTATCTGCTGGGTCGTCACGGAGTGGGAGGCAAATTGCGCTGGGCCCTGGCTGGTCGCAGCCAGGAAAAGCTCGAGAAAGTGCGTGCTGGGCTGGGCGATGCAGCCAGTGATTTGCCGCTGCTGATTGCCAACAGTCATGATCGGGCCTCGCTCGATGCCCTGGTCAGCCGAACCCGGGCGGTCTGCTCGACGGTTGGGCCCTATGCCTTGCATGGATCGGAATTGGTAGCGGCCTGCGCGGCCTCGGGAACTGACTACTGTGATCTGACCGGTGAGGTGCCGTGGATGCGCCAGATGCTGGACGAGCACGAAGCGGTTGCGCGTCAATCGGGTGCACGCCTGGTCCACTGCTGTGGCTTTGACTCCATTCCTTCGGACCTGGGCGTGTGGTTTCTACAGCAGCAGGCCATGGAGAAATTCGGTCAGCCCTGCACCCGGGTGCGCATGGGTGTTGAACGCATGCGAGGGGCGATGAGCGGTGGAACTGCGGCCAGCATGCTCCACATCATCGAACAGACCCGCCAGGATCCACAAGTGGCCCGCGTGGCCAAAAACCCGTACGCGCTGTGCCCGCCGGATCAGCGCGATGGGATCCGCCAGCCCTATATCAAAGGACCCGAGTACGATGAAAACCTTAACAGCTGGCTGGCTCCGTTTGTCATGGCGGCGATCAATACCCGCATTGTTCACCGCTCGCATGCATTGAACGGGCGGCCCTGGGGCAAGGACTTTGTCTACGATGAGGCGATGATGACCGGCCGCGGCTTCGCTGGCCGGCGGCGGGCCTGGGGCTGGGCTCTGAGCCTGGGGGGGTTTGCCCTGGGTGCGAGCTTTGGACCGACCCGGTCGTTGCTGAAAAAGCGGGTGTTGCCGGCACCGGGTGAAGGCCCGAGTCTGGAACAGCGCGAAAAAGGTTTCTTCAGACTCTTGTTTCACGGGCAGACCGAGGCGGGAGAATGTCTGCGCGTCCGGGTGACGGGTGACCGCGATCCGGGCTATGGCTCAACCGCCAAAATGCTGGGCGAGGCGGCATTCACCCTGGCTGCTGATCTTGGTCAGGATGAACTTCCCGGCGGCTTCTGGACCCCGGCGACGGCATTGGCCGAGAAGCTGAAAGCGCGCCTGGAAACCCATGCGGGACTGGTTTTTGAAGGGTAGATATGAAGGGTAATATCGATATCGCCGGTACGGTGACCAATACTCCCTTCACCGGATTCTAACCAATTCTTTCTTGGAGAAGCAGTAGCCTTGTCAGTCATTAACGTGTTGGAGATTGTCATGTCAGTTCGATATATCAGTGTTTTTCTACTTTCTGGTTTGCTGTTCTCCGGCTGGGCGCAAGCGCAGAATCCCAAGGTATTGATGGATACGAACCGGGGTCCGATCGTTATCGAGCTGGATCCGATCAATGCGCCCTTGACCACTGAAAATTTTCTCGAATATGTCAATGCCGGGTTCTATGACGGTCTGGTATTCCACCGGGTATTCAATGGTTACATCGTAGAAGGCGGCGCCTTTGATCAGAATCTGGCACCGCGTGCCGCTACCCTGGATCCGGTTCCAAGCGAAGCCGATAACGGACTGCTCAATGTGGCTGGCACCATAGCGATGGCCAACGGTGGTGACCCTGATGCGGCGCGCGCCGGGTTCTTCTTCAATCTCGGTGCCAACCCCGAACTGGATGCTGATTACACGGTATTCGGCCAGATCATCATGGGTGAAAAAACAGTCGATGCCATTGAGGTGGCAGCCCGGCATCTGGATGAGCAAAACCAGGCTACCAGCCTGCCAGTATCGCCGACGGTCATACAGCGGGCGGTGGCATTCGAAGGTGATTTTCCGATCATGCCGTTGCATACCGGAACCTGGTATGACCCGGCCAATTCGGGCGTTGGATTCAATATTGAAGTGGCCAACAACGCCACCACAGAGAAAGGTCCGCTGGTTGTGGTTTACTGGTTCAACTTCAATGATGGTCGGCCAATGTGGCTGACAGGGACAGCAAATTTCGAGTTTGGTGCCACATCGGTCGATGTTGATCTGCTTGGCGTTCCGCTGCCCGATCAGGATGCCGACTTCCAGGCACCTCCTGATCTCAATGCCTTTGTCAAGGTTGGCACGCTGACGATCGAATTCCAGAATTGCTCCGAAGGTGTTTTCAGCTACAGCATGCCCAATTTCGGCAGTGGCGATATTGAGCTGACCCGCCTGACCCTGCCGGACGGCAAGAGCTGCCAGGCATTCTGATTCTTAAAAAACGGTTCGGCGCGGCGGTCTGAACAAGGTCGCCGCGTTTTGTTATCTGGACATTTGACCGGATCGCGGGTAGCTTAGCGAGCTGTTGCAATGTCGCTGAGTACTTCCCATGACTCACCTATTTCGTTTGCTTGCCTTGTTTTTGACCCTGCTGCCGACCACGCTGGTATTGGCCCAGAATCCACGAGTTTGGCTGGATACGGACCGGGGTCCGATTTTTATTGAACTGGACCCGGTCAATGCGCCGGTTACCACTGAAAATTTCCTGAACTACGTCAATGAAGGCTTCTTCGACGGTTTGGTGTTTCATCGAGTCGTTGACGGATTCGTTATACAGGCGGGCGGGTTTGATCGAAACATGGCATTTCGCACGCCCACGCAGCCGAATATCATCAATGAAGGCAATAACGGCAAGGATAATCTCCCCCGGACCATCGCCATGGCCCGAACTTCCGACCCGAATTCAGCCAACTCTCAATTTTTCATCAATTTGGCAGCCAATGATTTTCTTGATGGCGAGTTTGCGGTTTTTGGTGAGGTGATTCTTGGTTGGCAAACCGTCCAGGAAATCGCTGGCCTGACGACCGGACCCACTTTGACCCCGGTGGGCGTTTTCGACGAAGTGCCAATGACGCCACCGGTGATTCATCGCGCAGTCCAGTTCAACGGCGATTTTCCGGTATTGCCGATCCATAGCGGTACCTGGTTTGATCCGGCCAAGGCCGGTGTCGGATTCAATCTGGAAGTGACCAACATGGGACGCCCCGGCGACGAGCCGCTGGTTGTTATTTACTGGTATAACTTCGGCGAGGGGCAACATCTCTGGCTGACTGGTACCTCCAATTTCACTTTTGGCGATACCGAGGTCAGCGTCGATCTGATCGGCGTGGTTACACCGAACGAAACCATTGACTTTCAAACCCCGCCGGACCTTTCGGCCTTTGAATCACGCGGGACCATTGTGTTGAGCTTTGAAGGTTGTTCGAATGCCCGCTTCAGCTACGAACTGCCGGATTATGGCAGTGGCGAACTGGAGTTGATTCGCCTGACCCAGCCTGATCGTCAGCCATGCGACAAGTACCAACCGGATTGATTGGTGAAAAAGAGAAAGCGGAACCATCAAGATTCCGCTGATCCGGATTGTCTGGTCTTGCCGCGCAGTCCTGAAAATCCTCGTTAAAAAAATCTGTCAACCCTGTCCGGTTTCTGATCTGTATTGCGCAGTTAGCTATTGATCGGGTACTCTTTGTGCAGGGTGGTCCTTGCACAAATCCGCCCGGATGATTCCAGTGATGACTTGCTTTGCCCTGGATAAAGCAAGTTTCCTGTCAACGTGCAACATTGGGGAGATTCCTTACATGCCTCAGTCTCGCTTTAACTTCCTCCGAACCGGCCTGAAGACTTTCGTGCTGGTCATGCTTTTCAGTGCGTCACTGGCCTGGGGCCAGGCCATCGAGCCAGGATTCAATGCCAACACGCTGCCGCCCAATGACGATGACTCTACCGGACTGGTCGCGATGGGCTTTACTGTCGACTTTTTTGGTATCTCGCGCTCTCAACTGTATGTCAATAACAACGGTAACGTGACTTTCGATGCCCCGCTGTCGGCTTTCACACCATTTGATCTGACCTCTACGGGTCAGGAGATCATTGCGCCGTTCTTTGCCGATGTGGATACCAGGAATGCGGGTGATCCGGTGACCTACGGAACTGGCACTTTCGAGGGTCGAGCGGCATTTGGTGTCAACTGGATCAATGTGGATTATTTCGCAAGTGATCCGGCACACACGAATCGCAACAGTTTCCAGCTGATCCTGGTTGATCGTTCCGATGTTGCCGCCGGTGATTTCGATATCGTCTTCAATTACGATCAGATTCAGTGGGAAACGGGGACAGCCAGTGGCGGTGATGCCGATGGTCTGGGTGGCGATTCGGCGCGAGTCGGCTATTCAAACGGCACCGGTGACCCCGGCACCTTCTTTGAACTGACCGGATCAGCGATCAATGGCGCTTTTCTCGATGGTGGTCCGAATGCGCTGATCAGCAATCGGCTCAACAGCACCATTGACGGCCGTTACATCTTCCAATCACGAGGTGGTGGCATTGGCCCGGCTCCCGGTCCGGCCCCATCACCGTTCAGTGTTCCGGCAGGTGGGCCGCTGACGTGGTTGATTCTCATCTTCGGTCTGATGTCACTGGCCACATTAACCTTGCGCCGGGCCGCCTGATCAATATTGACAAGAAGCGGCCTCAGGATCCCTCCTGGCGGCCGCTGATCAGTTTCCAATTCAGTTTACTATTCAGTCTGCGATCATTCCAGCCTGCACCTGCGGCTGTCGATCCTCGTCCGTGGCGGTCCAGACGACCATCAGCCGTCCATCTCCAAGCGCGCCCAGCCGGGGAAAGCCGCTGATTCGGCCACCATCCAGCATCGCCAGCTCACGTTGGTTCATCAAGCTGCCCATCTCATTGAACTCGGCCAGTTGCAGGCTCGCCCCGGCGGGTTTATCGGACAGCCAGCTTGCGACAAAACCGTCACCATGCCAGGCCAGATCAACCCGGCCCAGCGCGCTGCCCTTGCCCAGCGTTTGGGAGAGCGAAAAAGTGCGGCCCGCGTCGGCAGAAACCGCGACTTGAACCTTGGGCTGATTGTCGGCCATCGTGAACCAGGCCACCACGACCTTCTGCCCGCGAGCAATCAACGCCGGGCCATTGACCGGGCAGCCGGCAATTTCCCATCCATCGCGATAAACAGCAATCGGTGCTGACCAGCCCTGATCGTCGCGGCGAACCCGATAAATATCGCGTATTTCATTATCGCTGCGATTCCGATAGACCACCACGGGGCCTTCGTTGGTCATGGCAGAAGCGGTGGCGCAGCAGTCGCAGACCTGACCATCGAGTTCGGTTTCCTGGGTCAGTTCGCCGTTCGGGCCAACCAGTGCCGAGCGCAGTGTCATCGCCCCGCGACCATGGTGAGCGTGTTCGGAAACCGGCCCGCCGCCAGGCTCGGCTGGTCCGGTGTGGCGGCCGTCCAGCCAGACTACGCCGGCCCGGCTGGCGTCGTGGATAAAGTAGCTGACAAAACCGTGCTCGGTGAGCGTGCCATCGGAATGCGGCGAAAATGCGGGCAACCAGGTCTTGCCCTGATCCGGACTGCGCGCCATGACCACATCGTAGGCATAGGTTGCCGAGCCGGATTTGACCAACCAGTGCACCAGCCAGTCACCCCCTGGCAAAGCGATCAGGCCGGGCGTGTCGGCCCAGTTGGCAAAGAAATTCTCACCCGTAGCGATGAGCATGCGCGAGCCGAAAGCCTGGCCATCAAATCGCGAGGCATAGAGGCGATGTCCGGTTTCCGTTT
The DNA here is from genome assembly GCA_964523755.1 of uncultured Wenzhouxiangella sp. Classification (GTDB taxonomy): domain Bacteria; phylum Pseudomonadota; class Gammaproteobacteria; order Xanthomonadales; family Wenzhouxiangellaceae; genus Wenzhouxiangella. Next base: position 15,900 of record CAZFYM010000047.1, on the reverse strand, counting down.
TTTCCAGCCAGGTGAGCACGAGCTGATTGTTGTCCAACTCCGCCAGCGCCGGTGCCAGGGTGAATTCTCCGGCGGGTGTCGAAACGAGACTCATCTGGGCTGCGATTGGACCGGTGAGAAACGCTGCGAAAATCAACCAGTATCGGACGTGTTTGATCATGCAGCGATTATAGGCGGATTCTGGAAGCCGCTGGAATCGCCGCGATGGTCATCCGGACCCGCCACCAAAGTCTTGGCTGATTACGTATGAAATACAGCCACGCTCGCGGGCATACGATATTCGTTACCTTTGATTGAGCTCAGGACGGAGAGAAGGGAAGAAGGGAAGAAGGGGCCATCCCGCCCCCGCAAAGCGTGGTTGAGCTTCATACGCAATCAGGAAACCGAGTATAGATAACAGCTATTGAAATGATGGGTAGAATGTATTTCATATATTGTTTGATCGGGTCTAGAATGCTCTTCTATCAGGAACCTTCCATCGACCAAGTGTTTTGTACTTTTACAGGAGGAGAGATCATGGATAACGCAAACAAATGTCCGGTCATGCACGGCAGTCTCACGCTGCGCAAAAGCGGTGGCCGGGGAACGACGGACTGGTGGCCGGATCAGCTTAATCTGAGCATTCTGCACCAGCACTCCAGTCAGGCCGACCCGATGGGGGAGGACTTCAATTACGCTGAAGAATTCAAGAAGCTCGATCTGCCGGCTGTCAAGAAAGATCTGACCGACCTGATGACTGACTCCAAAGACTGGTGGCCGGCCGACTATGGCCACTATGGTCCGCTCATGATTCGCATGGCTTGGCATGCCGCCGGCACCTACCGCACGGCCGATGGTCGTGGTGGCGCGTCCACCGGCAACCAGCGTTTTGCGCCGCTCAACAGCTGGCCCGACAATGCCAACCTGGACAAGGCGCGACGCTTGCTGTGGCCGATCAAGCAGAAGTACGGCAACAAGTTGTCCTGGGCCGATCTTTTTATTCTGGCCGGCAACGTGGCCATTGAATCCATGGGCCTGAAGACCTTCGGTTTCGGAGGAGGGCGTGCTGATATCTGGGGTCCGGAAGAAGATATTTACTGGGGTGCCGAAGAAGAGTGGCTGGCGACCAGCGACAAGGAAAACAGCCGTTATTCCGGTGAGCGTCAGTTGGCCTGGCCGCTGGCCGCCGTGCAGATGGGCCTGATTTACGTTAATCCTCAAGGCCCTGACGGTAATCCCGACCCGCTGGCCTCGGCCAGGGATATCCGCGAGACGTTCGCCCGCATGGCGATGAATGATTACGAGACGGTCGCCCTGACCGCCGGCGGTCATACCTTCGGCAAGACCCACGGTGCTGCCCCTGACTCACATGTTGGACCGGAGCCCGAAGGCGCGCCCATGGAACAGCAAGGTCTGGGCTGGAAGAGCAGCCATGGCAAGGGCAAGGGTCGCGACACCATCACCTCCGGATTGGAAGGGGCGTGGACGCCAACCCCGACCCAGTGGGACATGAGCTACTTTGATGTGCTGTTCAAGTACGACTGGGAGCTGACCAAGAGTCCGGCCGGTGCCCAGCAGTGGGTGCCCAGGCAGCTGGCTGATGAGGACAAAGCCCCCGACGTTGAAGATCCATCCATTCCCGTCGGTATCATGATGACCACGGCCGATATGGCGATGCGCGAAGATCCGGAATATCGAAGGATCTCCGAGCACTTCCGCAATAATCCGGAGGAATTCGCCGATGCCTTCACGCGCGCGTGGTTCAAGCTGACCCACCGCGACATGGGCCCGAAGGTTCGCTATCTCGGCCCGGAAGTGCCGGACGAAGACCTGATCTGGCAGGACCCGGTACCGCCGGTTGATCACGAATTGATCAATGATCAGGACATCGCCAGCCTCAAGTCGACCCTTCTCGACGCCGGCCTGTCCGTATCCGAACTGGTCTCGACCGCCTGGTGTTCGGCCTCGACCTTCCGTGGTTCCGACAATCGTGGCGGAGCCAACGGCGCCCGTATCCGGCTGGCGCCGCAGAAGGACTGGGAAGCCTTTGAGCCCGAAAAACTGGCCCGAGTAATCCGTGTGCTCGAAGGCATCCAGAAGCAGTTCAACGATGCCCAGTCCGGCAACAAGCAAGTCTCGCTGGCCGATCTGATCGTGCTTGGCGGTGCTGCCGCGATCGAAAAGGCAGCCAAAGACGCCGGTCAGGAAATTGTTGTGCCATTCGCTCCGGGGCGCACCGATGCGACCGACGAGCAAACCGATGCCGAATCCTTCGAGCCCATGAAGCCTGAAGCCGATGGCTTCCGCAATTACCGGCGGACCCGCTTTACGATCAGAGACGAAGAAATGTTGCTCGACAAGGCCCAGCTGCTGGGTCTGAACGCACCGGAAATGACCGTGCTGGTTGGCGGAATGCGTGTGCTGGGTGCCAATTACGGCGGTTCGAAGCACGGTGTGTTCACTGACCGGCCGGGCAGCTTGACCAACGACTTTTTCGTCAATCTGACCGATCTGGATATCGAGTGGAAGGCAACCTCGCCCGACGAGGATGAGTTTGAGGGCAAGGACCGCAACTCCGGCCAGGTCAAATGGACTGGCAGCCGGGTCGATCTGGTGTTTGGCTCCAACTCGCAACTGCGAGCCCTGGCCGAAGCGTATGCCCAGAACGATGCCGGTCAGAAGTTTGTCAAGGACTTCGTGGCGGCCTGGAACAAGGTGATGAACGCCGATCGCTTCGATCTGGCCTGATACACTGCAATACTGGCCATCAAGCCCCGGTTCGGAAACGAGCCGGGGTTTTCTTGTTCTGCGTCAGTGCATTGGCTGCGGTTTTGATCAAGCGTCCGCTATTGGCTAGTTGGTGCCACAGGAGCTTCCAGTCCTCCTCGCTTCGGCGTGCCTTGAGGCAACGCATCAAGTGAATACGCCGGGCCTCGTCCTGATTCAGGACCATGGCGGTGGGCAGCGCATCATCCACGTTGTAGAGCCGATCGGGTGCCAGGCAAACCGAAATGATGCGATCGGCGGACACGGCCAGGTCTGAGCCCAGCGCGTTCAGGGCCGCCACGATGGACCGAGCCTTCCTGTCCTTGGGCGGGTCCAGTTGATAGGGCGGTGACCATTCGCGCAATGGTCGCAGACGGTCGATATGGCTCATGACGGTCAGAATCGGCGGTGCCCGGCGGCTCGGATCATCAAGTATCCCGCGCAGCTCGTCCAGGCGTTGGCGCTCCTCCGATCGATCCGGGCGATTGGCGGCGCTGACCCACAGGATCATATCGGCTTCGCGCACCGTGCGGACAAAGTCGTGATGCCGAAACAAGGCGCCATCAAAACCGGGGGTATCGAAGATCAGGGCATTGGCCAGTCCGGCATCGGCGCGCTCGCTATCGGCCAGTTGATAGGGCGTGATGGCGGCGGTGGTATCGGGCAACACGTCGGCCGCCGCCCTGACCTGTCCAAACAGCGCGTTGATCAGGCTGGATTTGCCGGCATTGGTTCGTCCAAGCACCAGTACGCGCAGCGGTTCGCTGGCCATGTCCTGTTCAGCTTCCATGGCGCGTTGCTCCGCGCGTCGCTGTCGAATTGGTGCGTCTAATGCTGTTGCGGTGTCCAGCCGGGTGTAGCCGCCATACAGTTCGATGGCATGAAAACCGAGCTTGCGGATGAACTCCTGAAGAATCCAGGTCTGGATGCGTTCGGAGCCGTGCTGGAAAGCTTGGTTACCGACCGCCCGGCGCAGTTCGGCGACGATGGCCGACTGCGGCGTCAGCAGCGCGCGTCCGGCGCGAAACCAGCCTTCATGACGCTTGAACCAGGTCTGCCAACTGCGTGCCTGCACCAGTCCGCCCAGGCTTAACCGGTGGCTGAAGGGGATCTGCTCGACAATATCCTGGCGCAGTGTGCGGGCCGCCCGTTCGATAATCATCAGAGTATGCGGCAGGGTCATTTCCAGCAATGGCTGAGGTGAGCCGGGATGAAAATGCCCAGCAGTCAGGACGAGAATCCGGCGGGTCAGTTCCAGCAATCGGGTGCCATCATTGAGCGGCCACTCGCGGATGCTTGCCTGGTCGGCCAGTGCTTCGATCTGGTCAAAACAGCGCTCAGCTTCCATCGACCAGTGCGCGCCAGGTTCGGTCGTCCGATGTTGCAGTCCATGTTGTTCGCGCGCAACGGCCAATCGGTTCAATCCGAAACCGATCCCACTGGCCACGGCCATGACCAATAGCCACCACAATAAAAGTCCGGAGTCCCATAGCCACAGCGTTCCAAGAACAGGCAGAACCACCAGCGGCAAGCCAGCCAGACCCAGAGCGACCACGCGCAGCCAACCAAAGCGCTTGATCAAGTCCCTCATGAATCCGGCCTATCGGTTTGCGAGCGGATCAGCGCGCGGCCGCGTGTCAGCGCCTTGACATAGACTTCGCGCAGGACTTTTGCTTCGGCCGGATGGCCGCAACGGCTGCGATACAGGTAAAAACTGGCGGCCTTGCCCAGTGCGTAGGTGATGGCACCGCTGCTGGTCGCCCCCCAGACCGCTCCAACGGTCTGACCCCAGACCGGGACCAGCTTGACTAGGTTGCGCCCGGCCATGCGCAGGCCATACGCGCTGGCAATGCCTGAGCCGAGCAGGCCGAGAAACTCGACACTGCGCCGCCGGTCCCAGGGTCGTTGATAAAGCGTGCCCAGACTGTGCAGCATCTTGGCCTGGATGGCCGGCACCAGGGCCAGGTCCACCAATGGCACGGCACCGACGGTGGCCGCTGCCAGGCTGTATCCGACGATATGCGGATGAGCCGCGCGACCATAGACATCGGCCACCGCCGGGTCGGCCCTCAGACGGGCCTCAAGACCCAGCGAGCTGGCTTGCTCGATGGCATTCCACAGTGCCTCGATACCGTAATCGACCGGCTCGAAACCATCATCCGGCAGAGTGAAATCAATTGCTGCCCAGAACAGTGGAGCGTTACCGGGCAGGTGGCTGCCAATGTACTCCCGCTGAGCCAGAATCAGGCGTCTGACTGGCTCTGGAACGACTTGCTCCCAGTTGTCGTCGTCGTAAGGGTAGGGTTGGATATGGTCGGCGTCGTCGGGATAGGCCTGGTGCAGGGTGGTCTGGGCGACCAGCAGCGGCCAATCCGGATGGCGACGGCGAATATCCGACAACACATCAAGCAGGGCGGTCGGCCGCGCATCGCTGACCCGAACCACGGCAATCACCAGGTGCGAGCGGTTCTCGCACTGGGCCAGGTCGTCGCTCGGGTCATAGTCGACCTCGCCCAGGCCGCGAGTGTCCAGAAACCGGACCACGGGAGCATCGGACGGAAAGTCATACAGGCGCGCCGTTCGTGTGCAGGGTTCGAAGCCGTTGCCGATATCGGCTTCCGGGCTATCGGTCAGCACACGCACAATCGAGGTTTTGCCGGACTGGGCCGTGCCCAGCAACCACAAGACGGGGACTAATTGGTCCCGAGCAGCGGTTTGCAGGGCCTGATCCAGCGCCTCCGGATCAACATCCGCGCCCGCCAGTGCCCGCCGCAGCCGCCGCCAGGGTCCGGACCGGCGCACAACTTGATTACCCAATGTCACTGCCCTGCGCTTTGACCACCATCTTGAACTCAAGCCCGATTGCCAAAGCTCATGGTAACCCGAGCAGGTTGTCCTCCGAAACTGAACGGGAGTTGTACCGCCCGCTGGCGGGGCCAGTCTTGTATCTGTTCGTTCGCCAGTTGGCTTATGTTGGTGCACAACCGTTGCTGGGATAAGGTTGGATTTGTCTGCTCGTACTGCGCGCCAGCAGGCAGCGGGATTTTTTTGATGGGCTTGACCCGGCCAAGCCGGCAACTGGGCGCAAGCCAGACGCTGCGTATACCCAGGCGCAGGCGGAGCCCAATATCCTGTCGGTCATGATCCTGAAAGCGGCCTACCTTGGTCACGGCCAGGTCGGTTGCCGACAACAGGCGCAATCTCAACCGGCCGTTGCTGCTCTCGAATAAAGACCCGGCAGCCTCGAAACAATCAGGATGTCGCAGGCCGATGTCGATGGTGTAGGTACGGTCCAGCGCCAGTAACCGGCCCGCCTCAACGCGATCAGATTGCGGCCACGCCCGATTCGTGGCAATTTGCCGCGTTCCAGAGCGGCCAGCACATCTTTCAAATCGGCCTCCAACTCACGCTGGTCGCTGTAGGGGACGGGTTGACGAATCAAGCGCTGCCAGCAATGGGGCTGTTCATCCCGGTCAGCCAGCTTCAGTTCCAGCAGCTCCAGTGCAAAGCCGGGAATCGGGCCTCTTCCGCTCAACCACCGGTCTACCGTGGAATTGCTGTAGCTTGCCGCCGAGTTCAGCGGCTTGCCCAGAAGTTCGGCCACATCGCGGCGACGCAGCGCGCAGCGCAGCAGTCAGCTTGGCCTTTGTGCCGTTGACGTGCAATGCCACCCTGGTCTACGCCAACGTGAGCATGAACACGCCGGTGCTGGCCTGGTTTTTACTCACAGCAACCATCACCGGCGCCATCACTCATTGGAATTTGAGACCAGCAACACGGACTACGCCTGTAACGCAATCCTCTGGGACCGAGTCTTTGGTACCTACTTCGAGGCACCCGTGCAGCAGACCGGGATCGGTCCCGTCCAGCCAAGCATCAGGGACATGTTCCTGCGGCCTTTCCGCGAGCCCGAGCAGGCCGATTCGATCGCGGATTGAAACAGCCGTGCCTACAACGAGTGCCCACAACTGAGCCCGCTGACGCCCAGAGGCAAGCTGAATGAATCAAACCTTATACATATCATAGTGATCTTGGGAAACTACATCTTTATTTCTTGGAGTCGCAAATCCCGGGTCGAAATTTGCATCACTCGGTTTCCGACAGGCCGCCAATTCCCGCCAGGCATGAGCCGGTAGCGTTGGCACCCGGATTCTGATCATTCGCGACGAGTTCGGCGAGTCGCCGATAGCCTTCGCGCAAGTCGGACTGGATGCGCACCAGTTCATTGATGACCCCTCGCTCCCCGGGAAGGTGCCACGAAGAGGCGTCGCCCGTTGGCAGAGCGAGAGTAAATACGGCCTGCAAATACGCCTGGATCGTCGCTCTGTGGTCCCGTTGGCGGGCACTGATTTCCGACATGGCCGCGACGATCTCATAGTCGAGCCAGCCGGCCGCTCCAGTGGTCTTGACGACTTCCCAGGCGTCGTTGCGCAGCAGTCCCACCCGCATACCCTCCGGCGAGCGACTGCCTTCGACAACCACGCGGTGGTAATCCCCGGTGGCGCGGATACTCTCGCAGTTGGCTTGTGCTTCGTCGACAAAACCCTGCAATGCACGCCCGGCAAGCGCCTGCTGCTGGCGTGCTTCACGCCAGCTATCCACACCCAGCGCCAGCAGTACACTGAGCACGATCAATACTGCCTCGACGCTCAGCAGGCCCCACGGAATGTCCGATGATTGCAACTTTGACGACAACATTTCATACCTCCGGTTCGTTGCAGAGCGCTATCGCCTTTCTTCCGAACTGATGAGCAGCGGCTTTCGGATCGTGACAAGGTCGGAAAGGCGGTCGATGAAGCGTTTCATCGTCGCGCTCATCGAGTATCAGTACACGGGAGTGGCCAGCAAGCACTGCACCCTCGAATTCACTCAACGACATCGCGCAACTCCACGCGCCAAGGTGGGTATCTACGGTTTTCCCCGGCATGATAAAGCTTGATTTTGTTACCGGAAGGATCGTGCAACACCGCTTCGCGCCACAGGTAGCGCATGTCGGTCGGCATCTGGTCGAATTCAATGCCACTGGCGGCAAGTTCCTCGACCCATTCGTCGAGCCGGTCGCTTTCGAAATAGACAATCGCGCCGTTTGAGAATTCGCTTTCACTCAAAGAGAGCGAAAATGTCGAGTCGCCCTCCGGACATTCAAAGCGCGCATAGTGCGGCGTGTCGACGATCTGAACGAAGCCGAGCCTTCGGTAAAACGCCGTCGCCTGGTCCATGTCGCGTACCGGCAGTGTGACCTGATTGAGTCTCATCGCCGCTCTCCAGTAAACAATGTCCTGTCCATATTCGATGATAACCCATGTAGAAAACAGACCAAGCCCAGCAACTTCCGCTTAGCCCGTCTTATTCACCACCCTACCTACTGCGGCACCGCCAGGCCCCGCGTCTGGGGCGTTTCGCTCGGTCGCGGGTCCTCACCGTACAGGCGAGTACGCCTCCGGCCCACTCGGTCGCGAAACGCCCCAGCCACAAGACCTGACAGCGCCTCGTGACGGCAGGGTGGTGAATAAGGCGGGCTTAGCTTGCCAGGATGTCGTGTTCGCGATGTTGGCTCATCAAACGTCTATAGATTGCCGCCGAGAGCCAGTCGACGATTTTCTGCAGGGCTTGAGGCGCGACGGTCTGCTCGATCGCGGCATACTCCGAAGGCGCACCGGTCTCGGCTTCCTGGAAGAAGTGGTTCAGGCCCGGCAGCGTCTCGATTGTGGCGCCGCCGCCAAGCGCGGCCCGCCATGCCTGCTCGGCGCCGGCGGCGTCGATCTGCCGGTCCTTGCCGCCGTAAAGCGCGAGTACCGGAATACTCGCATCTTTCAGGGCCGGGCGCGGATCGAATTCCAGCGAAAACCGTGCTTGCGGCTGACCCAGGGCCTGCACAAGCTGATTGACGACGGCCTCTTCGCGCCCGCCGAGTGCTTCGCGTTGGGCATCGGTCAGCGCAGTACGGGCCGCCTCTCGCATGGCCGCGTCGAATTGCGCACGCTCTCCGGCGTTCAGCATGGCCTCGGCCATTGCTGCTTGCAGATGTACGATCGGGTTTGGCGACTGTTGGGCCTGGGTCCTGAGCCCTTCGATGCCGGGTCGTGCCGGTGCGCCAAGGAGGGCCACGAAATCGGCGGCATCGTGCGCTTTGATCGCCAGCGCGCCGATTCGGCCGCCTTCCGAGTGCGCGACAATCCCGACCCGTTCGGCGTGCACCGGATCGCGACCGCGCAGAAACGCGGTGCCGCCGGCGATATCGGCCGCCAAATGTTCGGCGGTGGCACTGGCGAATTCACCTTCCGATTCCCCGACACCTCGCTCATCGAAGCGCAGTACCGCGAAGCCGGCCCGGGTGAGATGATCGGCCAGCACCAGCAGCGGGCGGTGGTTCATGAAGGTGCCGTCGCGGTTGTGCGGACCGGCGCCGGCGACCAGTACGACGCCGGGAAACGGTCCGCTGCCCTCGGGTCGGGTCAAGGTGCCGGCCAGGCGAATGTTGTCGGCGCCCTCGAACGAAACCGCTTCGGATCGGTAGGGTAAGGGTTGGGTCGGTTCCTGCGGCCGTCGCGGCGGGGCGGTTGC
>CAZFYM010000047.1:0-6581 GCA_964523755.1 uncultured Wenzhouxiangella sp. | reverse complement strand
CTGGCGGGCGAGATGAGCGGGCATATCTTCCTGGGTGAAGATTATTTCAGCTATGATGATGGCTTCTTCGCGGCGGGGCGGTTGCTGCGGCTCGCTCCAGCGTCAGCGGGAAGGACTGACCGGCCTGGGAAAATGTTCCCTTGATCGCCTCGCCGGCGCGAGCGCCTTCAAATTGCGCCTGCCCCGGCAGTGGCATCTCGATCCTCAGCCGGCCATTGTCGAAATGCACGGACGGCAACGGCAGACCCACGGCGCCCTGGGCCGGCACATCCATACTGCCGGTCCAGGCACCATCGGCACCCGTTTCCAGGCGGTAGATGATTTCGAGCTGTTGCTGGCCCGCTTGCAACACGCCTTTCCAGTCGCCGGCCGGCCAGCTAGCTGAGCCTTCGGCAATAAGCACGGTGGTATTCAGGACCAGAATCAGGGCCATGGTCGCTCGGTAAGCGGTGGTCATTGTTGCGTCTCCAGTTGTCAAACGTTGGAATAAAGAAATCAGGGAACCTGTGCTGCGCTCAGCTTTCGTCATCAAGAAAAAACACCTCTTCCACCGGCACCTGAAAATAGCGGGCAATTTTCAGCGCGATGATGGTGGACGGTACGAACCGGCCTACCTCAACGGTGCTGATGGTCTTCCGGGATACCCCGATCGCCTCGGCAAGATCGGCCTGGCTGAGACGGTGTTCGGCGCGGAAGACCCGGATCCTGTTGCCCAGTTCATTACTCATTGCTGTTGCCCGCGCGCGTGAAGAACAGAAAAGCGGCACTGAAAAGCAGCAACATGAACGCCAGAATGGCTTCAATGATGACCTCCGGCGGCATTGCCGGGAGCCGTTCGAGGACCAGGTTGTCCAGTGCCTGCAATATCGCCAGAACCAGGAAACTCAGCATCCAGGACTTGGCCATGGCTTTCTGGAAAGCGATTTGGATAAAACCGTCTTCGCCCAGATACTGGCTGCGCTGGTCTTGGCTCATTGGTCGGAATTTCCGGAAATAAAGGAGCGCCATCAGACCAAGAATCGAAATGGCCAGCACCTTGATGGCAATATTGATGATTGCCGCAGCCGGTTCGCTGGCGAAGAATTCAGCGACCGACAGGCCAAACACCAGCGCGAGCGCAAACATTGCCCCGGCAACAAGCTGCAGGCTGCGATCGGCAAGGTCTGCCGGAGAGGATGTAGTTGGTACATTCATGGTTGTTCTCCAATGCATGGGTGCTACTTTAGGTTTCAGATAGATAATGAAAGGTATCTTAAGGATACTTAAAGGTTACATTATTTCAGGTTTTGCGTATTTGTCAACCCCTGCCGGTTTGTCGATCCCGGTACGCTCCTTTCGTGCTGTTGGCGCTAGCATGGGCATACTTGCTGGTCCCATTAGTAAATCCACGGAGGCGAAGCAATGAGGATTCTGATTACCGGCGCAACCGGTTTTATTGGCCAGCCGTTGTGCCGAGCGCTGGCCGAAAAAGGTCACGAATTGCTGGCGGTTTCGCGCAGCCCGGACAAGGCCCGGAGACTGTTGCCCGTAGGCGCCGACGTCCGCGCCGCTGTGGCTGATTTTGTCGATGCCGCGCCCCAGGGGTGACCGCGTTGGGTTTCATCACAAACTCGAGGTAGCCGTTCCAGCCCTGGACGTTGCTCATCACGGCATAGCGCCGGAGAAAGGTCTTGAATGGCGTCAAACGGGCGGGTAATATTGTACGATTAATTGACCAGGTCGGCGACCTGAAAATTGTCGCTTACTCCGAGCGCGCAATCGACTCAAGGCCGTGCTTGATGGCTTGGTCAACGATGCCGATGCCACCGTGATCACGCGCCGCGATGCTGAGGATGCGGTTGTCGTTTCCCTGGACTACTACAACAGCTTGATTGAAACGGTTCACTTGTTGCGCTCGCCGGCCAAGGTTGAACACCTGACCTGTTTGCGATCTCCTTGCCAGAGCATCGGGCCAATCCCCAACGTCGCGCCGATCCGGTATCGCCACCTTGCCGTGTAGGCGAACCCGTCCAGAACCCTGAATGTGGCGATGCTTATGGTCGAATGACTATAAACCGGCAACGAAATACCCATGGTTTTCCTTGCCCGCGATTTGCGGCGCATGTACGCAAATCGCTCCGCTTCGCGACCCGGCCGTACCGGCCGGGCATTATCCCGGCATATCTATTGGAATGCCGGGTCAATAAGCGACGGAGGCGTCGGCCATCTCGAGCTGCATGGCAACGGAGCCGGCCGTTTCGACCAACTGCTCAAGCGAGGAAGCGCCGACGCTTTTGATGAGAATCGCGTCGAGTGCAGCCAGTTCTCTGCGTGCGTCAGCCATCAAGGCCTCGCCGCGGGTCGTAAATACGATGCGCTTGCCACGGCCAGTGCCAGAGATCTGCTCAAGGTAGCCGAGGCGGCAAAATTGGGCGACATTCCTGGCGACCCACTGGCGCGAGACGCCCATCATCCGTGCGATTTCCGAGGCATGGTTATCGCCGCACTCCAGCGCGCCGAGAAAATCCAGTGCCGCCGGTGTCGCGCTTTCATATCCCATCGCGATCAAACGTGACGCGAGGCGTTGAAGAATGGCCTCGTGCAGGCGACGCGAGGCGAACGCGAGTTTCAGCGATCGACTGTCGACCATCGCCACGCCGTCTTTTGTCAACTGGGTTGACATAATGCTCCGTCAAAGATAAGCTTATGTCAACCTAGTTTACATGAGATTTGCCGTGAAACTTCTTCGTCTGGTTCTGATGCTCAACGGCGCAAGCTGCGTGCTGTTTGGGCTCCTGTTTCTGTTTGCTTCTTCCTCGGTTGCAGCGTTTCTTGCCGATCGCACGCCCGCGCCCGCCGCGATCATCCTCCTGCTCGGTGCAGGCCTGCTGGTCAACGGCCTGGCACTTTGGATTTTCGCGCGATCGCGAAGCCCCAACCGGTTCGCGGTCCGGGTCTTTTCGCTAGGCGACCTGCTCTGGGTGCTGGCAACGCTGGTGTTGATCGGCAGCGGCGTCTGGATTGACCGCGAGCCCGGCGTTCTGGCAGCGCTCGCGGTGGCGGTTTTTGTAGGCACGGTTGGTTGGCTTCAGTGGCGCGCGATCGTGACCCGGGCCGCTTGATCCGAGGGAAAAAGCTAAAAGGTTCAGGCTGGCTGGACGATACGCCAGGCCGCGTCGACGAACACCTGTCTTTGCGTCGATGGCGAATGCCCAACTTGATCGCGTAGCCAGCGTCTGGCGTAATCGTGCGCCGGCGCCACGATTAGCGACGGCCAGCACTCCTCGGGCAAACGGCGGATCTGGCCGGCTTCGATGAGCGGATCGAAGTAGCGCGCGATGAGTCGCCCGTAACGCCGATTGATTTCAATGATCGGCTCGGCCGACGACGCGCCGCCGCTGTTGAGGTTGGCGTAGATGAACATCGCCCAGCTCGGATTGGCCTCTACCCAGTCGATCAGACTGCCGACCACTGCCTCTATGCTCTGACGCGGATCACCGCCGGCGCGCTTCAGGGCGCGCTCCAGCGACTCCAGGTGCGACTCCAGGCCATCGGCAAGTAAGGCAAGGATGATCCCTTCCTTGCTGCCGAAGTGGTGATAAACGCTGCCAACGCTGGCTCCGGACTGCGCGCAGATTTCGGCAATCGATACGGATTCCACATCGGCCTTGGCAAAGCAGTTCAGCGCCGACTCCAAGACGGTTCGGCGTCGTATTCGAGTTGATGCACGCTGTTGTTTCACGGCAGGAAATAGAATATCATTCTAGAATCATGTTCTATTATAGGTGAACCATGCTCATCCCGATTGCCCGCGCCGTATTGCCGCTATTGCCCGATCGAGTCGCTTTTCAAGTTTCTGTTGCCTTGGCGAGCTTACCACCCAGGCTGTCGCTGAAACCAGAGGACCGGCAGGTTCTTGAAGCCGCGACCCGGTTCGAATTCGGAACCGATCCACGGCGGGTTGCCTGGCGCTGGGGCACTGGCCCCACGGTGGTGCTGGCTCACGGTTGGGGGGGGCGGGCCGGGCAGATGGTGAAGTTGGCGGATGCCATCGCCAAGGCAGGATTCGAGGTGGTCGTGTTTGATGGTCAGGGGCACGGCGACTCCTGGGGCCGGCGGATCGGGTTTCGGCGGCTGATTGACGACATCAATGCGCTGGATCAGGCACTGGCGGGCGACATTGCTGGTTGGGTGTGTCATTCGGCGGCCGGACTCTGTCTCGCGGCGGCACGCATTCGCCATGGCCTGAACCCTCGCCGCATGGTGTTTCTCGCTACGCCTCGCGCAGCTTATATTCCGATCAACGAGCTGACCCGCCATCTGAATCCGCGAGACAGCGTTCTGGAGCGTTGTCGTGAATACTACGCCGGGGAGTTTGGTATGAGTTGGGACGACATGGACCGTGGCGCGGCGTTTGCAAATCAGGGCGATGCCGAATTATTGCTGATTCAGGATCGTGATGATCCCCGGGTCGAGGACGGCGACGCCGCGCGGATCGCGGCAATCTGGGGCAATGCCCAAGTCCTCCACACAGAGGGCCTGGGCCATCTGAAGCTGCTGTGGTCCGACGAGGTGGCGCGAGCGATTATCACCAGGTTAAAACCTGAAGGTAACTTTGCCCAAGCTGAAGTGCAGGGCTTGAAGCAGGAGCAAGAACCTTTCCTGAAACCCGATTCAGACCCAGCATGACCTTTGGCCCTTTCACTCACAGGCGCGCAATGTATATCCTGATTTCGCGCCTTCCCTATTGGCGGCCATTGACCTCGTTAGTAAACCGCAAAGACCATTGTTCGCATGACTGCACTGGCCATCGAAACCAGCAATCTCACCCGCCGATTCGGCCAATTGCGGGCCGTCGACTCGGTCAGCCTGCATGTGCCTCAGGAAACGGTCTACGGTTTTCTTGGGCGCAATGGGGCGGGCAAGACCACCACGCTCCGCATGATTCTCGGTCTGATTCGACCGCACAGCGGTCGGGCCCACGTTCTTGGTCATGACGTTGTTACCCAGCGTACGGCGGCGGCGCGGCTGACCGGTGCCTTGCTGGAGGCCGACGGCTTTTACCGCAACCTAACCGGCTACGAGAATCTGGACTTGTCGAGGCGGCTGCTTGACTTGCCGCGTGCCGCCATCGACCGGGTGCTGGAGGTCACCAGCATAACCGCCAGCGCAAACAAACGTGTTGGTGGCTATTCACTCGGCATGCGCCAGCGCCTTGGCATCGCGCGTGCGTTGATCGCTTCGCCCCGGGTGCTGATTCTCGATGAGCCGACCAACGGGCTGGACCCTGACGGTATTACCGACATGCGACACTTTCTGACCACGCTTCCCGAGCGCACCGGGGCTACCGTGCTGGTATCCAGCCACTTGCTTGGCGAAGTCGAATTGACAGCCGATCACATCGGGATCATTCACCAGGGGCGGCTGGTGGCCGAGGGGAGGCTGGATCACCTTATCGCAGAATTACCCGCTCGACTGAACATTGATACTTCCGACGCCGGTCGCGCGCTGGCACTGGTTCAGGCCCGCGGGTTCAACGCCAGCGTCGAACGCGACCGAGTCTTCGTCGACCTCGACTCGAATAGCAATTCGCGCAAACTGGCTGGTGAGCTGAATCGAGCCCTGATCGAGAGTGGTATCGAGGTCTTTGCGCTGAACGATCCGAACCAGACCCTGGAGACCCTTTACCGCCGAGTGACGCGATGTCCACCGCCCGGGGAAGTCGCCTGATGATGCGCACCAGTTTGGTTGCCTCAGTCACGGTCGAGGTCATCAAACTCAATCGCTCACTGGCTCTGATGCTGGCGCTGACCGCACCGGTCCTGGTCGCGGTTTTCACGTTGGTTAACGCGCTGCAGGCCGACCAGGCGCGCGCCGGGGAGCTGTGGATGACGGGCAATGCCTTTATCTGGGCGTCATTCATGCTGCCAATGAGCCTGGCCGCCCTGTCTGCGCTCATGGCGCAGATGGAACACGGTCCGCGCACCTGGGACTACTTGCGTGCACTACCCGTTCCACGATGGACAGTCTATGCCGCCAAAGCACTCCTTCTGATGGCACTGATTTTGTTTATGTCGCTAATGGTGCCGGTGGGGAGTGCCGCTGCCCTGTTGATTGCCGCCGAGTTCAATCCTGCGCTGGCCGACGCCGCTTCGATCGATCTAGCCGAAACCATTGGCCTGTTCGCCCGGATCAGTCTGGCCGCGACATTGATCGCCGCGCTGCAGTTCTGGACGGCCATGCGCTTTTCGAGCTTCGTGCCGGCCTTGGCGCTGGGTATTGGCGGAACATTCTTCACCCTGGTTGCACACAGCGCCGAGGCCGGCATTTACTTCCCCTGGCTGATGCCCTCCAATATGCTGGTCACGGATATCGATCGCCGCGCGATTGCTCTTGTGCTTGGTGGTGGCCTTGGCCTGGGGCTCATGATTCTGGCGATTATCCACCTGGCCTGGCGGACGCGATAAGGGCTTGAGGCTCATTGGTCATCCAGCGGCAGATCTCAGCATGCCATCCGCTTTCGAGCACTGGTCAATATCGGTATATTTCTACTAAGCATTTATGCGCTGTGCGCAACATGGCGCATAAATGTCTGTTGGACT
>CAZFYM010000046.1:0-28812 GCA_964523755.1 uncultured Wenzhouxiangella sp. | reverse complement strand
CCGAGCAGCTCTCGGTCCTCTTCGATGGCACCCCGCCCGGCGTGACCCTCGCCACGACGGCCCCCGACCCGACCAACGTCGCGCCGATCCCGGTGATCGTCACCTTCACCGAGCCGGTCACTGGATTCGACGCCGGCGACTTGATCGTGGGTAATGGCACAGCGGGAAATTTCACCGGCTCAGGAGATACTTACTCGGTCGACATCACGCCGGCCAACGATGGAGTGGTGACGGTAGATGTCGCCGCCGACGTGGCTGCCGATGCCGCCGGCAATGGCAATACGGCGGCAATCCAGTTGGCCATCACCTTTGACGGCACGCCTCCGGTACCGACACTGTCGAGCAGCGCGAACGACCCGACCAATGCCGCGCCGATTCCGATTGTGGTGATGTTTGACGAACCGGTGATTGGTTTTGGCCTCGCGGGCGTACTGGTCGCCAATGGCGTAGCCGATAACTTCACGGGTTCCGGTGCCGCTTATGCGTTCGACGTGACGCCGACCGGCGACGGCCTGGTCGCGGTGGAGGTGGTTGCCGGGGCTTCCGACGATGCGGCGGGAAACGCCAGTACCGCGGCCCACTTCACAATCGGCTACGACGCGACCGAACCCGTGCCAACACTGGGCGCCGCTGCCGGTGATCCGACCAATGCTTCACCGATTCCGGCCACGCTCTTATTCAGCGAACCGGTAACGGGTTTCGATCTCGCGGACATCTCCGTGAGCAATGGAACGGCGGGCAACCTTACCGGCTCCGGCGACGCGTTTTCGTTCGACATCACGCCCGGTACCGACGGCCCGGTGACGGTGAACTTCGCCGCGGGCGTCACGACCGATGCCGCTGGCAACAGCAACACGGCAGCGGCCCAGCTCAACCTGGTCTACGACGGGACGGCACCGGTTCCGACGCTCGCGAGTTCGACGATCAACCCGACCAATGCTTCGCCGCTGCCGGTGACGGTCACGTTCAGTGAAGCGGTAATCGGTTTCGACCTGACCGCCGTGGCGGTGGACAACGGCACCGCTGACAATTTGGTTGGTTCAGGAGCCGCCTACGCGTTCGATGTGATTCCCGCTGCCGATGGGACGGTCACCGTGGAGATTGCAGCCGGTGCGGCGACCGATGCCGCCGGTAATATCAGCACCGTGGCCGACCCGCTCGCTCGTACCTTCGACGGCACGCCACCCGTTGTCGTTTCCACCAGTCTGCGCCCGACTTACTCGGGGCTCGGCCCGGATGTCATCGATGTGCGCTTCAGTGAGGCGATGTACAACCCTGATGGCGACATCGATCCCAACGACGTCACCAATCCCGCCAACTACTTGCTGGTGGGTGCCGGCAACGACGGGACCTTTGAAACCACGTCGTGCGCGGGTGGCGCGGCCGCCGGAGACAACCCGCTCCCGGTTGACAGCGTGAGCTGGAATAGCACAACGCTGACCGCGACGATCTCCCTACCGGCACCGCCGGACGTCGACGACTACCGCTTGTTTATCTGCGGCACAACCTCGCTGCTGGATCTCGCGGGCAATGTGCTCAATGGTGGAACGGACGCAACGGCCGGCTTCGGTGTCGGAGCTCCGCTCGCGGTGCCCACACTCCACCCGGCCGGACTGCTACTTCTCGTCCTGCTTTTCGCGCTAGTGGGAAGCCGGGACTTGCTCTGTTGTCATTACAATCAACATAGGACCAAGCCATGACCATTTCCACACCCGCACTAACCGATACCGACCTTGCCGAACGGGTTGCAGAAACTGTTGCTGCCAATGTTAGAGCCTCTGCTAACGAACGGCGAGCAGCGACCGACGACAGCGATCTACCAGGATTCAAAATCATAGAAAAAGCAGTGAGGGACGTTGTAGGACCATTGCTGCATGAAACGTTTGAGAAAATCCGCAGCCAATTTGGTGTTGCGCCTCACAACCTACTTGTACTGCGCGATGAAATGATGACTATGGAATACGGACTTGACGCCGGAGGCAAGGCCTTCGCGCATGCTTTCACAGGTAGTCTTCAGTCCTTGAAGCGGGCGGAAGCTAAAATTGGCTTCAGTGACCACACGGGTGGCAAGATCAAGAACACGTTCTCGGGTTGGGCGGATGAGCTCACAAGTGTCTTGTCCTCGCTCGCAAGCATCAATGGCAAACTTGATCATGTCGAGGCCGATATTGTCAGCCCGGCCCTCAACCTGCTCGGACAGCTCAAGGACATCAACTACTACTTCGATGATCAGCTTTGGGGCCCGATGGGCTTCGTGATTGACAGGCTCGAGATAAGCCCTGCGACGAAAGCTGTCGAGACTGCAGTGCACAATATCGAGAGCGCCTTGAAACCGAAAGCGAATCGGGCAACTTCAAATCCCAAAGCCGATGACGACACGCGCAAGATCCTCGTCGGCAGCCTGTTAGCCGCCAGTGCCCTCACCTCAACCACCGCGAACGCTTTCAACTATGCAGCCGCGACCATGCCCGTCACGCTGAGTGTCAATGGTGAGATAGGCGTCGCGATTGGGGTGGCGGGTGATGTGGGTGTCGCTGTGAGTCCGTTCAACCTCGGTGCCGCGACGTTAGGCCTGATCGGCGCGATCTTCAACATCTTCAACGACATCATAGGCAGTTTTATGAATGTGCTTGATGATCTCGTCCCGGCCTGATCGGCCAGACGACGAGTGCAGTGATTGGGGAACCTCTGAGCAAGTCTGCGCTCCGCGCCCATTGGTTCAGAGGTTCCTTAGCTGACAATTCGGGAAGATATCGGGACGTTTTAAGGGGCAGGTAGAGAAGAAACAATCAGATAGCGTGCCGACGCGCTGGGCCGGGAGGTGGTTACTACGGGACTGCATGGTTCACCAATAATTCCGGCATTGTGGTTGGACCCTATTCGACCTGGGCCGAGTGCAACTACCAGTTCCAGTATACCTTGAACATGCGCATTCAGGACTGGGGCTGGATAGCCACCGAGATCAATCCTTGCAGCTACCAGCCGCCCTACGGATCAGTTCAAATCAAGCACGAACTCGCGCTTGCGGTCGATACCAGCACCTCACATGACAATTTGGAGCATATCAACCGGATTCTCGACGATGTGCGTGCGGTGCGTGAAGAATTTCGGGCCGACGAATATGACGCGGCGCTGGAACGAATTCGCTGAGTCGGGTAGCTCTCATCACGTACTCATGATCTGAGTATCGCCGGGCCGGGATAGATCCTGGCCCGGTGTTTCATTACCAGAGCTGATGTTGTGTCGGATCGGTTCAATCATCCTCGAGCGTGGGTCGTGAGGGCAGGGCGAAGCTGATTTGAAGGCCGCCGCCGGTTCGGTTTTCGATGCTCAGGAGATCGGGATGCCTGGCCCGGGCTATTGCTCGAAGCGGTCTTTGAAGGTGGCATCGAAATCAACGTTATCCTGAACTTCAATCAGCCAATGTCACAGTTTGAAGAACCGCTGCCAGGGCGAGGCAATCCGCGTTGATTCACGGTAATGTATTCCTGACATTCGCTGATGGCATTGATGGCTACGCTGCCCGGCAGCAGGCCATGGGTCAGGGTGGCACCGTCACTGGCGGGGTTAAATGCAACGGTGGCGTGCTCCAGCAAAAGACTTGCGGGGTCATAAAATCAAAAAGACCCGCCGACTCTGCGGAGCCGACGGGCAAAAGGACTTGGGACATCTATCGGTTGTCACGCAGGGTTGTCACGCGGGGTAGTCATGCAGGGGCCTGCGCGACACCGGCAGATTTGTTGCAGCGGATCAGGATTGTGGCCAGTCTGATTTTTGCTCTTGGCAATGCTCGCGCACGGCGGCGGCAAATTCGCTGCGATTCAGACCTTCATCGCGTTCGCTGTCGATCTGATTGAAGTTTTCGGCCAGGCACGGCAGTGCCGTGGCTTCGGCGGCGTCAATCAAACCATCGCCATTGCGATCGAGTCGGTCGAAGTCCGGAACCTGGGCTTGCGCCATACCGGTGGCAAGAACCAGAGCGAAACCGAATGTCGGGATCATGTTGATGTTCATAGTAGTCAACTCCTTATGTCGTTGCTCGATTGAACGAGCCGTATTGGCTCAGTCCAGGTAGTGCAGCATCTATGCCAATGCAGAAAAAGAGTTATATTTCAGTAGCTTGTAAAGTGATAAGCCGGAGCTGACAATTCAGACGGTCGTCTCCAGGCGACGGTTGTTACTGTGGTTGATCCGTGGAGCCCGAATTGAAGCGATCCGCGTATGTCGCTAATCAGCGACATAGGGAATTCAGCCTTTGAAATCAGAAGGTTCGATCCGGTGGCGCTTGAGCAATCGATAGAATTCGGTGCGATTGCGGCCGGCCATGCGGGCGGCCTCACTGACATTGCCTTCGGCCATGCGCAGGATGCGGGCCAGATAATCGCGCTCAAACGCATCGCGCGCTTCAGCCAATGGTGTGATCGAAACCTGTTCACTTTTCAATGCACGTTCGATGAGGCTGGCCGGGATCGGTCCCTTGCGGCACAGTGCGCAGGCCTGTTCGACAACGTTGCGAAGTTGCCGGATATTGCCGGGCCAGTCATGCGCCAGCAACCGCCGAAGCGCCTCACGTGAGAATCCCTGGATGCGTTCATCATCGGGCCGATCCATTTGAAGCTGAACGAGGAAGTGCTCGGCCAACGGGACGATGTCTTCGGGCCGCTCGCGCAACGGCGGCACATCGAGCCGAACGACATTGAGGCGGTAGAAAAGGTCTTCACGGAAGCGCTCGGCTTGAATGGCTTGCTCGAGATCATGATGGCTGGCGGAAATGAGGCGGGCGTCGATGTCGATCTCCTGGCCTGCCCCGACCGGACGAATGCGCCTCTCCTGAATGGCGCGCAGCAGCTTGGCCTGAAACGTAATCGGCATGTCGCCAATCTCGTCGAGCAGAAGCGTGCCGCCGCGAGCTTGAATGAACAGACCTTCCTGGTCCTTCACGGCCCCGGTGAACGCGCCCTTGCGGTAGCCGAACAGCTCCGATTCGAGCAGATCGGCCGGCACCGCGGCACAGTTGATTGCCACCCAGGGGCCATCGCGGCGGGCGCTGGCTTTGTGAATCGCTCGGGCAATGACCTCCTTGCCGCAACCGCTTTCGCCCTGAATCAGCACGCTTGCATCGCTGGCGGCTATCAGCTTAAGTTCCGGCAATAGTCGCTCCATCACATGGCTGCGGGTGACGATTCCCGCTCGCCAGGATTCGTCGCCAGTGGCTGTCGCGCGCTTGCGGCCGGTGGCCTCTGCCATGGTATCGAGTAACTCCCGGCTGTCAAAAGGCTTGGTCAGAAATCCGTACGCGCCTTCGCGAGTAGCGGCGACCGCATCGGGAATCGTGCCGTGTGCGGTCAGGATAACGACCGGCAGGGTTGGGTCGCGTTCGCGCAATTGACGAAACAGCGCTATCCCGTCCATGCCTTCCATACGCAGATCGGAAATCACCGCGTCCGGGAGTTGGCCGGCAACCTTTCCCAGCGCCTGTTCACCGCTGTTGGCGGTGTCGACTACGTAGCCAGCCGATTCCAGGCGCAATGAGATCAGTCTCAGCAAACCGGGGTCATCATCGACCAGCAGAATCCGGGCCGGGTCTGCTTGCTCAGGGGTGCGCGCTCCGGAGTCAGTCATTCTCAAGGCTCGCTGCTGTGATCGTTCTGTTCAGCCGAGTCATGTTGTTCGATATGCTCATCGATTTCGCGCAGGGCGGCCAGTTTATTCAGCGTTTCCAGATGAGCCTGGCGTTCCCGTTCCAGCGCCGCAGCCAGATCCTCGCTGCGTTGAGCCAGGGTGGGCTGGGATTCCAGCAGGCTGATCAGAACGGTCAGAAGCTGGTGTGCTTCGGGCGCGAGGCGGACCGAATCCGGTGTTTCGTTCAGCAGCGCACGCAGGGGGCCGAGGCCGAATTCGGGTGACCGCACGCTATCCGGCCCCAGTGCCTCAAGCAGCGCTCTTTCCAGCGAAGCGGGCCAGGCGTCAAGGCGTTCGAGCCCGGCATACCAGGTCTGGGCATTCTCTTCGCTGACCCGCAAGACTCGATGCGCGCGGTCAAGCAGATCAGCAGCGGAAATGACATGCGCCTCCCCCGCCAGGCGTGTTGGCGGCTCAGCCTGGGCAGAAGCAAGGGCCATCAACCCGGCAAGCAGCATTGAGCGAGGAAATTTCATGGGTCACGCTCTCCTGAAATTGTCATGGGTACTTCGATTTCGAACACGCTGGACCAACCGGCCCGTTGGGCCAGGCGGACATCGCCCTGGTTTGCACGAATCAGGTCGCGACAAATTGCCAGGCCCAGGCCGCTGCCCGGCTTCGAGCGGGATTGTTCGAATCACTGCCCGATGCGAAGCTGACTGCAGCCGATTGAATCGCAACAGATTCTCGATCTGCTCCTGGAGTCGATCTATGCTGGTCTGAAGAATACCGATGACTTCGCGCTGGCGCTCCCCGAGTGCACCGAAGCTCTGGTCAGCCAGCAGGCTGGTACCCTCACGGATTGCACTGAGTGGTGTCTTGAGCTCATGTGATACCTGACCCACCAGGCGACGCCGATCACGCTCCGTTCGAACCAGCCGACGGCGAACCCATTCCAGCCGAACCGACAGCGCACGCAAGTCACGTGGACTGGTGATCTGCTCGATGCGCGCCTGGTCAGGTCGGGCCAGGGCACGTACCCCCCGGTCCAGCTTGCGAATCTGACGATTGAAGTAAGCGGCCATGAAAAGGCCAAGAACAATGGCCACAGGCACCGTCAGTGCAAGGCCCGCCAACGAAGAGTTGCGAGCCGTCGAGCCCATTTCCTGCAGGCGCTCAAGTTCACGTTCCGAAGCTCGTTCCATGCTGGCAATCAACTCGCGCGAGTCCGCACCGAGCTGCTGAAATTCTGCGCCCATGCGCTCCGACCATTGTGGCTGGGGCTGGTTATCCTGGACCAGGTTCAACAATTGATTGGCGCGGTTGCGAATGACTTCGATGTCGACTTCGCGCTCACTGCCCGGATTGAGATAACCAAAGGCATCCAGAGGGTCGGAGAGTGCCTGGTGGCGTTGAGTCAGACTGGCTCGGGCATCGCTGTCTTGCAGAATGCGATATTGGCGGGCCGAACGCTCGAAGCCGATGACTCGCTCGCCAATCTGGCGTGCCGACTGGGTTGCGGAAATTGTACGACCCAGCAGTTGCTCGCTCTGGCGGGTCACCCGGTCAATCTGGTGACTGGATAGAATCAGTCCGATCAGAAGGGGAAAGGCGACGATGGCGAATCCAGCCATTTGCAAAGCCAGAACCGATTGCGTACGCATTCTTCTCCGAGGCTGGCGAGCCAGGCCCGAGAGTCGAACGCCGAACCGGGATTGGTCTACTGGTTCCTGGGCCTGAGTCATGAAGAACCGCCTCCATACACGATCTGGAGGCTTACTATGCCCACATGGCTGCAGACCGTCAGGAACACTCTGCTGGTGGATCACAGGAACCGAACGGGCATTTTCGGGACCTGCGCCTGAGCAGTCATGAAAGATCTCCGTCTACTCGACGCGAGAGTCATCAAAAGGCGATATAGCCGGCTTCCTTTCTCTATAAATGTCGTATCAGATTGCGGAATTCGTTGGTAAAGTTTCTGAAGCAAATAACGGAGCGATGAACGCCCAGTTATGGCAACGTCTGGCTCCTCACTTCAAGCTGGGATATGCAGCCGCACTGAAACAGGCGTATGGACAAAACTGATCGTCGCTGATCAGCCTACCTCAACCCATGAAGCCGATTGAACCAGAGTTTTTGAATTGGGAGCTCATGATGTGAACCAGAACCTGGAAGACTGGCAACGCCTCGATCACGCGCTGACCGAACTGCTGGAACTGGATGCCGGTGGGCGTGAGCACAGTCTGGACCGGATCGCATCTGAAGATATTGCTATGGCATCCCAATTACAGCCTGGTGCGGCTCAGTGAAGGAGCGTTTGTGCCTTCAGGATGGTTTGAATACCATCAGCCAGAAAATCACGATAACGCCGAGAAAGGCTGGCCAGCCCAATCCGTACCACCAGCGCATCAGACGGTGGTATTCGCTATTGGGACACAATCCTTGATCATTCAATCTGGCCGTCAGACGAGCCACACGCATCTGGATGAACACGACCGGAATCCAGCAACAGCCGACCAGGATGTACAAGGCCAGGCTGATCAGTATCCACGGACTGTCAAGGGGTATTCCGAGCAGGTACAGCAGCCAGAATCCGGTGACAGGCTGGATAATGACCGCCGGAGTGGTAAACAGCCAGTCGGCGAGAACTACGTTGCGTGACACCATGGCAATGGCCAGCATGTCATTGCTTCGGTCGGCACGCCACATATAGAACGCCGTTCCCAGTCCGGTGCCGAAAAGCAGGGTTGACGACAGAATATGAATCAGCTTGAGTGTCAGATACTCGCTCATCAGCGTCGATTCTCCAGCACCATCATGAACAGGATCAGTGCCATCACGGCAAGATTCTTGACCAGACCACCGGTCATTGCCAACCACTGGTCGGGCGCGAACAACCCCAGGCACAGCGTGTAGCCCAGAACAGAAACAAGCATCAACAAAAGCACCGTGTTTATCCGGCGTCGCAATGCCAGCCCCAGTGCCAGGATCAGATTGAGGGTCGATGTAGAGAATACCAGCACAGTCTGGAACTTTTCCGGCACGCCAAGCTGATCAAGCAAGAGGCCGTATTCAGCCGGTTTGGAAAGGTATCCGCTCAAGGCAGAGACCAACCAGATTACAATCAAGGTCAGCCAGGCAAGAGGAATCAACGGATAAAGGCGGGCCTGCCAGCGATCCTGCACAAAACTGGCGCTTTGTTCGAGGCCGTTGATGACCGAACGGGGCTGGATACCCAGTGTTTCAATGGCCGAGGCGGATTTGCCTTCGCTGATATTTCCGCGCGCCAGCATTCGACCCAGGGTTCGCCCGACGGGGCCGGCATGTAAGCAATCGCCCAGGGTGGTGACCAAGCTGACCAGGCGCATCGGCACCTGTATCTCGACACGCGGTTCCGGCCATTTGAGCCAGCGACGGGTTGCCAGCAGGAAATCGCGCAATGAAACCATCTGTGGTCCGACCGCATCAATCAAGGTGGAAATCCCCGGTTTGCATGTCACAGCCTGCTCCACCATCGCTGCCAGGTCTTCCAGCCATATAGGCTGGATTTTCTGGCTGCCATCGCCCGGCAGTACCAGGACAAAGGGAATCGATGCCATGGCACGCAGCATCGAGGTTCCGCCATAGGATCCGCGCAGCGAAATCACAACCGACGGACGCAGTACAACGGTATCCAGTTGCTCCATGGCCAGCAGCGCCTGATCCAGTCGATGCTTGGAGGCAATAAAGGGACCATCATCTGGATGGCCCAAGGCAGAAATCTGTAAAAATTGCCGGATACCTCTGGCCACGCAGGCTTCGGCCAGAGCCAGCGGTGCCTGATAATGGACAGCTTCAAAATCACCGAGTCGCTGCTCGCGCAATATGCCCGCCGCATTGACCACAGCCTCGATATCATCCAGGTGCGGCAACCAGTCTTCGGTGGTCGTCATGCCGCCCAGATCGCCAGACTTCCATTCAAGCAAGGGGCTCTCGGGGAGATTTCTGCTGTTGCGTACAATAGCAACAACCTGATGTCCGCAGGTCAGCAGCCGCTCGACAATACCTGAACCAATGAAGCCGGCTGCGCCGGTTACCAGGATCCTCATGTGATCGAATTGTACGAGCTAATGGTTCTCGGGTTGTCGATAATTGCCTATAAATTCCAGATTTATTGATAGGTTTAATCAATTGACCTGAGCACTAATGAAGAGTAGCCTAGATTGTCAACAGGGAGCTGTCCACCCCGGGTCTAGTACGGTGTGGTCTTTCCGGTTTCTGCCTTGGAGGGTGAAGCCATGAGAGCGACGCGCATTATTCCTGTTTTGATTTCGGGAGCATTTTTGTTGGCTCTGGCAATTGAGTCGGCATTTGCCCAGGTTTCGGTGTTTCCAAACGGCCTTAATTTTTCGGTGATTGAGGTGGGTCAAACCTCGGCTCCGCAGACAATTAAGGTCGAAAACACGTCAGGCGCTGCGGTGGCAATCACGACGCTTGAGGCGGCGGTCTCCCCGTATACGCTGGTTGGAACAAACTGTCCGATCTTGCCGGTTACTCTGCAGCCGTTCGAGGAATGTGGGTTCACCTATACCTTTTCACCCTCCTCGCAAGGCACTTTTCCTGAAAGTCTGGATGTGGGTTGGCAAGCCGGTCCGGGCAATTCGGGCACGGTGCAGCTCAATCTGACGGGTCAGGGGGTTGAGCCAACGCTGGTCATATTGCCGGGTTCCGGTGCGTTGAATTTTGGTGATGTAGACACCGGCCAGACCAGTCCTGTGTTGACGTTTACCCTCGACAATGGCAGCACGCCGGATGTCAATGTCAGCTCGATTCAACATCCTGGTTTGCCGTTCCTGCACGTTGGCGGAACCTGTCCCACGCCACCATTTACACTGACCTCGGTCCAGTCCTGCACACTGGACTATCAGTTCGCTCCGACTCAGGTTGGGCTTCAATCAGACAACGTCCTGGTATTTGCCAACATACCGGCCGGGTCAGTCAATCTGACGGTGTTGGGAAACGGGATATCGACCGCCGTCCCGGAACTGTCCATCACACCAGTGTTGGTCGACTTCGGGCTGGTCCAGGTCGGGCTGGTGACATCTGCTATTGATGTAATTTTCGAGAATATCGGGACCGCTACACTGAACGTATCAGTGATGGACTCGGTCGTCGCACCGTTTTTTATCCTGACTAATGGCTGTGGTGGGACACCATTTGATCTAGCGCCAGGTGATAGTTGCCAAATTAGCTATACATTCGCGCCAGTCAGCGATGGTGTGGCCACGCAAGTTGTTAGTCTGGCGTCGAACGATCCCTCGCCAGCTGGCCATGCAATCACTCTGACCGGACAGGCCGAACATTCATTGATCGACGTGGTGCCGCCCTTGACGAACTTTTTTCAGGTGCCAGTAGGCCAGACTCCGGTGCTGCCGATGGATGTGATCAATCCTGGTAGTCATTTCGATGTCATGGTGTTCGGTCCAAACGGTCTTGGACCATTACCTCCGGAGTTTGATATCCAGCCGGGAACTTGCGCTGCCTTCCCGGTGACGCTGGCTCCTGGCGCCGGCTGCCAGCTACTGGTGTCATTCACGCCAGTGTCAGCGGGTCCAGCTTCGCATTCGAATATGCTTAACCATGACGCATCGGCTGGCGGCGGCAGTTATACGCTTGCCGGCGAGGGTATTGACGATGAGGTATTCGTTGACCGGTTCGAGTTCTGAAGTTCAGCGATCCCTCTTTCTCGGACGCTGGCCGAGTATTTTGCAGTGACAATGAATTGCTGCGCAATCTTGTACATTGATCCTCAAGCCTTCAGGTTGAAGAAACTATTGATTCAGGTGAGCCCTGAACGAGCCGATTGTCCATTGGGTCTCCGAGTCAAGTAGCAGGATCCGAATTTTATGTCCGCATCACCGACAGAGCAGCAGCAGGTTGTTTGGGAAGTTCTCGCGCAGTTTTGGGTTGATACCTGGTACGACACAAGCCAGCTTGACCGTTTCGCGGACCGCCTTGCCGCCAGCGGATTTTCAGTGCGCGAGCTTGATCGCATCGCCTATTGCGAGGTCTGCGGTGCTTTCGCAATTTTTTCATTGGCCGTCTTTCTCAGCGCCGGAATGGCCCTTCATGATTGGCATTTTCCGGAGGACGAGGCTCGGCGAAGGGTCTCGGCCTGGCTCGCGCGTCCCCGTATCCTTTCGTTTATCAACCCTGTCTGGATCGGCGGTTATGTGGTGGCGCGGTGCTTCCTGCGCCAGACCTGGCCCGAATTGCGGGGCAGAGTTGCTCAGCGCCTTGCCTCCCCCGCAGGTCAGTAACAACTGAATACCCCGATCGATGTTGGCATTCACGCGCAGGTCGGGGGGCATCGTGGATATTTTCCCAAGCCGTTCCGAGTCAATCTGCTCAAGAAATTGGCTGAAGGTAGCACAAGGCAGGGGTTTGAAGTTACCCTATGCCCAATCCAAGGCGTGGGGGATACCAGCTTTAAAATGGCTAACTTGTCTTTTTTGAAAGGGCTCGATCAGGCCTGTCGTGCCCTGTCTGATTCGACCGGAGACCGGGCGGGCGGGCTGATTTGCGTGGTCATTGATCACCACAATGACCTGCGCGAACGCCTGGGTTATCGCGGATTGCTGGAGTTGGATGGGCACTTGAAAACGTTGATACTCAAGCGTTTCGGCAAGAAATCTGGATTGTTTATGCCGAGATTGCTGGAGGCTGTGGTGCTGGTCGATCAGATGGATGCCGAAGGATTGAATCAACAAGCGTCCGAGCTGTTCCGGGAGCTGAATCATCATGATTTTCCCTTTGGTGATGAATTGGTCTCTGTCACGGTATCCATGACGGTTTGTCCCCTGGATATGAGGTTTGCGGACACTGACAGGATGTTGGTCGAAGTTGTTGGAAACGCCGAATCCCTGTCTCTGGATGGCGGGAACAAATTGGTCGAGATTTATCCCAGCCTGTCAGCTCGCCAGGCATCTGGCGATGATCGCCAGATGCTGGCCTTGTTGATGGAATCCCTGCGCAGGAATGACCTCAAGGTGGTTTTTCAGGCGATTCTGTCGGCGGGTGGCGACCCTGTGCGAAATTTTCAGATGTTGCCAAGACTGCGAACCTCCGGGGGTGATCTGCTGGCTGCGGCCGAATTTCTTCCGGTGGCCACGAATTCCGGCCTGTTGGGGACGATTGATCGCTGGATGCTTCATCATGCCATTCGAATCATTGATCAGCAGAATGAGGATCGCGAACTACGCCTGTTCATCAATCAGTCCAGCGAGTTGTTGGTCGATGCAGATCGCCGAGGAAAACTGGCCAGCCAGTTTGAAACAGGTCCAGATATTCGTGGCAATCTGGTGCTCGATTTTCAACTTGCCGATGTCCTGGTCAATCTAAAAGGAACCGAGGAATTGCTGCACCTGGTCAGTAAATACGGTATCGGGATCTGTTTTTCCAGGTTCGATGATCATTCCAATATCGACTTGTTGGTCGAACGGTTTCGTTGTGATTACCTGCGTCTGGCACCGGGTTTTGTTCAACAGCTGGCCAAAGGCGAGGATCTTGCTCGTGAGTTGAGTACGCTGACAGAGCCGTTGCGAAAGCGGGGAACCCGGCTGATCGCCCCGATGATCGAGGATGCGGCGGTCATGTCCAGCTTGTGGAAATCGGGCGTGGATTATCTCCAGGGCAATATGATCAAGGTAGCGGAAGAAGAGCTGCGGCTTGTGGATATCTAAGGGCCCGCGCAACAATAACATCCGAGTTTGCGCGCCCAGTGGTGCGTCGAATGCGGTTGCGACGACCGAGCGAAACCGCAGGCGTAGCCAGGCCTACGTTGAGGATTCCGCGACCAAGGAGCGCCCGCAGGCGGCGTGCCAATGGGATGCGAAAATCGGAAGTTATTGTTGCGCGGGCCCTAAGAGAGCTCCTATCAGGGGTCTCTACGGGTGGGGTCTTTTTATTCACGGAGCCGATTGCCAATAAGCGAGCCTGTGGTCACTGATCGAGCTCTCGAAGTAATGGACTCGGGAAAAGCATAGATGTCGTTTTGACAGCCTGAATGCGTCATTGAGAAGAAGTCGTCCGATACATCTTCCAATGGAGTCTGCCATGTCTCGCTTTTTTTACGTCTTGCTGCTGTTTACATTACTTACCCTGTCCGGATTCACAAATGCCGCCACCTTCAATGTCAATCTGTACGACCAGGATCTGGTCGACGCCAATCCGGGCAATTGTGTGTGCGATACCGCCATCGCCGGTGCCTGCACCCTGCGTGCCGCGATCATGGAAGCCAACGCATGCCCTGGCACCGACACCATCCACTTCGCCAACTCGGCGCTGGACCAGACCATCGCGCTGAATCTGGCCGGTAGCGGCGGGGCGGAAGTCGGAGACCTCAACATCACCGAAAGCCTCAATATTCGCGGCTGGTGGTCGGGCACCTTTTTCCCGCCGGAGGATGCTGATCGCCTGCCGATCATCGATGCCTCGGCGCTGAACCATCGGATCTTCCATGTCTCTGGCGCGGGCGTGAACGTGGATATCCGTGGCCTGCAGTTGCGTGGTGGCAATCCCGGGCTGGGCGTGCTTGGTGGAGCCATCTTCAACAATGCCAGCTTGAGCCTGCAAACCCTGCGCTTCGAAGGCAATTCCGCGTCCGTTGGCGGTGCGATCGCCAACATGGCCGCTGGCACCCTGCTGGTGATCGGTTCGGATTTTGTGCTGAACCAGGCCAGCAACGACAACCAGGGCGGCGGCGCGATCAGCAATTTCAACAGCGCCACGATTCGCCGCAGCAGCTTCCGCGACAATCGCCATAGCGGTCTCACCCGTGCCACAATCTACACCAGCCCGGGCTCCACCCTGATCGTGGAGGATTCGATCATCAGCGGAGCACCCGAGAGCGCCGGCCCGACTAGCAACAACGGCATCCGGGCGGTCAATCCCGCGCTGCTGCACCTGCGCAACAGCAGCCTGGTTGACCTGGTCGCTGGTCGGGCGGCGTTATGGCTGCAGCAGCTCGACGGCAGCGGAATCGTCCGCGTTGCCAACTCCGTGCTTTCCAATGGCGCGGGCGCGCAGGTGTGCGTGATGGAAACCGCGGCCGGCGATGCGGGTGATGTGGTGATCGACCATTCCCTGATCCGCCAAGGGGATTCTGTTGGCTGCGCGCCGCACTTCGGCGCTGCCGTGTTCGATGGGCCGGCGCCTCTGCTTGGGGCTTTCGCGCAGAACCCGCGCGAACTGACCCGTTTTCGCGTGCCTGTGCTGGGATCCAACCTGCGCGACGCCGGCAATCCTGACGCACTCGATCCCGATGCCGCGATGCGCTGCACCACGCTGGCCCAGAACTTCGTCAACCGGCCGCAGGATGGCGATGGCGACGGCGTGGCGCGTTGCGACATCGGAGCGACCGAAGCCGCCGGCCTGACGCCCCAGTTGTTTATCGTTGACGCTGCCCATGATGCAGCGGACGCCGACCCCGGCGACGGTGTCTGCGCGACAGCCGCAGGAGCCTGTACGCTTCGCGCAGCGGTGATGGAGGCCAACGCCAATCCGGGCGAAGACCGGATCGAATTTGCCGAATCGATTACCCAGGTCACGCTCGCGCTCAACGGTGCCGGCGGCGCCAGCGGCGACCTGCTGATAACCGAGCAGCTCACCATTGCCGGCAACCGGCAGAATGGCTACCCCGTCACAGGAGTGCGCGGTGCCGCCGCCTTCAACAACCGCCTGTTCCGGGTGGACTTGCCGCCGGGTGAATCGGCACGCATCGAAGGCCTGATTCTGTCGCACGGCAGCCCACAGATCGGACAGTCGGGCGGCGCCCTGCTGTTGAGCAGCGACAACACCGTCACGCTCGAATCCGTGTTGTTGCGAGACAACCAGAGCGGCGCCTTCGCCAGCGGCGGGGCGCTGGCAGCGCTCGCTGGCGAACTGGTGCTGCGCGACGCTGACCTGACCGAAAACAGCGCCGGTATTCAACAGGGCTGGTCCATTTATATCGGGCCGGCTGCGCGCCTGGTGATGGAGGATTCCAGTGTTCGAAACCACCTTGGCGGTGACCCTTCAAGCCCGAAGTCGGCCCTGCACCTGGATGGCGGTGCAGCCTGGTTGCGCAATGTCACTCTGAGCGGCAATGAAAATGCGATACGGGCACAGGGCGCTTTCGATCTGCAGGTGCGCAACAGCAGCTTCCATAGCGACTTCGATGCGATCGTGG
Organism: uncultured Wenzhouxiangella sp.; assembly: GCA_964523755.1. Classification (GTDB taxonomy): domain Bacteria; phylum Pseudomonadota; class Gammaproteobacteria; order Xanthomonadales; family Wenzhouxiangellaceae; genus Wenzhouxiangella. Next base: position 12,983 of record CAZFYM010000046.1, on the reverse strand, counting down.
CGGTGGACATGATGCATCTGCACATCGATGGCGGTGCCGGCGCCAATCTGCTGGTGATTGTCTCGGCTTTCGACAGCGCCGCAGGCCGGTGCGACGTGACGATGGCGGCAGGTTCGACGCAGGATACCGTCAACTACAATCTCAGCGACGGCGAGTGCGCTGCCGCCCTTGGACTGGGGAACAACATCGTGCAGGCAGCGGACTTCCGGCGCCGTACCGCACAGGTTGACGGTAGAGTGGGCCGCGTGGCCTTTCCGAAGCCTGGCTCGCCCGTGCTTGACCGGGTTCCGCATCAGGACCTGTATTGCCCGGGCCAAGACCAGCGCGGTGCGCCGCGACCGGTTAATGCCACCGGCCAGGTCGAAGCGCTGTGCGATATCGGCGCGCTGGAGCTGTCAGCGAACGAAGCCGGGCCGCAGCCCTGGGTGGTGAATGTCTATGACGTCGACCTGCCCGATGTCAGCCCCTGCGACGGCCGTTGCGATGTCGACGAGAATCAGCCCGGCCTGCAGTGCACCCTGCGCGCGGCGGCGATGGAGTCTGGCCAATGCGGAGCGCAGAACTACCCGGCCGAGATCCTGATTCCTCAGGCCGGCGTGACCCTGCCGCTCACCATTCCGCCCGCCCCTGGGCCAAGCGGTGCTACCGGCGCGTTGAGTTTTCCACTCAACGACTTCGAACGACGCATCATCGGGCCCGACGTGGAGGGCGACCAGCGTCCATTGATACTGGCCAGTCACGACGCCGGCATCATCGATACTTTGCAACCATTGACCCTGAGAAACCTGCGTCTGGCTGGAGGCCGCAGGATACCCGGCGAAGCTGGCGGCGCGGTCTTCAGCAACGGCAATGCCACCACGCAACTGAGCCTGTCCAATGTCGAGCTGTTCGACAATCAGGCAGCGATAGGTGGCGCAATCTACTCGCAAAATGCGACGCTACTGGAGCGTGTTTCCCTGCACGGCAACGCGGCCATCAACTGGGGCTCGGCCATCAATAAGCTCGGTTCAGGCCCCTTGGTGATCGTGCAATCGAGTGTGTTCGGCAACACGGTGCTCAATGTCGGGTCGCGATCAGCCATCCACTACCAACCAGGCACGGAAGCGAACCTGGCGATTTCAAACACCACGATCAGCGGCAACAACGGGGTTGGGGTGGCGCTGCAGAATGCGTTGGGCGACGGCAGTGTATTTGCCATCGAATCGAGCACCATTGTAGCCAATGCCGGCCACGGAATCGCCTTTACTGGGGTGCTGTTCAATCCTGGCAGCGTGCGCACCCTGATACTTCGCCACAATGTGCTGCACGGCAATGCGCTGGGCGGCTGTCTGGCCGCCGGCTGGAACGGCCTGCTTGATACGGTCGGCTACAACTATTCACAAGACGACGGCTGCCAGATGGCTGGCGGCAGCAACCTGATCGGCGTGCCGGCTTTGCTTGGCCCACTGCAAACCCAGTTGGTCGCCACCGCCTTCCATGCGCCGCTGCCGGGCAGCCCCTTGATCGATGGTGGCGCGCCGGACGCGGCGGCCTGCCCACCGACCGATCAGCTCGACAATCCGCGCCCGCAGGACGGTGATGCGGATGGGGTCGCAAGGTGCGACATCGGTGCAATCGAAATCTCTTCCATGCCGCCACTGAGTGATGTGATCTTCAATGATCGCTTTGAGAACTAGACAAACTGATGGGAATTGGGAGTGATTTTGTGCGTATGCGAACTTGTGTAGTTTCAGTGCTTTGGCTTGGTCTGCTGGCCGGCGAATCATTGGCTTGTGGCCTGTTTGCCAGTCGCTTTCAGCCCGATGATCCACCGATTCTGGCGGATGATCTGTGTTTCCTTTCTGACGAGTTCAGTGATGCTTCCTCACTCGCAACATGGCAGCGACTCTATCAGACCGAAGGCTGGCCGGGCGATCAACTCGAGCAGATCGATATCGGTGCAACACGCAGCGGGTATCTGTCCCTCATGCCCTACACCAGTAGCTGGTTTGAGGATTTGAAGGGTGTTCTGGTCTTCAAGCCGGTTAGCGGTGACTTTGTGGTGACCTCGCGATTCGAAGCGACCAATCGGACTGCTACCGGGGCACCACAGGTTTCGTTTTCACTGGCCGGACTGTTCGTTCGCACGCCACGGGATATCACCGAGCCGGCCGACTGGATACCCGGCGGCGAGAACTACGTCTTCCTGAGTGCTGGCAGCGCCAATTCGCCGGGCAGCTTTCAATTTGAGGTCAAGACCACTATCGACAGCGACTCGGATCTGGTCATCTCTCCGGTCTGTGATGGCGCTTGTTCGGGTATTCCGGCTTTCGAGCTGAGAGTTGCAAGGCTGGAGAGCAATCATTTCATCATGCTAAGGCGCGAACCGGACGGCGACTGGGTTGTTCATCGTCGCTATCCACGTACGGATATGCCAGCCACTCTGCAGGTGGGACTGACAACCTATACTGACTGGAACTTTATCGACGGGCTTTATTGGCCCGGCAATCAGTTCGGCCACAACAATACAGTAATCACAGACGGTAACCCCGATCTGCTGGCTCAGTTTGATTACGTTCGCTTTCGGCGACCATCCATTCCGGTCGAGTTTCAAGGTCGAAATTTCTCTGCCGAGTATGATCCAGGAATTCCGGATACTATTTCCGATCAGGAACTGTTGAGCTTTTTGGGATTCTGAATAGGGAAATCATGATGTGAACCAGAACCTGGAAGACTGGCTACGCCTGGATCACGCGCTGATCGAACTGCTGGAACTGGATGCCGGTGGGCGTGAGCGCAGTCTGGACCGGATCGCTTCTGAAGATATTGCAATGGCGGCCCGACTGCGTCGTCTGCTCGAGGCTGCCGTAGAGTGCCCGCTGCTGGATGATCAATCGGTGTACTCCGGGCTGACTGAGCGCGCCTGCAGTGGCGGCGAACTGGAGCCGGGTGGTCAGTTGGGTTCCTGGACCTTGCTCAAACGCATTGGTCGCGGTGGCATGTCCGAGGTCTTTGAAGCCGAGCGGAGTTTGTCTGGCGCGCAGCAGCGAGCCGCACTCAAAGTCATGTCGCTGGGGCTGGGCGGGGCCCTGGAGCAGCAGCGCTTTGGTCAGGAAGTGGAAATTCTGGCCAGTCTGAGCGACCCAAGAATTGCGCGTTTGATCGACGCCGGCAAGGCACCTGACGGACGCCGATGGCTGGCCATGGAGTATGTCCCCGGGCAGCCGATTGACCGGGTTTGCCGGGGCCGGTTCGGGTTGCATGCGCGTTTGCGCCTGGTCATCGATATCATTGCGGCGGTCGACTACGCCCATCGGAAGCTGGTCATTCATCGGGATCTGAAACCGGAAAATATCCTGGTGAACCAGGATGGCGAAATTCGACTGCTGGATTTCGGTATCGCAAAAATCCTGCAGCCTGATGTGGTCGAAGATAGCAACGACGATACCGTGGTCAAAGCCTATACCTTGCGCCATGCCAGCCCGGAGCAGTTGGCCGGCAAGACCGCCGGCGTTGCGAGTGATGTGTATCAACTGGGTATTCTGCTGTATTTGCTGCTGACCGGTGAACACCCGTTTGCCGGCCGCGACACCGACCCGGCCGAACTGCTCAAAGCCATGCGTGAGGGGGCCATGCGCGAGGGTGGGGCAGTGCCAAGCCGTTCGAACAACCTGGCAAGGCTGGTCGAAGAGCTGCCGGACCGCCCGAGCGTGGAGCGCTATCGCCGGCAGTTGCGGGGTGATCTGGACAGTATTGTGTTGCGCGCTCTGGAGGCGGAACAGGACAAGCGCTATCCCGATGTGCGCACCCTGGGGACTGATCTGGAAAACTGGCTGAACGGCAGACCCATATCGGGCCGCGTTTACTCGCGAGCTTACCGGGCGCGTTTGTATCTGAAACGTCACTGGCTCGGGGCCACGTCGGTTGCCGTGGTGATCTTTCTACTGGTGGGCTATGCCGCTACCGTTACCGTTCAGGGCGTGCGTCTGGAGGCTCAGCGCAATGAGGCAGTCAGGGACCAGGCCCGAGCGGAACAAATGCATGGCTACCTGCTGGATGTTTTTGGTAGTGTCGACCCGAACCTCTCGGCCAATCGAGGCAAGTCAATTGATCAAATACTGATTGATGCCGCTGACGGAGCGAGGGAAACCTTTGCTGGACAGCCCGCGCTGCTGGCAGACTTGCTGGTGGATCTGGGTTCGGTGCTGCTGCGAAGAAGCAAACTGAGCGAGGCTCGTCAAATACTCGATGAAGCCTGGCAGCTGCGCCGTCAAAATCTGGGCCATGAGCACTCCGAGACACGGGCAGTTATGCCGATTCTGACGGAAGCATTGAATCAAAGCGGCGAGCATGAGCAGGCTCTTGAGCTGATCGTTGAGCATCTCAATATGGCTGAACGGCTGGAAGGTGTCGATTCCAGCACCTATATTTCATCAGCTCTGTATTTGGCATCCTTCAAACGTGCGCAGGGTGATGGCCTGCTCGCTCAAACCCGCGTGCAAGCGATGCTTGATCGTCATATAAACCGCCATGGCAATCGTCCGGAGGAATGGAGCGGCCCAATTGCTGCTCATCGTGGCAGTATTCTGGCGCAGTTGGGTGTTATTTTGCTGGAGCTGGAGAATTATGAGCAAGCCCTGACAGTCTTGCAACAGGCCTCGGATTTGCAGGATCATGTGTATCAGGGAGCTGTCAACCAAAGAACAGTCGCAACGCGTAAAAATCTCGCCAATACCTTACGGCAATTGGGACGTGTCGCCGAGGCAACATCGGTTTTTGAGCGAGTGTTATCTGACGAGCGCCAGTTATACCAATCAGCACACTGGCGCACAGCTTATACCTTGGGACACTTGGCCAACTCGGTCAGGGATGCCGGGGACTATCTGCGTGCCATCGAGCTGTGGCGACTGGCAGAGGCTGAAATGCGTGAAGCAGTCGGAGATGACCACCCTTACGTGCTGCGGGCGCAATTCCGTGCCGCTCACGCCATGCTGCTGGGACCAGACCCTGAAGGTGGGCTTTTGATCATCCGGGAGATTGCAGCTCGGGAACCGGCTGACGCCACAGTCGAGTTGGCCAGAACAGCCCTCGAAGAGTACTTGACCAAACAACCATAAGACGTTGCTGCCTCAAGGACTGGTTTCGGCCAGTGCCTCGACCAACCAGGCCTGGGCACGTTGCCAGTCACGCTGTAACTGGCGAACGGTGACGCCCATCAAGGGTGAAATCTCATGCAGCGACAAACCCCCATAGACGCGATATTCCAGCAGCTGCATCAGGCGCTGGTCGCGCTCGCCCAGCCAGGCCAGCGCCATGTCCATGGCCAGTACCGCCTCGGGTCGCGCCAGGTCAATCGCTCCGTCGTCGGTCAGCGGCAGATTGGCCAGCCCACCCCCGCGTTTGTTGGCCAGTCGACGACGAGCATGATCGGTCGAAATCTGGCGCATGGTGCGGGCGCAAAGCGCGAAGAAATGCTTGCGTCCGTCCAGATTCAGCGTGTCGACATCGATCAGCTTGGCGTAGGCTTCATGGACCAGCGCCGTGGGATTGAGCGTTTGATTACCAGCGCGTCCCAGCACATTGGCCGCGACTTGCTTCAGATTGCCATAAACCCGATCAAATGCCTGGTCCAGCCCTTCCCTGGCAGAGTCGGCGTTGTTCAGCAGCAGGGTTAACTCCCCCACCGCAATATCGGGTTGATTTGTCGTCTGCTGCCCTGGTAATCCTGACTCGGCACTCATGACTGACTCCTGCGTAGAGTCCCGTCCGCGCAAGCAAACGGGATTCTCGTAGCATAGTCAGGCAGAGCGGATGTGGCAAGTTGGCCTCAACAATATTCTGTAGTTGGATTAGTCAGTATTAAATTGGTTGGATTCAGAGGTGAAATCTGTCCGAAAAGATCTGATTCTCGGCAGGATCGACCTCAAATGCACCCATGTCACAGCGTGCATTGCCGTCGAGGTCACCATCCTGAGGGCGGGATAAATTGCGGATATCATGCGATAAACAAAGCATCGAGGGGTGAGTGACCAGAGCTGCAGGGTCCACTCCGGCATCGACGGCTGGCGAATCAAATGGGGTCCTTCGAACACGAGCGAAACTACCAGTAATGCCGGTTGTGGAATTCGGCAGAAGCGGATCAGTGTCAATCAGATTGTTGTTGGCACCGACTAAATTTGCACAATCGCCGTTCTCGATCAGATTGTCACTAATGGCGATCAGGGGATTCGATCCGGCGATGCTCTGAATTCTGCAATCACTCAAACCACTTTGAGCGAGGATCGAATTGTGAATGCGAACGACGCTGTCTGAATCAACCTGAAGATCCAGCGCCCGATCAGTGAAACCGGCCAGGGTGGTGTTCCGCACGGAGATCAATGATGCGCGATCTGCACCAATCCCTCCGGTTGGCGTCGGGCTAACGGGCGCTGGGTTGCCGTCAATCATGGCGTTTTCGAGCTCAAGCTGTCCGAACTGGCTGACCCAGATAGATTGACGATTGAGTCCGCTGTGCAGAATCCGGCGAAAACTGCTGCGGCGAGCAATGGTACTTCCTGTGCCCTGTTGCCAGATCGCAGCGCCGTGCTCCTCAGCGAGGTTCGAGACAAAGTCAGAATCAACGATCTCCAGATTGCCTTGGTTGGCAATGGCTCCACCGGATACTGCTCGATTGTCGCTGAAGCGGACAGTATCAATCAGAACATTGGCTGACGAATTCGTAATGCTTACTGCACCGCCCATGCCGCCTGCGACCAGGCTCCGGCCACCCGTGATTCGAAGTCCGCGCAGAACCACATTGCCACCGTGGATGGCAAAGACTCGATTGTTCATGTCGGCCTGGATCAATGGGAGGCTGAGCAGGTTATTGGGAAATCCCAGAATTGCCCCGGTGATGACGACTGATTTGAGGATATTCAAGTCTCCAACCTCGGCCAGACCGTTTCCTGTCAAATTGAGTACGATCGTGGAGTTGAGCGGCAGCACGATGGTGTCGACTTGATCGGTAGCATTTGCCTCCATGACGGCAGCGCGCAGGGTGCATTGATTGGTTCCGAACCCGATGTCACAGGTGCCATCACCCGGATTGGCATCAACGGCATCGATGTCCGTGACGTTGACCACAAAGACTGCGGCGCTTGCGGTGGCGAGGCCAAGCATGTAGACAAGGCAAAAAATCAAGCTGATGAGCTTGTGCATGAGACGGTTCTCGAAAATATGGTGACAGCCTTGATAACGCACCGGGTTTCGAGAAACGACATCGTCGCGCAAATTGTTTTGGCGGACAGGGAAACGGGCCGAATGTGCAGTCAGTGCCTGCCCTGAGAGCAAGCAACCCTCTGATTGAATGAGATCATCAGCGCTTGGTGTTCGGATCATTGCGACCGTACTGGTCGTGGCTGGAGACCCAGTCCAGCGAACTGATCGCGGCACCCAGAGAGATTTCGCCGGCCAGTACGGTGCCGGCCACGATCTCGGCAAATTTCTGTACCTTTCCGACGCCGGCGCAGTCCATGATCGCCAGCGCCTCTTGCTGTGTGGGCAGGCCGGTGCCGCCGCCAACCGTGGCCACAATCAGCGAGGGCAGGGTGATTGAGATATACAGGTCCTTGTCCTCAGTCAGCTCGGTGTAGAGTATGCCGGCCGAGGACTCGGCCACGTTGGCCACGTCCTGGCCGGTGGCGATAAAGATGGCGGTGATGGCATTGGCCGCGTGGCAGCCGTTGTTGTTGGCGCCTGACAGCATGCTGCCGATATTGGCGATACGGGCGTGCTGATGCAGTTGCTCGGTGTCGGCATCCATGATGTCTTGCAGCACCTGGCGCTTGACGGTGCACTCAGCGGTCACTCGCTTGCCGCGGGTGCGCATGGTGTTGATCATTGACGCTTTCTTGTCGGTGGCGAAGTTGGATTCGAGAAAGAAATCGCGAACCTCGGCCGCGTGATAGTTGGCCAACATCCAGTTGCAGGCGGCAAAGGTCGCCTTGCCGACCATGTTCATGCCGGCTGCATCACCGGTGGTGAAGTTGAAACGGGTAAAGGCGAAGCGGCTGGCCAGGTAGTAGTCAACATGTTTGAGTTTCACAAACGGGTCGGATTCGCGGCAAACCTGCTTGATGTCGTCCATATGCGCAACCAGCCAGTCGACAAATTGCCTGGCTTCGCCGGCCGTTGCAAAGCCAAATACCGGCGCACGCTGCATGTTGTCGCCAACCACCGCGCAGGTGACGCCACCGCTCTCTGCAATCACCTTCATGCCGCGATTGTATGAAGCGACCAGCGTGCCTTCGGTGGTGGCCAGTGGCACGTAGAATTCGCCCTTGGCATGTTCGCCCTGAACCTTCAATGGTCCGGCAAGCCCCATGGGGAACTGGGCCACACCCGTGAAATGCTCGATATTCCCGCGAGTGAGGTGAGGGTCGAAGGAAGGCCTGGCAATGTGATCGAGTTTTTGTCCGGTCTTCCGTTCGATAAAGTCCCGGCGCTCAGTAATCACCGCATTGGAATAGTCGTCCGCTGAATCGCGCGGTATGGCGGCAGGGTCGCGTTGCCCGGTATAGAGCGCGTCGCGTACCTTGAACGCCAGCTTGCCGAAGGGCTCGACCAGGAATGCCAGCTCAATCTCGTGCTCCCCGGCTTGCAGTGGCTCGACTGCCAGATCCAGGGTCAACAAGGTGCCCAGAGCGAAGTCGATGGCTGGATCTTGGGGTAATTGATCGGCCCGGATATTCGGCCCGCCATCGAACTGCAGCTGGATGCGGTTCAGCGCGATCGCCTTGTCGTCCAGCGCGACACGATCAATGCTCAGCAGGCGAGTCGGTGCCAGCCTGTTCTTGACCGCCAGGCGCACACCCTCAGGCGTATTGCGCAGGCTGGCGCGGTTGTAGAGCTTTTTCAGCAGGGCTTTGGGAATAAAGCGCATGGACGGGCTCCTTGGCAGTCGAGAAAGTGTGTGATGGTCGGGCAATCATTGCGAAACTGTGCCATATTCGCTGCCAGAAAAAATTGATCTGCAACAGTTCTTGCCCGTTCAGATTTCCACGTAACTTTCCCACAGCTATCAGCAAAGCGTTAGAATAATGGCACTTCCTCGGGGCGGCGATTTCGCCTGAGACACTCTTGCAAACCGGAGTGGACCCGTTGAACCTGATCCGGTTAATGCCGGCGTAGGGAAGGAACGGAAAGCGCTCGCTTTGTTCTGGCCGGTCGCTTTCGGCAACCCCGCGTGCATGCCGGGTCTCCCATTGGCTTTTCAAGGAGACCTTGTTAATGAAACTCTCACTATCTTTTGCCAGCTTGTTGCTGGCCATTCCACTTGCTGTATCGGCCCAGTCCGATGCGGATTCCAATTCCAACGCCGATGAGTCGGTACCAGCTGACAGGATCCTGGTCACGGCAGATTTCCGGCGGATCGGGCTGTCCGACCTGGCCGGCAGCGCGACGGTCATCGATGCTGAAACCATCAGGCAGCGCAATGCCAGTCATCTCGATGAGGTGCTTAACCTGGCACCCAACGTCAATTTTGCCACCGGGGCCTCGCGCGGCCAGTTTTTCCAGATTCGAGGGATTGGCGAGCGCAGCCAGTTTGTCGAGCCTTCGAATGCCTCGGTTGGTCTGGTGATTGACGGCATCGATCTGACCGGGATTGGTGGTGCGGCAACCACCCTGGATATCTCGCAGATTGAAGTATTGCGCGGCCCCCAGGGCACTTTGTTTGGTGCCAATGCGCTGGCCGGGATGGTCAATCTGGTGTCAGCCAGTCCAACCGATACCTTGACCGGTTATGTGAGTACGCGTGTCGGTGAACGGGGAATGCGGCAGTTTGAGGGTGCGATTTCGGGCCCGGCCAGTGAAACCCTGGGCTACCGACTGGCCTATTCGAACAATCGCAGTGACGGCCATCAGCGAAATGCGTTTTTGGGCACGCGTGATAATGGCAATATCGATGAGCAGACGCTGCGTGGCAAATTGGTCTGGAAACCCCATGAGCGATTGACGGTTGATCTGACCGGCTTGTACCTGGATATCGACAACGGTTACGACGGATTCTCACTGGACAACAGCCGCACCACGTTCTCTGATGAGCCGGGTCATGATCGCCAGGAAACGCTGGCCGGCTCGGCCCGGATGATTTGGCAGGCCCGGCCCGCTTATAACATCGAAGCACTGGTCAGCCATGTTGACGCGGATCTGGAATATGGCTTTGACGAGGACTGGAGCTTCGTTGGCTTTTGTGAGGTGTTCGAGTGTCTGGCCTCGGAATTTTCCTCTTTTGACAACTACATTCGCGACAACCGCAACACCACGCTGGATGTACGCGCCATTTCGCGCTCTGGTGAGAATGAGTTTGGCTGGGTGATCGGCGCCTATTATCGTGATCAGACCCAGAAACTGCGTCGTGTCTACACCTTTCTGGAAGAAGACTTTCTGCGCGATTTCGACACCGATAATCGGGCGATTTATGGTCAACTCGATATTCCGCTGGCCGGTCGCCTCCAGGCCAAGGCCGGATTGCGCTATGAGCAACGCAAGGGCCGCTATGTTGACAGCGATGGCGCTAGATTCCGGCCCGACGAGAATCTGTGGGGTGGTCGCCTGGCGCTGGAATACCGTACGTCCACGGGCGGTCTTTTGTACGCCTTGGCCTCACGTGGATTCAAGGCCGGCGGCGTCAACAGCGACTCCACGATACCGGACCAACAGCGAGAGTTCGATACCGAGACGCTATGGAACTACGAGTTGGGAATAAAAACCCGCTTGTGGCAGGGTCGGGTCGATTTGCGCGCGGCATTGTTTTTCCAGGACCGCGACGATGTCCAGACCCAGCAGTCACTGGTGGTTCCGATTGAAGGCCAGGCCTGTCCGTGTCGATTTATCGAATTCAAGGATAATGCGACCGCCGGTCAGAGTTACGGGCTGGAGGCAGAGTTCAATTGGTCGGTCAACCGCTCAATACAGGCCTTCGGCAGCCTCGGCTTGATGAATTCACGGTTCGATAATTTCCTCAATTTTTCGCATGTCGACGCCGATCCGGCGACCGGGCAGCCGTTTGATATGGACGGTCGTGATCTGCCACAGGCACCCAATTACATGTTTGCGCTGGGTGCGCTGGTGCAATGGTCCGATCGCTGGTATTTGCGCAGCGAGATTGAAGGCAAGGATGCGTTTTTCTTTTCCAGCCGGCATGAGGTTCGCTCCAATGCTTACGAACTGTTGCATGCCCGTCTCGGCTATCGTACCGGTCGCTGGGATTTGGCTGTCTGGGTACGCAATATCACTGATAAAGACACCAGGACACGCGGCTTCGGCAGCTTCGGCAATGACCCACGCAAGGGTTTTATCGTCGAGCCCTACTTTCAATTCGGCGAACCGCGTACGCTGGGTGTTACCGCGAACTACGCGTTTTGATCTGGGACAAGGCATCGGAATGATGGGATCGGACTGGCTGGATCGAATCATTGAAGGCTGGGTGGCGCTGTCGGTCTGGGAGATGGCGGCGGTGCTGCTGGCCGTGGCCTATCTGCTCCTTGCGGTTCGCCAGAATCGCTTGTGCTGGGTTGCGGCCCTGGTGAGTACTGCGATCTACACGCTGCTGTTCTGGCAGGTCCAGCTATTGATGCAGTCTGCGCTCAATGTTTATTACATGGCCATGGCGGTATATGGCTGGTGGCATTGGCGACATGGCGGCGGGGAAAACCGTGGCCTGCCGGTTACCCGCTGGTCCTTGCCACAGCATGGTCTGGCCCTGGCATTGGTGCTGTCGTGCACGGTGCTCTCGGGTTATCTGCTCAGCCGATACAGCGTGGCGGCCTGGCCGTACCTGGATTCGCTGGTGACCTGGGGCGCGGTGGTCACGACTTTCATGGTGGCTCGCAAGGTGCTGGAAAACTGGGTTTACTGGATGCTGATCAACGCGCTGGCCATTGTGCTGTTTATGGATCGCGGAATGTTCCTGACCTCGATGCTGCATGGCTTCTATCTGGTCGTCTCGGTGTTTGGCTGGCTGAGCTGGTACCGGGACTATCGACGCCAGATTGACATGGCTGCGTCAAAACTATGACCTGCCACGCGCCCGATAATGATGTTCATGCTACGCTCGAAACACTGCTCGATGGCTGGCTCAAATGGGGGCTGCCCTTGACCGAGCGGCCGCGTCTTGTTGCCCCGGTACCGGGTGGTAAAACCAATCAGAACTTTCGCCTGAGTGCACCGGGCATGGCGGGCGATTTATTGTTCCGGCTCAATCATCCCGACCCGGCCCGTCTGGGCATTGATCGTGCCCGGGAGCGTGAAATTCTCGCACTGACTGCACAGGCCGGTATCGGCCGATCCTGCTGCCATTGGGATCCGGACGAACGATTCGTGCTGTTTCCGTATCTGGAAGGGCGACATTGGACATCAACCGACTTCGAACGCCCAGAGCAGCGTGACCGCCTGTGGCCGCTGCTCGAACGACTGGGTGAAATCTCACTGGACCAACGCAGACGCCGCTACACCCGTTATCTTCGCCACTACTGGAACCAACTTGAAGCGCGTGGCGTTGTAGATAGCAAATTGCGGGAGCGCTGGCTGGCTTTCGAGCCGGAGGTCGAACAGTTTGATCAGGCACACTGGACGGCCCGGCTCGTCCATCATGATCTGATCCCGGCCAACGTGCTCGAAACCCATAATGGCCTGGTTCTTATCGACTGGGAATATGCGGCCCAGGGACATCCCGACATTGATGTCTGGACCATCGACCCTGCGGCGGTGCGCGAACCGTTTGTTGCCGAACTGATGGACTGGATCAATGCGCTTTGGACTCGGTTAATGGAAACCAACACCAGGCCATAACGGCGGGGGTCAAGCGGGCCGACGAAATTCACCAGCCTGTCGAACAGAAAGTGTCGAACAGGACAGGCATCATATCGGGAAAATTGTCGAACAGGACAGGCATCATATCGGGAAAATGGCCTGCTTCCTCAAATTCACAGACTTTGGCCGTGCATTTTTCAGCATCACCTTTT
>CAZFYM010000045.1:0-28863 GCA_964523755.1 uncultured Wenzhouxiangella sp. | reverse complement strand
GCTGATGGTTCCGAGGAGGCTGCCGCGCCCCGCCCGGCCCGAAGCACCCGACACCACCGGATGCTCGAAGCGATCGATAGACACGGGAACCTGGATCAGCACGGTTCAACCCCCTACAGAATGACTGAGAAACGTGCGTAATCAGGAAAGGGTTTATTCCAGCTCCCGACTGCGGGCCCGGATTTCAGGCTCGGAGATTCTGCGTGAGATCGCTTGCCTTTCATTTGGACTCAAGTGTCAGCATAAATGACGACTCGGTTGCGGCCATTTTGTTTGGCCAGGTAGAGGGCATGATCGGCGTGCCGCAGCAAATCTTCGTAGTTGTTCACATTGCTGCTGTCGCACACGCCGAAGCTGGCGGTGATCGATCGATCGTTGGTGATCTCGCCCAGATCCAGGCTGGCGATGGCCTGTCGAATGCGTTCGCAGATGGCGGCTGCATCTCGCTCTGCGGTGCCGGAGAATAAAAGGGTGAATTCCTCACCGCCCCAGCGGGCGGCCTGGTCGGCACTGCGGGTGTGCTGCTTGAGGACGTCGGCGATTTTGCAGATCACCTTGTCGCCGGCAATGTGGGTCCACCGATCATTGACCTGCTTGAAGTGGTCGATGTCCATTACCGCCAGGCTCAGAATCTGGCCGCGTTCGACCGTAGTCCTGAATTCGCTCGCCAGCCATTCATCGAAAGCCCGGCGATTGGCCAGGCCGGTGAGCTGATCCACTCGCGCCTGATGGGCAAAATCTTCGGCCTGGCGCTTGAGAGCATCGGTCTTTTGTTCGACCTGCTGGCGAAGATTGACGGCCTGAATCCTGAGCCGGCGCAAACGCAAGCGAATGCTCAGTCCGAAGGCAATGGCAATCAACCCGGCGGCCATCAACCACGATATTCTGCGTTGCCAGAACAACGGCTCAATCTGGAACGACAGTGAGGCCGACTCACCAATCCAGTCGCCTTGGGGATAAGAGGCCTCAACTTGAAACTGATACTTGCCGGGCGGAAGATTGGTGTACTCGGCGATGCTTTGCTGATCGCGCTCGATCCACTGTTGATCAAATGGCTGAAGCAGGGTTCGATAGCGAATGCGCTGCGGCATGATATAACCCAGGCCCGCGTATTGGATGACCACCCGATTGGTACCGGCAGGAACAATAGGCGATTGAGTCAGCGGAAAGCTTGCACGATCGGCCTGAAATGACTCGATTACGACCGGTACCGGGGTTTCGGCATAACGAGTCAGGCGATTCGGGTCGACACTGGTCAGTCCCTTGGCCGTAGCCACCCAGACCCGGCCCCCGTACCAGACAGCGGCCGGATTTGAGCCACCATTAGCTTGTGCGCTGAGCATACCATCGCCCTCACCGTAGATTTCGAGGTCCAGAGTTTGCTGTTGACCAGATGCCACCGCCTGGGCCTGCTCGCGCGAAATCCGGATCACGCCCCGATTGGAGCTTAACCACAGATTGTCAGCGCTATCGGCAACAACCTGAAACAGCTTGTCGATCGGCAATCCGGCAGTCCGCCCGATCAGAGCGGTGTCCAGGCTCTCGATATCGACCCGAATGAGCCCACGATCCGTGCTGACCCACAGGAATTGAAGGTCTGGATCGGGCGTAATGCCAAACGCATATTGGGCCTGGTCGTGCTGCCGAATGGGAATGATCTGGAAATCCTCGCCATCAAACAAGGCCAGTCCGGTGCCCGTCCCGATCCACAAGCGCCGGTCAAGGTCGATTTGAAGGGCAATCACGTAATCACCGGGCAAACCGTCCGCAACGCCAAAAACCGCGATCTCATCGTTCTGAATCCTGGCCAGTCCGACAGCCGTGCCGGCCCAGATTATCTCGTCATCCACGGCCACGGCGCGAACCTCGTTGGAGGGCAGGCCGTGATCACGATCGAAGCGGTGGATGATTTGATTGTCACGCCAGACCAGCAAGCCTTCCGTGTGGGTACCTAGCAAGAGTGTGCCCGGGTTCTGATAGCCCAGGCTGAGGGTTGACAAGCCCAGTGGTGAGTCCCGATCGGTCAGCTCGATAAAGCGATTATCCTGCTGCTGGCTGACACCCTCACTGGTTGCGACGACCAGACCTTGTGGGGTGGGCAAGACCGAGCGTACGTAGTCGCCGGCCAGACCGTCGCTACGGGTGGCCGTAACGAACGGGGCCTCGCGCAGTCGCAGCAGGCCTCCGTTGGTTCCAATCCAGAGACTGTCTTCACTGTCACGGTGAATCGCCAGAACCCGGTTGTTGGGTAATCCGGCGGATGTATCCAGCATTTCCAGGCCAAGGTCGGACCAGCGAAAAAGGCCGCGGTTGACGGTGCCTAACCAGATGCTGCCTTCCGGCTCGACCAGCACGGTACTGATGGCGACCCCGGCCAGTCCGTCGTTCAGTGGCTCGAAGCCGACGGTTGTGTTCACAAACAGACCCTGCTCGGTACCGACCAGCAATCGGTCCCGGCTGTCAATAGCCAGACTGAACACCGGTCCGGAGGGAAGACCGTTGAACTGATTGATCAAGGCTCCGTCGACCGGGTTGAGTTGCTTCAGGCCATTGCTGGTACCGACCCAGACTCGCTCGGCGTGACTGATCACAACATTGACGCTGCTGCCGGGCAGATGAGTGATTTCCTGCCATTGATCGATCGCGACGCGACGGCGTTCAATCAATCCGCCACCTTCTGTCGCCAGCCACAGCCGAGAATCGTCGCTGAGCAGGGCATGCGTGATCATGGCCGGGGCCGGGGGCATAGCCCGCCACTCGTGGCCGTCGAATAGACTTACACCACCGCGGGCACCGGCAACCAGCAGGTGACCCCCATCAGTCGTGCTCAGATGGCGCAGGCCGGAATCCGGCAGCCCGGTTTCGCTGCCGCGCTCAAAGAGACGAAAACGCCGCCCGTTAAATCTAACCAGTCCTTCCCAGGTGGCAAACCACAGAAAACCTTCCGGCGTCTGGGCGATGGCATTGATGCTGTTGTGCGGCAAGCCATCCCGGGTAGTCAGGACTTCCTGATGAAAGTCTGCAAGCGCAATGGTGACCCGATCCTCGGCCAGGGCGGGCAAGCCAATCAGCAGCACAATCAGCAGCACAATCAGCCCGAGGCCATTGCGAGCGATGCCAGGAAGTCGTTGCAGAAACAAACCGTAGGGCCCCCGGATTTTGTCAGTTGCAGTTCCGATTATGGTCGTCGTGAGCCAGTTGTACAAGTAATGCCGAGTTGATACCTGTTAAGGTCGCCATCATCTATACTGGTCAAAGGCGTGATCAGGAGTGCAGTTAATGACGGTGTCCGAACCCATGATTTTCACCAGCGCTGCGGCGTCGAAGGTGCGTGAGCTGATTCTGGAGGAGGCCAATCCCGACCTCAAACTCCGGGTCTACATTACCGGGGGCGGCTGCTCCGGGTTCCAGTATGGCTTCACCTTTGACAGCAAGGTCGATGACGGCGATGTCACCGTCGAACGTGACGATGTGATGCTGGTCGTGGATCCCTTGAGTTTCCAGTACCTGGAGGGGGCCGAAGTGGACTACAGCGAGAGTCTGCAGGGTGCCCGGTTCGTGATTCGTAACCCCAATGCGGCAACCACCTGTGGTTGCGGGTCATCTTTTGGTATCGCCTGATTTGATGAGCCTATGACTATTCTCATTGTCCTGGTCGGTTTGTTGATCAGTCACTTCGCCGCCGGCGTGCGTCATTTGCGCGATTTCACTGTGTTGCTCTGGCCCATGCAGTGGATTCGCCAGCGCTGGCCCGATCCCGACTGGCTGGCGATGCTGGTTGTGGTTGTCACGGCCTGGTTGCTTGCCTGGCTGGCGACTGCTCTGATGACTTCGCTGTTCGGGGTGATCGGCTGGGCCGTGCTGGCCCTGGTGGTGTTTGTCTACACCCTTGGGCCACGCGATCTTGAAAAGGACCTGACCGTTTTGCTGGCCGGTGATGAGGGGGAGGTGGATTCTGCCCGGTTCGCTGAAACCATGGCGGCCATGCAACTCAAGCCCGACGATCCGCCGGCCGCCGTTGCAGCGTCTGTCTATCACGCAGCCTTGTCGCGCTGGTTCGGCTTGCTGTTCTGGTTCGTATTGCTTGGCATTCCCGGTGCCATTCTCTACCGCCTGACCCGGGCCGCGCTGCAGCAGCCTTTGAACGCAGCTGAAATCGACTGGATGGCCCGGCTGCGAATGGTACTGGATTTGCCGGTAATCGGCTTGATGGTGCTGGCGACGGCTATGTGCGGCGACCTGGATCGGGTTCAGCGGATCTGGCGCGAAGCCTCCGGCACTGAAGCGCTGTGGGGTCTGACGCCGGCCATACTGGATCGGATTGCTGCCGATCTGTTGCCCGAGGATGCCGGGTTCAAGGAAGCCTTGATCAGTGGTCAGCAAATGGTCTGGCGCATCCTGGTGCTGTGGCTGGTGGTATTGAGTCTGATTCTGCTGGCGGGCTGGCTGGTTTGAAGCGCACGCCTCTCATGGAACAAAATCTCAGTAGCACCATCGAGACACAGAGCGTACAGAGGGAAAGCTGGTGACCACTGAAAACAAAGGTGAGAGGGTGAGCGCAGTTTCCAACCCTCTTTCCTTCTTCCCTTCTCCTCTTCTCCCCCTTCTCCCCGTCCGGTTACGGGATTGGAGACTCTGCGGGTTGAATCAGAGCAGTAGTTGACGGCTTGACAATTCCAGTGCTCGCCATTAATGTGATCCCCATCACATTGGGGTGGCAATTATGCGGCATCTGGAATCCATGGCAAGCAGTGACGCTGTCGCTTTGATGCGGGCGCGACTGACCGAGCGCGCAATGAGCGAGAAGGTTCAGAAAGCCTGGCTTTACTGGGCGCGTTCCATTCTGAACCGCTTTTCCGACCGCGCGCCGGCCGCGCTGACTGTCAGCGAGGTTGGCCAGTTCATGGCCGACCTGTCCGAGCAGCGTCAGATCACTGACGCGGGTCGTCGGCAGGCGCTGCAGGCTATTCATTTTCTTTTGACCGACGTGGTTGGTGTTGACGATCAGGGGCTGGACGAGCTGCTCGAATCGACCCGCGTCCGCCAGGGTCCGGTCATTCTGTCACCGGCAGAGGTTCAGCAGGTGCTGGATGAACTGCGGGGTTCGCAGTGGCTGATGGCCTCATTGGTCTACGGCGCGGGTTTGCGCCTGATGGAATGCGTCCGTCTACGAATTCGGGATCTCAAGGACGATCGTATCGTGGTGTGCGACATCAACGGCCGACCGTCACGCGAAACCTTGCTGCCGGAACGCGTGCGTGAACCCATGCGCGCTCACCTGGAGGCCTTGAAAATGCAGCATATTCGCGAACTGGCAGACGGTTTCGGTACGGCCAGCCTGCCGCCGGGTTTCCGGACAGGGTCTGCCACGGCACGCGCGTGGATCTGGCAATTCGTTTTCCCGGGCCCCTACATGAAGGAACCGGGTCGCGGCAACGATGGTTGCAAACGCAATCATGTGCCCGAGCCGGAGGCGCGCCAGGCCATTGAGCAGGCTGCCCGGCAGGCTGGTATTGACAAACCGGTTTCGGCCGATACCTTGCGCAACAGTTTTGCCGCACACCTGATTCGACGCGGAGTGGCCGTTGTTGACGTGGAGAAACTGCTGGGAATTGAGAAGTCGGCCGATGCCTCCCGTCACCACCAGACCGAAGCGGTTTCAAGGCCGGTGGGCTCATCTCGCTCGGCTGAATCAGTAGCGGTCGGGTTTTGATTATCTGCGTGGACTCGAAGTGTTTTCGCCGTAACCGCTCAATTCCAGATAGCCTGTGCCGATGATCTGATCGCTGTTGGCGTCGAGCACCCGAACTGAGCCTTCCCAGTAGCGAACCGAGCGGCGCCAGAGCTGACCATCGAAGGCCGGTTCGATCAACAGGTCCAGCTCGTGGGCCGGCAAGCTGATCTGCCAGGCGACCGGCCAGCTCGTGTTTTGATCATCGCGCCACCATCGCCTGGCCGAGGCCGAGAAGTCAGAATGGCCAAGTGTTTGATAGTCATGGCCTGATGCGACCAGTACGCCGGCAGAAAAGGGGGAGCTGGTGCCGTCGTCAAGGCGCAGGCGATAAATCATCAGATCACGCCCGTCGTCCAGGTGCACGGCGAACCAGTCCCAACCGGTCACCCCGTCGGCAAGCTGATTTGAGCCCCATTCCCGGTCCAGCCAGGCATTTCCCGACACATTGATGGTTTCGTCTGTGGTTTCGTTGTGGCGCCGAATCCGGCCCGTGACCGGCAATCGGGTGACAGAGTAATAGTACGAGGCGTTATCAGGGTCGGGTCCCTTGCGGCTGTAGCCTTGTCGACCTTGCAGGACGAGTCGATCAATCGGGCCGAGCTCCAGCGTCAGGCCGTAAGCCTGGTCTTGGGCATCCAGATGCCAGTGATTGCCCTGACGCTCCACCGACCAGCTGCCAAGCCACCATTGATCGGCGGTGGCACCGGCCAGACCCAGTGCGCCGCGGGCAAATCGCTCGGCCGAGTAGAAGCGCTGTTGCTCGATATCGCTTAACGCCAGATGTGCCATCCATAGTTGGTCGCTGGACCAGGCCGAGTCGAGGACTGGAACCGAACCCAACCCTAAGCGAAACAAGGTGAACTGGAAACCGAAGGGCCGGCCGGTCTGATCGCGTAGATTGCCGGTGAAATACCACCATTCGCTGCGCCAGGCCTCATGGGCGGCATGATCGGCAGGGAACTGGAGTGGCATTGGTCCAGAAACTTTCTCAAAGCCCTCATCCGAAGGCCCCAGTACGCTGCTCAGCGTAACGCTTGCTGCGGCGGGCGAATACTGGCGGGTTTGCCAGGCCAGCCAGGCCATCAGACTCACGGTAATGACTGCAATCAGGAAAAGGTCCAGGCGCATCAGCTCGCTCGCAATTGAGGTGCCGGGTTGCGTCGACCGATGCTCAAGGCCGGGTACAGGCCAGCCAGCAGGCCGGCCAGGCCAGCCAACGGCAGCATGGCAAGCCAGGGACTGACATCCAGGCTCAGCGGAACACTCCAGCCAAACGCGCGCGGTTGAACGGCCAGCGACAAGGTGACATGAATCACGGCACTGATGGGCACGGCCAGGACCGCAGCAACCAGGCTCACGCCGGTCGTCTGCACGAGAATCCAGCCAGTCAGACCGAAACGGGTCAGCCCGAGGGCTCTCAGGGTCGCATATTCCCGCCGTCGTTCCAGACCCAGTGCCAGCAAGGCGCTGATCAGTGAAATCATGGCGATCAGGCCGACCAGAATGGCCAGTGCCCAGGTCACCCGGAAGGTTCGGTCGAAGACCGCCAGGGTCAGATCGCGCACCTGGTCTCGCCGGGTCAGGGTCAGTCCTTGTTCACCAAGTTCGAGTCGCTGGTTCAACTCGTCCAGTTCGGGCAGGGCTTGATTCAGATACAGTCCCAGGCTGTCCCGTCGGTCATCCATGAACCATTCGCGGTAACTGGCAGCATCGATCGCCAGGTTGCCGTAGTCGCTGCCATAGTCACGATAGATTCCTGCCACCGGGCGAGTCTGCTGGCCAGCGGGGGTGGCAATGTGGACCGGGTCGCCGAGCTTCAGTCCGGTCCGCTGTGCCATGGGCTCGGAAATCATGACCCCGCAGGCTTGCATGAAAGCCTCCCTGACTTGATCTGCATCGCCGGCAATAAACTCGAAGCCCGGCCATGCCTGGTCCGGCAATTCGTAGGCGATCAGACGGGTCTGGTCGGGCAGGGTGCGCTGGCGGACGCTGGACAATGCGACAACCTCCGGCCATTGACGAACTGACGTCACCTGGTCGGGGGTGAACTCACCCTGGGTCATCGACACATAGGCATCGGCGCGAAGCAGGCGGGTAACCCAGTCGTCAACCGCGACGCGAAAGCCCAGCACCATCATGGCCATCCCGGCGCTGAGTCCGAATGCCAGACTGAGCGCGGCCAGCGTGGGGGTCAGACGATGGGGTGAGGCGCAAAGCATACCGATTGACCGGCCCAGCTTGCCGGAAGAGAATCGTCGGCTTATTACTTTCAGACCAGCAATTCCCAGCGCCGGTGCCAGCAAGGCACAACTGCATAACAGCAAAAAAAGGGCGATCAGCGCGGCCGGCAAGGACTTGGTCATGAGCAGCAGGATCAGGCCGGCCGCCATCAGCAGTAGAGCCGGCATGAGCCAGCGTTGTTGACGCATCGGTGCGGTGAATCGGCGACTGAGTTGTCCGGGCGGAATTTTCAGTGCGGAAACCAGCAGGCTCAGGGTGCTGATCACGGCCAGCGTCAGGGTCATGATCGTGATGGCGAGATACTGGGAAATCGTCGGCGTGATTGTGTTGCCGGGGACCAGGCCATACAGTTCGGCTGCCGGGGCGCTGACCAGCGTCAGCAGAAAACCGGCCAACTGAGTACCTGCGACCAGGCCTGCCAGGGTGCCGAGTCCGGCCAGAAGCAGAGTTTCCAGGGTCAGCCAGGCGATCAATCGCCGAGGGGTGACACCAATGGCCCGCAGCATGCCGATCTGGCGCTGACGCTGAATGTGCAGAAACGATAACACCGAATAGACCACGAACAGGCCAACCAGCAGCGCCAGCAGGCTGAGTGCGGTCAGGTTGGTGCGCAGTCCGGCGGTCAGTTGGGCGGCGCCGGCCCGGCGTTGTCCGGAGTCTGTCAGTCGCAGCGAGTCTCCGATTCGCTCTTGCAGCCAGGGGCCGGCGTCGGACGGTGCCGAAATCCAGGACAACTGCCCGGCTCGTCCGAGCATGGATTGGGCGCTGGCGATGTCCATCAGCAAGCGGTTGTCCAGTGCCGGTTGACCGGTCGCCACGGCAATCACTTCCAGGCGTCGAGTTCGACCACCTATTCGGACTTCCAGTACCTGCGATTGGCCAATGTCGAGTCGTGCGGCTGTGCTGGCATTGATCAGGACGGCGTTCGGGCCGGACAGAAGCCCGACCGTGCTGCCGGTACCGGCCAGGCCTTGATTCAGTGCACTGACCGGATCGGTGGCGAGCAACTGAAGTCTTTGATCGCCGGCCCGTGCCAGAACGCTGAGAAACGGCATCAGTGGTGGGCTGCCGGACTGGCGGGCCAGTCGGACAAATTCTTGTTCATCCATCCAGCCCGAGATCGATTCGACGCGCACGCTGGCGTCGCCGCTGAGGGCGGCACCGGCTGCGTCCAGCGAATCGATCAGGACACTGCGCATCAGACTGACGCCGGTAATCACGGCCACTCCGGCAGCCATGCCGATCAGAGCCAGGGCGAGCTGACCGGGGTGGCGATAGAAAAAGCGCCGGGATGATCGCAAAAGATAATGCATCAGAGTGGAGCTACAGGTGCAGTTGGCCTCGGTCCAGCCGGCAAATCTGACCAAGACGGTCTGCCGCTGCCAGGTTATGGGTCACCACCAACAAGGTGCATTCGGCCTGGTCGACGACATCGTCGAACAGGTCCAGAACCCGGTCGGCAGTGGCCGGGTCCAGAGCTCCGGTTGGCTCATCGGCCAGCAGCAGATCAGGTTGATGAACCAGGGCGCGGGCAATCGCCGCACGCTGCTTTTCGCCACCGGACAGTTGTTCGGGCAGACGATCCAGCAGATGACTGATTTCCAGCCGGTCCGCCAGGGTTTCGATGACTTCGGATCGCTCGTTCAGGCCATTGAGCCACAATACCATGGCAATATTGTCACGAATGCTCAAGGACTCGATCAGATTGAAGTCCTGGAAAACCAGGCCGATGCGCCGGGCCCGAAGCCGAGTCCTGGCCGGTTCGGGCAACTGATCGAGGCGCGTGCCGTCCAGCCAGATCTCGCCGCTGTCTGGCTGATCCATGCCGGCCATCAGATGCAGCAGCGTGCTCTTGCCGGAGCCGGAGGCACCCATGACGGCAATGCGTTGCCCGCGATTCAGGCTGAATGACAATTGATCCAGAACGGTGACGGTCTGCCCGCCGGAGCGAAATCGACGGCAGACCTGTTGCAGCCGGACGATGGGTTCAGAGTGCACGCCCGGTCTCGATCAGCCAGGTCAAAAACAGCAGGGCGATGGTCAGGCTGCTGAGAATCAGACGCAGTCGACGATACCAGCCGGGCAAGCCATGCGCTTGCCAGGGTTGATCCAGCAGCAGGTGGGCACCGAAACACAATGCCAGCCAGAAGGCACCCCAATGCAGCGGCATGATGATGGCAGGCCAGGCGGCCAGTGCCAGTGCGTTGCTGGCGACCAGCAGGCGCGGATGCGCCCGGGTTGCGAGCAGTTGGCGTAGCCACAGTGATCCGGCCATAAAGGCCAGAATCACAACGCCGTAGCCCAGCAGCAGTCGTTCGAGCCAATCCGGCGAGCCTGTCCAGGTGATGATTGCCAGAGCAGCGAACGGTGCCAGTCCGGCGTAACCCAGTATTCGGGCAATCGGTGCCATTGAGCGGCTTGACTCATTCAGATCGGTCATGGTCCATGCTCCAGTCTTTGCCTGTCATCAGTGTAGTACTTTTAAAAATTTTAAAAAAAAGCCCCTGACCGGGAGCCGTGGTCAGGGGCTTTGTTGACATGTCCGAAGCGGGGGAGGGAGTCAGGGCCTTGGAGGGTCCGCCTCGAACACCGGTGTGATAATCCGGGTCGCGGGTGAATCGAGTGTGAAGAGCTCACTGAAATGACCGATTCCCGGTCGGCAACTGAGAAAAGCCGCTCGATTCAAGCGAATCGTATCTGACAAATTCACTTGGTCCTGCCGAATTTCTGGAACTTTTGCCGGCGGCAGCCCTCCGAAATGGTGTGCTGCGGGATTTGGTCGATAAGTCGAAAGTAGAATCCAGGCTTGGCAAGTTGCTTCAGACTGTGGTAGACTTACAACCAACCTTGGTAAAACCGCAACGGATTTATCGGGGTCGCAGGGCGCGAAGCGAGGTACATCACTCCGACATATTGCCCCTCCCCCATCAGGGGAGGGGTTTTTTTTGCCCCGCTTGTCCCGAGAAACTGAACGCCCGCAACACTCTCGACCATTATTTGAAAAATGTCTTAAGGATTGTTTGACCATGCATATCAATATGCTCAAAGCCAAGATTCACCGAGCTACGGTAACCCGCGTCGAGCTGGACTACGAAGGTTCCTGCGCAATCGACGAAGCCTTGCTGGAAGCGGCCTGCATACGGGAATATGAGCAAATTCACATCTACAATATCGCCAACGGAGAGCGTTTTGTCACCTACGCTATCCGGGCCGAGCGCAATAGTGGCGTGATCAGTGTCAACGGCGCGGCGGCGCACAAGGTCTCAGTCGGTGATCTGATCATCATCGCGGCTTACGCCGGGATGGATCAGGCCGAGGCCGATGCGCACTTGCCATCGCTGGTTTATCCCGATGCCAGCAATCGCATTGTCCGGGTCGCCGGTCAGATCCCGGTTCAGGCGGCTTGAGGGAAGACAGGCAGAGTGTTGTAAATATGCAACATCCTGCCGAGGTCGCAGCTGCTGATTTTTTTTTTTTCAACTGACGCAATTTTTTGCAAGCAATCCTGACCGGATGCGGTCTAGTATAGTAAGCGCGCCAGTTGACTGGCTCGTTGCTGGGTCCGATATCTGATTTTCGGACCCCGCATTTGAATTTTTTAAACCGACAATTATGATCAGGAGTATGCAACATGGCTGACAAGAATCGCTTAATGACGACGATCGGCGCAATTTCCGCGCTTTCACTTTCCGCTGCTGCGGTCGCCGGTGCGGCAACCAGTGGCGATCTTTTCCAGGCCGAGGCCATGGACGCAGGATTTATGCTGGATCAGCCGAATTTCGGTGACGAAGGCTCCTGCGGCGAAGGATCTTGTGGCGAAGAAGGTGAAGACAAGGACGCTGAAGGTTCCTGTGGCGAAGGCAGCTGCGGTGAAGAAGGTGAAGACAAGGACGCCGAAGGTTCTTGTGGTGAAGGCAGCTGCGGCGAAGGTAGCTGCGGCCAGGCTTGATCCGTTCGTCTGAGTCTGTGATAAACCCGAGTCATTTCCCGGTCACGGGAGCGGGACTCGGACTGCGGCGGGCCCTCTTGGGCCCGCTTCAGGATGCGGATCTGTCAGCGCTGAGTTTTATGGAGCTGGCACCCGAGAACTGGATTGGCGTGGGTGGCCGCTTGGCTCGGCAGCTACGCTACTTTACTGAAAGATTCCCCATGCTTGTTCACGGGCTCTCATTATCACTGGGCGCTCCTGAGCCGCTGGACGACGTTTTTTTGAAACGCCTGCGCGTTTTTCTCGATGAGCACAATATCCGGCTGTATTCGGATCATTTGAGCTATTGCTCCGAGCACGGCCATCTGTATGATTTGATGCCGCTGCCGTTTCTGCCGGAAACGGTGGACTGGGTCAGTGATCGCATCAGCCGTGTTCAAGATTCTCTCGGTCGCCAGATTGCGGTCGAGAATATTTCCTACTATGCCAGTCCGGGGGCTGAAATGTCCGAACTGGAATTCATCAATGCCGTGCTTGAGCGGGCCGACTGTCGGCTGCTGCTGGATGTCAATAACATCCATGTCAACAGCACCAATCACCGCTATGACGCCAATGCATTTCTCGACGGCCTGCCGGCCGACCGGGTGGCCTATATTCACATCGCAGGGCACCACAATGAGGCCGATGACCTGATTGTCGACACCCATGGAGCGGCCGTGATAGATCCGGTCTGGAAACTCCTGGAGCGCGCCTATGCGCGGCTTGGCCCGGTACCGACACTGCTGGAGCGAGACTTCAATTTTCCCCCGGTGCCCGAATTGCTGGCCGAAGTCGACCAGATCGTTGCCATCCAGCAACGTCACGCCGAGTTGAATCCCCAGAGGGTTGTGAACAATGCATGAAAGCATGCCACTGTTTGCCCGGTCTCTTAAGGTCAAGAACGACTTGCTGAATGGCGAGTCATCCGTGTCGCACAATAACTCAAACGCAAAATTTCACAAACAGAACGAAGGGAAATGACATGCTTGAACTTTATGACAATCTGACCGATCGACTGCGCGCTGCCGGTGACTGGATTGCCCCACTTGGATTGCGGCTGCTGCTGGCTTACGAATTTTTCAATGCCGGTCGAGGTAAATTTGGGGCCGGCACCGAAGCACCTGGCTGGTTTGCCAACCAGGACTTCGTATTTCCCTTCGGTATTCTGTCGGCCAACATGAACTGGTTCATGGTGACCTGGGGTGAGATGCTTGCCGGGATTGCTCTGGTACTGGGCTTGCTTACCCGCTTCTTTGCCGTCTCGCTGCTGGTCATCACGGTCGTGGCGATTGCTGCCATACATTGGCCGGCCAGTTGGGACAGCCTGGGTCAACTGTGGCAGGGATATTCCGTGTCGCGGGTGATGGAAGATGGCGAGTTTCGCGGTAATTTCCGCATTCCCTTGCTGTTCATGGCGATGCTGCTTCCGTTGATTTTCATGGGCGGTGGCAAGCTCAGCCTGGATCACCTGTTGCTCAAGTTTACCGGCCGCACCGACCTCATCCATGCACGGGTCAGTGATGGCTACGCCTTTGGTCTTGCTGCCCTGATTCTGGCACTGGCCAGCATTTACCTGATTACCTCCTGGGGCATTGTCAGTGCACTGGTCGGCTTGGGACTGATCGGCTGGACCTGGTGGAGCACCCGCTCACCCGACGCCTGACGCGCGATTCACGCAGCATTCCTTTGCACGGACTGCTGCGCAAGACCTTCAATTGGGGCATACTCGTGGATGTGCTCCCCTGTTCAATGGCCTGAGTGGTTACTGATACTCATCAGGCATTACACGGATAAAAGCGACCGGGTGGCAAGGCTGCCCGGTCGCTTTGAACGTTTTATCAATTGAACGAGTCGATCACCACAGCCTTGTTTGTTTAACCAAGATTCAGGATTGAAAGCACGTGTCAGAGCTTTACAACCCC
This sequence comes from uncultured Wenzhouxiangella sp., assembly GCA_964523755.1. Classification (GTDB taxonomy): domain Bacteria; phylum Pseudomonadota; class Gammaproteobacteria; order Xanthomonadales; family Wenzhouxiangellaceae; genus Wenzhouxiangella. Next base: position 14,999 of record CAZFYM010000045.1, on the reverse strand, counting down.
GGCCAGATTGAGCCGGCGATTCAGAAAACCTGGGAAAGCGCTGGTCGTGACCGGGCCGAGCGCGGTCAGGGTGAGCGCTTTTACTGCCTGAGCATGTTTCCCTATCCATCGGGGAAGCTGCACATGGGCCATATGCGCAATTACACGATTTGTGATGTGATTTCGCGATTTCAGGCAATGTCCGGCAAACAGGTCTTGCAGCCCATGGGCTGGGATGCCTTTGGTTTGCCGGCCGAAAATGCCGCCATGGCCAATGGCGTGCCGCCAGCCCAATGGACCCGGGCCAACATCGCCCATATGCGCACTCAGCTCAAGGCCCTGGGATTTGCCATCGATTGGGAGCGCGAACTGGCAACCTGCGACTCGGACTACTATCGTTGGAACCAGTGGTTTTTCCTGAAACTGCTCAAGCGCGGCATCGCCTACAAGAAAACCGGTCTGGTCAACTGGGACCCGGTTGATCAAACCGTGCTGGCCAACGAGCAGGTGATTGATGGCTGTGGCTGGCGAACCGGTGCCCCGGTCGAAAAGCGCGAGATCCCGATGTACTACCTGCGCATCACCGACTACGCTGATCAATTGCTGGACGGCCTGGACGAATTGCCGGGCTGGCCGGAGCGGGTTCGGACCATGCAGGCCAACTGGATCGGTCGTAGCGAAGGAGCCGAGATCAGCTTCGAGTGTGGGGCCGAGACGATCAAGGTTTTCACGACTCGACCCGATACCCTGATGGGTGCAACTTTTATGGCAGTGGCGGCCGAGCACCCGCTGGCCCGCCAGGCTGCCAGCAACAATCCGGCGCTGGCCGGTTTTATCACCGAGTGCCAGAAAGGCGGTGTGTCTGAGGCCGATATTGCGACTCAGGACAAGCGTGGCATGGACACCGGTCTGAAAGCCATTCATCCGCTCAGCGGTGCTGAACTGCCGGTCTGGGTCGCCAACTACGTGCTGATGGGCTACGGCGAGGGTGCCATCATGGCCGTTCCGGCGCATGATGAGCGCGATTTCGAGTTCGCCAATCAATACAAGCTGCCGATTCGCCAGGTTGTCAGCCTGCCCGACGACCAGGTCTACGATGATCGCCAGTGGCACGACAGCTACGCCGCGCGCGATGGTGAGCTGGTCAACTCCGGTCCGTACAACGGGCTGGATTGCACCGAGGGTGCTCAGGCCATTGTTGCCGAACTGGAGCGCAAGGATTGCGGGCGCGGCCGGGTCCAGTACCGCTTGCGCGACTGGGGGATTTCCCGCCAGCGCTACTGGGGTTGTCCAATCCCCATCATTCACTGTCCTGACTGTGGTGATGTGCCGGTGCCCGAGGTGGATCTGCCGGTTGTCTTGCCGGAGAATCTGGTACCTGACGGTTCGGGCAATCCGCTCAATCGTTGCGAGGCGTTTGTCAACACCTCGTGCCCGCAGTGCGGCGGCCCGGCCCGACGTGAAACCGACACCATGGACACCTTTGTCGATTCATCCTGGTATTTCCTGCGCTACCCCTGTGCCGGCAATGATCAGGCCATGGTCGACCAGGCGACATCCGACTGGATGCCGGTCGACCAGTATATCGGTGGTATCGAACATGCCATCCTGCACCTGCTTTATGCCCGTTTCTGGACCCGGCTGATGCGTGATGAAGGCCTGATTGATCACTCCGAACCGTTTGCCCGCCTGCTGACCCAGGGTATGGTGCTGGCCGAAACCTTCTACCGTGAAGATGAATCCGGCCGCCGGACCTGGTTCAACCCGGCCGATGTCGAGATCGAACGGGATGAAAAGGGCCGACTGCAACGGGCCACTCTGGTTGCCGATGGCGAAGAAGTCCTGCCTGGCGGCATCGAGAAAATGGCCAAATCCAAGAATAATGGGGTGGATCCCAAAGCGCTGGTTGATCACTACGGGGCCGATACCGTTCGCCTGTTTTCGATGTTCGCAGCCCCTCCCGAACAATCCCTGGAGTGGTCAGACGCCGGCGTCGAAGGGGCCTGGCGTTTTCTCAAGCGATTGTGGGCCGGCGTCCATGCTCATGTGGCCGGCGCCGATTCAGGTAATGACGCGTCCGGCGGACCGGATGCCCGCGAGCTGCGTCGACGCCTGCACGAGACCATTGCCAAGACCGGTGATGATTTCGGCCGCCGCTATACTTTCAACACCGCGATTGCTGCGATCATGGAGTTCTGCAATCTGCTCAACCGCTTCGAACCGCGCTCGAACGATGATCGGGCTTTGTGTCAGGAGGCCTGGGAGGGCGTGGTGCGACTGATCGCCCCGGTCGCACCGCACATTGCTGAAGCCCTGTGGTCGATCCTCGGTCGGGAAGGTTCTGTGTTCGACGCCGGCTGGCCTGAAGTAGATGAAGAAGCGCTGGTGCGCGATGCCGTTACGCTGGTGGTCCAGGTAAACGGCAAGGTCCGTGGCCGTATAGAAATCGCCCCCGGCAGTCCCAATAACGTGGTCGAGGAGGCGGCGCTGACCGCAGACAACGTCGCGCGCTTTGTCAGTGACAAGACCATTCGCAAGGTGATTGTTGTGCCGGACCGTCTGGTCAATATCGTGGCAAACTGATGTCCATGTTGATTCGATTCCTGATCGTGGCGGCGATGGCCCTGCTGGTGGCCAGTTGCGGGTTCCAGTTGCGTGGCGAGGCGCAATTGCCGGCCTCGCTGAATCAAACCGCGTTGCTGGTACCCGACGATACCAGTCCGTTTGTGCGCGAACTGCAACTGATGCTCCGCGCCAATGGCATTGAGCTTGGCAAGCAGGCCGGCGAAGGGTGGGCCAGTCTGCAGGTGTACGATGAACGCTTGCGGCGCGAAGCCCTGACCATCGCCGGTGATGCCCGGGTGCGGGAATTTATCCTGATTTTTGAGGTTGACTTTTCGCTGACGGGGCCGGACGGACAAGTCATGATTGAGCGCGAAACTCGGCGCCTGACGCGAGACTACAGCTTTGACGAACAGGAAATTCTGGCCGCCACTCGCGAAGAGGAATTCCTGCGCGACAATCTGCGCAAATCCATGGCCTCCAGTCTGATTCGCCGACTGGAGGCGCTGAGTTCCCGCCAGCCGTGAAGCTGTTTGCCAATCAGCTTCAGGCCAATCTGGAACGCGGCCTGGCTTCGGTGTATCTCGTTGCCGGACCCGAACTTCTACTGGTCGAAGAGGCTTGTGATGCGGTTCGCAAGCGCGCTCGCCAGGACCAGATTAACGAGCGGGTGGTGCTTGATGCCGATGCCCGTTTCGATTGGAACCAGTTGGCTGCAACCGGTGACACCTTATCCCTGTTTGCCAGCCGGCGACTGATCGAGCTTCGCATGCCCAGTGGAAAGCCGGGGCGTGAAGGTGGTGCTGCATTGCGCGATTGGGTCAAAACGGCCAGCGATGACGTGCTGCTGATCAAGGCGCATGCTTGGGAATTGAAGAGCGAGAGTTCGGCCTGGTTCAAGGCCATCGACAAGGCTGGAGTCTATGTGCCGTGCTGGAGCATCAAGGCGCATCAGATTGGACAGTGGATTCGTCAGCGCATGACATCGCGCGGCTTGAAGGCGGATGAAGCTGCCTGTCAGTTCCTGGCCGAACGCCTGGAAGGCAACCTGCTGGCCGCCGCGCAGGAAATTGAGCGTCTGGCCCTGCTATATGGGAACGATACAACGCTGAACCGGGAGACGCTGCGAGCCGCCGTGGCCGACAGTGCCCGCTTTGACAGCTTTCGTTTAACCGAACTGACGCTGACCGGCCAGGCCGGCGCGGCGGTGCGTTGCATTCGCGGCTTGGCCGAAAGTGATACACCCCAGCCGATGATCGTTTTTGCGTTGGCTCGCGAGCTGCAGTTGGTCGAAGCGTTTCAGTCCTTGTCCAACCGCGTCTCAGAGGCGCGTGCGATGGACGAGCTCAAGATCTGGCGATCGCGTCAACAGGCAGTCGCCGAGGCGGCACGCCGTTTTCATCCGGCCACACTGCGATCGGCGCTGGCCGCTCTGTCCGATCTCGATATTCAGTCCAAATCCAACGAGCGTCCGGTTTTCTGGCTCGGCCTGGAGCGACTCTGCGTGGGTCTGGCCAACAATAACCGGCACCGGGAGCTGGCGTGAAAAATCGCGCCATAGCAGTTTTCGGCGGGACCTTTGATCCGGTCCATTATGGTCATCTGCGGGCAGCGGCTGAAGTGGCCGAGCAGCTCAAGGTGAATGATTTTCGCCTTCTTCCGGCCGGTCATCCGCCCCATCGTGAAGGCACCTGGGCCGATGCCTATCATCGCCTGGCGATGCTGGAACTGGCGCTGGCACCTTATCCGGACCTGACCGTTGACGACCGTGAAGTCCGGCGCGACGGCCCTTCGTTCATGGTGGATACACTGGCCAGCATTCGGACTGATGCGGGTGACGCGCCACTGTTGTTGTGTCTCGGGCAGGATGCCGCCAATGGTTTGAATCGCTGGCACCGCTGGCGCGAGATTTTCGACCTGGCCCACCTGGTCGTGATGACCCGGCCGCGCAGTCGGCCTCGCTATCCGGAGGATCTGGGCGAGTACTTCCGCGACAGCAAAGTGCGTCGCACGCGCGACTTGATGACCAGCCCGGCCGGGCGGGTGCGTCATGTCGAAATCACCCAACTGGCCATCTCGTCCACCGACATTCGACGGCAACTGGCTGCGGGTCGAGATCCGCGCTTTTTGCTACCCGCCACGGTACTGGCTTACATTCGCAAACACGGGCTCTACGGAGGCCATGAAAAGCGCCAGCAAAAAGAGTAGACTTGGAGACTGGTTTAATTGCCAGAACGGATTATTGAACGCACATACTGTCCCCGATGCCGAGGCTCTGCGTGACCTCGCTCTTACCGTCCTCGATGATGCCAAAGCTGAAGATGTTCAGCAGATCGATCTTCGTGACCGTTCCAGTTTCGCTGATTTTATGGTAATCGCCAGCGGCAACTCAACCCGCCAGGTCAAGGCCATGGCCGATCGCCTGGTGCAACGCGCCAAGGCGGCTGGGGTGCAGCCGCTGGGCGTTGAGGGTGATCGTGAAGCTGAATGGGTGCTGGTGGATTTGGTCGATGTCGTCGTGCATATCATGCTGCCCCAGACCCGGGCTTTCTACAATCTTGAAAAACTCTGGACAGCACCAGTAATCAGTCAGTCTGCCCAGGGTTGAGCAGCCCTGGCGCAGAACGTTAAGGTCTGAAGAATGCCATGGACCTGAACGTGATCAGTGTCGGCCAGCGCATGCCGGCGTGGATAGCAGATGGCTGGCTGGAGTACTCCCGTCGTTTTCCGGCGCACCTCAAACTTCACCTGATCGAGGTTCCGGCCGCCGGGCGCAAGGCGCTTGGACGTGAGGCGCAGACCGAAGCCCAGTCACTGCTGAATCGGGTACCTGAGCGAGCCAGACGAATCGCGCTGGACGGCCGCAGCAAGCCCTGGGCAACCGAAACCCTGGCCGACCATCTGGTTGACTGGCAGCAGGATGGCGACCCGGTGTGTTTTTTTATTGGCGGTGCTGAAGGCTTGGATAAAGCCTTGCTGACGACCTGTCAGGCGCGTTGGTCATTCGGACCAGCGGTGTTTCCGCACATGTTGATTCGGGTCATGGTGGCCGAACAACTGTATCGCGCCTGGACCATCCTCGATGGGCATCCCTATCATCGAGGCAATCGTGGTAATAGTGACCAATGATTCTGGCCTCGGCCTCGCCGCGACGTCGCGAATTGCTGGGCCTGTTTGGAATACCGTTCAGGGTTGAACCGGCGGCACTGGACGAATCACTGATCGACGGCGAAGCCGCGAGTGATTATGTGCAGCGGATTGCCCGGGACAAAGCGGTCAAGGTGGCTTCCCGTCACCCTCACTCACCGATACTGGCAGCCGATACGGTCGTGGTTGTGGATGGCCAGCTACTGGGCAAGCCAGCCGATGCGGACCAGGCAGGCACCATGCTGCGTCAACTATCGGGGAGAGCCCACGACGTGATGACCGCGGTGGTGCTGGCGCTTCCGGGCCGGGCACCGGCTTGCCGACTCAATCTGACCCAGGTGCATTTTTCAATCCTGCCGGAATCCTGGATTGCTGCCTACGTCGCTTCGGGCGATCCGCTGGACAAGGCGGGAGCCTACGGCATACAGAACGAGGCCGGCATCTGGATTCGCCGCATCGATGGTAGTTACACCGGTGTGGTTGGACTGCCGTTGTTCGAAACCGGGGAGCTGTTGCGCGAAGCCGGTCTGATTCGGGCCTGAACAGCTGATGATGCTATTCTTTCCCTATCCAGAATCGCGTCAACCGGAGTGGCAATCTTTGAGCGATGAAATCCTGATCAATGTGACCCTGACGGAAAGTCGGGTGGCCATTGTCGAAAATGGTCTGCTGCAGGAGCTCTACATCGAGCGCGATGATGACGTCAGCTATGTCGGTAATATCTACATGGGACGGGTCGAGCGGGTATTGCCGGGCATGCAGGCGGCATTTGTCAATATCGGTCTGGATCGGACGGCTTTTTTACATGTCAACGATATTGTTCCACGCCAGCCGGAACTGACCGATGAAGGTGAGACAGCTCCGATTCCTTCGATTACCGAATTGATTCAGCAGGGCCAGCAATTAATGGTCCAGGTCATCAAGGACCCGCTCGGCAGCAAGGGTGCGCGATTGACCACTCAGCTCAGCATTCCCTCACGTTATCTGGTGCTGTTGCCGGGCGTGGACAGCATTGGCGTGTCGGTAAGAATCGAGTCCGATGACGAGCGGCTGAGATTGAAACAGATGCTGCGCTCTCTGGTGGGAGAGGATGCTCAGTCCGGTTTTATTCTCCGGACCAACGCTGAAGATGTTCGTGAAGAAGCACTGGGGAAGGATATCGAGTACCTGCGCCGATTGTGGCAACGGATCGAGTCCGGAATGAAGACGGCCACGCCGGGTCAGTGTATATACGAGGACCTTTCGCTGCCGTTTCGCTCACTGCGTGATCAGATGCACGCGGGTGTGGACAAAGTCCGGATTGATGATCGGCGAACCCGGGATCGGGCGGTTCAGTTTGCCAATGAATTTTTTCCCGACTGGGCAGACCGTATTGAGCACTATCAGAGCGATGGACCGCTGTTTGATCTGTATGGTGTTGAGGACGAGATCGAGCGGGCGCTGAGCCGGATAACACCGCTGAAGTCCGGTGGCCACCTGGCGATTGACCAGACCGAGGCAATGACCACGGTTGATGTCAATACCGGAGCCTATGTTGGCTTCCGTAACCTTGAAGAAACCATCTACAAGACCAATCTTGAGGCGGCCCAGGCGATTGCCCGGCAACTTCGGTTACGTAACCTGGGTGGCATCATCATCATAGATTTTATTGACATGAACGACCCGGAACACAAACGCCAGGTTTTGCGCACGCTGTCGCGCGCTCTGAGCCGTGACCATGCCCGCAGCACGGTTTCGGAGATCTCCGATCTTGGCCTGGTGGAAATGACGCGCAAGCGAACCACCGAGAGTCTTGAGCATCGCTTGTGCGAACCGTGTCGGGTTTGTGAGGGTCGCGGTCGGGTCAAAAGTGTTGATACGGTTTGCGCCGAGATTTTCCGTGAAGTCCTGCGGGCCGTGCGCCAGTTCGAGACTGGCCAGCTACGGGTCATGGCCACCCCGGCGGTGGTTAACCGAATGCTGGAAGACCATCACCGTTCCATTGCCGAACTGACCGAGCAGCTGGGTACCAGTATCCAGTTTCAGGCGGAAGATCAATATGGCCAGGAACAGTTCGACGTTGTTCTGCTTTGACCGCGGCCTCCAGTAAAAAACGCATTGTCGCCCTGCTAGCTTATTGCAGGGGTTTGTTGCTGACCACGTTGGCAGTGCTCATCATCGTCACTGCCGTCGTTGTTGGCGTTGGCCGGGTTCTGATTCCCTACGCGGATGAATTGCGTCCCTGGCTCGCCGAAACCTTGTCCCAGCGTCTGGGCGAGCAGGTGCGGATTGGCAGGCTTGAGGCGCAGTGGCCTCGATTGACACCTCAGCTTACGCTTTATCAGGTAGCTGTTGGGTCTGTGGATGATCCGCTGTTGGCAGTTGATCAGGCACGTCTTGAACTGCATCTGACCAATGTGTTCAATCGCCAGCGAAACCTTTTCCAGGTCATTGTTCTCGGTCTGGATCTGCTGCTGACAGAAGACGCTGAAGGACGATGGGGGGTCAGCCTGGAAGGTGGTGCCCAGATTGATGAGGGCTCTGCGCGCGATCAGGTTCCGTTCGGTGATCTGATGATTCGTGACGCCCGCTTGCGGGTGATTATGGCCGGTGGTGCGGCTTTTGGTGCCCGCCTGGTCGAAGGAGATCTGCGTCGCCGGGGTGAACGCACGCAGATCAGTGGCCAGCTCGAGCCCCAGGAACCGGCAGGCAATGATTTGAGCTTCAGCCTGTTGCTGCGGCACAGCGACGGTCGTTGGCGTGAAGGACAGGCCTGGATCAAGGGTGAAGATCTGGCGGTCAATGCCTGGGCCAGCGCGCCCTGGCTACCCGACAGCGCACGATTGTCATTGCAAGCCTGGGCCAGTTGGTCGGACCAGGGCGGTGGTCGCCTTGATGCCGATGTTGCCATCGCCGGTCTGGGTGACGATGACCGGCGACTGGATGGCCAGTTGTTGTTTAGCCGGCGTGATCGTGTTCACCAGATCGAGCTGGTCAAACTCGATGCCGTAGGCCTGGAAACCACGCCGCTGGTGCGTGGCCTGGCCGCGGCCAGGCGGGGTCAGCACTGGGCAGCGGCAGTCGACAGGCTGGATATTGAAGCGGTCTACCCCTGGATCAAACCCTGGCTGCCGGATCGTGAATGGCGCCCGCACGAACTGGCCGGGCGCGTGACGGATTTGACCGCAGGCTGGCGTGAAGGCATAGGTCTGCATGCGCTCAATGGTCGGCTCGAACAATTTGCCGTGACCATGCCGGATCGTTTTCCGAGTATCGCCAATCTGCATGTTGATCTGGGTCTGTCCGGTGATCGTGCGGTCCTGACGCCGCGGGGCGAACCGAGCGTGGCCTGGGCCTCCCTGCTGAAGGAAGTGATCGAGCTCGACGCGGTGTCTGGTCGAGTTGTGGTCTCACCTCGGGCACTGGAAGTGCAAGGCTTGACGGTGAAGCATGCGTTGCTCACGGGAAAAGCCGATGGCTGGCTGTATCTTGGCCAGCAGCGGCCGTTTCTTGATTTGATGATCGAGGCGGAGCGAATTGCCGCCATGGATCCGCGGCGGTTTCTTCCACGGCGTTTTATTCCGCCCAAGGCGAACGAATGGCTGAATCAGTCATTGACAGGCATTGAACAGGCCAGCGGCTGGGTCCACCTGCATATGCTGGCCGGTACCCCGGCCGACGCTATCCGACCAGGGCATTTTCAGTCTGATGTGGAATTTGCCGGTGTCACCATGGACTACTGGCCGGACTGGCCCATCGCCAGCAAACTTTCGGGTCGCGCCCATTTCCTGGGTTCCAGCCTGCAGGCACAGCTTGACCAGGCAAGTCTGGGCGAACTGGATCTGGCCGGCGCGGATGTGAATCTGCCCAATCTGATTGAGCCTGAACTGGGAATAACTATTCGTAGCGGACATGTTCGGGCCAATGCAGTGACTGATTTGCTGGCCCGAATACCTTTTCCCATCTGGCCGCGGGTGCTGGAGCCAATGCGCTGGTCCGGGCCGACCGAACTGGAAATGCGCCTGCATTTGCCCTTTGGCCAAATGGATGACTGGTGGCTGGAAGGCGAAATTGCCGTCGAGCAGACGCGACTGGGCTTGCCGGATCTGGGAATCGCGTTCGATTCGCTCAATGGAACCGTTGGCTTCGATCGTCAAGCCCTGGGGCCGGCAACACTTCGGACCGGAACAGTCGAGCCGTCTTCGGAAATCAAGATTGTCGCCTCCTTTGCCGATCCAGGCTGGATGCGCCTGGATGGCAGGCTCGATCCCATGCAAGTGCTCGATGATCCGGGATGGCTGGCCGGGCGAATTCAGGGTGAAACAAACATCACGATTGATCTGGCTGCGGCGTCCGAGGGGGAATTGTCGCTGCGCGTGGCCAGTGACCTGGATGGCCTGGCGATCAATCTGCCCCAACCCCTGGCCAAGCCGCGTGATGAGGCATGGCCATTGCGTTTGACCGCGTCGGTCAGGCAGTCGCAGTTTGATGCAGCGTTGAACATAGCCGACTGGTTCGCCGGGGCAATCCAGGGCGGACCGTCCGATCTGATCATGGCCGTGGGGTTGAATCAACCAGTGCCCGATATGCCTTCTGAAGGGCTTGCCGTGCGCGGGCAGGTTCACAGCCTGGCCCTGACCCGTTGGCGTGACGTGCTGGCCGATGCCCGCTTGCAGCTTGGGGTGGAAAGCTGGCCGGTTGACGTGGCCGTGCAATTGGAAACACTTGAGGCTTACGGTTTGACGCTTGACCGGGTTGACGTCAACCTGACCCGAAGTGATTCGGGATGGCAGTTCGATATTGACGGCAACGATATCGCTGGCCGGCTGACCATACCCATTCCGCTGGACTCCGGTCGGGTTGTGGTCGCTGATCTGAAACGCCTCCATCTGGACCCGGTCCAGCCACCGCCACAGTCTGCCGATCTGGCGGTTCAGCCCCTTTCAGACCAGACGTCCAGCCAGAGTCCGGTAGGGATGCCGCCGCTGCATGTGCTGATCGAGGACCTGCGCTGGGGTGATATGAACCTTGGTCGGGCCCGACTGGAATCACACGCCGCACCAGATGGCGTCGAGATTGAGCTGGTCGATGTTTCGGGACCTGATCTGCGACTCAACGGGGTGGGGCGTTGGCGTCTGCTCGACGATCAGATTCAATCCGAGTTCACCGGCCGTCTGACCACCGATAATCTCACCGGTCTGCTGGAATCGGCTGCGTATCAGTCGGGCATTGAGGCCGGCAGAACCCAGTTGGAGATGGATTTTCGCTGGCCGGGTGCCCCCGCCGATTTTGAAATCGGACGTCTGAGTGGCGTGCTTAATCTGCAGATTGCCGATGGCTCGATTCCTGAAGCCCGTCCGGGTGCCGGACGGCTGCTGGGTCTGGCCAGTTTCAATGCTATCCCGCGCCGTTTGACGCTGGATTTTCGCGATGTCTTTGGTTCCGGACTGAAATTCGATCAGATTGAGGGGCGGTTTGATCTGGCCGCCGGCTTTGCTCGTACCCAAGGGTTGGTCATCTTCTCGCCGGCAGCCAAAATCACCATCAGTGGTGACACCGACATGGCGGCCCGGCGATATGACCAGCAGGTCCGGGTTGAGCCGGGCCTGGGTGCCGCTCTGCCGGTGATCGGCGTTTTGGCCGGCGGGCCAGTCGGAGCGGCCGCTGGTCTGGTTTTGCAGTCTATTCTTGACCGGCCGCTGCGCGGCGTTGCCGAGGCACGCTACAGCGTCACCGGCTCCTGGGATGATCCGCAGATCGAGCTGGTCGAGGCCCGGGTAACCGATGAGGCCGGCGAAGAAACCATCATCGGACCACCCCAACCCGATTGAATGTGCGATTGAATGTGCGACTGAATGTACGATTGAAAGCGGGCCGGTTCGGCCGAATATTAAGACCACCTGCCTGATGACTCACTTGCCACCTTGAGGAAATACTGTCCTGATGTTTGAACTTGCGCGCGCCCAGCTTCTCGAGCCGACCGGCCTGGACCAATCCGACATCGAGCGGGCCATCAGCCGGCTGGCCGGCGGTGCCGTGGACTTCGGCGAGTTGTATTTCCAACGCCGCGTGCGCGAAGGCTGGATGCTGGAGGACGGCAGTGTCAAGTCCGGTAACTGGGACGTGGACCAGGGTGTCGGCGTGCGCGCCATCGCCGGTACCGGCACCGGCTTTGCCTACGCTGATTCGATCACCTTGCCGGCATTGCTGGATGCGGCCGACAGCGCGCGTGCCATCAGTCGAAGTGGCTCAAAACGACAGGTTAGCCTGACCCCGGCGCTGTCCACACCGCGCCGCTACAGCACAGATGACCCGACTTCGGAAGGCAGCTCGTCAGACCGGGTTGAACTGCTCCGAACGATTGATGCCTACATACGCTCGCTGGATACCCGAATTAGCCAGGTCAGCGTCAATCTGTCAGCCAGCCATGACATTATCCTGGTCGCCGCCAGCGATGGTGCACTGGCCGGCGATATCCGTCCACTGGTTCGGCTCGATATTCGTGTGCTGATGGAACAGGGCCAGCGCCGCGAACAGGGCTTTGCCGGTGGCGGCGGACGCTATTCGCTGTCCGAGTTGATGGATCCCGAGCTGTGGCAGTTTCAGGCCGATGAGGCGGTGCGCCAGGCGGCCGTCAACCTGTCGGCCGAAGAAGCGCCGGCCGGTCACATGACCGTGGTGTTGGGCCCTGGATGGCCGGGCATCCTGCTGCATGAAGCCATCGGTCACGGTCTGGAAGGCGATTTCAACCGCAAGGGAATTTCGGCCTTCAGCAATCGAATCGGTGAACAGGTTGCCAGTGCCGGCTGCACCATCGTCGATGATGGCACGCTGGACAGGCGGCGTGGCTCGCTGGCTATCGATGATGAAGGCACGCCGGCCAGTTGCACCACACTGATCGAAAACGGTCGCCTGGTCGGCTACATGCAAGACAAGCTCAATGCCCGCCTGATGGGCGTCAAGCCCACCGGCAACGGACGACGCGAATCGTTCGCTCACCTGCCCATGCCACGCATGACCAATACCTACATGCTGCCGGGCGAGCACGATCCGGGCGACATCATCGCCTCGGTTGACGATGGTATCTACGCGGTCAATTTCAACGGCGGCCAGGTCGATATCACTTCGGGCAAGTTTGTCTTCGCCGCCTCCGAAGCCTACCGGATCAAGAACGGCAAGGTGGGTTCGGCCATCAAGGGGGCGACCCTGATCGGCAACGGCCCGGATGTATTGACCCGGGTTGGCATGGTCGGCAACGACCTCAAGCTCGACAGCGGTGTGGGCGTGTGCGGCAAGGAAGGTCAGAGTGTGCCGGTCGGCGTCGGTCAGCCGACCTTGCGCATTGACGGGCTGACCGTCGGAGGGACCAGCTGATGGCAGATCTGGGAAAAAATAGCAAGGCCGTCGTCAACGGCTCCGATCTGCTCGACAATCCCGACCGCGAGACCGAACTGCTGGTGGGAATTGCACGGCGCGTCCTCGACCGGGCGCGTGCCGGCGGGGCAGAACAGGCCGAAGTCAGCGTCTCATCCAGTCTGAGCCGCGAAGCCGGTGTGCGCCTGGGCGAGGTCGAGGTGCTGGAGGAAGCGCGAGACCGCGGAGTACGGGTCACCGTCTATGCCCGTCAATGCAGCGGTACGGCATCCACCGGCGACCTGCGGCCGGATGTGATCGACGAATGTGTTGACCGGGCGCTGGCGATTGCCCGTCACACCCAGGCCGACAAAGCCTCAGGACTGGCTCCGGCAGAACTGATGGCGACCGGATCGGTGGATCTGGATCTGTGGCATCCGCACGAGTTGACCATGGGCGACCTGATCGACCGAGCCGTGCAGATCGAAAAGGCTGGCCAGGAGGCCGATAGCCGAATTTCCAATTCCGAAGGGGCCAGCGTGACATCCGAGGCCAGCCTGGGGGTTTATGCCAACTCGCACGGTTTTCTGGGCTGCAACCGCGGCACCCGATATTCACAAAGTTGTGTGCTGATTGCCGCCGACGACAGCGGCGGCATGCAGCGCGATTATGACTGGGATACCCGACGGAGCTACAGCGAACTGGCCAGTCCGCAACAGACCGGGCGCGAAGCCGCGCTGAGAACGGCCCGGCGACTGGGCGCGCGCCGGGTTCCCACCGGTCCATTTCCGGTACTGTTCGCGCCGGAAGTTGCCAGAGGACTGATCGTTCACCTGGTCAGCGCCGTTTCCGGCGGCAATCTGTATCGTCGTTCCAGCTTTCTGCTGGATGCCCTGGGAGAGACAGTGCTCCCGACCTGGGCGGGCCTGGTGGAAGAACCACAGTTGCCCGGTGGCCCGGGATCGTCCGCCTTCGATGCCGACGGAGTGGCCACCCGAACCCGGCCGCTGGTTACCGCCGGCATTCTGGAGCGCTACGTGCTCAGCGCCTACTCGGCGCGCCGCCTGGGACTGGAAACCACGGCCAACGCCGGCGGCGTTCGCAACCTGCGCCTGACCGGCGCAAGCCGGACGGCCGAAGAACTGATCGAAGACACGGGTACCGGCTTGCTGATTACCGAGGTCATGGGCCAGGGCGTCAACCTGGTCACGGGCGATTATTCACGCGGTGCCTCCGGATTCTGGATTGAGCAGGGCAAAATCGCCTGGCCAGTCGAAGAAATCACCATCGCCGGCCACCTGCGCGACATGCTCGCCAACATCCGCGCCGCCGGCACCGACATCGACACCCGCAACAACATCCAGACCGGCTCCCTGCTGGTCGACAAAATGACCGTCGCCGGTCAGTCCTGAACTGAAACTCAACGGCTAGCCCGACTTCCGCTATTCGCCCCTGATTTCCAGAATTTCGGGCCAATTTCGGCCGATTTTCCACTGTAAGTGCTTGATTGTTGGTTCTGATAGCACTCCAAACCCCTTGTAGTGCCGACCTTGGTCATTGACGAATCGTCGCAAATGGCCAACACTTTTGGTCATGTTTTTGCGATCCAAAAAACGCTTCAAGGATGGCAAAGAGCATCGTGATTGGAGCGTGGTGGAGAGTCGACGCGGTCAGTCCGGCAAGGTCACTCAGCGCCAGGTGTTGTACCTCGGTGAGATCAACGATAGCCAGAAGTCTGCCTGGTGTCGGGCGATTGAGGTGTTTGATGATCACCGGGATGAATATCGTCCGATCGCCTTGTTTCCGTCTGACCGTAAAGCACCGCTCATGGATTGCGATGTGGTGCAGGTCCGGTTGTCCGAGCCGACCCTGCATCGACCGCGCCAGTGGGGTGGATGCTGGTTAGCCTTGAACCTGTGGTCACAGTTGCAGTTTGATGAGTTCTGGGCATCGCGTCTGCCACCATCACGCAAGGGGAC